>NSJL01000063.1 GCA_002634385.1 Nitrospira sp.
AGAGAAGGCTGGATGATTTTAGGTGGGTAAAATGGAGGTAGATGGGGAGAAACAGGTTTTGGGGGATTTGTGAGAGGAAGAGTTTGAGGAGTGTGGATTTTCCGACTCCCGTCTGTCCGTAGAGGACGGCGATAGAGCCTGAGTGTAAGAGGTATTGGAGTCGTGCAAGCCCCTGGGTAAAGCGTTCGTCTTTCATGATAAGGCTGGTGTTGATTCTTTCAGAGAACGGCTGAGTAGTCATGGAAAAATGAGAAGTAAACATGGTTAAGAGACCTCCTTTTTCGAGTAAGCGATTTGTAATTCACGAATGATATAGGGTAAGGTTTTCACGGAGGCATTTTGGAATGCCTCCGTGAGCAATGATTCGTTGAGAGCGGGGATACGGTTGTAGCATTTTTTAAGCGATTCGAGTTCATGAGAGCTGAAGGCGGAGAGAGAGCCTTTGTGTCCCATGAGGAGTGCGAGTTTCTGGACGAATGCCATGAATGGCCAGGGTCGTTCGGAGATGATTTGGTGGTAATCAATGCCTTTGGCCTGAGCCTGGAGAATGGATTTGTGTTTCTGAGTGATAAGGTCGAGGTAATTATGTTTTGGTTTTGAAGGTGAGGCGGCTGGAGTTTCAGCGCCCTGGTCGCGCAGGTAGAGATTTCCCGAGCCGAGGTATTCACCGTTTGCGGAATAGATCAAGACCTTTTTGAGATCGCCGTATGGGTCGTAACGGACTTCTACTTTATCGCCTCTGAGTTTGGGGTCAACACGGTAAAAGCGGTTATCAATGCGGACATCGGCAAAGGTTCTGTCAACGGTTCTGGGGATGCGTTTCATGAAGAAGGCAAGAGCGGCGTCCATATCGACGTGTCGGATGACGGTAAGCCCCTCGTCGTAGCGTTGTTTTGGAGATTGATTGGTTTCGGAGTGGATTCTTGCGTGATAGACAACGGCAAGGTAAGCGGAGAAGGCCTGGTTAATGGCATCAAGGGTGATAATGTCGCCGGAGCGGACTTCCGACTCGAACTGTGTCTGGCTGGTGCCGAAGAAACGTTCGACCAGTCCGCCGGGAGCAGGGTCGCGTGGTGGTCTGTGGATGAGTTTAATGCCGAGGTTGTAACAGGCAGAGCGCAGGGCGTCAGAGTGGTAGACCTTGGCATTGTCGAGGTAGAGTTCTTTGGGCGAGCCGTGGATAGTCCAGGCCCTGATGAGAGAATCGATAAGGATATCGAGGGTTTGTTTGAGATAATACCGTCCTTCGACCACATAACGGCTGTAGCAGTCGATAAAGAGACAGAGGTTTGTGGGAAGCGCCTCGCCGTCAACGAGCACGAAAGGGCCTTCCTGGAAGTCGCCAATCCAGAGGTCGTGGGTATGCTCACGGCTAAGAGCGTATACGCACCTTTTGCTGTGAGACGCCGAGTTTGAGCCGGGTCGCCCCTGCGAGTCTGAGATGGCGGTAGAGGGTGGATTTGGGGATCGTTTTCCCATAGTATTTCTCAAGAAAGCGGTTGAGGCAATCGTCGCTGCGGCGTGGTTGTTCTTTTTTGAGTTCAACGGCTTTGTCGATAATTTCAGGAGAAAACCTTCTGGATGCGCCACGGTCGCTCCTCGCCTTTCTTGCAAGAGATTGAAATCCATCTTTGCGGTAGCGGTTGAGTTTTCTCCTGAGGGTAGAGATAGTGGGTCTTTTCCGCTTTCCGTTGGGGAATACGACCTCCTGAAGGCAGAGTTTTTTCAGAAAAAGGTTGGTCTGCTCCTTCTCAATCTCACCGAAGATGACAGGATGCAGAAGATTGCACCAGAATAAAGCCCATTTTTCGTCTTTCGATTTCATAATTCACCTCCTTTTTTAAGTGTGGAGGTGATTGTAACTCAAGACCAGCCGCTTTTTGTTGCCAGTTCGGGGAAAAATGAATGCCCAAAAATTCGGTGATATTCCGGCTCGGCGCTGAACAATTGAATCGATTGATCGAGGGAGGTTTTTCGTTGTTTGCTTTTATACTTTCCGTGGTAAATGGGAAACATTTGGCGAAAAACCGGAGAGTTGGGGTCGGCCTGCCTGATGAGGTCAAAGGCGTTGCGGAGTGTGTATTTCAGTGAGCCAAAGAAACGCAGCCACCTCCAAACGGTTGACCAGGCAAGCATGCGGTTGTCTATTTCCTGTGTTCGGGTAGTATATCCGATGGCAGAGGAGACACTCCGGTAGGTTTCTGTATCATCTTTGACATAAGCCTGACTGAAGGAGAGACAGTGATCCTTTACGTACCGCTTGTAAGGGAGCGCATACTCAGGATAGGAAGTAAACGTCTTCTTGCACAAGGAACATTTCCAACGTCCCAGGAAAGATTCTATCGTATGAACAAGGGAGTCGATAATAACGTGAAACAACCGATATCTGCATTCATGAAGGGTGAAATTGACATGGGTACTCTTGCACTTTGGACAAAAGCATGGCTTCTGTTTTGTCGCAATAAGCTTTTCATGCTTGTGGATTTTTTCTATAATATTCACGCACTGCCTCCTTTGTATAGGGGGGAAATGGGCAGGAGGATGAAGTTTCCCAACGTTCGGTCCTCCTGCCCTGAGTTTTTTATGTTCCGGAAAAATCTTACAAAACTTGTCCTCGTGAAAACGGGGAACTGGGAAGTAAACCGCCGTTAGGAAGTTTGGAAGTGGTTTTAACCCCTTCCAAACTATTTAATGAGGCTTTACTCCGCCTTACGGACGGAACTTCTTTCTAACGGGGTAAACGATGTATTTTTCTTAACGTGAACAAAAAATCAAGTGAAATACTTACGCAGGATAAAAAAAAGGCGGGGTAGCTGGGTAAGATTTTTCAAATCATTTGCTGGGTATTAGACTCAAATATTCTGAGACTAATTGGGCATTTTTGGAGCATTTATTCTAAGACGTAGCATTAAGACGAGGAGGCAATAAGCCGAAGTTGTTTTTGTATGACGTGACGAGCAGTTATTTAGAGGGGAAGTCGAATCATTTTGGTGAGTACGGGTATAATCGTGACGGCAAAAAGAGGAAAAAACAGATAGTGATCGGTATGCTTTGTGATGAATCCGGGGAGCCGGTATCAACAGAAGTATTTAGGGGCAACACCCAGGATCCGAAGACCTTTGAATCTCAGGTAAAGAAGGTATTAGAGCGGTTTGGATGCAAAGATGTAACGATTGTAGGAGATCGTGGGATGATCAAGACGGTGCAAATCGAAAGTTTACCGGAAGGGTTTCATTACATAACGGCGATAACCAAGCCGCAGATAGAGTCGTTGATAAATAAAGGGATACTGCAATTAGGATTGTTCGAAGAAAAGCTCTGCGAGATAAAGGATGATGAGGTTCGATATATTCTGAGGCGCAATCCGGTAAGGGCGGAAGAGATGTCAAAGACCCGTGTATCAAAATTACAGAGTATAGAGAAATACATCGTGAAGAAGAACAGTTATCTGAAGGAACATCCTAAGTCGTCAGTATCGAAGGCCCTGGAAACAACAAGGGAAAGGCTAACGAGATTGAAACTTGATGGGTGGGTGCAGATAAAAGAAGAGGATAGGACGCTAAAGATAGAGAGAGATGAGGAAGCATTAAAGGAGGCATCATACCTTGATGGTTGTTACGCAATCAAGACTGATCTTGAGGAGAACGAGGCGGATACCAATCTGGTACATGAACGATACAAGGATTTAACGGAAGTGGAGAAGGCGTTTCGGGACTGTAAGACGGTGAATTTGGAGGTTCGTCCGGTGTATGTAAGAAAGGAGGATAGTACACGGGGACATGTGTTTGTGGTAATGCTTGCGTACATGATAATTCGAAGGCTGCGCAGAGCGTGGAAGAATTTTGACTTGACGGTAGAGGAAGGTCTCGCACAATTGACGACCATTTGTTCGATGGAAGTAACAATCAAAGGCCAAAAAGCTAGTTGCCAGAAGATCCCGCGTCCGCGGCAACAATCACATGAATTATTAGAGGCATTACAGATAAAGTTGCCAGAAGTATTGCCAAGCCGGAACATACGGGTAGTCACTAGAAAAAAGCTTGCTGTTCGGCGTAAAAG
>NSJL01000001.1 GCA_002634385.1 Nitrospira sp.
GGGCTCCGAAGGCGATCACCGCCACGGCGCATAAACTGGCGCGCATCTTTTACACTCTCTGGACAACCAAACAGCTCTATAGGGATAGCGGAGCAGAGTATTATGAACAGCAATATAAAGAGAGGGTCATACGAAACCTCAAAAGAAAGGCTCAGGAGCTGGGGTATACCCTTACCCTGCAGGAGACCCCTGTCCCAGGAGTTTCTTAGGAGGAGCGCAGCGCGGCAATCTCTGAGCTTCAACAACGAGATTGCTTCAGGATACGGCTCTTCGCAATGACAGACTTGTTGCAGTTATTTTTGAAACACCACACTAAGAAAGGGCTAACTGTTATCCCCTCCTCTCCGCGACAGTGTGGGGTAGTGGAGTGAGCCATAGAGACGCAGAAATCTCTCGTGAGAGCGATGACTCCCTGCTGACTCCCCCAAGATCAAAGGGACATGCCACCACTTTGAAGTGCACCTCCGGAGCAGACCCCGGTTTACGGGAGGGGGAACTTTCTGGTATCTTTAACCATGCCGGAAGAGATGCTGGAAATTGTGGATACCGAGGGAAGGACCGTCGGGCTCGCCCCGCGCTCCGAAGTCCACGGGAATCCCACCCTGATGCATAAAGTCGTCCACGTGCTGGTGTTCAATACCCGGGGAGAGCTGCTCCTTCAGAAGAGATCCATGGAGAAGGATGTTGCCCCGGGGAAATGGGACACTTCGGTGGGCGGACATCTGTCTCCCGGTGAGGACCTCGCCGCCGGGGCACTGAGGGAAATGGAAGAGGAGTTGGGGATCGTCTCCGATACCCTGGAGTTTCTTTATTCCTATATCCATACCAATCCCTTTGAGACGGAGATGGTGTTCACCCACGCAGGCATCCATAATGGCCCCTTCTTTTTCAACCGGGAGGAAATCGACGAGGTGAGGTTCTGGCCCCTGGAAGAGATCATGCAGTGCAGGGGAAAAGGAATTCTGAGCGATAATTTCGAGTCCGAGATCACGAGATACCGCTCCCACCGCGATAATTCATAAGGGAATCCCCCCTCCTCGCGGCGCTTACAGACTTCCTTGCGCAGATCCAGCCTCTGTTTCATTCTGAATACTCTGAAGCTTTATACATTTCCTCTTTCGAGGAAGAAGGAGCGGCGCGTGATCGTCAGATGCTGGGGGGCAAGGGGCTCCATCCCCGTCTCGGGCACGGAATATGTACGGTACGGGGGAGATACCCCCTGCCTGGAGATCAGAACAAAAAACGATGAGATCATCATCGTGGACGCGGGCACGGGAATACGGCGCCTGGGGAACCAGCTCCTCCGGGAGAACCGCTTTGGCGTCGCCATGGTGTTTACCCACTCCCACTGGGACCATATCCTCGGCTTCCCCTTTTTCAAGCCGATCTACTCCCCGAAAACCCGGATACGAATCTTCGGCTGCCCCACTGCACAGGGGGCGATACGCCAGTTGCTGTCCGATGTCATGAGTCCCCCCCACTTTCCGGTGCGCTTCGACGAGATCAAAGCGGACGTTACGTACCAGGGCGAGTGCGGCGGCTCTTTCTCCATCGATTCAGTCACCGTTGCCACCATTCCCCTCAGCCACCCCAACAGGGGACTCGGATTCCGCTTTACCGAAGACGGAAAGAGCCTGGTTTTTCTGACCGACAATGAACTGTCCTACCGCCACCCGGGGGGCCGCACCTATGAAGACTACCGGGAATTCTCCCGGGGGGCCGACCTGCTCATCCACGATGCCGAATATACGGACGAGGAGTACCGGAAAACGGAGGCGTGGGGCCACAGCCGCTACCGGGATGCGCTGCATCTGGCACTGGATGCGGGAGTTAAGAGGTTCGGGTTGTACCACCACAATCAGGATAGAAGTGATGACGCCCTCGATACCATTGTCGACGACTGCCGCCGGATCATTGGAGAAAAAGGAGCGGAAATGGAATGTTTCGCCCTCACCCAGGAAGGGGAAATCACCTTGTAACCGGAAAGGGAGTGCCCCTTCAGCCCCCCGTACGTACGCTGCTGCGGCCACTCTCTTCTTACGGCATCAGGAAAAAATTGACCGCCTTGCTCTGGTGCTCGTTGATATCCACGAACTGCATCGCCATATGGAACTTGCCCCCCGGGCAGGGGATGATCCGGATTACTTTCGCCTTTATCCTGATCACCTGCTCCCGCGGGGGCAGCGAGAAGAGGAGGGTCATGAGAGCGCCTTCCTTTTCGTAGGCGTCGGAGAAACGGAACAGGGGGGCCTCGATCCGAAGTCCCCCTTTCGATATATCGATCATCGTCCCCCGTTTCGCCTTTTTGTCATTGGGATCGTAAATGTCCGACAGGGAGTAGCTGATGGGAAGAGAGACGCTCTTCCGGTACGCCGTCCTCCTGTTCAGCTTGACAAGGGAGTCCCTGCCGCAGTGCGGACAGGTCGCCCTGAAATCCTCCTTCGGCGGGACTTCGGATTTGATCTCCACCGGCGCATTGCAGTAAGGGCACGTAAAAGTGATGACAATGGCCGAGTACACGGTGACTATCTTCGCTTCATCCTGCTCCATGACAGACTCCTGACCTCCTCATACTCCCCTTTCCCCGGGGTCGTAGATATATTTATGCAACTGCACATTCAGCCGTACCGGGAGCCTGTCTTCGAGAATCCAGCGGGATAAAACCCGTGCAGGAAGCGTCCCGAAGGCGGGGGAAAGCAGGATCGTGCACCTCCCGGCCAGCCGGTGCTCCGCAATGAAGCCTTTTACCCACTTATACTCCTCCCGGTCCGTCACTACGAATTTTACCTCATCGGAGGGTTTGAGATGCTCCAGGTTCCTCAGGTCCATCCGGTCGAACATCCCGCTCTTCGGTGTCTTGATGTCCATGATCACCACCGCCCGCGGATCCACCTCCCGTATGCTCACGCTTCCGTTCGTCTCGATGAGGACCGCGTACCCTCTGTCGAGCAGTTTCACGATCAGGGGAAGCGCCTCCCCCTGCAGCAGGGGCTCCCCGCCGGTCAGTTCCACCAGCCCGATCCCGAATTCCCCCACCCGCGCAAGGACTTCCTCTTCGGTCACCTCCGTACCCTCTTCATAGGCATAGGCGGTATCACACCAGGCACACCGGAGATTGCAGCCGGTCAAACGCACAAAGACACATGGAAGTCCCGCGTAGGAAGACTCGCCCTGAATGCTCGCAAATATCTCGCACACCCTCATCTCACATCCTGAACTCTGCCCGTATGATTTCCCCTTTTGCATCCATCACCACCTCGGCAACAAACCGCTCCCCGGGCAGGAAGGAATAGGACAATTCCCGCCAGGTAACCACTGTCTTTCCGGCCCCCCTTTTCACCTCGGCATGGGGAGTCCCGGCAAAGGCGAGGAAGCGCTGCACCACCCGGCTTTTCTTCGATTCGATTGCAGCCGGGTCAACGGGATGCACCCTGTATTTCTCATGAACACAGGCCTTCTTCAGAAAGAGGTCGACAAACCCGGTGGTCACCTCATCGCCGGACCGCACCACAAACCACCAGCGAAAGAATCCGTTGGGAAGGGGATACACCTTGTAGGTATGGGCATCCATTTTTGTCTTGAGAAACTGCCGCGCCTCCCCCTGCATATAATATTTTCCCCCCAGGTAAAACGTAATGGAAAGGAGGGCACAGGCGGCGATCAGGGCAGGACGCCTTCTGCTGACCTTTCCCAGAAGAACGGCGAGCAGCAGGCCGAGGGTGATGTAGGGATCGATGATGAAAGTGAGATCCAGGGAATACCGGTTCCCGTCCAGGGGCGCCAGAATCCTGGTGCCGTACTGGTTCGTAAGGTCCAGAAGGAGATGCGAAGAGTAGCCCAGGAACGAGAGAGATGCATTATAGAAAAAGCCCCCGCTCTTGCGGAAGAGGAACCCCATAGCAAGGGGAAAGACTCCCAGAGCAACAACACCGTGGGTAATCCCCCGATGGTACTTGAGAAAGGCAGCGGCGCCCCAGAGGCGGGTGATATAATCGAAATCGGGGGCGACAGCAGAAAAGACGAGGACAAACAGTGCAGCCTTACCCCTGAACCCCAACTGCCGGAAAACCATGCCCGAGAGAGCGTGTGTGACAGGATCCATGGCACCTACTCTATCATGTTTCCGGCAGGACGGTCAAAAAAGGGTTGCTCGGCCCCCTCTCTCAAAAAACAGACGAGGCTTTTTCGAGGGACGCCAGGGGGATGCGGTACCGTCCGTCCTTCAGGGTCCCCCTGACCTTGATGGGGAAACAGCCCCCGAATCCCGTCTCCATCTCGGGCAGGACATAGGCCTTTCCGCAGTCTCTGCAGACGAAGCTGCCTTCGGTGAAACGGTACCCCTGCTTCGACCGGTAACAGGTCACACAGGCATCGAGAAAGGAGAGTACTCTTTCCCCATACCTGACGACAAAGAAATTGACGCTCTTTCCCTGGTACCGATAGGTAAAGAAGCGGGGCGTATCGGGAATGAGAGATGCTGCATCAATGATCACTTCAGATCCCGCCACCGGGGCGGAAGAGTATGCGGGCTGCCCGGAGCACGAGGCAAGGAGCACCAGGGAGAGCAGGAAAGGAACAAACAGTCTCTTCGCCGGTACCGCTGTATTTTGTCTCACGGACGCTGCCATTCTTCCTCAACTGTAAGACCACCGCACGGCTTTTGTCAAATGGGACGAGGAGGAGGGCAGACCCGGCACTCCCCGCCGCTACCGGAGCTGGTAGACCACCGGCAAGACCACCTCCGCCTCCACCGGAGGCCGTGGAAAGGGGGATGCCCTCCTCACCGCCTCCAGCGCCCCCTGGTCCAGGACCTCCCTGCCCGAGCTCTGCACGATCTTTACGGTGCCGACGGAACCGTCTCCCGCAACGGAAAAGGAGAGGACGACTCTCCCCTCCCATCCTTTCCTCTTTGCCACAGCAGGGTACGAGAGGCCTTTTATCACACGATCCCTTATATAGGCGAAATGCTCCCGGAGATAGCGCTTTTTCATTCCCTCCGGCATGCTTTCCCCCTCCCCCGCTCCGTTCCTCTCCGCATACGCCCCTTTCGAAGGTCCGGCTGCGCTCTCTCTGCCCGGGAGAGACGCCGTTTCCCGGCCCCCGGTGACCGCCGTAGAAGACTTTGCAGAAGGGGAAGCCCCTCCCAACCCCGGAACAGGAGAGGAAACGGGGGGAATCCTCTCCTGTTCCGGGGCAGGGAGCGCACGGGCTTCCGCTGCCGCGTGCGACTGCGGAGCCGGATACGGCGAATGCTCCTCCGGCTGCTCCTTTGTCTCTCTCTTCCCGGCCTTTTTCTCCCTGTCGGGTCTTATGAGCCCGGACCGCACCAGCTTCTCTGCTTTTGAGGGACTCTCCATAAGGGTGAAATCGATCACCATCGGCGTACGCCCGGGACGGGCAAAAAGGCCTGCAGCAAAGGCAGCGATGACGAGGGCAGCGTGCAGGGCCAGGGAGAGCTGCAGCGCCTTGAAAGAGCGGTTCATCCCCTCCCCTCTGTCTGCAGGCTCATTCCTTTGATTTTTTGCACCAGGGCAAGCAGGAGAATCCCGACAACCGCCCCCGCACAGAGGAAGCAGGACGTACAGGCACCGCCCGTACAATTCGACAGGGATACTACCCCGGGAAGACCGCTCGAAACGCCCACTGCGCCGCACAAAAGCTTACTCTTACAACCTTCCATAGCGTATCGCCTCCTGAGGACAGGCATGTATGCATTCCTTGCAGGACATGCAGGAAGCCTGGTCTCTCTTTATTTTCCCGTTCCCGGAACGCTCCAACGCCCAGACCATGCACTCACCGATGCATTTACCGCATCCGTTGCACTTTGAGAGGTCCGTCCTCACCTTCCGTGTAAATCCGAGTCTCTCACTGAGGTAATTCACCATGCTGTCAAGGGCCCCCACGGGACACAGGAGATTGCAGTAGCCCCTTCCTCCCCTTGCAAAGAAGCCCGTCAGGGACACCGTAGCAATCCCCGCAAGGCCGACTGACGAGAACAGGTATGTCCTGTAGGAAGGAACAAACAGCGAACCCGCCATGAAGGGAACCACCCTGAAATTGCAGAGCTTACAGGCAATGCCCCCAATTCCTGCCAGCATTCCTGCAATGAAAACAATGAAATAGGCATATCTGAACGCCGGGGCATGCAGGAAGGAGAAACTTGTCTTGAGCCTTTCGGGGATGCCGCGGCTCACGAGCTCCGTTGTTCCGCCTATGGGGCAGAGATGGCTGCACCACAGCCTGCCCATGAGGAAGGTGGTGAGCAGGATCAGCCCGACAAGGGATGCGCCGAACCACATAGCCTGCATATTGTTTCTGAACCCCTCCAGTATCCCTGCCGGAGAGAGGATGAAAAACATCCTCGGGCAGACAGACCCGCACAGGTTGACCTCACCGGCAGTCTGGGGAATAATCGCCAAGGGAGGCAGAAAGAGGGCTATCCCGATGAGGATCATCATGTATCTCGTTCCGGGAGATCCTTTTTTAGTGCCGGTGTTCTGCATCGCCTTGCCCCCTCAGGATATCGATCGTCTGGATCAGGGAGCCCTCCGTTGGATCGACCACCTCGATTTTCCTGTTTTTGCCATTATCAGTGAACACAATATACACCGGTATCCTTTTCCCGGGCTCAACCCCGCTGAATATCCCCTCCTCAAAGGAGATCCCTTTATTGAAAGGCATTCTAACCACCGGGGGATACCAGCTCTGTATCTCCGCCCCTTCCATACGGATCCCGATCTCCCTCGATTTCTGGAGGTTCTTCATCGAGAGCGCAAGCACCTGCCTGCCGCCCGTCCCGTTGAGGGAGAGGGGCTTTGGCGCACCCCCTTTCCGTATCACCACTGTCGCATGGGTGTAGCCGGGGAAACTGAGCTTCGCAAACACCGTACCGACAGCAAGACCGACCAGCAGGGAGAAAACTGCCCTGGCTACTCCTTTCATTGTCTGCCTCCCCATTTATACACGAGCCCTCCAAAAAAAGTCCTGGGCTGGCCCGGGGAAAATCGCGCCGCCCCCGAAGCACTCTTTGTCGCCTCCTCGGCATACGGTTCGTCGGTAACATTGATGACTCTCGCGTAGATCTCCCATTGTTTCGCGATGTAATAGGACGCCCGTATGTTGAAAAGATCGTGGCCGCCGTACTGCTCGGTATTCGCATCATCCATCCAGTACCTGCCGAGCTTTACCCATTCGAGCTCAGCGAGTCCGCCCTTGAGAAACGGCGGCCGGTAATCCACCCGCGTATCCATTATGACTCTCGGCGCGACCGCTATCTCGTTTCCGCTGTAATCAATCGTGGAGGACACCACATACTCCTTGTACCGGTGGACCGCATAGGAGAAAGAGCTGCTCACCTCGACATCCTTCACGGGCTTGACGCCGATCCCTATCTCGATCCCCTTGTGTTCCGTCTCTCCTGCGTTCAGCCTCTCGGTAACACCGGGGGTGGGCGAGAAACTCACAATGTCGTCCTTTTTTGTCATGTAATAAAGGGAGGCGCTGAATGCAGCGATCTGCCCGATCCCTCCCCGCACCCCGATCTCATAACTGTCCGCCTTTATCGACCGGAGATTGACGGAGGTCGAGGCCGTCCCCTGGCTTCCCCGAAAGAGGTCGCCCGATGAGGGCGCTCTGAAGGCGTTGCTGTAGGAGGCGAAACCGCTCAGGCTCTCTGTAAAATCGTACGTAAAGCCTATCTTGGGACTCAGATGGCTGAAGGTGCGGGTCGTGTCGGGAGGCCTGTTGGCATTCGGCTCGAGATGTGTCGTATAGTCATGCGAAAGGGTGTCGTATCGGGCGCCCGCCGTGATACGGAGCCTCCGGAAAGGCGACGTCTCGAACTGGAGGTACGGCGAAATGCCCGTGAAAATCGCAGCGTAGTCGAAATTGTTATCCGTGCTTGCGACATAGGTATACGAGACATACCGGTCGCCGCTCTTTGTGACCTGGATGCGCCTCTCGAAATAGTCTCCCGGGGAGTAATCGATATCGATTCCCCCTATGAGCCTGCTCTTCCAGAAGTCGAAATCCTGCCGGTATTTTGCAAGCAGGCCGAGCGAATAAAACTTCGTTGTGGAATCATAGCCGAAAAAGTTCGACCCGGACTGGAATATCCCCCATCCGGGCAGAAGATCCATCTCGTTATGCCTGAAGTAGGGGATCAGACTCAGAGAGCCCTTTTCCCCGATCCCCCTTTCATACTCCGTCGAGGCCCTGAAGGCCCTCACCTTTCTGAAATCAAAGGTGTAATAGTTAAACGAGGGCCGCGTCTCGAAGTCCGCTTTTGTGAGACCGCTCGCCCCGCCGGTATCCTGGTCAATGTTCGAAAAGCCGATTATGGTCTTCAGCGAGGCGTCGTCGCCCATTACCCGATCCCACCGGAGGGTGACGCTCTGCCGGTCGTAGCCGCTCCTGTCCCGCCAGCCGTCCGAATGCGTGGTGTTAAGATCGATCCTGAAGCCGTTATTGCCCCATGTGGTGCCGCCCGTTGCGAGAAACCGGTACCAGCCGAACTCCCCGACCTCCGGATTAATCTCCACCTCGGGTTTCGCGGGAGAGGGCCTCGTAATGACATTAATGGTTCCCCCTATTGCGTCGCTTCCGTAGAGTGCGGTGGCAGGACCCTTTATCACCTCGATGCGTTCCGCCCCGGGTACATTTACCTCGTAAAGCGCGTTGTGGTTGAAGAACCCGGTGGACCGTATCGGGATACCGTCCTCCAGATAGAGGTACACAGGGTTGGTCGTCAGGGGCTGGCGAATAGCCGTCTTATGCCCCTCCCCCGCCGTAACATCCACCCATACCCCGGGGACTGTCCTCATAATTTCCGACGGATGGGCCGGCCTTGTCTCCTCTATCTCCTTTTCCTTGATAACTCCTACTGCCTGAGGTGTTTCCTTCAGCGGTTCCGCCTCGCGCGAGCCGGTGACCACCACCTCTTCGAGGCTCTCCACCACGGTTTCCTTCCCGGCCTTGTCCCCGGCCTCCCCGGGCATCGCCCCCTGTCCGAAAACAAGTTTTGTACCGGCAAGAAGCAGCAAACATATAAAGCAAAAGCGTTTCATCAGTCCTCCGGGTCAATTCTTCACAATGATTTCGCATGTGGAATAGAAAATAAAAAAGGGAGTCCCTCAGGGGGTCATATGCACGTAAAAAATACCTGCAGCAGAATACGGTACAGCAGCAGGAATAGGAGAGAGACGCCCTTACGGGGACAGGAGGTCAGACGCGCGGAGGACGCTCGTCCTGAAACGCGATGAGGAGAAACTTCGAGGGGGAGTCCGGCGGGCAGTAAGGACTGCCACCTTCCGTACGCACGAGGGTGCCGGCGGACTCATAAAGACAAGGGATATCGAGGCTGCCCCCTGTCCCGCTGTCCGTTGCATGGCAGACATTGAGGGTGACAAAGGACGCCGTCCCCTCCGTATCGGGAAGGGGATGCGCGATGACAACGGGCGCCAGAAGAGACAGACCCGTAACCACAAGGAGAAGCAATGAGAGCAGCCTCATAGTACTTACCATTGTATTCCGAGCGCCCTCTCCTGTCAATGTAAAATTCCAGTTTACAGGTAAACAGATACCCGGTGAAGAAGGGCTGAAAAGCGGCTCCGCCCCGTGGCGGTGAGCGGCTGCTCACTTTCTCATCCGGCGTCTCCTCCACCTCCGGTGCCGTCGAATATGCTACAATAAAAAGTTATGGATCTGCACCAGTTAAAGATTTTTGCTACGGTATTCAAGAACAGAAGCTTCTCGAAAGCATCCGGGGAGCTCCACCTTACTCAGCCCACCGTCAGCGACCATATAAAATCGCTGGAGGAGGAGTTCGGCTGTACGCTCTTTGACCGTCTCGGGAGGACGATCATTCCCACAAAGGAAGCGGAAATACTCTACAGCCACTCTTTGGAGATCCTCGAGAAGTCCGAGTCCATCCGGGATGCCATCAGGCAGCTGAAACAAGAGGATTCCGGGGAGCTGGTCATCGGTGCAAGCACCATCCCCGGCACCTATCTAATGCCCCGCATCATCTCGGCCTTCCGGAAGGAGCATCCTTCGGTCACCTTCAAGATATCCATCTCCGACTCGAAGGAAGTAGTGGAAAAGATACTGAACCAGGAACTGCTGCTGGGCGTTACGGGGTCGAAGCTGCATGCCGGGCAGGCGCAGTATGAGCCCTTCATGGAGGACGAGCTGATCGCCATCTCCTCCCCCTCTTTCGTCAGGAGCAAAACAGTGTCTTTCAGGGAGCTTTTCTCCCTTCCCATGGTACTGCGGGAGGAGGGGTCCGGCACACGCACGGAAGTGGACAAGATCGCCGAGGCGAACGGTATCAACCTCGATACGATCGAGACAGCCGGGGTCTTTGGGTCCACCGATGCGGTGAAGCAGGCGGTGAAGGCGGAACTGGGGATCGCCATTCTGTCCCGTCTTGCAGTGGCTGATGAGCTGAAAATGGGAATTCTCCGGGAAATAAAGATCACCGACGTACAGATGAGGAGAAAATTTTATATCGTGAAGCACAAGAGGAGATCCCTTCCCCATGCATACCGGGTCTTTATCGAATCCCTGAGACGGTCCGCCTCCCTCTGACCCGTTGGCAACAGTGATGCCCTGCCTTATCATTATTTCATGTTACTCCCAGAGACTCCTGTTGATCAGATCAGCCATAACGACCGCAGTGGAATAAAAACCTGTCCCGTCATATCCGGCCACCTCATCCGCCAAATCGATGATCCAGTCAAAGTGATTCGCCCGGAACTCCCTTTGCTCCTCTTCCGGAGCATTTCTGCACAGATACGCCATGTACTCCAGTTCAAGGGCGATGTGGTCGGGCATTGATGCATAGAGATCGGGAACGACAACTCCACTTTCCTGGTATCTCCTTATCATATCCAGTGCAGGATCTCCCATGAGGTATCCTCTCTCCCCTGCAATGCCCAACGTGCATTCGGAGCTCAGGGACCACCTCTTATAGACACTCTCGACAGGGACGATATAGGGAGGGATCGGTCCCAGAAAGAGCTTTCTGTATTCATCTGAGACGGTTTTGAAAACGTCGCCGGGGATTTTTAAGCCCAAAAACAGAGAGGAATCAATGTTCAGCAGAGAAAAGGCGTTTTTGAAGAACCTGAGGACCCTGCCGGATGCAATGTCGTCCGCAAACTCTTCCGTCGGTTCCTTGAAAAACTCGCTTAATTGTGAGTATATATCCGTAAGGAGACGCGGTTCCGCCGTCATTATTTTTTAAGCCTTTCCAGGTAAGAGGTGGAAGGTCCGGTACCAAACGTGTCGATATCCTTACACCATCTCCCCTCAGAGCGCGCCTTAGCGAAAAGCTCTTCGGCCCGCCCGAATGTCAGCGCCCGGCCGGGACACTTTGTCACACAAGACGGCTGTTCTCCGCGGGCAAGCCGGTGGGCACAGTAGGTACACTTATCGGCCACCATCCTGTCCTCGTCAAACCCCATGGCTCCATAGGGACATGCCCAGGCACAATACCGGCACCCGATGCATCTTTCCTTGTCGATAAGAACAACCCCGTCTTCCTGGCGTTTCGAGATCGCCCCGACGGGACACGATGCCTTGCATGCGGGCTTTGCGCAATGCATGCAAGGCATCGAGACGAAATAAAGCCTGCTTCCCTTCTGAGGAGCGACCCAGATCACCTTCGTCCTGTACCGTCCCATCGGTATCCCGTTCTCCAGCTTGCAGGCCGCCTCACAGGACTTGCATCCGATACACCTTTCCAGATCGACCATCATCGTGTATTGACTCATCTCCCCCTCCTCCTTATGCCCTGGTGACCTTGCAGACAAGTCCCTTGTAGTTTGTCTGGTCTGAAACGGGGCATCTCTTGTCCTTGTTGACGATACTATTGATTGATTTCCACTGACTGTAGGGCTGATTGGGGGAATAGGAATTGGGCACAAAGATCGTATCCCTCCGGATCCCCTCATACGTCCATGCTTTCGCAGTGAACTCCCCCTTCAATCCCGTTATTGTCACTGTGTCGCCATTCTGTATGCCGGCCTCTCTTGCCTTCTCCGGATGGATCAGGCAGTACTGGTCGGGCATCTGCTCCTGGAGGCACCCGACCCAGTGTGTTCCATCGCCGAAATGGGCGGCACTCGGCTTGCCGGTGATCAGATAGGTATCAAAGCCGGACAGCTCGGGCTTGTCAGGATACTTTATCTTGACCCGGGGGGCTCTCATCTTCCCTATCAACTGAGAGGTAACCCCTTCAGTCGTATCGTCGTCGAGGTACTCCAGATACGGCAACCCGTCTTTCATACCGATTTCAGGATCCACATAGAATTCGGGAAGGGGACTCAGTCCTTGTGTTTTGTAGGCCTTTTCAAGCTCTTCCGTCCATATCTCGATCTTTCCCGACGGACGCGGGAATTGCCCTTTTTTACCGGGAACCCCGTTCTTTTCAGTATAGAGGGTACCGATTTCGGGTGCATCAGGCGACGGCAGCGGTCCTCTCAATGCACCCTCTTTCTTCGCAAAAAACCTTTCCGGTGAAAACCCGTTCTTCCTGGACATCGCCTTTTGTAATGCAACCGGATCCTTGTACTCGTCTTTGAATATATCTCCCCACCCCATTCTCTTGCCCAGCTCTATGAAGATCCACCTTTCCGGTCTTGCCTGGTGCAGGGGCTGAATGACCTGAGGATTGAAAACGACCCGCCGCTCATCGGAAACGGGAGCCAGCCCCCCCGATTCCGCCCATGGGGATACGGGTAAAATGTAGTCGAAATACAAAGTCTCAATACTGGGATACATATTGTAATAGATGGATACTTCCAGGTTATCCAGTGCCTTGATAATTCTGTCATGGTCTCCCCACTGCACCATGGGATTACAGCACGACATGAAGGCTTTGATCGGGTACGGCTTTCCGGTAATCATCGGCTCGATCCAAGCCACGGGAGATTTGCCTAATCGCTGCCGTTTCGGCTTTACTTCCTTTTCCTGCGGGACGGAAATACTGCCCACCGGCGTAGCACCCGCATTCCCGGAAGCATACCCCATCGACGGCTTGCCGTAATGTCCCGTGATGGCGGCGAGCATAAAAAACGCGCGGTGTGTCAGATGCCCGTTCGTATGGTGGCTCAGCCCCGCATTCCCCATGATGATCGCCTTTTCGGTCTTTGCGTACTCCTCCGCAAGCTGCCGTATCGTCACGGCAGGAATGCCGCACACCTTTTCCGCCCATTCGGGGGTATATTTCTTTTCGAGAAGAAAAGCTTTCAATTTATCAAAGCCCAGCACTTTCGCGTTAATGAAGCTGTCGTTCTGCAGGTTTCTCCCGACAATGTGGTACATCATCGAAAGGGCAAGGGCCATATCAGTGGAGGGCCTGACCGGCAGCCATACATCCGCCCGGCTTGCCGTCTCCGACATCCTCGGGTCAGCCACGATGAGCTTCGCGCCTCGTTTTATCCTCTCGTCGTTGAGCATGCCGAAAGCGACAACCTTGGTGGCAGCCATGTTGCTCCCCACGAGCATATACCAGTCGGCACCGCCGAAATCGTCTCTCGTGTAGGTCCATGGCGGATTATTGTGCCCGAGGATGGAGTTGGAGGCGGAGGATCCGGCAAAATTGCAGAACGGTCCCGTCCCTTCCCGGTGCGGAGTACCGTACAACTTTTCAAAAGTACCGGTCAGTCCCGATCGCGCCTGCGACTCACTTCTTCCCGCAACCCACCAGGCGAAGGCCTCCGGACCGTACTTCTCCCTCACCGCTTTCAGCTTCCCGGCAATTTCGGAGAGGGCCTGATCCCAGCTCACCGCATGGTAGGATTCCGCTCTGCCCCGTGGACCCACCCTTTTCAGAGGGGTCTTCAAGCGATACTTGTTGTAGAGCATATTTACATTATTCTGTCCCTTCGGGCAGAGCCTTCCCTCTGTTACGGGATCATCGGGATTACCGTAAATATTGACAATTCTTCCGCCCTGCACATGAACTTTCATGCTGCACGCATTCTGGCACCACATGCAGCCGCTCGTTACCACTGTATCGGGGACAGGCGAGACTCCCCCTTCGGTGTAAGGCTTGCGTGAAGAGGCATCCTCTCCGGCCAGAGCGGCAGGGATAGCGCCTGCTGTCACGGCAATAGCGCTCACTACTTTAAGGAAAGATCTTCTTGTGAGCTTCACTCCATCCATCTCTTCCTCCGATCTCCAGATTTGAAAATGTATTTGCACACATCCCGTACCGGTACTCACCCATTTTTCTGAAATATCTCGCGTCTGAGACAGTTTCTTTGCCCCGATCTCAGGTACGGTTCTCCTGTCTTCTTGGCAGCACCTCAAGCCCTTAACCCATAAAAGTACGCACCTTTCATAAAACGGTCATTGCATCAAAATGCGGAAATTGCTCGACAGGAGGGATAAGGGATCGCCCCCTTCCAGAGTCTTTTTCCCTATATTTCCAAGTTTCTTCAGGAAAATTATCTTTACCTCCTCCCACTCTTTCTTCCCAATGGATTCCGTTATCATTTTTCGTCTGCAGGAGGCCCTCCCCTTCAGCGGTATGCTCGCTATTGTCTTTTCCGCTCCCGTCAACCGTTCCGTCGCCAACGAAACACAATATTTGAAGTTTTCGAAATACTCAGCGGTGGACCGTAACTCGTACTTGTCAACTTCCTTCAATCTGTTGACGTAAACCTTCCCGTCCGTCGGCAGCGCCACTCCCCTGTCGATACTTACGAAAGGGGCTGTGCCTAGCACCCGCAGTTTTCTTCGACGGAAATATTGAGCTGCGCCGTCGATTTTTGTCCGTTCTCGTCCTCGACCTGGAGAACGACAACGTAAACCCCTTGCGTGAAGGTATGCTTCGCCTCTTTTCCGGAGGCGCTTTCGCCATCTCCAAAGCTCCAGTCAATCGATTTGATCTTTCCGCTGCCTCCCCTGACAAGGGCCTTGAATTTCACCGTATAGGGAGCGTTTCCCCTCCTGTTTTTCACCCCGCCGATCTTCACGCTCAAAGGCCCGCCGGGAGAGGCTATTTCCTCATCCGCCAGCAAGCTGCCTCCAAGCCTTTTTGAGGTTTTTACCAGCCCCTCTTTTACTTTTTCCTGGATCGCTACGGGATTCTCCGGTTTTGCCCCGGCCCTCACGACTGCTTGCTGTCCGTCCTCTATTCTCACTTTCTGGGTCTCCATATCGACGATCACAACGCCGAGGAGAGACCAGGCAGTCGATTTCTTCTCCGCCTCTTCATACTTCAGGGCAAGCTCCGCACCTTGCGTCATCACGACAACTCCACCCGAACTTACTTCAAAGTGATTAAAGAGATGCTCGGGAACCTGGGCCTTCGCGAAAATGCGGCCCTTTTCCAAAGAGAGCAGCGATTTCTCCAGTTTCCTGTCACTTTCATACGTGACACCGCGTACCATGAGGGCGGTATCAGGGTATATTTCCACCATGCTCCCGTTCGACCAGGAAAGAAGAGCGGCTGAATTGGCACCCGTCACGATCTTTTCATCCCGCTGGACAATATCCCCTTCTCTGAGCGGCGCCCCGTTTTTCGTCACGGCTCCGTCCACCCGCGATGCCCTGATGACGGAAGCGTCTTCAGCCCGTACAGGGCCGGACCATGCCGCCACCGTGAGGAAGAGCGCACAAAAAACAACACGCAGCACCGTCACTTTTGTCATCATACCTCTCACTTTCAAAACCTCCTTTAAAAATCATTGAAAAAACACGCACGTTTTCTAGCCCGACACCTTATTCGTTTTCTCCTTCGGCCCGAAGGACACAGGATGACGATCAACCCGGAGAGGCCGCATCGATGGTAGCACTTGCGGTATAGACCTTCCCGGTCTGCTCGGTAACCTCCAGCACGAGATTGTATTTCCCCACCTCGTAGAAATGCGGCTTCGGGTACATCTCCCCACTCTCCTGTCCGTCTCCGAAGTACCATCTGAACTTCAGCGGCTCTTTCAGATTGTTCACCCTTGGCTCCACATGAACCCACATCGGGCCTTTTCCCGTTTTCGGGACGACAATGATCTCGATTCCACCGTTCCCTTCCCCTGCGGCGGGAAGGATAAGCAGCACCGCAGCGATACACAGCACAAAAATAACAATACAGCGGGGACTAGAATTCAAATTCCGCTCCCACGACGATCTCCGATGCGGGGTCCGCACTCGTGCCGTCAGCCCGTTGATATGCCCTGCCCGGGACAAAGTACCCCATCTCGGTAAAGCCCCGTAAACGTTTATAGATAGGGAAGTCGAAATTGAGATCCACCTCCCATCCGATATCGTGTGTTTTCTCCAAAGTAGTGGAAGCCCCTACACTCCAGTCCCGTACCGGACCCCTTCCCTTGTACACGCTTTCCGTTGTCCACAACTTCGAAAGGGCGATGTTCGTCCTCAGCGCTTTGATAAGTACGAAATCCGCATTTGCCCTTACGAAGGTAACGTTCGCAAGATTGCTGTCAGCTACGAAATAGCCGGCCCGCAGGTCCTCGCTGAATATGTTGCCGAATTTCCTGCGTTCCTTGCAGAGAAACAATGCAGTGAAATCGTTGACATCCCCCGTGCCTGACACTTTCCCCTCAGCCGTATTTCCCGAACCGCGGCCAAACTCGAGCCCGACGGTGAGGTCCTTGAGCGGCACGATCTTATGCAGATTGTAGTCTCCCCGTATCAAAAAAGCGTATGCGTCGAAGTCTCTCTCTTGCGAATACGTACCCGTCAGGTAAACAAAATCCCCGGAGTAGGACAACCTCCCGCTCCTTCCTGACAGTGCCGCTCCTATCCAGAGAGGTTCGAAACCGCCGTCCCGGGGCGTTGTGTTCGGGTTGTAATCCTTGTCGAGGTTGAGATCGGGGTCTCCGCTTCCGCCCCTGTCGACAGCCTTCATCGCATACGGCACTATACTCAGGTTCCGGCCCGGCTTGATATCGAAGCTGAGCAGATACGCATCCAGCTTATTGGGCACCCCCAGTAAAGAGGTGCTCCTGTTCCCCACCCCGGGAGGGTAGGTGATGTTCGAATAATTGGCAAATCCCCCCGCGTTTGCGATATAGGCCAGAGAGGCCGAAATCGTTCCGAGGGGAGTTCTGCCGAAAGGATACGTGAGCTTCAAGGAGTCGACAGGGCCCTCCAGTACGATCCCCCCGTTTCCAAGCATAATGTTCTGCCTGCCCGCTTTGACGACAAAACCGTCCGTATACTGGACATAAAGCTCCCTGAGGAGAGTGGAGGTGACGGTGAAAAACTCTCCCCACCTCTCCAGGGTTCCCTGGCTGTCCTCCTTCCAGTCGAATACAAAGTTTCCCTTATCGAAAAGGATCACCGCGTTGAGCGGACCGTACTCTGCTTCCAGCTTCAACTGAACCCTCTGGTCGAAGAAAGCGGAGTTATCGAACTGCCAGAACTGGGACGGATTGTCAAGATTGAGATTGTTTCTCGAATTAAAGCGGACTTTGTATTTTCCGGTGAATTCGAGCTTCACCTTGTCGGCCTCCTCTTCCGCCTCTTTCGCCGCCTTCGCTTCCATCTTCCTCTTCCAGGTTTCCATCTCGGTGAGCCTGCGTCTCGCTTCTTCGTCCCTGCCCTTTGCCGCTTCCACACCCTGCACCGGCTCGCCCCATTCGTCTGCACCCGTGGCGGGGGAAGGAGGAGCCGGGCGGACGGCAGAAACATCGGGCATCCTTCCTTCCAGCAGGGTTCGTATCACCGCTTCGAGATCGGATACTCTTTTTTCGAGCCGTTGAATGTATCCCCTTGTATCCTCCTGTCCAGGCTGGCTTTCTTTTACATCGCCGCCGGCCGACGGGGACGGTCCTGCAAGGGCAATAAGGAGGATTGCCAAAAAAAGAAGTGTTGCATAGGAGTACGCGCTTTTTTTCATTCCTGCATCTCCCGTTTCCACTCCCGGAGTCTGAGCACCTTCCTATTCCTGATCGTGGTCATGCTTGTGCCTTCCGCTCCCCACCCCGTAGAAGAGGGGAATCTCTTTCATTTTCCCATTGCTTCCCATTACCGTATCCACTTTTCTTTCCGCGCTATGACACTCGAGACAGACCAGTCTTTTCAGCAAGGGCTTGAAGGTGTACGGTGCCTCGGGGTGTACGGCAATGAGCAGGGTATCCGTCTCTTCAGGATTGCCCCTCTGCACATAGTTCTTTAACGGCCCGTATTCCGGGATTTTTGTCTTCTTCAACATATTCGCCTTCTCGATGCACTCACCCATAGGCTTGTCTTCGGCGATCACCCTGGCAAAACAGGCCAGCACCTCCTTTTCACTGAACGCAACCACTGTCACGCCCTTCCCGCCCGAATCGGCTTCCTGCTTATACGCCTCATGGCAGGTGGTACAAGTAATTTTCTTCATATCCTTCCCCTTCTGCTTACGGGGAACCTGGGGGAACATATCGCTCAAAACACTTCTGTTCAACCACTTCAGATCCTCACTGCTCCCGGTCTTCTGATAACGCACCTCCCTTTCCTCTGTCTCCCGGCTAAGGAGCTTACTGCCTTTGACCTGTGCAAAAGCGGACGCATCGGCGAGAATCCTGTTCAGTTCATTGGTGACGACAGCCTTGTTGTCCCCGGTGACAGCATCGGGCCTGAAACCGGCCAGCAACAGGCGAAACTCCACTCCGAACAATGCCTGCGCAGGGGCAGTGTGAAGCGCTTTCTGAAAAGAGCGCACAAGTTCCGGCCAGTTGCCGATTTCGCCGGCAACGAAGTCGGCATTCGTCGTGCTCATTGCCGAGAGATGCACTTTGTGAGGAGGGGGATACTTCTTTTTCTGTTTCGGCATCGCCGTTTCAGCCCCTGCGAGGCCGCTTACCCATAGCATTAGAAGTAACGCAAACGAAACCACCCCCGAATATTTCAGATACCCGCTTTGCATATATCCTCCCCTTCCCTGCTTACTTTTTCATGGAGTTCCGTGATATACTCCTCCTCGCGTTTCAGGAATTCGGCGATACACCGCGCAACAGCCCGGTAAAACCCGCTTGTCGAACACCCGATGATCGCTTCGCAGCACTGATATGTCCACGCGGAGAGATGCTTTTCCAGGAACTCCTTCTCAAGCTCGATGCATTTGCCGAGCAGGAGGCGGTCCTCGTTGTTGCCCCACAGCTCCCTCTCTTTCTTGCAGAGGACCCCCATAAATCCCAGCTCCATCCCGATATGGTCCGGCATCTCTCTGCAGGTATCGAGGATCCCGGCACCCGCCTTTTCATAAAAATGCAGAACAGCCAGCGTAATACGTCCGCCAAGCCGTTTTTCTTTATCGCGGAACACCGCCTCATGGGGAATTACTCCCGTGGGCAGGACAAACAGCGCGGTATGCTCGGCCTCCAACTCCTCTCCGACATCGGGGCTTTCACCTGCCTGCCCGATAAATTCCTGCATCCAACGGTATGCCGTACCTCCTCCACTGCAGTCCTGAAACACCGACAAGATACTTCCGTCCCTTATCATGTCAACCAGGAGATCCGACGGAGCCTTGAGGCAGAGACCCGCCAGGAATGTATAGGTCCTTTCCCTTTCTTCCGCTATATCCTTTTCATTCCCGCTCACTAGTATCCTCCTGTCGTAAAAGTCCGTTTTGAATAAAGGCCATCTGCTTCTCCCGCCTGCTTTGGCAGAGGGGACATATATCTGTCGGCCCCGGTGATGCATTCCCGAAAGACGGCCGGTCCGTTACGGGCCGGATGAAATCAAAACGGCAAACAGCGCACTTTCCGCTCTCCGCAGTGAAGATTGGAATCTCCTGCCCTCCCGCCAGATGATGAAGCCCTGCCTTCTCCCCGATTTTTATTGCCTGCGGCATGCAGGTCTTGACGCATACCCCGCAATTTGTGCAGAGCGAAGGCTTAAAATGCAGATAGAATCGGCCTTCGTCCCATTTTTGCGTTATGGCGCAAACGGGACAGAGAATCGCACAGACGCCGCATGCCGTGCAGTGGGAAGAAACTTCTATATCCGCGAGCGGGGTCTCCGTTGACGGGCAATACACTTCTTTGACAGCGGGAAACCCTTCAAGAACGGATAAAAGGTGCTTTCTTTTGTAATTATCAGGACTTCTCTGTATCGCTTCGGAAAAAGTTTGCCCGGCAGTTTCCTTCCCGGCATTTCCGATATCGGGGAGTGAGGCAGCGGCCGCACCGGCCGCTTTTCCCCGCAGCCTGGAGAAAAACTCCCGCCTCGAAACCTTCTTTTCAGGGCTCTTCACCCTGGACTGCAGCGGTATGCTCTCTATGGAAAGACTTCCCCTCTCTCTATTCACCATCTCATACAGTGCACGAGAACGGTTTATTACCGCGTCCACATGGCAAGAGACCCTTGCATTTTCACACTGCGAGCACTCAGGCCGTATGATATCTATTCCCGAAAAGCCCGACCGTAGCGGCTCCAGCAAGAATGCCTCGGTAAGACGCCCGAGACAGGGCAACAGGATGTCAGCTTTCCCGTCACCCCATTCGCAGGAGATGCGAAGCACTTTCATCCCGCCCTCGCCGCACTTTTCCGCAAAGCCCCTGATTTCATCGATGATGTCCGTATCGGTTCTTTCCGTGCACCTGAAAACACCATTCGGGCAGACCGAAGTACAGATGCCGCACCCGGTGCAGGCCCCGGTCAGTACCGCACCTTTTTCCGAGACACTGATGGCTTCTGCCGGGCAGGTATCGGAGCACAACGTGCACCCGGACTTCGGCGTCCGGAATTGCGAGCAGAGGGACACTTCAATTCGTATCTTCCGGCTTATTATGATATTTTCTGTTACCTTTTCAGCAATTCCCATGATACCGTATCCTGTGGTGTTTCAGAAGGCGGCAAAAAGCCGCCGCCTCCCCGGTTTGTTTCTATTTCGTATAGATCATCGACGGGTCTGTTGTCGTCTTTCCACCGATGAAGCCCAAAGAGACCCTCTGCGCTCTCTTTTCCCTGATGAGATCGACAAGGTCGTTTACTTCCCCGAAAAAGCGTGTCCTTGCGATACAGGTGTCGACACACGCCGGACGGAGGCCCTTTTCGTGCCTGTGCACACAAAGGGTGCATTTCTCCATCACTTTCGCCTCCGCGTTGAACTGAGGATGACCGTACGGGCAAGCCCATGCGCAATACCGGCACCCGATACACTTGTCCTTGTTGATAAGAACGATCCCATCCTCTTTTCTCTTGGTGATTGCCCCGACCGGGCACGCTGCCATACAGGCAGGCCGCCCTCAATGCATGCAGGGCATCGGGACAAAGTAGGCCCTCACATTGGGTTTTTCCTTCGGGTCCTTGAACTCTCCCACTTCTATTTCGATGACCCGGTTGTAATCCACTCCTACCGGCGTGTTGTTCTCGGCCTTGCACGCCATGGTGCATGCATGGCATCCGACACAATATTCGAGGTCAACCCATAAGGTATATTGTTTCGGACCTTTCTTTGCAAAACTGGCTTCAAGCTTTTCATCCGTTATAAAGGCATCCAACTCTGGCATATTCCGCTCCTTTCCGTAGTTTTTAAAGTTTTTCAAGCCTCAGGGGAGTACCATAGCTCTGTGTACCGCCCCCCACGGGATCGATCATGACAATGTTTTGGAGGACAGGGTCCGCCATGTAAAGGGGATTGATATGGAACCCCGCGCCGACTCTCTCATCATGGGACTGTTCCTTGCCGTTTGCATACCATTTCCTTGCGCCCGCGCCGAACCTCCCGTATGCCTGACAGATAGAGAACAGCCCCGGCCGTATCCTGCTTGTCACCCTTACCTGGTATTTGTACCAGCCGTCGCCGAGAGAGTTGTCATACAGGGCGATATGTTTGCTGGACGGCGACTTAGCCTTGACCCAGTCTCCCGTCTTCACTCCGAGCCGTTCCGCATCCGCAGGGTTGATCTCCGCATAGTTCTGTGGCTTTATCGAAGCGAGCCACAGGTTGTTCATCGTTCTCGACTGGGTATGGAACGAGTCCTTCCATGTATGGAGCTGGAACGGATACTCCTTCCAGATCGCGGGGTCAAGAGGCTGCTCCTTGCAGTCGATAATGGTCCTGTACTGGGGGAGTCCGTCGAAGTATTTTCCCGTCATGCTGTTCCTGTTCACCGCGGTATTCTGCTGGTAAACGTAGAGAGCCCGGACAGGCCGCCCTCCGGGAAAGGTGACATAGTCCCCCGTAGAATAGGAGCTCGTATACTGTCTGCGCGGGGCCGGATTCTCGAATTGTCCGCCCAGCTTCACGAAACTGCTCTTGGGATCCAGTCCTTCCTTGAAGTCGTAGTGTTTGTAGTATTCGTTCCAGTAATCCCAGGAGTTATTGATGTGAATGCCGGGACCGCCCCCATCTTTGCCGAACCCGGGAAGTCCGCATTCCATCGCGAGGTCGATGAGGATATCATCCGCCATCCTCGTATCCGGGCGTATGGACCGGTAGTCGTGCGTTTTCGGGTCGAACGAGCCTACTACCGGCTGCCGGAGCGCCCAGACCCTCGTCTTCACCGGCGGATACGTCTTGAAGCCGCCGAGACGTTCGAGATATTCCGTATCGGGCAGCACATAATCGCACAGCATGGTCGTCTCTCCCATATACGCGTCGATGGAAAAGGTGAGGGGGAGGGCGTTAAGATCGAGCATCGCGTCGATGACCGATGCATTGTAGGGCATGGTATATACCGGATTATTGTAATAATTGAGGTACGCCTTGACCTTGTAAGGGTATCCCGCTTTTACGGACGCAAAAAACTCCGGAGTTACGGTCCGTCTCGCAAGGGGGTACCACGGCCGCGAGGCGGTCGGCTTCTTCCCCTGGTATTTCGATTTATGGCGGCATACGGATACTCCCGATGCCTTGCGGAGGGTGCCTTTCACTCCGCCTTTGTACGCGGCATGCCCCGGGATAAAGCCTCCTTTCCTGTCCACGTTATCGACAAGGATGTTGATGATGCAAAGCGCCTGCCCGTTCCAGTACCCGTTGGACTGCTGGACCGGCCCGCGGAACATTTCAATCACGGGATGCTTTGCCGCTGAGAACTCCTTCGCGATGCGCGCGATGGTTCCCTGGGGTATGTCGCACACCGCGTCACATTCCTCCAGTGTCTGTTCCTGGGCCCTCTCCCGCAGCATCCTGAACACGGTCTTGTATTCGACGCCGTTTAGAGAGACGCTGGCGTCGAGGTCGGCGGTCCCGTCCACTTCCTGGAACATCTTCGGCGTGCCGTTGACAAGAACGACGAAGTCGCTCTGCCCGAGCCCTGCATCTTTCCCCGCAAGATAGGTCTTCGGCTCCTTCGTACTGACAAGGTACGTCATATCAGTCCAGTTGCGGTAGCCCCTGCCCTTGGCAGCCCGCTCGTTGGGCAGCATGAGATATTCCTTCTTGTATCCGTTGTTTTCGATCATCCACCGGATCATTCCCAGAAGGAAATACGCATCCGTTGCGGGCTTTAAGGGAATCCATTCCCCCACTCCGTTATGGGTCGCCTTTGCGGCACCGTTGGTAAAGCGTGGATCGACCACAACATGCTTGAACTCCTTCGAAAAGGGACCGACCCTCTTTCCGAACTTCTGAAGATAACGGGCCCTGGTCTGCATGGGATAGTCGGCCTGGGTAATATTCGAGCCCAGGCTTATCAGGTAGTCGCAATACTCGTAGTCGGCGTAGGCACCGATTTCGTACGGAGGGAGGTTCAGTACATCTTCCACCACATTGTAGAATGTCCCCGCACACCGGCTGCAATGGTTGAGCATGTTCGGCACCCCGGCGGACTCGGTAACAAAGCGCGGGGTCAGGGGCGACTGCTCGTTGCGCCCGTGTGCCCACACGAACTGGTTCCTCTTGGGGCCGTATCCTCCCGGAGGCGCTTCATCCAGGTAGTCCGAATCCTCCTTTCCGATGGGATCGTTGTTGTTAAGAATGGACTTCAACCCTTCGACCTTACGGTTTTCCTCGCCGGGGACATTCTTGAAAAGGTACCCGCCATGGCAGATTTCCTTGATAGCCTGCTCCCAGGAGATGCTTTTCCACTTTCCGGACCCCCTCGGTCCGACCCTTTTTAGCGGGTGCTGCAGGCGGAAGGGGCTGTACAGGGCAAATATCCCCGCCTGTCCCTTCGGGCAAAGAGACCCCACATCCTTTCCTCCATTGCCCGCATCGAGGTCGGACTCCTCGACAATATCCCCCTTCGCCGTATAATCATACGTATTCGGGTGATACGGGTTTCCGGTAAGCCTTACCAGCTCACCGTTCACCACTTTTGCCTGGATACCGCACCCTCCATGGCACATGAGGCAGACACTTCTTACGATTTTCGCCTCTTCCGCAACGGGGTCGGGCTGCGATCCCGACTTCCCCACCTGCCTCTTCCACTCAGCCGCTTCCGCCTCCTTGAAGCTGGACACCGCTGTGGCCGCTACGACAGCCGTGGAAACCTTCAGGAACGTTCTTCTCTTCATTTCGACGTCCATAACAGCTTTCTCCTCCTTTCGTTTACGTGATGCGTCCTCGCGCTTGCTCGCGGTCTCTTGCACTCAGCTCTCCTGTATACACGGGTATAGTGAATCGCGCAAAGAGCGTATAAAACAGGGCTCCGAAAGCCCATATCCCTGCAGTTACCAGCAATTCCTGGGAGGTTGGCAAGTACTCGTAGATTTCACCGAGGGAATCGGGAATAAATCCGGGAAGCACCAGCCCCATACCCTTTTCAATATAGACACCGATTATGATCAGCACGGCTCCGAGATTGAGACCGATAAAATTCTCGCGCAGCCGGGGCACCAGGAAGATGATGAAAGCGATGACATTGACAACCAATGCAGTCCTCATCCAGGGAACAAGAAGGGTCTTCCCGTGCAGCCCTAAATACAGGTATTCGATGGGCGCCTTGTGAATGCTCCCCGAGTAGAACTCCTTGAAGATCTCGGCACCGAGCAGGAAAAGATTGATCCCCATGGTATACGCCACCAGCTCCGCAATTTTGTGGATCGCCTTATTATCGATCTCAACCCGGGAAAGCCTCCTGATAACCTGAAGAAGGATGATCATGATAGCCGGCCCCGAGCAGAATGCGGAGGCGAGAAAGCGCGGCGCAAGGATGGAAGCGTTCCAGAACGGACGGGCAGGGAACCCGTTGTAGAGGAATGCGGTAACCGTATGGATGCTCACCGCCCAGGGAATGGAGAGGAGAATCAGGGGCAGAACCAGCGACAGCTTGTACTCTTTCGCCAGGACAAACCTGCACATGGCATAGGCAACGAGGATGAAATTGATGATGAGATACCCGTTCAGCACGACAACATCCCATGCCAGCAGCGAAGAAGGGAAATTCATTTTCCCCACAATGGGCAGGAGATGCCAGACCCGCAGGGGGTGCCCGAGATCTACCATGATAAAAAGGATGCACATGACGATGGCAGTCGCCGCAAGCATCTCCCCGAAAAGCACAATCTCCTTGATGGGTTTGAAATTGTAGAGGTATGCCGGAATTACCAGAAGGACAGCGGCGGCGGCAACCCCTACAAGAAAGGTGAAATTCGAAATATAGAGCCCCCATGATACCTGATCACGCATGGCGGTTACGATCAGGCCTTTCTGGAGCTGCTCCATATACGCACTGGCCCCCAGACCTATCACGATAAAAAGAAAGGCAAGCCACGCATAGTAACGCACACCGCCTATGACTGTTTTTCCCAATGCTTTAAAAAAAATCTTGAACATGCTTTTCCCATCCTTCCTTTTTTTTACGTTGCAAAGAAGTAATAGAATTTCGGGTTCGTATTCAAGTCCTCTTTCAGTCTGAAAACCCTTTTCTTCTCGATGAGGTACCGTATCTCGCTCTTCGGATCGAGAAGGTTCCCGAATTTTCTCGCTCCCACCGGACATACCTCAACACAGGCTGGATATTTGCCCGCCCGTGTCCTCTGGATGCAGAAGGTGCATTTTTCCACCACTCCCTTATAGCGGGGGCGGTTCCCGAGATAATGCGTTTCGGGGTTCAGCTCATCCTGAGGAATGTCCGGCTTCGCCCAGTTGAACCGGCGGGCGCCGTATGGACAGGCGGTCATACAGTACCTGCATCCGATACACCAGTTGTAATCCACTACAACGATGCCGTCAGGCTCTTTCCATGTCGCCTGCGTGGGGCACGCCTTTACACAGGGGGGATTTTCGCACTGCTGGCACTGGACAGGCATATAAAAGAAGTCTTTCTCCGGCACCTGCTTGGGGCTGTAGTATTTTTCCGAGCTTTCCAGGTCGATCCATTTCTCTCCTTTCTTGAAGCGGAGCACCGATATCCAGTGGACCTGCGGCGTCCTCGACTGGTTGTTCTCCGCTACGCATGCATACACGCACCTCCTGCAGCCGATACATCGGGACAGGTCCAGGCCGTATCCGAACTTCACGCCAGGGAGCGCCTTCGATGAGCCGATGCGGATACTTCTGCCCCATTCCTTTGCGGCTTCTTTTTCAAGGCGCGCGATGACAGCCCTGATCTCTTCTTCGCCCATCTCCCTGAAGTGCTTCTGCAGAAACGATTCCCAGTCAAAGGCATTTGCTTTTGTAAACGGTAAAGCCGCCCCTGCCAGACCGAGAGCAATTCCCTTCATGAAGGACCTTCTTTGCAGCTTCGTTTCCAACGGATTTTTTCTGATCTCTTTTGACATAGAGCAACCTCATCCTTTGATTTCTTTGGGCATCATCGGCGCCTGTTTCGGCTCAAGCGGCTTAAAACGGGGAGAGTGCGGATCATGGCAGCTTACGCATAAACGATACTGTTTCTCCCCATTCCACATCCCCGTCCTTTTGCCGTGGATACCTGCCTTCCAATCCCTGAAAATGGTCCCATGGCATTGTCCGCAGAGATAGTACGACGTATCGAACCCGACCAACCTGCCGTTCTGGAGCCTCAGTTTATCTCCCTCATGGCAGTCATAGCACCAGCGCTGCTCCTCGGCATGCTTCAGCTCGATGGAGACGTGGTACTCTTTCAGCACTCTCTTGTTCCTGTCGGCAGCCCGGTAGAGATGGCATTTCGTGCAGGGGAAGTTTTCCGTTGACGGGGATCGCGGGACAAAAAGCTTAGGGATACTCTCGCCCTGCTCCTCCTGCTTCTTCTCCTTTGCGCCCAGATTTGCCGAGCAGACAATAAGGAAGAAGATCCCCACACTCAGCATAAACAATGTGAGTCGATACCCTTTCTTCATACGGTCCCATCCTCCCGATCAGTATTGGCTTTATCCTGAAGAAAGCAATACACGTGCCAACAAACAATGCCTTTGTTTTATTTGCTTTTATTTTGTATCCACTCTCCGCTCTCCTTTAGAATGTTCAAGAATTGGAACGCAGATAGGAGAAGTGTTCAAAAAGTTGGACAAGAAAAGAGCATGAGGGGAAATACGAGGGCTCGTAACAGGGGAGAGAGTATACACTACCCTCCGAAACAAACAATAGATGAGGTGCAGTCGCCTCTTCAGACGGATTTGTTGCCGCACGATAAGAGCGCTATTGCTTTCCCAAGAAAAAAAAGGAGAGGGGCTCTTCAGAAGGAGCACCCTCTCCGCCAAGGGGAGAAGACGTCAGTCATTTAGAAAAAAATACTATCTTCCATCAATTTATTCAGCAGCTTCCTCTCCGGAGTGCCGGTTTTTCGCGGGCCATTCCCGTATCGCCGCGTACATTTCGTGGACATCGAAGGGCTTCTCGAAAAAAGCATCTATCTTCAGTGCATCCGTTTCTTCCTTAGCTCCAAGATAAAATGCCGATGTCACAATGATCTGTCCTGCAAAACCTGCCTTCCTGATCGCTTTGACCAACGTAATGCCATCTACCGGGTCCATTCGTACATCGGTGACCACTGTCTGGAAATGATTACAGTCTATAGCCGATATGACAAGCTCCGGAGAAGTCGTCGCCACCACATGACAGTCCTCTCGTGCAAAGAAATGAAGCATCGTGGACAAAAGGAACGGGTCGTCTTCGATAAGCAGAATTTTCACTTTGTTGCTCGCTTTCCTATTTTCTCTTTTCAGTTTCTTGAGCCCCGCACTTCTCGTACAAGGGGGAGGCATAGAGTACGGCATACAACACCAATGCCATCTTGGATTCCATATGCAATAATGGTGCCATAACCAAGAAAGGTAAAAAAGCTTGTCCTTGAGCCGTATCATGCGTATTTCACTTTGTCAGCGTCTCAAACACTGAACACAAAGAAAAGGATGTTCAATTTATTGAACGCCCTGGACGACAATAGAACAGCAGTCACCAACAGCGGCTACTCGTCGGTGTCCGACTCCGGCAGGGTGAACCCATGCTCTTTCAGCTTTCTCCAGAGGGTTCCCCTGCTGACCCCCAGCTTCTTCGCAGTCTCCTTTTTTCTGCCGCCGGTCTCCTCAAGTACCCTGGCAATCAGGTCTCTCTCGTAGGCTTTGACCCGTTCGATAACGGAAGATTCCCCGCAGGAATCTTTTTGGATATGCTCAAGATCCGGCATCTGAACCCTCATCTCGGCAGGCAGACAGGGCAGCGTGATCACTTTCCCGGGACAAAATGTAACCGCCATTTCGACAGCATGTTTCAGCTCACGCACATTGCCGGGATAGTCGTACTGAAGGAGTGCCTCCAGGGCGTCCGGGGCGATGGAGATATCCGGTTTCCCCTGATTACTTCCGATACTTCCAAGGAAATGGCGAATGAGCAGAGAGATGTCCTCTCTCCTTTCACGGAGAGGAGGGACCTGTATCGGAAGCACATTGAGGCGATAGTACAGATCCCTCCTGAACTTGCCGGTCTCTTCCTCTTTCTTCAAACTTTTGCTTGTCGCATAAACGATTCTTACATCTATGGTGATCGATTCGTTTCCTCCAAGGCGCTCAAAGCTGCGGTTTTCGATCACCCGGAGCAGTTTCGCCTGAAGAGGGATCGGCAAATCGCCCACCTCGTCCAGGAATATCGTACCCCCCTGTGCCACCTCGAATTTACCTTTTCTCCTCTGCACCGCCCCGGTAAACGCCCCCTTCTCATGGCCGAACAACTCGGATTCGAGGAGAGCTTCGGGAATTGCCGCACAGTTGATTTTTACAAACGGCTTATCCCTCCGCGCACTCAGGTTGTAGATGGCGTTCGCCACCAGCTCTTTTCCCGTTCCACTCTCCCCGTAGATGATGACATCGGAATCGGTCTTGGCAACAGCCCTGATTTTATCGAAAACAAGCTGCATGCCAGGGCTTGCACCGATTATTTGTTCAAAATGTTTGCATTCCCTTATTTCCTCTCTCAACCGTATGTTCTCATGCTCGAGCTCCCTCTGCTTAAAAAACCTCTCGATGACAATAAGGAGCTCATCCGGATCAAAAGGCTTCGCGATGTAGTCGTATGCCCCTTCCTTCATCGCTTCCACCGCTGTTTTCACGTCAGCGAAGGCGGTAATAATCATCACCCCGGCGTCGAAAGAGGCGCTTTTGACAGCTTTCAGCACCTCTATCCCGTTGGCCCCGGGCAGTTTCAGGTCCGTCACCACGACATCAAAGCTTTCCGTCCCGATAAGGTGAATTCCCTCAGCCCCGTCGGCTACCGCCTTAACAGAATATCCTTGCGACTTCAGAGAGTGTGCAAGGCCCAGCCGCATCGAGCGCTCATCCTCGATAAGAAGTATTTTTTTCATTATCCCATCCCCCTGCTATGCCGAAATGGTCAAGGGCAATTTTATCCTGAATTCAGTACCCGCTCCGACCTGACTTTCGACCTCAATGATCCCCCCATGCTGTTCAACGATGCTCTTGCTTATTGACAACCCCAATCCCGTTCCCTCTCCCACGGATTTTGTCGTAAAAAACGGATCGAAAATACTTGGCAGAACCTCCGGAGGAATGCCCGCGCCCGTGTCCCTGATGCGTATGGCGCAGAATCCGTCACGCCTCTCCGTCCTGATGCCCAATGTTCCCCCGTCGTCCATTGATTGGACCGCGTTCAACATTATGTTCATGAGAACCTGTCCCATTTTGTTTTCATCCATCATGATCAGCGGCATATCCTCTTTCAGGTCCTTCACCACCACAATGTCCTTTTTATACGTGATATAATTCAGCAGGAGCAACATCTTGTCCATAAGATGGTTCACGTCGGTCTCCGTCATCTCGGCAACCGTGATTTTAGAGAAGTTGAGCAACTGCTCGACGATTCTCTTGATCTTTTGCAGGCTGTCATTGATCACTTCGATATGCTCTTCCCGTGTGGCCTCGTCCATCTCCGTTGTCATCAGGTTCTTAAAGCAGATGGTAATACCGCCGAGAGGGTTGTTCACCTCATGCGCCACCCCCGAAGCGAGCCTCCCGATGGACACCATCTTCTCCGTTTGGGCAAGGACTTCTATTGTTTTTTTGTGCTCCTTGTCGGCCTCTCTCAGGCGTTGAATCATCCAAAGAAAGCTCTTCTGCAGCCTCCCCAGCTCATCCCGCCTCTCTTTCAAGCTGATCTTTTCAAACTGCTCCAGGTCCCCGTGGGTTTCTATTCTATCCATTAGTGACGACAGACGGACCACCGGCTTTGCGAGCACCTTTGCGCCTATGCTGACGATAATAAGAGACAGGGCGGAAAACGATACGACAAGAAGGGCCACTTCCCGCTTCAAGGAGGCGATCGCCTGCTGCATCTCCGTCAAAGACAGGCCAATCTGGATAACTCCCCACCTTTTTGTATCTATGTTCAGGGGCACCGTTATCCGGTAAACAGGGTCACCATAGAATGTGCCTTCGACGATCTCCGTGTGATCCAATACGACGAGTGACCGCACCGCCGACTCGTTGATATGCGTTCTCCGGTATTCGGAGATACTGCTGTCCGCAAGAATATTCCCCTGTGTATCGAGGGCTACCGCAAACCGTATTCTATTGTCCCTCTCCATAAGGTTCATAATGAAATAGTCGAGGTAATCAGTAAGATCCTGCCTGTCCATCATCCCGAGCTCGTTGAACACCATAACATTCGTCAGAGTGACTTTACTTATCTCGGCGATCACCTTGCATTGATTGACCATGTCTCTCTCATAGAGCTTTTCTTCCCGTGAAATGATAATAAAGCTTCCCGTCAATGTAAAGAGCACAATACAAAGGGAGGCGACAAGGATGAACTTGCCCTGGAGGCTGTACGCCCACTCCCTGCCTTTCCGCACAATCCCTCTCACTTCAGTTTCACCCCGCTGCGTTTCAGATAATCAATCATGTGACGGATAAACTCGTAATCATCGGCAGACGCTTCCGCAAAGCCGTAACGGAACTCCTCGTCCCACTGTTCCATGATTTTTCGATGCTCCGGTTTTTTATAGTCCAGGGAGAGAAGCGCTTTTTTTATCGCAACGACGATTTCAGGAGATATGTCGTCCTTTACCACAAAAGGGAGACCGGGGATGGGGTCCGAGATATGGATTATTTTCAGCCCCCTGGTTTTGAACCGGTTCGCCACCGAGTCGATGACCGCCCCTGCATCGTAATCGCCCCTGAGGACCTCCCGGGCAACGGCATCATGATATTTCAGGTTTGAATACCTCTTCAGCTCTTTCAACGATATTCCTCCCTTCGAATACAGCTCGAAGAGGGGGGAAAGGTATCCCGACGTCGACCTGGCCGAGGCAAACGCAACAGATTTTCCCTTTAAGTCCCTGAGAGTGTTGATTTTTGCCTTATCGATTCTCGTTATAAAGACGCTTCGGTAGCAAGGCTTGCCATCATGCCCCAAAGGCTTGAGTATAGGCCTGATCTTAAATTTCTTTCTTGCTTCGAGGTATGTTACCCCGCCCAACAGGGCGACCTGCACTTTATCTTTTTTCAGGAAATCAATTATATCGCTGTAGTTCTGGCTGAGCTTCAGCTCGAACCGGTATGGGGTGTTTTCGGAAAGATAATTCATGAGGGGCTGGTACTTCTGATACATCACGATAGGATGGTAAAGGGTGATAGCGCTGAAATAAATGGTTTTTGCAGGCTCGCTGGTGCCGGCGCCCGCCGGTAGACAAAGGAGAAAAAGGGGAATGATACCTACGACAAGAGTTCTGATTGCGACTGCCTTTGCAGTTCCTGCTCTGGTACCGGACATCATGCACTTCCTTACACAGTATTAAAAGCGCGTGCGCAACGTGTCCCACTCCGCTCAGTAAAACCGATAGGGGCACTCCCCTTTGGGCATTATCCCCTTTCACCAGTGCACAAGGATTCTTTCAAGCCACTCCCTGCTTTGGTGAGTTTGCGCACATGTTCGCTCCCTGGCGCAAATTACGTACTACGCACTCCGGGAAATCCGTTCATTTGGCAAAGATTCTGATATCTTACGCATAAGGAGTTACCGGCATTTCATAACTATATCTTATTTGTACATAAGTAGTGTCTTTTTTGTCCAGTTATCCGAAGTGCCTCGACGGTTCTCCCCTCCCAACAACTGAGGGCAGGTGCCCATAGAGACAATTATCAGACGTCATATCGACCGCCCCTGATTGCCTATTTTCTGGGAGCATGGATCGCTTCTCCATGCACATCCTCGGCCGCCTCCATAATCCCTTCGGCAAGAGTGGGGTGGGAGTGAATCATATCAGCCACCTCTTTGGCCGTCAGCCCCGCTTTCATGGCAAGTGCCCCCTCGTGCACAAGGTCTGCGGCGTGAGCCCCGATGATATGGACTCCCAGCACTCTATCCGTGGCGGCGTCCGCTATGATCTTGACCATCCCCGCTATTTCTCCCATAGCATGAGCCTTACCCAGCCCTCGAAACGGGAATCGTCCAATGTTCACTTTTATCCCCTGCTCTTCGGCTTGATGACTTCTGAGGCCTACAGAACCGATCTCGGGGGAGGTGAATATTCCCGCGGGGATTACGGAATAATCAACTTTACTCTCTCTTCCACAGGCGTTACCGGCGGCCACAATACCTTCTTTGGATGCAACATGAGCAAGGAGCAGTCCCCCCGTAACGTCACCAATGGCATAGATCCCCCCCACGGCGGTTTCCATCCTCTCGTTGGTCGGGATCTCTCCCTTCGGCCCCCTGGTGATACCCACCCTCTCCAAGCCTATACCCTCGCTGTTGAGGGACCTGCCGGTGGAGACAAGGACCTTGTCGGCTATGAGCTCCCGGCTGTTGCTGAGGAAGATATGCACCCCGTCATTTTCTTTTTCCACCCTCGCCACCCTGGTGTTCATCACCAGCCTGATTTTCCTCTTCTTGAGCTCCCTTTCGAGGACTTCGGAGATTTCGGGATCCTCCGTAGAGATCGCCCGGGGCATCATTTCCACCAAGGTGACCTCAGTCCCCAGTGCACTGAGGATACAGGCAAATTCACAGCCGATCACTCCCGCCCCGATGATGACCATGCTGCGGGGAATTTCGGTAAGAGCCAATGCATCATCGCTGGAGAGGATGCGCTCACCGTCAAAGGGGAACAGGGATATCTGCGCAGGCTTCGATCCGGTAGCAATTATGACCTTATCTGCTTCCACCATTTCCCGCGTGCCGTCTTTCTTCTGTACTTCGATCTTGCCCGTTCCAAGGAATTTTCCCGTGCCCTCGATGAGGGTGACTCCCCAGCTCTTGAACAGGGCGCGGATTCCCTTTACCTGGGTGGAAACAACCTTGCTTTTCCGTTCCATGATCCGGCTGAGGCGGGGAACGACACTGCCGGAGAGTTCGAGGCCGTACTCCTCAAGATTTCGGGCTTTGTGCAGCATCTCCGTCGTGGCGATCAGCGCTTTTGTGGGAATGCAGCCCTGATTCAGGCAGGTACCGCCTACTTCATCCCGTTCAATGACGGTGACCCGTGCACCTAACTGCGCCGCTTTCAATGCTGCAACATACCCTCCAGGGCCCGCACCGAGAATAGTCAGCCTCATTTTGCCTCTTCTCCGATATACCTCCCATACTCCCCGGCTCCCATGAGCTCATCAAGCTTTGCCCCATCATCCATATCGACAACGACAATCCATCCCTGCCCGTATGGATCCTCATTTAGTATCTCCGGAGAATCGGCAAGCTTCTCATTCACCGCAACGATTGTTCCGCTCACTGGTGCTATAAAGGATGACATGGCCTTCGTTGACTCGATCTCCGCCAGCTCAGTACCGCTGTCCACTAATGACTCAACCTCTGGAAGATCGATATAAACGATATCTCCCAGCGCGTTTTGTGCGTAGTCGGTGATGCCTATTACTGCTCTTTTCCCTGATGTCTTAACCCAGGAATGATCCCTGTGGTATCTAAGCTCCTCCGGATTCATATATGCCTCCCCAATCAGTAATTATTGAAAAATCCCATGTTTTTCATACAACTCTTTAAGGAATATCTCGTCTGTTGACCTTGTTACATATTCTTTCTTCGTCACTCTTGTAATTTCAGAACCCTTTTTTATTGTCCAGACAAGAAGCCATGCAAGCAGGGCGGTATAGGAGAGCGCAAACCCATATTGAAGGTAGGGAGTATCCGGCAAGAGCTCGATCATATTTTTTGCTTTCATAAACCCTCTCGAAAAGAAGATTTCATCAATCCGGTCCTTGTAGAGAGAGTAAGGGAGGTATCCGAGCAGAAAGCCGGGAAGTGCCGCAAGTCCGCTCATGTATGACATGCCGAGCCTGGAATATGTCCGAATCTCGCACCCTAACATCATGACACTGCCTATTCCGAGCATAGGGCCGCCGATAAGATGCCCGAGATGAAACCCATATTTATATTTTCCTGCCTCTACAACAACCGGTACATCCCAGCCCAGAACGACCCAGGTGAAAAGGATAGTCAGGTTGAACATGAGTACTGCTATAAGAAGCCCCGCAAAGGGCATCATACCGGTAAACATGGTTTGGGTAATTCTTGCTACCTTCATTGCCTCGAAATGTACCGGTTTCATAAGCAGGGATTTGGGTGACATGACCGCACATTCCGTGCCAAACCCTGACTTGCCAATGCCGATGCCGACAAGGAGACCGACAAGGCTTTTCAGCCCGATCTCCAGCCATGTCGCGCTTCCGATGCTGTTTGGGGATTCCCCTTTCAATGCTGTCCAGAACGAAGACACCATAAGCAAAAGAAAAAAGGCGGTGAGAATAAGTCGTAGGGGATCCTTGTGAGGCTTATGCTCGGGGTCATAGGCCAGGGTCTCTGTCTGGTATTCAAGCTCAATACATTTCTCGACAGTCGCTTTGGTTTCATGATGTTTCATAAACCCGCCCGCGTTCATTTTTGCCATAAGCATAAAGGCAAGATACGCAAAAGGAATGCTCACCAGCGCCACAACAATTGAGGTAAGACTCATCGCAGGTATGCCGCCAAGATAGTGCCATGCAGTGCACCCTTGGGCAAGCCGCGTACCGAAACCAAATAGTATACCCCCTAAAAAGGCAAGCAGAAGTACCCGGGGCGGGTATTTAACCCAGCTTTTTCTCTCCCGCTCCATGATGGTAACGAGACAACCGCCTGCAATCATCCCGAACAGAACCCAATGGATATCTCCGCTGTAGGTCCTCGTGATGAAATCAGTCTTTGTGATATTCTCTTCAAGCGTGCCGAACATCTTGGCAAGACCAGTTGTGATCGGTATAGGGGTTTCATATTCAAGGAAATAGATAACCTCGGCAAGCCCTACAAGGAATCCTCCCCAGACAAAAGACCACGGCCTCATAATTATATTTTTCATGCGGGCCTCTTCATCTTTCTACCGGGTAGTTCCTGGAGGCCGCCTTGCCGACAATGCTCTTCATAGCCTGTCCGCCGATAAACCCTTTGATCCACGCGGCGTATCCAAAGGTCATGGTATAGGCATCGTATCCAAGCATTCTCAAAGGTACAACGGGCATATTTTCGAGCTGACCCGTTCCGCAGACAAGTATTATTTTCTTGTCCTTGGGAAGTTTCTTCATATTCTCCGGAAGAAGCACGGCATAAAAGGGAATATGAACCGAACCCGGAATATGTCCTGCCTTATATTCCTCAGGATTTGGCCTGACATCGAGCACGATGAAGTCATCTGCTTTGGTCCTGATCCACATGTTCACTTCATCGGCAGATACTTGATAGTTCCCATTTTCTTTTGCCGCCATGAGAATGTCAGACATTCTCTTTGCCGGGTCGTCCTCAGCAAATACCGGAGGCACCGAAAATACGATAAGCATTACAGCCACAATTGCGATTCTTGTCCTATTCATATTCGTTACCTCTCCCGTGAATCTGCTTGCCTTTTTCAGGGGCACGCCCTGATGTTTTACTCTCAGCCAATGCCGAGGCGAAAGTCTTTAACCTCCTTGACGGCAGCCTTGAGGTTAATCTTCATTTTTGCTGCCATGTCAGGCCAGTCAACCCCGGCCTTCTTCATGGCGACGATGTCCTTTGCCGGCTTCTTTGACAGGTTGGAAAAGACAAGTGTCGTTATTATCTCCCCAGGCTGAAGTTCCTTAAGAAGCCCCTCTATCGTCTCCGGCTTCTGCGTGTCGAAGAAATAGGCCTTTGTCTTTTTCTCGAACTGTTTGAGGTTCTTTGATTGCCGTTCGCTGATCTTGTTTATCAGCCTGGCCAGTTCTTCGGGCTCAGACAGCCTGCCAGCGGAGGCAACAATCGGAAATAGAAAAACAATACTCATAAACAGGCCAAAAATAATCTTGATGAACTTCATTGTCCTGTCATCGCGATTCAGAATTGTAACCTTTCGCCTTTGGGTCATGAACGTTACTCCTTTCCTATAGCATAATTGCAGATTTTCGCACTTTTAAAATTCATACCTGACCTGCAGGTAGAGATTGTCGTTTCTGTCCAGTTGCCCGAACTGGCTCCAGGGTTCTCCCCCCCCGAACGCCATTACCCCCAGAGCGGCCCATATACGGTCGGTGAAGTTATATTTTGCTTCGGGATTCAGCAGATAGTCCCCTTCCGTAGGGCTGTAGAAAGAAAAGAAGGAGAGCCGCAGCGTCTGGTGCAGGAAAAATTGTGTAAACCGCGCGGAAGTCAGATGCCTGATCTTCCGTTCTTTGGGAAATCCGGGGGGCAGGGCCTCTTCATAAGCGGAGCGGTCGTGCATGTACTCCGCGTAATACTGAAGCCCCAGAGTACCGTCCTCCCATAGTTGTCTCTGATAACCCAGCAGGAACCGTGTTTGTGAATTGGGGATCAGGGGGTCTCTCCCGTTCCGGTCCTGCCGGGAATCGTAGTAGCCGGCTTCAAGGCTGACCACGCCTCCCAGCGCCCGGCCCTGCGCGCTCGCGCCGTACACGTTGAGCTCCGGATAAGAAAACATGAGAGATGTCGGCGCTGCAAGGTTATCCGGGAAGGCGGAGGGCTGCCTGAGAAATCCGCGGTAGAAGTACAGGGAGGTGTCGAACCCGAGGATATCGCGGTACACCCTTACGGCGACTTCGGTGTTTTCGAGAGTCTTGGCGGGTTTTTGGCGCGACCTGTCCGTGATGCCCGCCAGGGGATCGAACATCCGGAACCTGTTGGGATCGGGGAAATGATTGGGCTCGAAAAAGGGGATCACCACGATCTCGAAAGAGGCGAAGGCGGGATAGATGCCCGCCTTGATCCCGTCAATCCCCTTTTTCATGTATTCCAGGGGTCTTCCCGAAAAGAACGCCTCATAATCCTTCGGGAATACGTCATTAATAAAGAGCAGATCGCCCAGCCCCCAGGTGATGATCTGTCTTCCCGCCCGCAGATCCCAGGCGCCTGCCGCATAGTCCACATACCCTTCCCTGAGCTCCAGCTCGGCATCCCGGTCGATGTGGTCATAAAAAGCATCGGTTTTTATCAGGAGATGGAAGGGCTCTTTGGCGGCATCAAGCTTGAGCTGGATTCGCTCCTCCGCCCATTTGAAGTCACCGCCGTCAGGGTTGCTCCCCGCAATCGAGGAGGAGTAATTACCCTGGGCAAAGCCATTCAGAGAGAAATCGGCGCCTGTCGCGGGGCCTGCAACCGTCAAAAGAAAGAGCACACAGAGAAGACTCCCGATTCTCCTACTCATCGCGCCACTCCCCCTTCCTTACTCGATCCATCTGCGGGGCGGCTGTTTCAGGTAACGCTCCGAAAAAAGCGAATCCTCGACACCGATGTTGTAGTCGACCTTCAGATAGGAAACCTCTGTCCGGTGTCCGCTCTGGAGGTTTTTCATGGCTCTCTTCGTTATCGTGGGAAAGCCTTTTACTTCCTTCACCTCGTCGGCGGTAAACACCCGGTACAGCTCCCCCCGCCTGTCGTAGTACTCCTCTTTCAGGGGCAGGAAGCTGGCCTTGTCTATCCACGAGAGCTTGTAGCTGTAATTGACGTCCCCCGCCTTCGGGGTGCTCTTCACGACATAGCTGTCTTTTCCCCCGACATTCTCTTCCTTCACCAGTGTATGGGTATCGTCCTCGATGTCCCTGCCGGAGACATCCTCATAGGTAAAGTCGGATCCGACGAAGCTCGACGTCTTGTCCTGCGCCGCAATCCTCCGCACCATGTTGATAGAGGGCACGAAGAGCCATCGGTCGTCGTCCCGGGCAGGGTACTTATACACCATGAAGGTCATGTCCTTCACATCGGCGGGCTGGAAGAAATACATGAAATATTTCTGATTGCCCCCCGCCTCGCCGTAATTCTTCCGTACCATGGTGAGCTCCCTCACCCTCTCCTGTCCCCCCTTGCCGATCAGCTTCATCGTAACCCGCGCCTTGAAGTCCTTTCCCGGGTAGAGAAAGGCAGCCTGGGATTTCTTCATAATCTCCCCGGGCGTCAGGGCAGATGCCTGGAACGGCATCAGTAACAACAGGAAAGCAACCACATACCGTATCATAGCAGACCTCCTTCTTTGTTCTTCACGTCATTTCGTTGTTTTGTTGCCCGCTTCATGAACCCGGGGCCGTTTCCCGCGGGTCATCTATCGATCCCCGTTTTTATCTTCGAGCAGAGAGGCAAACAGTTCCATGATATCCGTGATCACGATCTTCTTGTCGTGCTCCTCCATGGCCTCGTTCACCTGGGCATAACAGGCGGGACAGCTCAGGATCAGGCGGTCCGCCCCCTTCTGCACCGCCTCATCGATGGTCATCCTCCCCATGGCGACGGCATTCTCCTGGTACACCTTCCGTGCCGCTCCCCCCGCCCCGCAGCACTTGGAATTGCTCCCGTGCCGGTCGAATTCCAGAACCTCTATGCCCGGGATGCTTCTCAATACCTTCCGCGGCTCCTCGATCACCCCCACTCCCCGGCTCAGGTAGCACGGGTCATGGTAGATTACCCTCTCATCGAAAGCACGCTTCACCTGAAGCTTCCCTCTCTCAAGGGACTCCACCACCTGCTGCGTGATATGCCGTATCCGGAAGGGGAGTTCCCGGCCGTAGAAAACCGGCCAGTCACGGCTCATGATGTTCACACAGCAGGGGCAGGAACACACAAGGGTTTTCACTCCCTTTGCCTTGTACCCCTCCACCAGTCTCCTGACCAGATCCTCGAGCATATCATGCTGCCCCGCGATGAACAGCGGGAAGCCGCAGCAGACCTCCTCCTCTGCACTGAGCATGGTAAAGGGATCCCCCATGGCATGCAGCACCAGGACATCTCCCCGCACCATGGGCTGCGCCGAGTAGCATCCCGTGCATCCTGCATAGTAGGCCACTTCCGCCTCATCTGCCACGCTCACCCATTCAGGGAACCACGGGGCGAACCTCTCGGAGGCAGGCTTATCATAGGGGTTGCCTTTATCTGCGATAACGCCGGGCGCTTTCGTCTGCACTCCAATGGGTCCCAACCCCCGCCTCACCATTTCCTTGCGCATCATGGGCCACATCCTCTGGGTGAAGATGCCCACTGTGCAGTTCTGCCCGCATGCCCCGCAGGTGGTGCATTCATAGACTGCCTTGGTAAAGTCCTCAAGGAGGCGTCTGTCAAGCTCCCCGGGGCCGAACAGGCGGGCCTTCAGTCCCTCGGTGGCCTTGATGAACTCCCTGAATATCCGGATCTTCTCCGGGGGGGAGATGGAGGGGTTCCCCGTAACATCCTGCACCGGGCAGTACTTCAGGCACTCCCCGCACCGCGTGCATGCGTCCAACTCCACCAGCTGCATGGGGGAGAGGCATTCCGAAAATTTATTCTTATCCTCATTCTTCATAATTCACCTATATATGCTTGCTGCTCTCTTCTACCCGGGGAAATCCTTTATTTCTCATGGATCACCCCGCGAAACCCCTTTTCCCTCTGCCGCGCATCCAAAATGGAGAGAGGAGCCGAAAAGACATGCGTGGGCAGGTAAGCCACCAGCACCAGAAAAAGGACAAAATGGATGATGAAAAGCACGCTGTCCGGAGCAGGGGCGGGCCGGAACGTTACGATCCCCAGCGCGAATGCCTTTACTGCGGTGATATCGGTGCGGAAAACCGTTTTCAGGAGCAGCCCGGTGACGCCGAGCAGCACCAGGAGAGAGAGGAGAAGGAGGTTATACGGCGAGATATATTTCACTCTCTCGATAACAATCTTCCTGATGAAAATATATACCAGGGCCAGGGGGAACACATATCCGGCGAGCACCCCCAGGGGCTGGAGTGCCTCCACCCATCCGGGAACGGGCTCCAGGAAGTAGCGCAGGTGGCGGAGCACGATCAGCACGAAAGAGGCATGGAAAGCCAGCTCCCCTATCCAGAGGACGTCGTTGACCATGAGGAGCCGCCTGAAGGAGATAATGTCGCCCGCCGCCTTCAAAAAAACCAGGGGGGACATCCTGCCGCGGTGTACGGCTGCCCTGTTACGCTCGTCTTTCATCCACATCACTGCCCTCCAGATGTACGAACCCAGGAAAAGGGCCATTACCAAATAATAGCCGAAAGAAAGTACAATGCCAACTGCTTTCATTCCCTGCGCACCTCATACCTTTTTTCCGAGCAGCCATCCCTGCAGCAGGGTAACCAGGGCGGGCAGATAGATGATGGTCATTATCGCGCTCAGCAGCATCATACTGACGATGAAAGCCCCCACCGTAATATAAGGGGTAAGGGGTGCAAACAGCATGACGGCAAAGGAGGCCGCAAAGAGCACCGCGTTTCTCATTATCCCTTTGCCGGGCCGCGCGGCGGTCCAGAGGAGGGCCTCTGCTATATTGTCGTCATGCGTCTCTGCTATCCTCTGCTTGAACCTGCTGATGAAATGGATGGCGAAGTCCACCGCCATGCCGAGGGACAGGCAGGAAAGCACCGATATCGGCATATCGAAGTCTTTTCCGGCAAAACCGACAACCCCGTAGATAAGGAGGATAGTGAAAAGGAGAGGGGTATAGCCCACGATCGCCCATTTTACTGAATGGAAGTTGAAAGCAAGAAGGACAAAAACGACCACCAGGGCGAGGATGAAACCCTTTACCATATCCCAGAGCACTTCGTCGTTCCATACAAGGTTGAAATAAGCGGTCCCTGCCGGTTTGAGCTCCAGCGGGAAGGGGTTCACCTTCTTGTATTCCTCCACCGCTTTTATGACATCCCGCATCGCCTGGGCATCCCACGTCTTGAGCTGCACCCACACATTTGCCCTTTTAAACGGGTAGTCGACGACATTATCCAGGTCAGAAGGCTTCGCGGACATGGAGAAAAGGAAGATGTACTGGCCTATCATCTCCTTCGTCTCGGGCACCACATCATACTTGGGATTGTCATCATGAAGCACCCGGTTGATCCTTTTTACATAATCGACCACCGACGATGTCTTCCCCACTACCGGCAATTTTTCGAGATGCCTCTGCAGGCCCTCCAGGTAGCGCATCGCCTCCGGGGTCTTTATAAAATCGTCGCTTTCTGCTGTCGCGACAATATACCCCAGGGACGTGCCTCCGAGGGAGCGGTTCATAACCGCGTCGGCGACACGCACCTCGTTGTCCTGCTTGAACCATTCCACCATGTTGTTGTTGACCACTGTCTGCGCTATCCCGATGAGTGCGAGTATGCAGAGGGCCAGTCCGACCAGGACAGTCGCTTTCGGCCTGTGGGTGCCCAGTCCGGCAAGTCTTTTTAAGAACTGCGATGTCTTGCTGATCCCGATGTCTTCCGCCTGGGCGACCTTCTCTATCTTCTCCTCACTCACGAAGGTGAACATCGCGGGGATGAAGCTGAAGCTCAGCACCCTCAAAGCCAGGGTGCCGAAGGCGACAAGCCCTCCAAAAACCTTCACGGGGATTATGTCCATGAACAGGAGTACGGCAAAGCCGGCAGCCGTCGCCAATGCCGTATAGCGCACGGGGCGGCTCACCGCATTCATCGTCTCGATAATGGCGGCTTTCTTATTCCTTTTCTCACGGTAACGGAAATAAAACTCGTTGAAGATATGTATGCTGTCCGTGGCAATCGCCATCAGGAACACAGGGGCCATGGAGCTCATGATATGAATGGGAAAGCCCAGTCCGATGAGGAGCCCCATACTCCAGACAATGCTGATCATCGCGTCCATCATCAGGGTGACGGAGAGGAAGAGGTCCCTGAACATGAGATATCTGACAAGGAGCATGACGCCCCCCGCGATCGGTGCAAAGACAGCCATCAGCTTGAACATCTCCACCCCGAAGGTGTCCCGCGCCACGGGGTCGCCCGCGACATAGTACTTTTCTTCTCCTTTCTCTTTCGCTGCAATCTCTCTTATCTTGTCCGCAATCTCCTTTCCGTTCGCCCCCTTTTCGAGAGGGACATAGATGGCGGTGGTCTTTCCATCTTTCGAGATGATACGGTCAATAAAAAGGGGATTCTCGAAGAGCGTCTTGCGCAGCGACTCAATCGCCGCATCCGTCTGCGGAATGGCGGTCAAAAGGGGCTTGACCCGCAAAGTGTCGCCTTCGACCGTTACGTTGTCGATAGTGGTAAAGCTCGATACATCCCGTGCGGCGACACCCTTGATTTTCAGGATTTCGTCCGTGATCTTCTGAATCCTGGCAAGGGTATCCCTGTTGAGAATTCCCTTCTCATTGACTATCCCGAGGGCGATGGTGTCTTCGTAGAGAGCGAAAGTCCTCTCCACTTCATCATTCCACATCCTCACATCGGACGTTGCGGGGAGCATGTTCTTGGGATTGGTATCCGTGCGCACTTTGAGGAACTGGCTCATGGCGATAAGGCTGAGGATAATCGTTACCACGACAATGAGCTTCGGATGCTCGACGGAAAATTCGACCAGTGATCTTTTTCTCATAGGAGTAATACTTCCTTTCCTTTTTCGTTTATTAGCACGACACTCCACGAGGGAAGGAACTCATCCGCTCCTTCTCCACCGGACAGCCAACACTCTCCATACCCTCCGGGGCGACTACGGAAGATGACTAAGGCCATTTTTCATCTTGAACAGGAAATATTTCTCGAAGCCGACCTTGAGCCATTTTGCCCATATGCCTCCCTTCGTATACGCCGTCTGCCGCGGCGGGAGGACGGGGGACGCCTTCATCAGAGCAGCAGTATTTCCCATATCCATCAGGCAAACCACTTCCAGTTCAGGGGCTATAGGAGCAGAGACGGCTTTTAGGTCGGAAAAGATCGTAGCCGCTGCTGTTTTCGCCATTTTTACCGTCATGAAGCCGGTCTTGGGCACCCCCACCGGAACGGGCGTAGGCTCTGGAGGCGCAATCGCCATAGCAACGCCGATTATAAAAATATTTTTGTGCTTCGTATGGCGGAAATTCTTGTCCACGGGGATAAAGCCGCGGGGGTTCCCGAGCGGGGCGACTGCGGGAACACCCTTAAAAGGCGGCGCGAGTACAGCGAATTTGTAAGGGATCCTGGTGCCGTCCTTCAAGCGAACCTCTTCAGGGGTAACCTCCTCGATAGCCTGGTTTACCACTGCCTTGATCTCTTTTTCCGCAAAAGTATCTTCAAAAAACCTCTTTGAGTTACCGAGCCCACCCACTCCCATATGGCCAAGATACGGCTCAGACGTGAGATAAAGGAGAGGCACCTTGTGCCGTATTTTCCGTCTCCTCAGCTCCATGTCAATTTCATAGGCAAGCTCATAGGACGGGCCAAAGCAGCTCGCCATCTGGGAGGAGCCGACGACCACGGGCCCAGGGGACTCCAGCAGTTTTTGCCAGTTGACGGCCGTCCGTACGGCATGGTCCAGGGTGAAGGTGCAATCGGTATACCCCTTGTCGGGCCCGAGGCCCGGGATCTCATCAAAAGACAGGTGGGGCCCTGTCGAGATCACGAGGTAGTCATAGGAGATATCCCCGGCTGCAGTCGAGACCTTTGATGCGTCGGGGTCGACCTGCTGCGCTGCCGCATGGACAAAATCGATCCCCTTCGCCTTGAGTATTCCGCTGATCCTGAGCGTAATATCTTCCGGCCGCCTCCATCCCATGATGAGCCACGGCAGCGATGGAAGGAAGACAAACCGGTCGTCATCGCTGACGACGGTCACCTCCGCCTCTCTCCCCAAAAGCCTTTTCAGTTCGAATGCGGCGGTAAGCCCTCCGAAGGACCCCCCCAAAATTACAATTCTTGACATGCTTTCCTCCCCTGATATCCGATAGAGCACCTCCCGGGCACCTTAAAAAGTGTGCCCCGGAGGGTACGCCCGTTAAAATATTCCCACTACCTTGTCCTGATTGCTCATCAGGTCGATCAGGTCTTCGTAGGCAAGCTTCCGGATATCCTTCTCCAGGTCGGCCTCACCCAAGCCCCGTAATCTGCAGTCTTCTTCAAGGACGTATGCGGTCCCGCAGAATCCTTCCATCATATCATTCTGTGCAAAATAGACTCCGTTCTGGAGAAAGACCAGATCCGCAGCCATATCCCTGGCCAACTTTACGCCCCTCTTTCCGTCCACCGTGTCGGGAGCGCTTTTTACTAGTACCAGCATCGGAACCTCCTTTTGAAATGGGCACCCAAAGTTCTAGAATAGTATCACTGTCGCCGCCTCTTTTATGAGCCCGGCGATATCAGTGCTGCTCGATGGTGCTACTCCTTCGATCATGTCCGCTGCATCGAGACGGTACTCTCTCAGCGAGGGCTTATCCGCATAGACCGCTATCCCCATGTCAAGGCAATCCTTCAGGGCAGCTCCGAGGTTAGTAAAACCGGTGCCCGTATCATCCTGCCCTTTCTTCGCAAGGAGCACACCGCTGTCGGTCAGCACGATGTCGACGCTCAACTCACCCGCCGCAGCGCCCATGGCATGCCGCACTGCCTCCGCTGCATTAATATCTCCATAGGGAGACCGCTTCAGAAGAATGGTAATTTTTCCCATTGTATTCTCTCCTCCGGAAAATTCCGTTTCTAATCAATCCCGGTCTGTTGCCCCCTGTCAGGCGCCCAGATTCAGCCAGATATCCGTCTCCCCCGCCGTCTTGAAGAGGCCCTTAAGGGAGCCCTGCTCTGCGCCGTCGAGGTAATCGTCTTTCGCCGCCCGGCGAAAGTTCATGCATCCCCCTCACAGATAGACCCTCAGGCCCTTCTGGATGAGTTCCGCGAATTTTTCTCCCGCATTGGTGATGCCCTTCGCCTTCTGCCCCTTCAGGAAACAGTAGACCCCATCCCCGGAGGCGATGAGATTGACCGTGTGCCCTTTCTGCAGGGCAGATTCAGCGATCCTGACAGCGGTAAGGGTGTTCTCGTAAGAATACGGTGATGTCGCTAAAAACAGAGTAAACGTCTTCGCCATTGTCCCTCCTCCTTTCCCGATTAAAAAGTAACTACCCTGTCACACTCTTTTATGAGCGCATGCATGTCCTTCAATCCCCCTATGGGGCAGAGCTCGGTTGCACCGGCATTTCTCAGTTCGAGGCAGCTGCGGCAGGTCCTGATAGCCCCCCCCGCAGCGACGAAGTCCCTCATCTGGCGGAGGACAGGATACTTCCCGCTGTCGAGGGATTCGGCTTCCACTCCTTTGCCCGTGAGAAATACCTCTGCCTCGTCCCCTTCGGTGAAGACGAAAGCCCCATACCGGAAAGCGTTCCACACTGTTTCCGGGTCGCTGGAATGGATGATAATACCGATTTTCATCAATGCCTCCCTTCTCCCGGGTATTTTCCCTTCTTTGTCACCGGACAGCATGCCGGCGACGGCAGTTCTTCTTCATAATGGTTCTTCAGCACCTTGATAAGGTCGGGGATGATCGGGTCCTTCAGGAAGTAGCACCGGAGCCTTCCATCCACGTAGTAGTCGATGATTCCATCTTTCCTGAGGAGCGAGAGATGCTGCGATATATTGGGCTGACTTATCTCGAAGAAATCTTCGAAATCACTGACGCATTTCACCCCTTTCGTGAGCTCTTCGAGAATCTGTATCCTGATGGGATGAGCAATGATCTTCAGCAATTCAATTTTCCTTCCCATTGAGCGCACCGTCACACCTCCTGCCACAGACTTTTTCTCATTCTTGTACTGAAATATAGTAATGCTTGAATATTAGTGGTAACAACGAAACATGTTTTCAACCCGTTTACAAACAATTCATCAAGAAGGCGGCCCCTGATCTACGGGTATGCTCCGCCCGCAATGGCCGGGACGATGAGGACCTCATCGCCATCCCTTACCTGCGTCTGTTCCTCCTGCAAAAGCCGTATATCCTCTCCGTTAATATAAACATTAACGAACTTTCTTACCTTCCCCTGGCTCACAATCATCTCCGCCATACCGGGATATTTTTGTTCGAGATCATTGATGAAATCGATGATCGTACCGGGCACGCCGTCAATTTCTTCTTTCCCCTGTGTCAGTCTCCGAAGGGGAACAGGAATCTTCACTTTAACCGCCATTGCAGCACCTCCGTTCTTCAGGCATCTCCGGGCTCCGGTATGCGGCGGCAGCCATGAGAGAACTCTCCCTCTCCTGCCCCCTCTGCCCTGTCTCTTCCCCTGTCCGCTGATACCCCGCTCCTCTTCGGATCCCGTTGTCCTTACTGTTGTCTGCCACGCATTCTTGCATGAAAATATAATGATATTTGCATGTTTTGTCAAGAGCGAATAGAGATCAGCTTGCATCTTTATGATTTACTTATAATATTTTTACCGGAACCCCTTCAGGAGAGATAGGAAAAAGCTATTCGTCTTTCGTCTCTTATGGAAATTAGCTATTGGAAATGCTTCGACACGAACGGTTATCGTACAAGAAAGGGAACTCTTTTCAAGGAGAAGACGTAATAATTATTAATACTGAATACTGCATCCGGAAGAGGGGGAGAAAGGGATGAAGGTTGATGCGAGGGGGCTCGGTTGCCCAAAACCCGTCGTTATGGCAGAGGATGCCCTGTCAAAAATAGAGGAGGGAATTGTCACGGTGCTCGTCGACAATGAGGCATCAGTGAAAAATATTACCCGCTTTGCAGGTAAGAGCAGGCTCTGCTCGGAAGCAGCGCAGGCAAATGGGCATTGGGAAGTAAAAATCGTCAAGGGATATCCGTGTGAAGCGCCCGCCGAAGGAGGAGCCCGGAAGCAGGCCCCCCCGGAACCCGCCGACCGGGAAACCGAAAAAGGACCCGAGGAGCCCGAAAAGGATGTCATGCTTATTGTGGGTTCCGACACCCTGGGAAAGGATGAAGTGTTAGGGAAAGTCCTCATGAAGGGATTTTTCGAAACGATGAACGTGACAAAAGAGACCCCCCATACCGTCTTTCTCCTTAACGCAGCAGTGAAGCTCGCCACTATCGATGAGGAGATGATCCCGATACTGAAAGATCTTGCAGATAAGGGGGTGGAGATCTTCTCCTGCGGTACCTGCCTGCAGCACTACGGTCTTGAGAGAGAATTGAAGGTGGGATACCGGGGCACCTCGTACCATATCGTGGAAGGCATCAAGGACTTCAAAAAGACCGTATGGATCGGGTAAAGAGAGAAAGGGAGGCGGGGTACTCCCTGTGCGTCTCCCGAGACCCGCTTTTCTCCCAAGCCGGGATCTCTTCCCTTCGAGGGAGTTGCATCAGATGAGGAAGCCCTCGGCTTTGGGGATCTTCTTCAGGATTCCGGAAAAAGGAAGGGTCAAAAAGAGGCTTGCGGCAGAAATCGGTGAAGAGGCTGCATTGCGTGCCTATGAATCGATGCTCGCCGCCACGATACAGAAAGTGGGGCGCCTTGAAGATATCGACAGGATCGGGTTCTATGCGGGAAGGTCTGCGCGGGCATGCACGTGGGCAGGCATCCCCTTCGAGAGACAACGGGGAGATGACCTGGGGGAGAGAATGCACAATGCCTTCACCCTGCTCTTCGCCAGGGGATACCGCAAGAGTGTCCTTATCGGTTCCGATTCGCCCGACCTCCCTCTCTCTTTTATCATTGACGCCTTCGGCAGACTCGACTCCTCCGATGTTGTCCTGGGCCCCTCCGAGGACGGCGGGTACTACCTGATCGGAATACGGGAGCCTATTCCCCTCGATGCACTCTTCAAGGGCATTCCATGGGGGAGCCGCGGTGTCCTCACCCGGACTATCGCCCTTTTGCGCGATGCGGGAAAGGGTTTCTCCCTCCTGCCCGAGTGGTACGACATCGACGACTCCGTGGGCCTGAAGAGATGGGAGCGCTCCCTTTCCGCTCAGAAATAAGGCGTGTCCTTACCATATCCGGCCCGTCGGAAAACTCTTCCTGCGGTGTTGCTTCCTCCTTCTTTCAAAACAGCGATTGCTTTCTTGCTGTCCATAATGTCATACTAAATAACGAAGTTTCGGAATTTTTTGTGCGCAAGTAAGTATAGCCACAAAGACTTTAGGCTTTGTGGCTTTTTTATTTATCACACCATAATTTTTCTGAAGCTTTAATTCTTAGAGAAGGAGGTAAAAGACATGGCGAATGGAACAGTAAAATGGTTCAGCGACTCCAAGGGTTTTGGCTTCATTACGAGCGAAGACGGCAGTGATGTATTTGTCCATCACACTTCTATCCAGGGCAACGGATTCAAATCCCTTGCCGAGGGTGACTCAGTCAGCTTTGATACCGAAAAGGGCCCGAAAGGCCCCAAGGCGACGAATGTAGTAAAGCGGTAACCGACCGGAAAAATTCCCCCTGTCGCAAGGCAGGGGGAATGAAGAGGGGAAAATGGTAAACAGACATAACTATGCTTCAAGAATGGAGTTAAAGAAGCAGACCATGCTCTCTACCGGTTTGCTTTCAAACCGTTTCCCTGAGGTTTCGGGCATTGTGATTCAGATGACCTATTATCAGAAGGGATCAAATCCCGTTCTGATGGTGCGTACGGTGAACATTCTCCCTTCCTCCTATGCCTATTTTAAAATGGACTGCATGATTAAAGGCTGCGAAGGGGGCGGTTTTGACCTGACTTCCATAGTGGCTGACATGGTAAAAGATCACAAGAAAGCAAAGAAGGGAACCCTCGTTTGCTCCGGGGAGTCCGATATCCTTGACAGTGCCCATGCAAGTATTGCGTATGAGATAGCGATACACTACAACAGCTGACCCGTTGAAGCAACAAGCCGTTTCGGCGCCCTGCCTTTTCCTGCAGACAGCGGGACACCTCCCCTTTCCGGAACATCGTGCCTGCTCCGGCCCCCTTCACCTTTTCCGCTCTTTCAGGAAGCCTTCTGCAGGCATCCCGTCTCCTCAAGAAAACGCTCCGCGTATTCTTGTATCGCTCCGTCAGCGTGGAGCACTGCATCCAATTGGCGTGTATAGGCAGTAAGCCTGCCGATGGAGGTAAGGAGGTGCTCCATCTCGTCCTGTCCAAGCTGTGAAATCCGGGCGATGAGGATATCTCCTTTTATCATGCAGGAGAGCCCGAGCTCCCTGGCAATAACGGCAACAAGCTGCATCCTGCGCGAGCGCTTGACCATATCTGTGGCCCCTCCGGAAAAACGAAAGTAGCGGAATTCATGGAGGTCTTCCATGCGCGGCGAGGCGGCAGCGGCACGGTCGAGGCCCCCCCGGACATTCCCCTCATACACCGTGGCCGTCCCCTCGTCATCCACTTCTTCAGCACTGCTCCGGACGGCAAGAAAGGTTTCCCCTTTACAGCTCTCTTTCAGCCTTTTCAGTGCGTCATCCAGGGAAAGGGGTGCCCACAGCGCGGACTTCAATCTTTCTCCGTCCCCCCTCCGGTGGGCCTTCCGGGACAGAATGATCCCTTCATCATACTCCACAAAGGGACAGTTATAATATTCCGAAAGGCAAAAAAGCAGTTCCTGCTTCGGGACGCCCGCTTCTCTCAACACCTCTTCAGGATACTTTCCCGAGGCCGCCGCTGCTCTGGCGGCCCTTTTCCACTCCTCTATCGTAATGATTCCTCTTTTCGTCAGTCGTGCGAATTTCGTATCGGTCATTATCATACGCTGCATCTGCTGCGCCGCCGCTCAGTCGGGCGCAGGGGCTTTTCCCCGAGGAGAGGTGTACGCATGGGGAATGCCTTACGAGATTCCGCACTGATTCCATGGTCCCTCCCCGCTGTTCTATGCCCCTACCACCAGGACGGGACAGGGGGCATTACTGGTCACCTTTTCGACTATAGAACCGCCGAACAACCTCCTGAGTCCCCTCTTCATCTTCTGAGCCCCCATGATGATAAGATCACACCGTTCCTCCTCTGCCACCTCCACAATCCTCTTGTGAGCCTCACCCGCTTCCAGGTGCGTTTTGATCAAAGCCCCCTCTGCATGTGCAATGCCCTGCGCCTCCTCCGTCGAGCACGGCATCGATATTTCTGACGCCCACCAGGTCGAGGTCCCCCTCATGGGGAGGCACCACCTTCACTACGGTTATCCAGCACCTTTCTTCTTTTGCCAGCCGCAGCCCCTTCGCGACTCCCTCCCGCGAGGTGCCGTCCAGCGCAATCAAAATCTTCCTGTATCCTTTCATGCTCTTCGCTCCCTGTTACAATTTCAAATCGTACTTTTTATTCTCCTGTTCCGGACTGCCTATTTCACCACCAGAACGGGGCAGGGAGCGTTCGTGATGACGCGCTCCGCAGTGCTTCCCATGATCGCCCTCTCGACCCCTTTCCATCCATGGCTTCCCATAACAATCAATTGGCTTTCCAGCATGCGTGCAACCTCTACGATACTCTCCGGAGCCGCACCCTCCCTTACCAGGGAAGCGGCAGAGATACCGGAGGACAGGGCCTCGTTCCTTGCCTCCCCTATGATCCTCTCTGCCTCCCCATGGAGGCTCTTTCGAATGGAACCGGTCCGGAGAAATTCCACCATTTCCTCATAGCGAGGGATTACATAGAGAACCGTAATGTCCGCCCCGTCACTCTTTGCCAGAGAGCATGCTCTCTGCAATGCCCTCCTGCTGGAGGCCGACCCGTCGAAGGGGACAAGAACGGACTCATAGCTGCCCGTGCAGTCGCTGCAGGGCTTCCTGACCACCATAACATCGCATGGGGCATCGAGTACGACCTGCGAGGTGACGCTCCCCATGAGCATTCTCCTTAATCCCTTCCTGCCGTGGGTGCCCAGGGCAATGAGGTCCGCTCCCCTTTCCCGCGCCATCGCCGTGATCACCTCCGGGGGATCTCCCTGGCAGATGACGGACTCGACCGCAATGCCGTACTCGGAGGAGACTTCTTCCTTCGCCTGGAAGCAAATCTTTCTGCCGAGATCAAACCGCTTTTCCAACTGCTCCGGCGCGGCACCGAACTCCTCCTCGTCGAAATAGACGGCATGGACCATGATCACCTTCCCACCGTAACGGCGTGTCCGGAGGGACGCCTCGCGGAGCGCGGACCTGCTGAATTCGGAGCCATCGAAGGCAACGAGTATCGTCTTATACACCGCCTGTTCCGCTGCAGCGGCTGAAGCCGTTCCGCTTTGGTCCGGCATTTCACCAGCCCTGTCGTTCTCCGTACACATCAGTGCGCTCCCCCTCCTTTTCTAAACACCATTCCCACTCCGAAACCCGCACCCAAGGCCGCAAGGATGGAGAGCATGCCGTAAAGCCCCCCGTGGTACTTCGCCATGTCCGCCAGGCGCTTTACCAGACCCACCTGCTCGACGGATACCTTCGTTTCAGCTGTTTGCACCACCTTTCCGTCCTTCACTGCGTAGACAGTTACCGTATAGACACCAGGTGGCGCCTGGTAAGGCCATTGGATGAGGGTATAGTAATTACCTTTTCCGTTCTCATTCCGCACCAGTATCTTGCCGACCGATGCGGCATAAAGCCCGGAATGCTCCTGGAACTTCACGAACTCTCCGAACCAGCGCGCCTTTTCTGCCCTATCGGCAACAGGCTTCATATCCGCGCGTTTTTCGAGAGCCTCGTATCCAAGGACATATTTTTCCCTGCCCTCCCTGCTTACGATTTCCCTGATCTCTCTCGTGCTGTGAAGGGAATAGACCTTCGGCACCTCCCCAATATGCAGCGATCCTACGTTCATCCAGAGGAGCCCTGCCACTTTCCCTTTCTTCTTCAGGGTCTGCTCTCCCTCCGGCGAGGCGATCTTGATGATGAGATCGCAGCCGGGGTCCGCTGAGCCCCTTACGCTGACGGAACTTCCATGGTAAAAGAAGTCGATGCCTATCCTGTCATGATTGGCCGTCGCCGTCAGTTGGGCAGAAGCTTCTCCCGAAAGCAGTCCCACTGCTGACAGAGCACCACAGAGAAGCAGGATGCTGAACCATGGATTCGGGTGTTTCATCAGTGTCCTCCCGATTGTCCCAGGAGCAGGGACGGCGTCATGGTGAGCTCTAGAATAATTTTAACCGTAACCGCCAGCACGATACAGGCAAGAATGATTTTAAGCTGTTCGCCTTTGAGCTTTCTCCCGAAAACGGCCCCGATCTGCGCTCCGAACGTGGAACCGATGAGAAGCAGCACCGCAAGGATGAAATCGACATTATGATTCGTATATGCCTGAAGGAACGTCACCTCGATACAGTTGAACAGTATCTGGAAAAGGCTTGTTCCCACCACAACATGCATGGGCATTCTCAGGATATACACCATTACCGGAACCATGAGGAACCCGCCCCCCACCCCCATCACCGCGGCGAGGATACCTACAAACCCGCCGAAGAAGAGGGGGACCAGTACGGAATGGGTTACTCCCGACTTTTCGAAGCGGGTCTGCAGCGGAAGCGCCCGGAGAAATCTTGCAAGCCCCGAATCCCCTTCGGATTCCTCCGTGTCCTCCCCCTTCTGTCTCATGCTCCGGAGGCTCTCGATAAACATGTAGATCCCGACGATCCCGAGCATAAGCACATACGTCATCTTGATCACAAAATCCGCATTCCCCGTGGTATTGAGTATCTTAATCCCCTGAACGCCGATGAGCCCCCCGACAAAGCCGCCCGCAAGGAGGTACAGTCCCATTTTGAAGTCAACGTTCCCGACCTTCCAATGCGCATAGGTGCCTGACGTTGATGCCGCAACGATTTGGTTCGAGTCCGTTGCCGCAGCGACCGTGGAAGGGATACCAAACATGATAAGGAGAGGGGTCATCAGAAAGCCGCCCCCAACTCCAAAAAGACCCGAGAGCAGCCCCACGGCAAGGCCAAGCCCGACAGGAATGAGAATGTTGATACTGGTTAACGCGACCGGCAAATACAGATACACGAATCCTCCTTTCCTCCTTTTCTTAATGATTCCGCTTCAGGCAGCATAAACGCCTTTCGCCATGGTGACTACTGGTCTCGATGCCGTCCTCACCAGCCTGTTCAGCTCCCTCGCCTTCACTGCTCCGTCACCGGTAATGGAGGGGCTCAACAGGACCATGTCGATGCTCGTGTTCTGTCTGAGGATATTCTTTATCGCGGAAACAATATCAGCAGCAGCAGCATTGAAATCGATCGGAATACCGGCACTCTGGCATTTCTGCTTCAGGGAGGACACCCTCGCATCATAGCTCTCCTGGTTACTCCGGTAATCCTCTGCTATCATTTCCCGCGCGGTCTTGTGCTCATCGGCCTCCGCAAAGGCGACAACCGTCATCATATCCCCGATCTTTTCCATTACTTTCCTTTTATAAATCATTAATACAGAGATCCCTTCGTTCATGGCCTTCGCCAGGTCAATCGCGTAGGAAAACCCCTCACCAAACTTCTCATTGTGATAGGTAACAAACAAAAGCTGTTTTTTTCTCATTGCTCCCCCTTTCTCCCCTACAAAAGCAAAAGCGATACCAGAACATAACTAGCTGTTTTTATTTATTTATTAAGAATTGAGAGAAGAGCGTACTGTTTCATATTTGAACAGCACTGAACGCTTCGCTCTGCATAAATCTCTGCTGAAGGGGAAAACCATGCGGATATCCCGCAAAGCAAAAGGTCTTGAGGAAAAGGGTACTGAAGGGCCGGAAGCGTTCAGATATGAAACAACACGGAACAAAAGAAGGCAAAAAGAGCTATTCGCGATTCTTGAGAATATTCTCTATGATGGTAAGCCGCGAATGAGCGTTTTTCCAGATGACCACGATAGAGCTGTCCGGAATGCTTCTCCATGCCTGCCGGGTAGGCTTGAAAAGGTGAGCCTCCGTGGGAATTCCATATTTCGCCACGATAGGTTCAATATCCTGTCCCACGTAGATCATCCCCTCGGGAACAAAACCGTAATAGACAAATTCCGCTTTATATTTCCACAGGATCTGACCATCCCGAAAGATCGTGAGCAGATCGTCGTACACCCTGAACAGCTCCTCTTCCCTTCCAGGCATTACCGTCCTCTTCAGCAGCGAAACCTCTTCGGACAGTTGATGGAGAGCCTCTCCGAAGAGCTGATATCCCGCTCCGGAATCGATGGCCCTCATCACCTCATGGGCGGCCCGGTCCGCCCCTTCAAATTTCTTTCCGTCAAAAGGCGAAGAGCAGGAAAAGGCGAAGAGGCAGAAGAAGAGCAGAAGCAAGGGGAAAAAAGCTCTGACCGGAGACAGACAGGGACCGTTTCGTTCAGCTTCGCTCATCGGGGATCAGATCCTCTTTCAGAATCCTCCACAAGCTTGTCCTCGATATGCCCAGGAGCTCCGCAGCTTTCGATTTGTTGCCTCCCACCATCTCCACCACTTTCTCCGCATACTCCCTGTTCAGCTCGTCAATTGTTTTGATTTTGTCGGGCTCGATAGTCTCGATCTGGTACAGGGTAAGGCTTTGGGGGAGACTTTCCGGAGTAATCAGGGAGCTCTTCTCGAGAATAACGGCCCTTTCGATAATATTTTCGAGCTCACGCACATTCCCGGGGAAGCGGTAATGGAGGAGGATGTCCATTGCCTGCTTCGAAAAACCGGTGATTCTCTTATTGGCTTTCGGAAGATGCTTCTGGAGAAAATAGGTGCTGAGGGGCTCGATATCCTCCCTCCTGTCCCGCAGGGGAGAGATAAAAATCTCCATGACGTTCAACCGGTAATAGAGGTCCTCCCTGAACTTCCCTTCCGCAATAAGCTTCTTCACCTGCTGGTTCGTAGCCGCGATAAAGCGCACATCCACCCTGATGGGCCGTGTTCCTCCCACACGATAGAATTCCCCCTCTTCGATCACTTTGAGGAGCTTTGCCTGGAGATTGGTAGCTATTTCCGCTATCTCGTCGAGAAAGAGGGTGCCGGTATCGGCGATCTCCACCAGTCCCTGTTTCGTCCTGACCGCCCCGGTGAAGGCGCCCTTTTCGTGACCGAAGAGCTCGCTGGCGAGGAGCTCTTCGGTGAGTGTCGCGCAGTTGATCGAGAGAAAAGGCATGTTCTGCCTTCTGCTGGTGAAGTGGATGATCTTGGCCAGAAGGCTCTTTCCCACTCCCGTCTCTCCGGTGAGGAGAATGTTGCAATCAGAATTATGGATCCCCTCGATAACCTCCAGGATCTTGAGCATGCTCCCGCTCCGCGCGATGAGGGAGACTTTCCTGTTCATGCCGAAGTAGGCCTTAAGAGCGACATTCTCTTTCCTGAGAAGCTTCCGCTCATGGATATTCTTTACCTTGATAATCAGCTCGTCCAGGTCGAAGGGCTTGGTGATGTACTCATAGGCTCCCTTCTTAATGGCCTCTACGGCTGAGCCAATGCTCCCGTAGCCGGTAATGATCAGCACCTCGATCTCCGGGTGCTTCTCCTTTACCTTCTCCAGGAGCTCGATGCCGCTCATTTCAGGCATTTTGATATCGGTAATCAATACATCGAAATGATCACCCTCCACCTGGTCAAGCGCTTCCCGGCCGTTCCGTACGCCCACCACCTCGTACCCCTCCTTCTTCAGGGTATATACCAGGTGTTTCAGTGTAATCTCTTCGTCCTCGGCAATCAGGATTTTAAATCTCATGCTCCTCCCCAGTCACCGGCAGAGTGATTGTGAAAGTGGTTCCTCTGCCCTCTCCGCTCTCCGCTTCGATATCACCGCCGTGCTTCTTGATGATATTGAAAACAATGGCAAGGCCAAGGCCTGTTCCTTTGTCCTTTGTCGTAAAAAAGGGCTCAAAAATTTTTTCTGCGGCATCAGAAGGCATTCCCCGGCCGGTATCCGCTATTTTTATCATAACATGGTCGCTCCCCCTCTCCGATATCACCTTCAGCTCTCCCCTTCCGGACATTGCCTGTACCGCGTTGGTAAAAAGGTTGATGAATACCCGCTCCATCTGCCCGGGATCGACCTCCACCGCGATGCCGCCGGGTTTCGAATCCACCGACAGGCGGACCCCCTCCGTATTCATTGTGGCACTGACAAGGCGGTAGGCACCCGCGATAATCTCGCCGAGATCCACCTGCTGCTTCCGGGGCTCCCGTCCGCGGGCGAATTCGAGAAGATCCTCCACAATCCGCTTTACCCGCACCGTTTGGCTCACAATATCCCCTACTATCTCCTGTACGAATCCGGGGCAGGAGTCGCCCGTCTCCTTCACCAGCATCTGCGCTGATAGGTTTATATTATTCAGTGGATTGTTGAGCTCATGGGCCACCCCTGCCGCCAGGGTGCCGATAGCCGCCAGCTTTTTTGTACGGAGGAGCTCTTTACTCTTTCTTGCAAGCTGCTCCTCCATGGTGTTGAATTTCTGAATGAGCAGCCCCACTTCATCATTGCTGCCCCACTTCGTCACCACGGACATGGGGGAGAACTCCCCCTTCCCCGTCTTCTCCACCACATCGATAAGCAGGCGCAGACGGCTCACCACATTGCTGCTGATCAAGAAAAGGGTTCCTATCCCCACAATGAAGAAAAGGGGTATCAATACTACCAGGGCAATTTGCGAAATATGGATAAAACGGTCTACATTCGCCCGGGCCGCGCTGTCGAGCTCTTTGGAAATTGTCAGCACTTCTTCCCCCATTTTCCTGAGGGCGTTCGTTTCGGCATCGAGCCGGTAGAGCCCGCGCACCAGCTTGTGGTCCGGCGGGAGCAGGAACATATCTTGTAGGAGCTCCGCCGTCTGAAAAGGCCTGTCGAGAAAAGCCGATTTCATGAAAGGGAGCACCCGGGCATAGTGCCGGTACCGGGGACTGATTCTATCGAACTCGGCGTTCAGTTCCCCGACGGACTCCTCGATACTCCCAAACCTCCGGCCGTATTCCCGTATGCGCAGTTTCAGGATGGAGAGATTTCCCGTCTTGTCCTGTGGCAGGCTGGCGTCAAGGAGTACCTCAAGCTCTCCGAGATACCGGTGGATAGCGGCGGACTCCTCCTCGGCTTTCGGTGTGCCGTAAAGGAAAAAGTTTTTCTCGTGTCTTCTCAACTGGAGGGATTTATTCCGCAGGGTATCGGCAAGCTCCAGGGAGCGGACTTCCTTCTTGATCTCAACAAAATTGACGAATTCGAAGATAGCGAGGAGCGCAATGACGGATGCACTGATGATAAAGCCGAGGGCTATTTTCTTTCTGAGCGACATAAAAGTAAGAAAACACAGCAAACAGGGAAAAGTAAAGAAAAGGCGCCAGGGTGTGCAGGCAGACGGGGTTCGTAGCGAGGCCGCCGCTCTCCCCTCAATCGTACACTTTTGCCTGCTTTACTTTCTTGATGAGAGTGACGCGCGTCCTGTCCCCCACCCGTTCCACCTTCACCTCGTCCATGATGGAGCGCAGGAGCTTTACACTCCCTTCCCTCTTGTGTCCGGAATTGAGCTTCTCCTCGATGGACTGCGCCTCCGCCGCGGCGGGGTCGAAAAACTTTCCGGGACTCTCAATGGTGACAACTGCCCTACCGGAAGAAATGGTGAAGGTGAGGAAGATTTTTTTCTCCTGGCTCCCGCTGTGCTCCATGGCGTTGACACACGATTCGATGAGGGCTACCTGGAGGTGGCGTATCTCTTCAGGTTTCAGGTGCATATTCCTGCCGATCTGCTCCATGGCGCGCGCAGCAACCAACTCCGCATCCGCGTCTATCGGAATAGTCATCTCGAAAGAGGAGGAAGTACTCTGTGTTCCGTATTTCGCCCCGATGAACTCACGCACAGCCTCCCTTCCCTCGACTTCCCGCCTATGGAGCAGGGAGATAAAGTCGCGGAAGACATTGTCTTTTACTACCCTGAAACCCAATCCCGGATGCACGACGCCTGAAGACCGTATTCCTTCAAGCACCCCGTTCAGCATTCTCTCCGGAATCCCCAGGACACGGGAGAAGCTCGCAGCATCAAGCAACTCGCCATCCTGCCTGAGAGAGTGCACGAGAAGCTCCAGGGATATTTTCCGCTGCCCCACCTCCGGAAGAAACTCAGCGAGGATCGAGGTCCAGTAGAAGGCGGTCTCTCCCTCGGCAATCTCCCGGCCATAGCACTCCCATAGGTCCTTCTCGAGGAGTTCCTTCTTCTGCGCCTTCCCCAATGCCCTTGCCATGTTCCGAAGATACAGGGGACTTCCCTCCAGACAGCGAAGAAGAGGGAAGAGGGTCTCCTTGTGCACCCTGATCTCCTGCGCTGCACAGAGGGAGGAGATCAGGGAGAAGGAAGCATCGTCGGAAAGCGGTCCCAGGGTCATCCTCACCACCCTGCTCCTCAGAGAGGGATCCCCGAACAGCGATTCGAGCAGCGTCTGCGGGGAACCGGTAATGATGTGGGGACACTGGGGGGCGCTCAGCACCTCACCGAAGAGGCTCGCCAGCCCGGGAGCATCGCCCGGAACCTCCTCATAGAGCCGCGCAGTCAGGGGGAAGTCATCCAGCATGACCAGCACCGTTTTTCCGGTTTTGGCCGCAACGGTCACCGGGGCGGAAAGGGCGGCCAGAATCTGGGCATGGATATCGCTCCCCCTCAGGATCTCCTCGAAATCATCAATACAATTGATGACCCAGCCGAGCTTAAGGGAGGAAATGAGGGGAAAAAGACGGTTGAAAGAGACACCCATCCCCTCCGCAAGGGACGGGTCCCGCCGTATATAGGCAAGGAATTGCCTGATAAAGCGGGAGAAATAGTCCCGGGCAAAGTGGGTGATTTTCAGGTTTGCCGTACGGAAGGAGTAATAAAAGGGAACGACATTCCTGTCCTCCCAGAAAAAAGTGCGGTGGACCTGTTTCAGGAGCTCGGTCTTGCCGATGCCCCGGGAGCCTCCCAGGAGAAGAGTGCTCCCCGGGGGAGCACCTCCGGATTCGGCCAGATGAACCAAGGTGCCGCATTCGTTCTCCCTGCTGACGAAGTCCCCGGAAGGAAGCGCACGGAACGGCATCAGAAGTCACCCTCTCTTACGATATGACAGACAGAACTGTTCCCTCCTGCTTCAGAACGATGCATGGCCTCTCCGTACGGTAGTTTGAAAGAAATCTCACTCATTATACCAGATCGGAAACCCGTTTTGTGTTGAGAAAAACGCATACCTCCTCCCGGCGAGGAAGGGATATTTTGCAGGGGACCCGAGGGGCTCCCCTCAACGGAACAGCAGGGTTCCGAAACAGTGGGGAAGGTGGAAATTCAGGGCATCCACGGGGGACCAGGCAGCCCAATGGGGATGGGAAGTGCCGTCGCCGCACTTATAGAAATTGGCGCGCCATCGGGTGCCGGGCAGCTCCCCCAGGGGACCGGTGTACTTTTCGAGAAGGGAAAAGGGGATAAAGAATTCCAATGTCCACGAGACCGCCTCCGCTATTTCCGGATCGATAAAAGCGGGCATCGAATGATAGATTTCCACCTGCCTCCCGTCTCTCTCCGGAATTCCGGCATACTCCCGAAATCCCTCCGAAGTCCGGGTCGGATCGGTGATATAGCTGCAGAGGAGAGCTCCTCCGCAGTTGAATTCGAAGTTGAAATATCCCGTGTCTGCTCGGGAGCGAACGAAGAACTCCACGCAGCTGTCCCTGTAGACAGGGTCCATGTAGCGGGAATGCACACAGCGTATATATCTGTCCTCGACGGAAAAGATACCGAAAAGGCCGTCGTCATCATAAAGCAGTTTGACGCGGGTCCGGGGACGATGCACGCTGCTCTCTGGGCGGAAACAGGCGACTTCAAGGAACTCCACCCCATTCCATGCAAAGCCGTCCCATGCGCCCTTCATTTCGGGTCGGGCACGCGCCCGTTGTACAACGTATTCTCTCCCCGTCTCTCCGGTACTCCCCATATTTCCGTACCTCCGCTCTCCGTATTCACCCTACCTGTTCTTTCATGAATTATACAACTTCAACAAAAGGTATTGAAATCAAGTACGCTGTATAATGCACCCTCTCATAATGCGCTCTCCTTCGTGTAAGGGAGGGGCAGGGGAATAACAAGGAAAGGTAGAGGTAAAGGGAGAGAGGAAGACAGAAGAGAAAGATAGGTGATACAGAGTCTCGTATCCTCCGGGGAGCGGCACCCCTGACTTCTCCCCTTCCGTCTCTACCGCTCCCTTCTCTTTTCCTCTGTCGTCATCCCGGCGGATCCTCTGAGCCGGGATCCATTCCTTTGAATAAGGAACTGGACCCCGGCTTTCGCCGGGGTGACGGAAAGAGGAGGGACTATGGCTCTCGCCGGGGTGACGGAGTAGAGGGGCTCCGGCTTTCTCCCTGTAGTGACGGACTCCGAAAGGGAGCGTGTGTGTGGGGGCATGGGGGAGGGCTCTTTCTGCAGAGAGCGTCTGAAATATCGGAGGGGACAGGTAACGCCCTGTCCCCCTTGTATGCTTGAAGAGAAAACGGATTATTATCATGAACATGCGATGCACTGAGAACAGGGAAGAATTCGCTCGCAAAGAAGGAGGACTCCCCCTGCCCCACACCCAAGGATCCCTATTCAGAAGCAAGCAACGCCATGAAGAGTGAAAAACAAAAAGCAGCCTTTTACCTGCTTAGCGCATCCTGAAGCATCAATTGATTCTTGCGCTCTTTCCTCTTTGCCGTAAGGTACTCTCCCTTCTCGAGCTCAAAGAGCTGTTGCGGGAAACGGTCCGTAAGATCATACCACCTGTTGATACGGGCCTCGAAGCGTTCTCCCGGAGGAGCGGAAAGGGAGTCCATGTAGGCCTGAATCGCGAAATAGTAGCGGACCGCATTGCGCTCGATTGCCCCCTTGACTCCTCCCACATAGACGGGGTTCCCCTTATCATCTCTGCCGGTTACGGTAAATCCCACCTTACCACGGCCGATAGTGGAGAAATACGTTTTCATGGCCGTTCGCGTCCAGGAGTCGAACCGGTAGGCATACCGCAAATGGAGAAAACTCTTTCCCCCTTCCAGGGGAATCGCATCAAACTCTATGCGGTGATCCCTGGTATGCAGGGGGCCCTCCTCGGCAATGAGGGAAAGAGCCAGGTACTCCGGCTGCTGCGCAGCAACACGGAACCGGAACTGCACCTCCTGGGCATCCTCAGGAGACTGGTAGTACTTACGGCCGCTGTACAAAGTAATAAGCCATAGATCGTTCTGCTTTTTGAACGTACACGCCTTGATATTAAGATGAAGTGGAACGATATCGCACCAATGAGCAAGGACCGGAAAGGTCTCCCTGATCCTTTCGAAAGGATAGTCGACGGTACCGTAGATATCCACCTGCAGCGCATCCGTTTCCTCGTGGGATTCGATAAAGAGAGGGACGCCGAGAGAGCTATTCTGAAGAATATCTTTTATCTGCTGGTACTTATCTATCAGGACACTGCTTCCGGATATCTCGAGGGCGCGTGCCCCCCCGGCACAGAAAACGCCGGTGAAAAGCAGAACCGACTGGAATAGCAGCAGTGTGCGCCTACAGTACATGGAACACTCCTTCTCTTATGGGGTGCGCATACAGTAACATCAGATCCGCGTACAGGCCCTACTTACATTATACGCCCTGTTTCCTGCAGCGCCAACAAAAATGAGGTCAGGGGAACACGGGACAAAGGGGCGCAAAAGACAGGTATGCGGGAACCCACGGAACATCAGAAGATAACCCTGAGCACACCGTCTATTTCATGCAACGCCCTGATGATACCCGCCGCCTCCCCCGCTTTCAGAGCACTGATATCGAGTCCAGCGCTATACCGGGTTACGCTATCAAAGGCACCTCTCACATCCAGATCATCATCCATTCTTTCCTCAAAAAACCTCCTCAGTTTTCTGGCGGACTCCCCTTCCGGGGTTGCCTCCCCGGCCGCCCGCTTCCCGATGAGGGAGACAGTCCTCCTGAAATCCTGAAGGATACCGGCAACAGAGCCCATATCCTCGTCCGAATAATTGAGCTTCGACCGGTAATGGCCGTAAATGAGGAAAAAACGTATCTCCTTCGCCGAGTATCCCTTCTTAAGGAGAGTATCCGCGTAGTAGATATTTCCCCGGCTTTTCGACATCTTTTTGCCGTTTACGTAAAGATGATGGCAGTGGAGCCAATAACGCGCCATCGGATAGGGGCGCACGGATTCAAGGATCGCCAGGGTGTAATCGTGATGACGGTAGAGGTTGTCGATCCCTCCGCAGTAAAGGGAAAGCGTTTCGTTGAAATAGTTGAGGATCATGCTCGGGTCCTGTATGTTCCAGGCGGGTCTCCCCCACCCGATTTCGGTCTTCCAGCTATTCGGATCCCCTTCCCGGTGCCCGTGCCAGAGAATGAAATCCCCCAGGTTCCATTGTATTCCCGAATAGGTATCCTTATGGAAACGGACTTTCTCCTTCGGCCATTTACTCATGTCCAGTCCGTACAGCTTTCCGAAGCCGGGGAATTTCAGGGGATCGAAATAGACGTTTCCCTTATGCCAGTAAGCAATTCCGCGCTCGAGGAGGTGCTTGATAATGTCCACGGCGGCATCAATGCATTCCGAAGCACGGGGGAGATAATCGGGGATCTTCATTCCCAGGAGGCTCATTTCCTGGAGAAACTCATCGATATTCACGTCCGTAAGCTTCCGCACACTGGTCCTCTTCATTCCCGCTTCCCTGATAGCCTTATCCTCCACATCGGTAAAATTCATGCCCCGGTGGACTGCGTATCCCGCGTACTCGAGGTAGCGCACCAGGATATCCTCAAAGAGAAAAGTCCTGAAATTCCCGATATGCGCCCTCTGGTATACCGAAGGTCCGCAGGTGAACATATTCACCACCTCTTTGTTGACGGGACGAAAGACCTCGTATTTCCTGCCCAGTGTATTGAAAAGCCGTATCATGACAGATTCCTCTCCCACTCCACATGCAATTCTTTCCAGCGTCCCCTGCGGAACCGCCAGGCAATGAGCGTCCCCTGGACCAGCATGGACGCGACCATCGCCACCCATACCCCCAATGCGCCATATCCTGCCCCAAGGGCCAGAAAGTAGGCGAGGGGGATCCTGACGAGCCACATGGCAATCACTACGATCCACATGGCTCCCTTTGTATCGCCGGCCCCCTGCAGGCTACCGCCGAGAATGGTGCTCAGAGCCATGAAAGGCTCGGATAACATCATGATCCGCAGATAGCGGGCCGTCTCCGCCAGCACATCGGGACTCTTCGTCACCAGGGAGGCCAGGCGCTCGGCGCCGGCAAAAATGAAAAGGGCCATTACACTGATGAGAATGATACCCGAAAAAGTGATCTTCCAGCCGATCTTTTCGGCCCTCTCCGGATTGCCCGCACCCAGGTTCTGCCCCACCAGGACGGAAGCAGCCATGTGAAGGGCGAAGGCGGGGAGATAGATGACCGCCTCGATCCTGAGCCCGTTGGTAAGGGAGGAAAGCCCGGTAATGCTCTCCTGTCCCAGGCGGCCGAGAATGTTATACAGAATGAGGCTTCCGGCGTTCCAGGCGATCTGGAGCAGTGCCGCAGGCCAACTGAGATCGATGATCTTCCTTGTGAGCGAAGGGGAAAAGCTCCAGGGTCTTGCATAGAGGAGCCTCCAGCGGCTCGTCCGGAAGAGGACGAGGCAGACTACCATGCCCACAGTCGCCGAGAGGGCGGTGGCAAGGGCGATCCCGATATAGCCCAGTCCGGGAAAAGAAAAGATACCGAAAACAAAGATGAAGTTCCCGACGATATTGATGATACTGACCAGGAACATGGACAGGAGATTCTTTTTCACTTCGCCGCTGGCGCGGAAAATGGCGTTGGAAATGATCAGCAGGTAATTCGGTCCGAGAGCCAGCGCGAATATCCTTAAAAAGCGCACTCCCATCTCCTGGATCCCGGGGGGAAAGCCGGCAAGGAGCACGATCTCGCGGGGAAAAGCGAGACCGAATACAGTCAGGGCCACTGCCGAGAGGGCGCTGAAGGCAAGGGACTGACGCGCAATCTCCAGGGCATGGTCATAGTTCCGTGCGCCGATGGCCCGCGATAGCAGCGCGACGGTTCCGATGCTGATGGCGTTTGCGATAAGAATGATAAGAAAGTAGATCTGCCCCACGAATCCCACCACTGCCTGCACATCGGGACTGATGAACCCCGCCACATAGATGTCGGTCAGTCCCACGAAAAAATTGAAGATCATCACCAGAAGCATCGGCCATGAAATCTGCCAGATACTGGTCCAGAGATTTCCCATGGTCAGATCGATAGCTTCTTCCTTGAACGGCAAAAGAACCTCCTGAAAAGGGATATACGGGAAATCGCCGTCTTTGTGAGCCGATATTTTATTTTACCTCAAAAGAAGAAGGGATACCTCACCGCAGTAGTGCCTGGAGGTAATGAAAAGCCGCGGCACAAAGAAGCCCTCAGAGGAAGGGGAGTCAGCAGGGGAAAAAGCGGAGGCAGATCCCTCTGTGACTTTGTCACAGACTATTCTCGCTTTTTCCTATATACTTTAAGTAAGGTAGAGAAAGTACATTTTATTTCCAGGGTGTGTAGGCAAACTGTATTCGTCGCGAGGCCGAGCGAACAGTGCATGGGCAAGGCGGCCCAAGGACCCCGGAAAAAGAATCGGGGCCCCCGAAGAATCGAAGATTCTTTGGGGCAGCAAAAACGCCCGGAGGCGTAGCAGAAGCTACGTTGAGGACGTTTTGCCCGGGACAACACAGTCCGTGTACGGTGCAGCCGGTCGCAGCAGAAGACAGTCTGCATACACATCCTAAAAAGGAGGTCGACATGAGAACAGGGATACGGGCGGCCTGCATACTGTTTCTTGTTTTTCCGTTGCTCGCCGGTGCCACACCTCTTCTCCATAATTTCGCCTTTGCGGAAAGCAAAGACTATTACGGCGCCCACTCCATGATCTACACCAACACTCCCGCCGACTTTCAGGAAGCGCTTTTCGCGAAAACAGCGAAACTGGGGGCGGGCTTCATCAGAATCGATGTGCAGGTATCGGAGATTTTCAGGGACCCTGCCGAACCCGATTGGGACGAGATGGACCGGCTGGCGGACCTGTCGCAAAAATATAACCTCACGGTCCTGGGTACCCTCTATTCCACTCCCGAGGGAGAGGGGAGATGTCCCTCCGATGGGTTTGTCTATAAGCACGAGTACTGCCCTCCCGCTGATTACGACCGGTGGGCCGGGTGGATACGGGCCATCGTGGAGCGGTACCGCGACGTCATTCATTACTGGGAGGTATGGAACGAGCCCAACAAATACGAATGCACCGGATCCCGCTGCAACGGATACTTCTATGGAAATGCGGCGGAATACGCACGCCTTCTGTCCGCCACCTACGATGCGATCAAAGCCGCTGACAGCTCCGCTCGGGTTCTCCTCGGCGGCATCTTCATGACGCAGGATGAAACGGAAACGGCCGACTGGCTGAAGGAGGTTGCCGCACAAGCCCCGAACAAGTTCGATATCGGCAATGTCCATATCCGCGGCTCCCTCGGGCATCTTCCGTCCCTGATGAGTACCTTCTCCTCCCAGTTCAGGAATGCCGGCTATCTCGGCCCCCTCTGGGTAACGGAGCATGGCTATCCGTCCGATGCGGCGTACCAGTCCGCTTCCGGCTATACCGGCGGGGAGCTCTCCCAGGCACAGTACTACCAGGAATCGGGAAAAATCCTCCTGCAGAACGGCGCGAGCAGAGTATTCATTACCCTGAGGGATAACAGTGATCTCCTGGAGAGGAACCGTTCCGAAGGCCTCCTCAGCGAATCGGTGGACGAAACCACCGGAGAGATCCTATTTGCGGAAAAGGCCTCTTTTCCCGCAGTGCAGGAGCTGATCCGCACCTTTGATCCCGTCATGGAAGACACCACTCCCGCACCCGCCATCTCCCTCTCTTCGGCACAATATACTTTCACCGGGGACGGTCTCCTGCATCTGGCGGTCTTCAACACCGGGACTGCGGAACTGGTAGTGGGACGTATCGCCACCAGCGGCACCAACGCAAATGAATTCAGGGTGCAGAACGATACCTGTTCGGGGCAGAGGATAGCCCCCAACGGGGATTGCACCTTACAGATCGCCTTTGTCCCCCTGTCATCCGGCAGGAAGAGCGCGCGGATGGAAATCCCTTCCAGTGTTGTCGATACGCCTTTTCTCCAGGGAGTCCTCTCTGAAACGGGGCTGAGTCTGGAGGATAGCGGGAGCTCTCCATCCTACGATCTGAAAAAATGCTTCCGGTGGTGGAGGGTACGGTCCCTCCGGAAGCTGTATTGCCCTCCTGCTCTCGTCGAGTAGAGGGATACACACAAAAAAAAGGCCGGGGTGGCAGTAACCCCGGCCTTTTTTTATTCTCTCTCCCGTATCGTCTACTTCCTCAACGCGGCCTGGGCTGCCGCGAACCGTGCGATGGGAACACGGAACGGAGAGCAGCTTACATAGTTAAGCCCGATGGTATGGCAGAACTCAACGGATTTCGGCTCCCCCCCGTGCTCGCCGCAGATACCCATCTTCATATCCTTCTTAACCTGGCGTCCCTTCTCCACCGCCATCTTCATAAGGACACCCACTCCGTCCTGATCGATGGTAATGAACGGGTCGTCCTTCAGCAGTCCGTTCTCGATGTAGAACGGCAGGAACCGTCCGGCATCATCCCGGGAGAGCCCGTAGGTGGTCTGGGTAAGGTCATTGGTGCCGAAGGAGTAGAAATCCGCCTGTGTCGCGATTTCCTCTGCGGTGACGCAGGCGCGCGGCAGCTCGATCATGGTCCCCACGGTATACGGAACCCTCGCCTTATACTCTTTCTGCACCCTCTCCGCGGTCTCGACGGTAAGGGCCCGCATCACTTCCAGCTCTTTCACGTGGCCTACCAGGGGAATCATGATTTCCGGCATGACCTTTATCTTTTGCCTGGCGAGCTCGCAAGCGGCCTCCATGATTGCCTGCACCTGCATTTCGTAAATCTCGGGGTAGGTGACGCCGAGACGGCAGCCGCGATGGCCGAGCATGGGGTTGAACTCATGCAGGGACTTGTTCTTCGCGTTCAACTGATCGAAGCTCACTCCCATATCCTTCGCCAGTTCTTCGAGCTCCCTGTCGGTATGGGGCAGGAACTCATGAAGGGGCGGATCCAGAAGACGGATGGTCACCGGGAAACCTGCCATTGCCTTGAATATTCCGATAAAATCCCCCTTCTGGAAGGGAAGGAGCTTGGTAAGAGCCTTCTTTCTGCCCTCCACCGTATCGGAAAGGATCATCTCCCGCACCGCCTTTATCCTGTCGGGGCCGAAGAACATATGCTCTGTCCTGCAGAGCCCGATCCCTTCGGCTCCGAAATTCCGGGCGGTGGTAGCGTCATTGGGGGTATCGGCGTTCGTCCTTACCCGCAGGGTCCTGAACTGGTCGGCCCACTTCATCAGCTCCTTGTACCACTGGTTGTGTTCGGGATCGGCGGGAAGCAGGGAAAGCTGCCCTTCATAGACACGGCCCTTGGTGCCGTTCAGGGTAATCCAGTCCCCCTCTTTCAGCACCCTTCCGTTCACATGGATCTCTTTCCTACGGATGTCGATGTTCAGAGCGGAGCAGCCGACGATGCAGCATTTGCCCCAGCCCCGGGCAACAAGGGCGGCATGGCTCGTCATGCCTCCCTTGGCCGTCAGGATCGCCTGCGCCGCATGCATGCCGTGCACATCTTCGGGAGAGGTTTCGTTTCTCACCAGAATGACCTTCTGCCCCTTTTTGGCCCAGGCCTCCGCGTCATCGGCGGTGAAAACCACCTTACCCACGGCTCCGCCGGGCCCGGCAGGCAGTCCCTTCGCAAGCTCCACCGCTTTCTTTTCCGCAGCCGGATCCACACTGGGATGCAGCAACTCATCCAACTGGTCAGGCTTCACGCGCATTATGGCCATCTGCCTATCGATCAGCTTCTGCTTCGCCATTTCCACCGCCATACGGATGGCCGCCTGACCGTTCCGCTTGCCTACCCGTGTCTGGAGCATCCAGAGCCGTCCGTCCTCGATGGTGAACTCGATGTCCTGCATGTCCTTGTAGTGTCTTTCGAGCTTCTTCTGGATGGCGAAAAGCTCCTTGTACAGCTTCGGCATCTGCTCTTCAAGGGAGGGGAGGTGCTTCGTATCCTCCGTTTTCCCCGCCTTGTTCACCGGGTTCGGGGTCCTGATGCCGGCAACCACGTCCTCGCCCTGGGCATTGGGCAGCCACTCGCCGAAGAACATGTCCTCGCCGGTGGCCGGGTTCCGGGTAAAAGCAACGCCCGTTGCGGAAGTATCGCCGGTGTTGCCGAAGACCATGGACTGCACGTTTACCGCGGTTCCCCACTCCTCCGGGATCTTTTCGATCCTGCGGTACGATACGGCTCGTTTTCCCATCCATGACTGGAACACCGCCCCGATGCCGCCCCAGAGCTGCTCACGGGGATCGTCCGGGAACTCCTTCTTCAGGGTAACCTTGATAATCTTCTTGAAATCGTCGCAGAGGACCTTCAAATCGTCCACCGTCAGTTCGGTATCGCTCTTGTATCCCCTTTCCTTCTTGAGCTCCTCCATCCGGTGCTCGAGCTTATGACGGATGGCCTGCCCGTCGGCCGGCTCTATTCCCGCCGCCTTTTCCATGACAACATCGGAATACATCATCATGAGCCGGCGGTATGCATCATAGACAAAACGCTCGTTATTCGTCTTCCTGATAAGACCGGGAATCGTCTTCGAGGTCAGGCCTACATTCAGCACGGTCTCCATCATGCCGGGCATGGAACTGCGGGCGCCGGAACGCACGGAAACCAGGAGAGGGTTATTGGGGTCTCCGAATTTCTTCCCCATAATCTTCTCCACCTTCGTCAGGGCGGTATCCACCTGCGGCGCCAGTTCCTGGGGATACTTCCTGTTATTCTTATAATAAAGTGTGCAGACTTCCGTCGTTATGGTAAAGCCTGGAGGTACCGGAATGCCCAGATTGACCATCTCCGCGAGATTCGCCCCCTTTCCCCCCAAAAGATTCTTCATGTCGGCCTTTCCATCGGCCTTCCCACCCCCAAAAAAATAGACATACTTCGGCGCCCGTGCAGCCTTGGCCGGCTTAGCGGGCTTTGCAGACTTCTGAGCCTTCTTCGTTACCTTTGCCATGAAATTCCCTCCAGAGATCATAAATAGTATCAAGCAGAATCGATTGTGTTGCGATATGGCGACGAAAATACGGACTATATAAACTATACAATCTTGTTACAAAAAATTCAACAAAACAAGGTCCTACAGAATCCCTGCACCCCCCTGGCGCACCGCATGGTACAATAGAATGATTTTGTATACGAGAGGAGTTGGTTGTCATGCAAATATTTCAGAAAGTCTTATCGGGGGTATACGGGATCGCCCTTTGCGCCCTGCTGCTCCTGCTTCCCCCATCGATTCAAAAGGAGGGCCTGTCAGCTGCTGCCGCGGAGAGGACGGGAAAGCCGGCTGTTCCCTCCGCCGTACTGGAAAGGCGGATTCATGAACTGATCAACAGCGAGCGGAAGGAAAACGGTCTCGCTCCGCTGAAATGGGATGAGAAACTGAGCGGCATTGCCCGCAAGCACGGCAGGGACATGGCGGCGCGCCGCTACTTCAGTCATACGAACCATAAAGGGGAAGACCCCACTGCACGGGGGCTCAGAGAAGGGTTTCGGTGCACCAAGAGAAAGGGCGCCTTCCGCCTGGAGGGTCTTGCGGAGAACCTGTTCCAGAGCACCCTTTATACTTCGATCACCTACTGCAACGGCGTTCCCGCGTACGCCTGGAGCTCATGGGAAGAAATCGCCCACTCCGCAGTGCAGGGTTGGATGGGAAGCCCCGGGCACCGGCGCAATATATTGAACCCCGATTACGACCGGGAGGGCATCGGCGTCTTTCTGTCGGGGAAGGACAACAGGATCTACATCGTGGAGATGTTCTGCTGACAGTGCTGCACTACTTTCCGGCAGGAGAAACGGTCAACCCGTACTCCCGGATAAGCTTCAGATCGTCGCCATACGTTCTGCCGGTCGTGGTGAGATAGTTCCCGGTAAGGAGGGAATCGGCTCCTGCCATGAAGACCAGTGCGTTGAATTCCCCGAGCACCTGCATTCTTCCGCCACAGACCCGTATTTCCTTTTCGGGCAGAAGGCACCGGTAGAGGCTGACAACGGCAAGCGCTTCGAGGGGGGGGAGGAATCCCCTGTCTCCCAGGGCGGTCCCCTGCACGGGGATAAGAAAATTGACAGGAACAGAGTCGACATCCAGCTCGCGCAGGGCAAAGGCCATATCCACCCTGTCCTCCTGCGTCTCGCCCAGGCCGAAAATACCGCCGGAGCATACGGAGAGGCCCACGGACCTGGCCGCCTCGATGGTCCTCAGTTTGTCGTAATAGGTGTGGGTCCTGCATATTTCCGGGAAGAACCTTTCCGAGGTCTCCAGGTTATGGTGATACCGTTCGAGCCCGTAATCCCTCAGGAAGGAAAGCTCCTCTTTCTCCAGCAATCCCAAGGTCGCACAGGGGAGGAGCCCTTTTTTCCTCACCTCCTGCACCATCAGGGCAATATCCCCCAGATCCTTCCTGCCCGCCTTTCTCCCGCTGGTGACAATGCAGAAACGCCGCACGCCGGCATCCCTCGCCTCAGCCGCTTTTTCCAGAACAGTCTTCTTCTCCAGTAAGGGGTAGACGGCGACATCGGCTTTATTCCGTGAAGACTGGGCGCAATACGAGCAGTCCTCGGGGCAGGCTCCAGATTTCGCGTTGATAATAGCACAGAGATCCACGGCGTCACCCCTGAATGCCTCCCGGATCCTGCTTGCCACCGCAAAGAGCTCGAAGAGATCCGACTTCCCCCTTGCAGTGCATGCAACAAGGGAAAGGGCCTCCTGTTTCGTTACCGGGGCGCGCTCAAGGATTTTATGGACAAGAGTGCTCATCGTCATGGGGGTTCCTCTTCCGGAAAGTATTCTGCAGGGATAACCGCATCACCACCGGCAAAAGGGAAGACGTACTGTTCTCTTCCCCTTGATTTATATAGTAGCACAAGTAAAAATATCTTTTCCGTTCCGTTTCGGAAGGATAGTTTCTGTTGTTGATAATCATTTCCAACGGAGGATATAATTTATCTTGTTTTTGCGGCATGCAGCACCCGGAGAGTACGATACGGAGCACGAATTCCTTTCCTTTTATTAACCGCTGCAAGGGGTGTATACTATCTGCGATGCTGGAGAATCTGAAAGTACGACTTTCCGACCTCATCCTCGCTTTTTCGAGGGTGCTGGACTTCGTGAGTCCCCAGGTTGCCAACCACCACCTGCGGGTGGCGATCATTGCGAGCGAAATCGCCCAGTCCTTCGGCGTGTCCCGCCAGGAGAGCTCCGATATCTTTCTCGCAGCCACTATTCATGACATCGGGGTCTTCTCCGTCCGGGAGAAATTCGAAGCCCTGGAATTCGAGATGGCAAACCCGCACCTGCATGCCGAAAGGGGATACCTGCTGGTGAAAGACTACAATCGATTTTCGAGGGCTGCCAGTCTCATACGCCATCACCATACTCCCTGGGCGTCCGGAGAGGGATGCACCAGCAACGGAGAAGAGGTGCCTATCGGTGCCCATGTCCTGCATCTCGCGGACAGGATCGAAGTGCTGATTTACAAAAACATGGAGATTCTGAGCCAGAAAAAGCATATCGTAAGCGCCATCAGGTGCCATTCCGGAAAGATGTTCATGCCGGAGCTGGTGGAGGCTTTCGAAGACCTTGCGGTCAGGGAATCCTTCTGGTTCGACGCCATCTCCCCCGAAATTCCCCAGATCATTTCGGACAGGGGACGCCTGCCGGATCATGAGCTGGACATCACGGAACTCCTGAACATTTCGAGGATTTTCAGCAACATCATCGATTACCGGAGCAGCTTCACCGCTGTCCACTCCACCGGGGTGAGCGCAGTATCCTCGATGCTGGCGCAGATGGTGGGGTTTTCCGATAGTGAATGCGTAATGATGACGGTGGCGGGGTATCTCCATGATATCGGGAAGCTGGCCATCCCGCCGGAAATCCTGGACAAACCCGGCAAGCTCACCGAAGAGGAGTTCAACATCATCAAAAGCCACGTGTATCATTCCTACAGGATCCTGGAGGGGGTGGCAGGAATCGAAACGATCAACACCTGGGGATCCCTGCATCACGAACGGATAGACGGAACCGGCTATCCGTTCCATCTGAAGGGAAGCAGACTTCCTATAGGCTCCCGCATTATGGCGGTGGCGGACGTCTTCACGGCCATCACCGAAGACCGGCCCTATCGCAAGGGGATGGCGGGAGAGCACGCGTTGAAGGTAATTCAGGGTATGGCTCAGAACAACGCCCTCGACCATAGCATTGTCGGAATGGCAAGCACCTACTTCGGCCATCTGAACGACGTACGCATCGAGGCGCAGCGGAAAGCGGGAGAAGGATACCAGTCCATCAAGCAGCTTTTGAGCTGATACCTCTGGGAGGAGGGACGTCGGGCATGCCTCAGCGCTAATATCTTATTTCGAAATCTTTCAGACCTTCCATGGGCTCTTCCCAGGTGACGTCAATGCCGGTAACATGGGCCGCAGGCGGACCCTGCTTGCACTTCAGGATGGCCTGTTCCACGGCATCCCTCTCCCCCTCGAAAACCGCCTCAACCCTTCTGTCGGGCAGATTGCGCACCCATCCCTTCAGTCCAAGGGAGTGGGCGACCTCCTCGGTGAACCCGCGGTAGTACACTCCCTGAACACGGCCGGAAATCAAGAGATGCGCGCGTGATTTCATCAAAACCTCCTCTTGTGCCGCCAGAGGAAAGGCACGAAAAAGTTATTTCCGCTGGTAAAACTATACGAAAAAACAGAAAAATCTTCAACTCGCCACGGTCCGCTCACGGTCACTGTTTATCCTCTGGCGGCGAGAGCTTCACTCCCCCAGATACGCCCTTTTTACTTCCTCGTTGTCCAGGAGGTCCTCCCCCCTGCCCTGCAGGGCGATGGCCCCGCTTTCGAGGACATAGCCGCGGTGGGAGAGCTTCAGCGCCGCCCGCGCATTCTGCTCGACGAGGAGAATGGTAACCCCCTCTTCATTGATCTCCTTGATGGTCTTGAAGATCTTGCTCACCATAATCGGGGCGAGTCCGAGGGATGGCTCATCAAGGAGGAGCAGCGACGGGTTCGCCATCAATGCCCTGCCCACAGCGAGCATCTGCTGTTCGCCTCCACTCAGCGTCCCCCCCATCTGGCCCCTGCGGTCTTTCAGAATCGGGAAAAGGGTAAAAACCCTTTCGAGATTTCTTTGAAAATCCTTTTTCCTCAGGAATGCCCCCATTTCGAGGTTCTCCTGGATCGTCAGCCTCGGGAAGACCCTCCTCCCCTCCGGCACCTGGCAGATTCCCCTCCTGACCACCTCGTGCGCCGGCACACCGTTCATGCGTTGCCCTTCGAAGAAAAGATCCCCTGCATCCGGCCTCACGATACCCGAAACAGCCATGAGGGTGGTCGTCTTCCCCGCGCCGTTGCTGCCGATGAGGCAGACGATCTCTCCCTTGTGCACCTCGATGTCGATACCGCTGATGGCCTTTATAGGACCGTAGGAAGCATGGATGGCTCTCAGCGTCAGCATGGCACCTCGCAGTGCAGGGAAGTCCCATCGGCCGGGCACCGCCACACCGGGAAGAGGGAGTCTCTTCCGGATTCTGAAATATGACAATCTGCTTTCCTGTTCAATGGGTTTCCCTTCCCAGGTACGCCTCGATGACCAATGAATCGTTCTTCACCTCTTCGGGCGTCCCCTCCGCTATCTTTACCCCGTGGTCAAGGACGATGATCCTCTCCGAAATGCCCATGACAAGGCGCATATCATGCTCGATAAGCAGCACGGTTTTTCCCAGCTCCCTGATCCTCCGGATCAGCTCCATTATTTCCATGGTTTCCATGGGATTCATGCCCGCCGTCGGCTCATCCAGGAGGACAATCCCGGGCTCCGTTGCCAGCGCCCGGGCGATCTCCAGCCGCCTCTGGCTTCCGTACGGCAGATTCCCCGCCATGGTATCCGCGAAATCCGCCAACCCCGCCAACTCCAGATATTCGAGAACCCTCTCCCTGATACCCTTTTCCTTCCTCCTGAATCCTGCTCCGCGCAGGAGGGCGCTCGCCAGCCCGTAGCGCATCCTCGTATGCTGCGCGACCATGGCGTTTTCCATCACCGTCATTTCGGAGAAGAGCCTGATATTCTGAAAAGTACGGGCAATGCCGAGTTCCGCAATACGGTGGACCGGAAGGGAAGAGATCTCCCTGTCCCTGAAATGAATGGTGCCCTTCGTCGGCCGGGTAATCCCGGTCAGGCAGTTGAACAGGGTGGTCTTTCCCGCTCCATTCGGGCCGATGATGCTGATAATAGCTCCGCTCTCCACCTTGAAGCTCACTTCCTCGATGGCACGGATTCCCCCGAAACTCTTGGTCAGATCCCTGACTTCCACTATATGCACCCTACTTCCCCCTTGCCTTTCCCAGTAATCCCTGGGGCCTGAAGACCATGAGCAGGACAAGCCCGACGCCCAGGATCAACATCCGGTACAGTTGCAGTTCCCGGAGCAGCTCCGGCAGGATCACCAGAAGGAATGCACCGACCACCGCTCCATAGAGGGTGCCCAGCCCCCCCAGGATAACCATGCTCAGGATGAGAATGGACTCCATGAAAGTGAAGCTTTCGGGGGAGATAAAGCGCATCTTCGCCGCAAACAGCGTACCGGCGATGCCGGCCCAGAAAGTGCCGACGGCAAAGGCCAGAAGCTTGTATCGTGTGGTATTGATCCCCATGGAGGCCGCGGCAATCTCGTTCTCCCGTATGGCGATCCATGCCCTCCCGATGCGCGAATTCTCCACGCGCCTGATAAGGACGATAGCAAGAAGGACAAATACCAGAACAAGGTAATAATAGTGCTGCAGTGCGCCCAGGGGAAATCCCGCCAGAGAGGGAGGTGCGATTCCCGAGACCCCGTTGGGACCGTTGGTAAGACTATCCCAGTTATTCAGCACAAGGCGGAGGATCTCGCCGAAGCCCAGGGTGACAATAGCCAGGTAGTCTCCGCGGAGCCTCAGGGCAGGCACGGCGAGGAGAAGACCGGCAAGAGATGCAGCCAGGGCGGCCAGGGGCAGGGAGGGCCAAAAGCCAATCCCCATTCTCGTATTGAGGAGGGCATAGGCATATGCCCCGATCGCATAGAAGGCGGCGAATCCCAGGTTGAGGAGGCCGGTGAACCCTACAATGACATTGAGTCCAAGGGCGAGGAGGATATAAATACCCGACATGATCAGAACATCAAGGTAGTAGTCCTTTACCATAAAAGGAATTACAAGGGAAACGGCGAGCAGGACAGGGAGGACCGAAGAGCGCGCATACGGGGAGGCAGACCGGACACCCCTGTGCAGCAACGCCCGGAAGTCACTCTTTTTCCAGGCCTCCCCCCTGCCGGTGGCACGCACACCATGGAGGAGGATCTGTCCTGCGGCAACCGCCACGAAAAGCAGCAGCGACGCCCGCGCACTTTTGAAGGGCAGGAAAAGCAGCCCGGCCCAGGTCCCGATGACCAGGTAACGGAAGAGGGGGACCTGTTGAAACAACCTACGGATCTTTGCTGCACCACTCAGGTGATGGAGCTCTGCATCCCGGTCCCCCGGCCTCACACCTTTTCCTCCGTACGCCTTCCCAGGATGCCCGACGGCTTGATGAGCAGGATGATCAGCAGGATGACGAAGGCGTATGCATCTTTATATTCGCTCGACAGGTAGGCGGCCCCGGTACTCTCCACCAGGCCCAGGAGGATCCCCCCCAGCATGGCGCCGGGAATGCTCCCGATTCCCCCCAGGACAGCGGCGGTAAAAGCCTTTATCCCCGCACCATACCCGATAAAGTGGTTTACCAGCCCGTAATATGCGGCAACCATCACCCCTGCCACGGCGGCCAGGGCAGCGCCGATAATGAAGGTCATGGAAATGATGCTGTCCACGTTGATCCCCACCAGCGCAGCCATGGTCCTGTCCTGGGCGGTGGCCCGCATGGCCTTCCCCATGCGCGTTTTCTGAAAGAGATGGAGCGAAAGCATAATGAGTGCCGACCCGGCAATAATCATCACCTGAAGGAAAGTAGCCTCTACATTCAAGAGAGTGATGCGGCCCTCCCCGAAACGGGAGGGGAAGACCTTATCCGTCGCCCCCTGGGTGAGCATGACATAATTCTGGAGAAAGAGGGAGACCCCGATGGCGCTGATCAGCGGACTGAGCCGGGGCGCGTTCCGCAGGGGCTTGTACGCCACTTTTTCCATGGTGAAACCGTATGCTGCGCAGAAGAGCATGGAAAAAAGTACGGCGAGGGCGAGGGAAAGGGGAAGGCTCGTCGCCGTCAATCCAACGGCAGTGAAGATACCCAGAAAGATAATGCCGAGATAGGCCCCGAGCATATAAATCTCTCCATGAGCAAAATTGATGAGCTCGAGGATCCCGTACACCATGGTATAGCCGAGGGCGATAATGGCGTATACTCCGCCCAGGGTCAGACCGTTTATCAACTGCTGGAGAAGCATAGGAGAGAATTGTAGCAGAAACAGCGGCGGATTGTCATGAGAGCGCGCAGGCAGCCAGGTCAGGACTCTCGGCGAGGTAATCGAGTACTACCGGCGGCTGAAACCGGGACAGGGGAGCACCATAAGGCTGCCCTTACGTATTCTGGAGGTACCTTCCGGGATTTTCGGCAATGTAGCGTTGGGCGTCTCGGGTCACCAGACCTTCTTCCTGAAGCCTCCGGACCGCCTCGGTGAGAGTAAGACATCCCCCCAGCAGCGTCCCGTGTCTATCGGTAACCCCTTGCGCTCTCGTAAAAGAGGTGGTCTCCCGTACCGTATCCGAGACGAGGAGAATCCTGTCGGGACTTTTTGTCCTGAAGATCAGCTCCAGCGTTTTCGGATGGAGATGGTAGGGGTCCGCAATGACTTCGACATATACCCCGGGATGCAGGAGGCCGAACCCCGCCAGGCCCGGCTCCCGGTGGTGAAAGCCGCTCATGGCGTTGAAAAGGTGGGTAATACCCCGTGCGCCTGCATGGAATCCCGCCTCCGCCTGCGCGTAGGTGGCGGCCGAATGCCCCATGCTCGCCACGATTCCGGAGTCGGCTATCTTCCGTATGAGAGGGAGCGCCCCTTCCATTTCGGGGGCCACGGTGATGATCTTCACTATCTCCTCGAAGCCGTCGAGAAGCTCGTGCAGCCATTCCGCGGAAGGCTCGAGGAACGTCATCGCATTGAGGGCGCCGCACTTCGCCGGGTTCAGGAAAGGCCCTTCAAGGTGTACTCCCCGTATCTGCGCCGGGGAAGCGGCAAGCGCATCGGACGGATTATTGTCCGTCCGGGGAAGCGCAGTCCGCCCTTTCTGCCTCTCCATCGCCTCCCGCACCACCGCCATGCTTTCACGCATCACCCGGATGGTGGCGGGATACAGGGTAAGGACAATCTCGGACACGCCTGCGGCGCCATGCAGCTCGGCTATTCTGAGGAGGTGCTCCGCATCGGCGGTCCTTGTATCGTACCCCCCGATGCCGTGCGTATGTACATCGATAACCCTCATGGAAGTATCATACCACAGGGATTCTTAAGCGCAAAGCATCCCGGGAACAGAAACAAAAAGTTATGAACCGGAGGAAAGCAGCAGCTCTTTGAAAATCTCCGCAGGTACCGGCTTGCCGAAGAGAAATCCCTGAATTTCGTCGCATCCGACCGACCGGAGGATCTCCAGTTGCTCCTCGGTCTCCACTCCCTCTGCAACCACCCCCATACGCAGGCTGTGTGCCAGGGTGATCACCGCGGTGATAATCGCCCTGTCATCGCAGCTTTCGGCAAGATGGGTGACGAAGGATTTATCGATTTTCACTTTCTGTACCGGCAATCTTTTCAGGTAGCTCAATGAGGAATACCCGGTACCGAAGTCGTCGATGCAAAACCGTACTCCCCTCTCGGTGAGTTTCTCCAGATTCCTGAGAGTGAGCCCGATATCCTTCATCGCAACTCCTTCGGTGATCTCGAGCCACAGGCAGGAAGGATCGAGATCGGTCTCCTTCATGACCCGGAACAGCATCTCCGTCAGCCCCGGCTGCTGAAACTGCCGTGCGGAAAGGTTCACCGTAATCCCGATGGCAGGGAACCCTTCATCCTGCCATTCCCTGACCTGCGCACAAGCAGTGCGCAGTACCCATTCGTCCAGGGGCATGATCAGGCCCGTCTCTTCCGCAATGGGAAGAAACTGGAAGGGATTCAGCAGCCCCAGATCCGGATGCTGCCAGCGGACCAGTGCCTCCGCACTCACCACCCTGCGGGTGACGCTCTCTACCTGGGGCTGATAGTACACCACCAGTTCTCCCCTCTCGAGGGTCTGTCTCAGGCTGTTTTCGAGGATCATTCTCTCGAGGGTTCTGATGTTCATAGCAGGGCTGTAGAACTGATAGTTGCCTCTCCCCTGCTCCTTTGCATGGTACATGGCGATATCCGCGTTCTTGATCAGCTCCTCCGCATACTCGCTGTCGTCCGGATACAGGCTGACGCCCATGCTCGGAGAGACATACACCTCGTTTCCCTCGATACGAAAGGGCATCCTGAACAAGGAGAGTATCTTTCGTGCAACGGTATCCGCATATTCAGTATGAGCGATATCCGGGAGCAGGAGGATGAACTCGTCTCCTCCCAGGCGGGCAACCGTATCCGATTCCCTGACATGAGAGCTGAGTCTGACCGCCACCTGCTTCAACAGATAGTCTCCGGCGGAATGCCCCAGGGAGTCATTGATATTTTTGAACCGGTCGAGATCCAGGAACATCACAGCAAGGTGGGTGCGGTTGCGGCCCGCCTGGGCGATCCCCCGGGAGAGGTGCTCCATGAACAGCACACGGTTGGGCAGGCCGGTCAGCAGATCGTGATTCGCCTGATACCTGATGGCCTCTTCCAATAGCTTGCGTTCCGTAATATCCTGAATCGTCCCGATGATGCGGAGAGGCGTGCCCTCCACCGAGCAGACGACCTCGGCCTGGGCCTGCACGACGATTTCCGTGCCGTCCCTGCGGATAACCCGGTAATCGACGGCACACCGCTCTTTCCGGGAGAGCGCCTCGGAGATGGTCTGCTCCACCAGATGCCTGTCATCGGGATGCACGAAGCTCTGAAAGCTCTCAAAGGAGAGCTCGAAATCCTGCAACTGCACCCCCATAATACGGTAGACTTCGTCCGACCACTTAAGCCTCTTTGTTGACAGATCCCATTCCCAGTTCCCCAGGCTCGCAATGCGCTGCGCCTCCTTCAAACGGTCCTCGCTCCTACGCAGCGCCCTCTCCACTCTCTTCCGTTCCTCGACCTCTCTCTGCAGGAGGTCACGGGAAACGGTAACTGTCTTCAGCTGCTCCGTCATGCGATCGAAGGCATGCGCGAGCTGCCCTATCTCATCCTGTGTCGGGATTCCCAGCTTGTAATCGAGATCGCCCGATCCGATGATCTCAATTCCCTTCCGGAGCGCACGAATCGAGCGCGAGATGTTGCCCATGACGAGCAGCAGGATCCCCGTTATCACCAGGGCTGTCACGGAGGTCAGCAAGACGATGACTCTATTTGCCTTCTGCTGCGCGGAATCCATCTCTCTTTCGATAGAGGCTACGAGGAGGATGGTATGGGACAGTATCGAGCGGGACCGTATCAGGATCTGGCCCGCCAGCCTCTCCTGCAGCTCGGCAAACGCGGGATCCCTTCTCATCGCACCGCGTCCCTCGTAACGCAAGACCAGGGAGGAAAAGAGTTTCCCTATGTTGTCATGATCCTCCCGTATCTCATTAACGAGCTCCTGCTGCTTCCTGTCCCTGCAGTGCAGCGCATCCATGAGCTCTGTCAGGCCGCCATGCTTTCTAAGGAACTGCATTTTCGGACGCTCCTCGCGGTGCAACAGATAGGTATGGGTAAGCTGGTTCAATTCGGCAACACCTTTCATGATAGAGGCGGCGATTCTCGCCCTCCCCCGTGCCTCTTCCACCTGTCTCGAAACGAGGGAGACGGAGAAGACGGCCATGAATGCCATGCACATCGGGATAAGAGCGACAACCGAGAGTTTGGTAGTGATCTTCATACTCTACATATTCCGCACTGATCGCCTTCGGCTCCTCCGGCTCAGGCTGGCCACGGTCATTTTTTCATCCGGCCGCCTTTTCTGCCGATTCTGACAATAAAATGACATTATGCTCCATGCGTGCTAAAATATCAAACGACCCCCCCGACTGTTCGCCGTACCGCCGGGGGGCAGTGCCGTTTATCCGCTTTTTCTAAAAAAACAACCGGTTTTGGTGCAGTGATGGTAAAACCGTTCCTTTCCGGGGACACCTTGATTCAACTGGGGAAATGGACTGAAAAAGAACTGGATGCCCTCCTCCGGGCCGCCGCGAGCATTCCCGATACGGGGAGGAGAATCGTATTCCTGTCAGGCCATTTTCTGGATACAGCGTACCGGGAGTCGACCCTTACCGGCGATAGCAGTACCCCGGAGAAACTTGTTGTTAATCTGAAGGAAGTAGACTGCTTTACTTTCATCGATTACATCGAGGCCATGCGTCTGTCCTCCTCCTTTGATGAATTCGTCCAGAAACTGAAAGGGGTACGCTACCGTGACGGCACCGTATCCTACGAAAACAGGAACCATTTTTTCACTGACTGGAGCACCTATAATGCGGAGCATGTCACCGACAGCACTGCACGTATCGGAGGCTGCCGGACCGTCATCATGCAGAAGAGATTAAACGAGAGGGAGGACGGATCTCTGCTTCTGCAGGACATACCGGCAAAGAACCGGAACGTCGCTTTTATCCCGTCGCCGGCGGTGGACAGGGAAATTATTGATGTGCTGAGGACAGGGGATTATCTCGGGATCTACTCCGGGATATCGGGACTGGACGTGTCTCATGTAGGAATTTTCATCAGGGCGGGGGGAAAAATATACCTGCGCCACGCCTCATCGGCGCGGAGGGTACGGAAGGTGGTCGACCAGGAATTCGAGCGGTATCTGAAAAGCAAGCCGGGTATCGTCGTTCTGCGACCGAAGGAATAGGAAATCCTTTTTCTCCTGTTATACTTATGAAAATGCTCTTTGCTTTTATCACGTGCCTGGCCGTATGCCCGGCCCTTGCATTGTCGCACGCATCTCAGCCCCGTACCCCGTCCATGGAAGAGATACAGGAACATCTCCAAGCGGTAGTCACCTTTCTTGCCCGCGATATAGGGCAAAGGAGCTATCGCGACCTGAGGGAACTGAACAGGGCGGCAGAGTACATCGAAGAGAGATTCCACGCATATGGGTGTACGGTGCTGCGGCAGCCGGTCGCCTTCATGGGCAACACCTATTACAACATCTCCGCTGAAGTAAAGGGAACCGGTACGGAAGACGGAATCCTGATCGTCGGAGCGCATTACGATACGGTCGCCGGGACGCCCGGAGCGGACGACAATGCCAGCGGCGTGGCGGGACTGCTCGAGTTGGCGCGGCATACCGCCGCGCATCCGTTGAAGAGAACCGTCCGCTTCGTTGCCTTCACTCTGGAGGAGCCCCCGGCCTTCATGACGAAGCACATGGGAAGTTACGTCTATGCGAAGAGTATCAGGGAGGAGGGAGTTACCGTGTACGGAATGATCTCCCTCGAAATGCTCGGCTATTATTGCGACCGCAAGGAGTGCCAATACTATCCCCTTTCCTTTTTTCGGTGGCTCTATCCGGCAGAGGGGAATTTCATCGCCTTTGTGGGAAATCTCTCGTCTGCCTCCTTCACCAGGAAGTTAAAGCACACATTCCGTAAAGCGTCATCCCTGCCCGTGGAATCACTGAACTCCGTCTCCCTGGTCCCCGCAGTGGACTTTTCCGACCATCGCAGCTTCTGGCACTTCGGGTTTCCGGCAGTGATGATTACGGATACCGCCTTCTTCCGGAACCCCCACTATCACGCCCCAAGCGACAGGCCGGAAACCCTGGATTACCGGAGGATGGCGCAGCTGATCGCAGGACTGTACACGGCCCTCGGGGATTTGTAAGCAGCGAGACCTGCGAATAGCCATCAAACTCCCCCGCACCATGCACCATAGGCCAGCGGCGGGGAGGGCGGTTGCCACCCCCCGTTCCACACTTGCGCGAAATTTTCCGATACCCTACAATAGGAACATGGCAATTGGACTGATAGGCGGCAGCGGCCTTTATGAGATAGAGGGACTCACCCTGCTCAGGGAAGTCTCCCTCTCCACTCCTTTCGGGGAGCCGTCCGCCCCGTATCGGATAGGAGTCTTCGGCGGGAGCGAGGTGGTCTTCCTCGCCCGCCATGGAACCCCTCACCGCTTCCCCCCCCATAGAGTCAATTACCGTGCGAATATCTGGGGGTTCAAATCCCTCGGCGTGGAGAGGATCATTACGGTAAGTGCCGTGGGAGGAATCAACAGGGATATGCCCCCCGGCTCCCTCGTCCTCCTCGACCAGCTCATCGATATGACGTACGGCACCCGGCCGTCCACCTTTTATGAAGGAGAAAAGGTAGTCCATGTGGACTTCACCGATCCGTACTGCGCGGGAATGCGGGAATACCTCCTGACCGCATCCCGCACTTCCGGGATCCCGCTGGTAGCGGGGGGGACCTATGTCTGCGTCAACGGCCCCCGCCTGGAAACAGCAAAGGAAATACAGTTCTTCGCTTCCATCGGCGCTGATGTGGTGGGCATGACAGCGATGCCTGAAGCTTCCCTCGCGCGAGAGGCGGAGCTCTGCCTGGCAGGGATAGCGGTAGTCACCAACCGTGCTGCCGGAATATCCGGAGGAAAACTGACCACCACCGAGGTGGTGGAGACGATGAGGAGCTCCCTGGTGGCATTAAAGACCCTTCTCGGCGATGTCCTTTCCCTCATTCCCCCCTCCCGCGGGTGCGCTTGTAAAGATGCCCTCCAGGACTCCTTCCTCTGACTGCCCCCGTCGGTTCTGCCCTCCCTCAACCCGCTTCTTTCCTTCGTTTCCTTGACAGTACAGCTACAATCCTATTATCATAAAAGAGTGCTTTCATTCCGGTTCCGGGGGAAAGCACCCTTATTATTTCCGGTGCTTCATGATACGAAACGGGGGTCTTCTACATGGCAGGGCATTCCAAATGGGCGCAGATAAAGCATAAGAAAGCTCACACCGATGCAAAAAGAGGCAAAGTTTTCACCAAGATCGTCAAGGAAATTTCCGTAGCGGCGCGGATGGGCGGCGGAGATCCTGACGGGAACCCCCGGTTGCGGCTCGCCATAGAGAAGGCGAAGGAAGCGAACATGCCTTCCGACAATATCAAGAAGGCGATCATGAAAGGTACCGGAGAACTGCCGGGAACCACCTACGAAGAAAGCACGTACGAGGGATACGGTCCCGGCGGAGCGGCCCTCCTCATCGAAACTCTCACCGACAACAAAAACAGGACCGTCTCGGAGGTCAGGCATATTCTCTCGAAACACGGAGGAAACCTCGGGGAGGCGGGATGCGTAGGATGGATGTTCGAGAAGAAAGGCTACATCCTTGTGGAGAAATCCAAAGTCGACGAAGACACTCTGATGACCCTCGTCCTCGATGCCGGGGCGGAAGACATGAAGAACGATCCCGCAGAGGACAACTACGAGATTATCACTGCGCCGGAGAACCTCGCTGCAGTAAAGGAAGCTATCGAAAAGGGGAAGATACCCGTTTCCCTGGCGGAGACAACGATGCTCCCCAAGACATATGTACCCCTGGAGGGGAGTGCTTCCGACCAGATGGTCCGGTTGATAGACGCGCTCGAGGATAACGACGACGTCCAGAATGTATACAGCAATTTCGAGATGGCGTAAGGGATACAAGACGTAGAGTGCACAAAGGGCTTTGGAGCGGTAGCGGCGTTTTGCCCCACACTTCCTAAGGAGCTATATGGGCGAATCCATTCGCATTACCTTTAAGAGAAAATTCCTGGCAGGACTCATCATTACCATTCCCGTCTTTTTTACCGTTCTCGTCCTTGCAAGCCTTTTCAAGTTCGTCGACGGCATCCTGAGCCCTTTCTTTGACGCCCTCCTCGATCACCATATAGCGGGGCTGGGGTTCATCGCCGCGGTGCTCATCGTCTTTCTCATCGGCATCATTTCGACGAATGTCTGCGGGAAAAGAATGCTGGGGTATATGGAGAGGATATTCCTGCATATCCCTGTCTTCAAAAGCATTTATACCGCCATCAAGCAGTTGGTGGATGCGTTCTCCCCCGAGAACAGCAGCTCCTTCAAGAAATTCGTCATTGTGGAATATCCCCGGCCCGGGGCGTACGCCTTCGGCTTTCTGACGAAGGAGTGCATGGTACGCTGCCAGAGCAGCGAGTGCCGTCTGAAGGCCATCTATATCCCCACCAACAACCTGTATCTCGGCGAGGTAGTCCTCCTCGACGATGCAAGTATTATTTACACCGATATCCCCATCGAAGACGGCATCAGGATCATCCTGTCAGGAGGCATTGCTGCGCCTTCGAAAATAACGGAATCACGGGGCCCCCTCCTGCAGATCCCCGAGGGCGGCCCCCTGGCAAAAAGGAGCGCATAGCATGAAACTGGCAGCAGTAGTCCTTGCAGCAGGTCTGGGCACCCGGATGAAATCGGCGCTTCCCAAAGTGCTTCACCCCCTGGGGGGGAAACCCATGGTGCAGCAGGTGATCGAGACGGTGCAGTCCCTGAAGCCCGCCGCTTCCGTCGTTGTCGTAGGGCCCGGAAACGGGGAGATACGGAACGCCCTCAAGGATTTTCCGGTACGCTTCGCCGTGCAGAAAGAGCCGAAGGGTACCGGTGATGCCTTCAAGGCGGCGGTCCAGGTATTGAAGAAGTTCGAAGGCACCCTTCTTGTGGTGAGCGGAGATACACCCCTCATTACCGGGGAGACGCTCCGGGAGCTTCTCCGGCTGCACCGGCGCAGGAAAGAGGATATCTCCCTTCTCTCCTTCGAAGCGGAGGGCCCCCATGCCTACGGCCGTATCATCAGGAAGGGGAGTACGGTGGCGGCCATTGTCGAGGACAGGGATGCCGGCACGGAACAGAAAAAGATAAAAGAAGTGAACAGCGGGATCTATGCCCTCGAAGCACCCATGGTAAAGCTCCTGAAGGAGATACGCCTCAATGAGAAGAAAGGTGAGTATTACCTCACCGACCTTATCCATATTGCGGTCGGAAAGGGGTTCCGTGTAGGCGCCCATCCCCTGGGAAACGAGAGGGAGCTCACCGGAATTAACACGCGAAGCGACCTCTACCGGGCAGGCATGTACCTCAGGGACAGGGTCCTTGCCCGGCTGCTTGACAGGGGAATCACTTTCATGGACAAGAATTCCGTCTTCATCCACCCCGATGCGGAGATCGGGGAGGATACGGTCATCTATCCCAATGTCCATATCGAGGGGAAAACGGTTGTCGGCAACGGGTGCGTGCTGTACCCCAACTGCCGGATTGTCGATAGTGTCCTCGGGAACGGAGTGGTGGTCAAGGATTCCACCCTCGTCGAGTCGTCGGTCATCAAGGATAGAGCGGAAGTGGGGCCCTTCGCCCATCTGAGGCCGGGCTCCGTCATCGGCCCGTCGGCGAAGATCGGGAATTTCGTGGAGGTGAAGAAGTCCGTTATCGGCGAGGGCACAAAGGCATCCCACCTCAGCTACCTCGGAGATGCGGAAATCGGGAACAACGTCAATATCGGGGCGGGGACCATCACCTGCAACTACGACGGCAGGATGAAGCACAGGACCGTTATCGAGGATGAAGTATTCATCGGCAGCGATACGCAGCTCGTGGCGCCGGTCAGGGTGGGAAAGGGAGCCTATATAGGGGCGGGCTCCACCATCACCAAGGAAGTGCCTTCCCACTCCCTTGCACTCAGCAGGACGGCACAGAGGCATATCGAGAACTGGGCGGTGCGGAGGCAGGAAAAGGCTGCCGCGCAGAAACCGGCACGGAACGGAAACCGGAAGGGCTCCGGAAAGGCGCCCCGCTGATATGCTGAAAAGGAGTGAGACATGTGCGGAATAATCGGGTACATAGGAAGCCATAACGCGATACCCATCGTCATGGACGGGCTGAAGCGCCTCGAATACAGGGGCTATGATTCCGCCGGCATCGCCTTCTTCAACGGGGATGCCGCCATCGAGGTTCAGCGATGCAAAGGCAAAATAAGCTCCCTCGAAGACGTAATCAACGGGTTGAAGATCACGAGCACCCTCGCCATCGGCCATACACGCTGGGCGACCCACGGCAAGCCTTCCGACCGGAACGCCCATCCCCATCGTTCCGGGGGAATCGTGGTGGTCCACAACGGGATCATCGAGAACTATGTTGAGCTCAAACACCGTCTCCAGTCCGAAGGATTCATCTTCGCCTCGGACACCGACACCGAAGTGCTCTGCCATCTGATCAACAAACATTCCTCCGGCCGGCACCTGGAGGACGCGGTCAGGGCTGCAATGGGGGAAGTGAACGGTGCCTACGCCTTTGCCGTCATCAATGAGAGGGAGCCGGACAGGATCGTTGCGGTGAGAAAGGAGAGCCCCCTGGTCATCGGGCTGGGAGAAGGGGAATACTTCCTGGCGTCCGATGTCCCCGCTTTTCTCAGCCACTCGAAGGAAGTCATCTTTCTCGAAAATAACGAAATGGCTGTTCTGCACCGGGACGGAGTCATCATCACGGATCTGGAAGGGAGGCCACTGAGCAAGACCGTTTCCACCATTTCCTGGAGCCCCTCCATGGCGGAAAAGGGCGGCTACCGCCATTTCATGCTGAAAGAGATCTACGAGCAGCCGCGGGCCATTGCGGATACCATACGGGGGCGGGTTTTCCCCGAGAAGGGCGAGGTGGCTATCGAGGAGTTCGGCCTTACCCCCGAGGCGATCAGGGCCATCGACAGGATCTTCATCGTCGCCTGCGGCACCTCCTATCATTCCGGAATGGTGGGAAAATACATGATCGAAGAGATGGCGCGGATTCCCGTTGAAGTAGACATCGCCTCCGAGTTCCGCTACCGGAATCCGATCGTAACCTCCTCTACCCTTTTTGTCGCCATCACCCAATCGGGGGAGACGGCGGATACCCTCGCCGCCTCCCGTGAAGTGAAGCGGCTCGGCGCTAAGGTTCTGAGCATCTGCAACGTAATCGGCAGCACCGCCTCGCGGGAATCGGACTTCGTCTTCTATACCCATTCGGGCCCCGAGATCGGTGTCGCCTCGACCAAGGCCTTCACTACCCAGATCGTAGCCCTGTACCTCCTTGCGATCGCCCTGGGGAAAACACGGGGCACCCTTTCCGGAGAGGCCTCGTCCCGTCTTATCGAAGATCTGCTCTACCTGCCCGCAAAGGTGGAAGAGGTCCTGGGTCTGGACAGCGAGATCAGCGCGATAGCAAGGGATCTCTTTAAAACGAAGGACTTCCTCTATCTCGGAAGGGGAATCTACTACCCCATCGCCCTTGAGGGAGCCCTGAAGCTGAAGGAAATCTCGTATATCCATGCAGAGGGGTATGCCGCGGGAGAGATGAAACACGGTCCTATCGCCCTTATCGACGAGGATCTCCCCGTTGTGGTCCTCGCCCCCTCGGGAAAGCTCTTCGAAAAGGTCGTCTCCAATATGGAGGAGGTAAAAAGCCGGGGAGGCACCATAATCGCCCTCTCGACGAAAGAGAGCGAGGAGGTCCGGCGCCTTTCGAAATATCCTCTCCTCATCAGGGAGAGCAACAGGTATCTGAATACCATATTTCTGACAATCCCCCTGCAGCTTATCGCGTATCATGTCGCGGTCCTGCGGGGGTGTGATGTGGATCAACCGAGGAACCTCGCAAAGAGCGTCACGGTTGAATAGCAGCATCATGAATGCCGAACCGCAGAGACGTGGAGAGGTGGGGTCCGCACCCCCAGTTTGCACTCTTTTTTTCATGGCCTTTGATCGGTCGAACCAGTCGCAATATGTTATAATGAAGGAGACAAAATGGCAAAGGAAGTCTTATTAGAGGATCTCAATCCCCAGCAGCGGGAGGCAATTCTCCACTCGAAGGGCCCCCTGCTCGTTCTGGCGGGTGCGGGGAGCGGCAAGACACGGGTGATCACCCAGAAATTTGCCTATCTTATAAAAAAGAAGAACCTGTCCCAGCATTCCATTTTTACTGTCACCTTCACCAACAAAGCCGCTGACGAGATGAAAGAACGCATCGCCCGGTTCGTCGACGGAGACATGAAGAGCTCCTGGATCGGAACCTTCCACTCCCAATGCAACAAGATCCTCCGCAGGGAAATAAAAGCCCTGGGGTTCAAAACCGATTTTTCCATCTACGATGAGGATGACCAGTGCAATCTCGTACGCCACATCCTCAAGGAATTCAATATGTATGAGGCCCTTTACAAAGGAGTGGCCTCCCGGATAAGCATCCTCAAAGCGTCCCTCATCTCTCCCGAGGAGTTCCTCTCGCAGGGGGACGGTTTCAGCTTCGACGAGAAGCTGGGGAGGGTCTATCTCAAATACCAGGACGAGTTGAAGCGATGTAATGCCCTCGACTTCGACGACCTCATCATGCTCACCGTCAAGCTCTTCAGTGAGCACCCGAAGATACTGGAAAAATATATGGGGATGTTCCCCTATCTCCTCGTGGATGAGTTCCAGGATACCAACCCCGCCCAGTACAAGCTGTTGCAGTTGCTGTCCTCCGCGCACCGGAACATCTGTGCGGTGGGGGATGACGACCAGAGCATTTATAAGTTCAGAGGGGCGGATGTCAGCAATATCCTCAATTTCGAAAAGGATTTCCCCGAGGCGAAGATCATTAAACTGGAGCAGAACTACCGCTCCACCCAGAACATTCTCGATGTCTCCGGAGCCATCATCGCAAAGAATCCGTACCGGAAACCGAAAACACTCTGGACTGACAGGGGATGCGGGGAAAAGGTCTACTATTGCAGGCTCAATTCCGAGGATGAGGAGGCAAAATATGTCGCGCGCGGCATCAAGGACCTCTACCTCAAAAATAATTATGAATACAGCAGCTTTGCTATCCTTTACCGGGTAAACCTCCAGGCCAGGGCCATCGAGGATGCCCTTCGGGAGGAGGGTATTCCCTACAATGTGATAAGCGGGATAAGCTTTTACCACCGTAAGGAGATAAAGGATATCATCTCCTACATGCGGCTCGCCCTGAACCACGATGACAACGTCAGCCTGCGGAGGATCATCAACAGCCCTCACCGGGGGATCGGGACCTCCACCATGGCAAAGATTGAGCAGGAGGCGAAAAGACACTCTCTCAGTCTTTTCGCCGCCATCAACTCCCTGCTCAAGGCGAACAACGTGGCGGCAACCCTCAAGGAAAAGCTGCAGGATTTTGCGAAAAACATGAACACTGTCTCCACCACCCTGTACAAAAACGCCGCAGACATGTTGAAGGATATCGTGGAGAGGACCGGGTATATCGAGGATATCGAGGAGGAGAGACTGCAGAACATCATGGAGCTGATATCCTCCACGGAAGGCCTTTCCGTAAAAGATTTCTCCGAGAGGGTAGCCCTGGCTTCCGCCTCCGCCAACGGCAACACCGCAAAAAAATCAGCCGTGTCCCTCATGACGCTGCACAGCGCAAAAGGGTTGGAATTCCCGGTGGTTTTCATTATCGGGCTCGAGGAGGGCATTCTCCCCTATTTCAAGGCGATCGACGATCCGGTGGAGATGCAGGAGGAGCGGAGACTCTTCTACGTGGGGATGACGAGGGCAAAGGAGATCCTCTGTCTGACAGGCTCCCGGAGAAGAAAGCTCTACTCCCGCTTCCAGGAGCAGGAACCTTCCCGCTTCCTCGTCGATATTCCGAAGGAATGCTGCCAGTGCATGGAAAAGACGGTTACCCAGAAGGCCCCGGTGCGGCCGGTCAAGGTGGCATCCCCGAACTCCTCCGTACCCCAGTACGTGGTGGGAAGCAAGGTCAAACACCCCGCATGGGGCATCGGAGTGATACGCGACTGCTGCGGAGACGGGGACGACACGAAGGTAACGGTGAATTTTCCCAGTGTCGGTCTGAAGCGCCTTTCCGTCAGACACGCAAATCTTGAAAGGATCTAGGGGAACCTCCCGCTTGAAAGTTTCCCCCGTTTCCCTTTATAATTCTAATTCGTTTACGGAGTATACCGGAAGATGAGAATAAACAGAGAGGACGTACGACATATCGCCAAGCTCTCGCGGCTCCATGTGTCCGAAGAGGAAGTGGATACTTTCAGCGGGCAATTGAGCTCCATTATCGAGTATATCGAGCAGTTGAACAGGCTCGATACCACCGGTGTCGAACCCACCTCCCATGTGCTCCCCCTTCAAAATGTCATGAGGGATGATCTGCCGTTACCCTCCCTCCCGCGGGAAGAAGTGCTCCGGAACACTCCCGACTCCACCGGGAAGTTCTACAGGGTCCCGAAAATAATAGAATAACGACGGGGTAAAGTGAATACCGGCAAACATATCACTTATGCGAAATTCTCTTTTACGAGCAACCGTCCGTTCCGGCGGGCGGGCCACAGGGGATACGATCATGCTTAGGTGCTTTTTGCAGTCAAAGATACATATGGCCACGGTGACAGAGGCAAACCTCGCCTATGAGGGGAGCATTACCATAGACAGCGAGATCATGGAGATGGCGGGCATCCTTCCCTACGAGCAGGTGATGATCAGCAACCTGAACAACGGCGAACGTTTCGAGACGTATGTGATCCCGGGACCCCGCGGCTGCCGCCAGTTCTGCCTCAACGGTCCCACCGCCCGGAAAGGAATGGTGGGAGACAAGATCATCATTTTCTCGTACTGCTATCTGTCCGAACAGGAGATTGAGGGCTTCACCCCGAAGATCATCAAGATCGGTAACGGAAACAATCCCCTCCCCTCCTGATCCGGAGATTCCGGCCGAAAAACACACCCCCGTCCGGCAAAACGTACGTTTCCGGAAATACCTTCCCCTGCATCCAGGGAACCCTCCACCTCTTTTCTACTCCCCCAATAGGGATATCCCCCCTGAGCTTGTTCCTGCTCTCTGCTCCATAAAAAAAGGAGAGAGCGGATGCTCTCTCCGAAAGGGGAGGCTAGAGGCAGTGACAAAAGACATCCTCTCCGTACTGCCGGCGTCTCCTAGAACTTGTAGGCAGCAGTCAGGAAGATAATACTGGCGTTGTACGACTGGTCCTTGTATGCCCCGGTCAGATAGTTGGTGTTGGTCCCCGAGCCGAAAGTATACAGGTACCCGTCGAGCGTCGCATCATTGTACTCATATCTCTCGTACGCATATCCGGCCGACAGCGAGAGACTCTTCGTCGCGTTGTATTCCGCCTTCGCCATGAGGACGGTTTTCCGGTAGTCGTCCCAGATGGGGCTGTCGATGTTGTCGTTCGTACGTCCGCCGGTCAGTGCGGAAGACGTGTAATAGGTAAAGTCGGCATGTCCGTCCGAGTCAAGATGATCGAACTGGACGCGCAGAGTCAATTTCCGGGGCAGGACATAGATATCCGTGCCCGCACCGTAGTTATAGCTCGTGTCCACCTGGGTCACGTCCCAGTTGTAATTGGTGCTGTTCGATGTCCCATCGGGGTTGGGATCGCCACCGCTGGAGGGCGGGTTGTACCTCCGCTGGAACTGATAGGACTTTATCCGCTCGTAATCGAAGTACGCGTTCAGCTTTGCGATTCTCCCGATGGAATAGTCGGCATCCAGGAGGAACTCATTACTCTTGTAGTCCCGCAGACCGAGGGTGGTGTCCCGGTAATCGGCCTTTCTGTACTTGTATCCGAGACCTATCCCGAGGTTGTCCAGGGGGTACAGCTCCACCGAAGCTTTATAGGTGTCCTGGTCTTTCGGTGCGGCATCAAACCTCCTTACATACTGTTCGACGAGATCCGCCTCGTCCTGTCCCCCGACGACAGTGAGTATCCCGTGGTCCGCATCCCTCCACAGGCGCTCATACCCGATCTTTGCGGTCATGAAAGCAAGGCCGCTCCACTTCAGATCAAGGGAGAGAATGTTATCCCTGGTCTCGGGAATGTCTTCCCGCTCCCTGTTCGTCTTGACATACGTATAGGCGGGGATCAGACGGAAGTTCGCCGGAAGTTTGATCCCCAGCTCCACCCCCGCCTTGTTCTTCCGGTAGTCGAACAGCTTGTTGGTAAAGGTATCCGTATCCTGGGTGGTGGTTATCTGGTCCGACTCGTTCTCCTTCTCATAGTACTTGTAGAACACCTTCGCATTCAGGAGGGGAAGGGGATTGCTGGTGAGGACAAAAGCATAATTCTGCGTCTTGACCTCGCCGTTGAAGACCGTGTCACTGAGCGTCAGGTTCGTCGCCGTCGAGGCACCCTCGAAGAAATAGGAGGTCAGAAGGTCCGCATCCGACTTTGCCCGTGCAGAGGAAAGGGTGGCATTGAACCTGCTCTTCATCGGGAGATCGACCGCGCCCTTGAAAGCGACTTTATAGTACTGATTGTCAGGAGGAAGGGTCAGCGTATCGGTGACCGAAGAGGTCGGATGCTGGAAGTTGAGGAATTCGTTGCTGTTCTCGAAATTGCTGTAAGAGTAGCTGAGGGAGGCGAAGTACGGCTTTTTCGCATAGCCCGCCTCTGCCTTGAAATGATTGGTGGTGTAGTCCACCGGCTCAGGGAGCTCCACAAATGCCCCGCCGGGGGAGCCGATTGCCGCGGAGATGGGTTTAATACCGGTCCTTTCCTCCCGTGATGCGGAAAGACCGATAAAAAAAGGTTTCATCAGGTCGAAGCTGAGGCCTCCGCCATAGCTCTTCCTCTCGAGAGAGTAATCGAACGTATTCCAGGAGCTCACATTGGTATTCGGTGTTCCGGTGAGATTGTTGGTGCCGGCCCCGGAATAGAAGGTCCTCGCTCCGTAGGTGAAGTTATGGGGAATTTCATTATAGAAAAGATCGTATTTGAATCTCCCCCACATCCCCCCGTCAAGCTTGTAGCTTTGCGTATCATACCCGGTATCGAGGGCTTTGAACCTCGTATAATATGCGCCCGACTCATATCCCAGCTTGATACCCGCATACACCCCGTCGTCAAGGTCCCTGTATTCGTTGAACTTCGCTTCGCTGCCGTTGACGTCGACGATTTTTCCGGTCAGGCTGACGGAGCCCTCCAGCTTGCTCTCGGCGGCAAAAGCCGAAGAAACACAGGCAAAACTCATCGCTGCGATGCATAAGAGTGTTCTTATTTTCATAGCGTCACCTCTCCTCTTATCTCACGAAGCGCAGCCCATGGGTACCGGGGCCGTTGCTTCCATGGATATTGGTATGGCAGTTCTGGCAGTTGCGTGAAACCAGCTTGTTGGACGGCGCCGCTCCAATGGAACTGGTGAAGGCATCGGCCTTGGTGTAGGGTGTTCCCGGGTGCCGGCTCCAGTCATGGCAGCTCTGGCAGAGCTGCGGGGTCTTGCTCACCAGGAGCTTGGAGTGGTTGCTCCCATGGGCGGTATGGCAGCTCATGCAGTTCTCCTCCACCGGGGGATGCTCCCACATGTACGGGCCCCGCTTGTCTGCATGGCACTTATAGCAGAGCTCGTTCACCGAATCAGCCTTTATCATCTTCTCGCCGAAGGAGCCGTGGGAATTGTGGCATGCGGAGCAGGAAACCTTCCCCTCCCTGATGGGGTGGTGCGACTGCTTGTTCGCCTCAAACCGGATATCCCGGTGGCAACCGTAGCAGAGCTCCGGTTCGCTTGCTTTCAGGTTCCGGTACTTGTTCCCGTGGACCTCATGGCACTTGTCGCAGGAGACCCCGGCGGACTGATGCTTACTGAGATTCCATGAGGCCAGATGCTTGGAATCACCGTGGCAGGAGAGACACTTCGATGATTTCATCTCGGCATCGGCGCTCTTCCCGAAATTGAGCCTGCCCGACCCCCTCCCTCCTCCTGCCTCCAGGTGTTTGACGGCAGGGCCGTGGCAGGTCTCGCACTCCTGCTTGGTTGCGGGACTGTTGGGGATCTCCTTCTTCGCATGGAGGGATTCCATATAACTGTTATAGTACGGCTCATGACAGTTCTTACAGACGGCAGCCCCTACAAAACCCGCGCTCCCTTCTGCTCCTTTTTGAAAAAATGTGATGGACAGAAATACACAGAGAAATACCAGAAATATTGTTGCCAACGGAAAAAGCTTTCTCATTTCTAACCCCCTCTTTTCTTCATATTTTTGTAATCCCGGATGAATCATGAAAAGCCTTCTTTTTCCTTATCCCCCCTTTCTTCCCGGTTTTCTGTTTTTCCAGAAAGACCTTTCACTCCGTTCAACAGGCACTCCACCGTCTTTTTAAGCTCTTTGATCTCAAAGGGCTTGTCGAAAAAACCGTCTATCCCCTCCCTCTGCAGGGCATCCCTGACTTCATCCGTACCCAGGGCAGTAATCACGATCACCTTTACATCGGGGTTCCCCTGGTGAATTTCCCGTATCAGCTCCATCCCATGCATTCCGTCCTCCAGGTACAGATCGACCACTGCGAGATCGCAGCCAACGCTTTTCAGCTTTTCGAGCGCCTCGGCTTTGTTCTTCGCCTCTGCCACACAGTACCCCTCGCTTCTGATAGCACGGGCGATGGAAGATCGCAGAAGGCTTTCGTCATCGATAACCAGTATCGTTTTCATTTCTATTTCCAGAATAGCAAGAAAGATACCACGGGAGAATGCTGCAGGGGGATACGCCTTTCGATTGTTTTTCAACTAGTTATCCGACAAGGATCCGAAAGGAGAGAAAAGGGAGGAGATCTCACCTGGGAAAAGTCCCAGGTTGCTCCCAGGACTTTTCCCAGGTGAGAGGCTGGAGAGTCCGGGGAATCTCCGCTGTCGATTGCATTATGATTATGATAAAGGGAAAAAGCGGGTTACGCGTCCAGTCCGAATTTCTTTACGTGGTACCGAAGGGTATCATAGCTTACCTGTAACAGTCTTGCAGCAAGGGTTCTATTCCCCTTGGCCTTTTCCAGTGCCTGCTGGAAAAGCTCCCTTTCCACTTCCTCAAGGGACAACCCGCTATCCGGGAGAGGAAACCGGTAGTCCGAGGTGCGGCTCCGGCTGCCCGGAAGGTGTGCAATCTCCCCCGGCAGATGCAGCGGCTGTATCAGTTCGCTGCTCTCGAGCACCACGATCCGCTCAATCACGTTCCTCAACTCCCGTATATTGCCCGGCCAGTCATAGGAACAGAGGAGATCTTCCGCTTCACGCGAGAAGCCCTTGACGGTTCTGTTGTTATACTGTCTCGTAAAGTGTCCGAGAAAATGGCGCGCAAGGGCGGGGATATCCTCCCGCTTCTCACGGAGGGGCGGCACGGTAAGGGAAAAGGTGTTCAACCGGTAAAGCAGGTCCAGCCGGAAATCCCCCGTTTCCACCGCCTGCATCAGATTCCTGTTCGTGGTGGCAATCACCGTCACCTCCACCGGTATTTCATCGCGTCCCCCGATACGCCGCAAAGTCCGCTCTTCCAGCACCCTCAGGAGCTTGCTCTGGAGGTTCGGCCGCATATCCCCTATCTCGTCCAGGAGCACCGTTCCCCCGTCCGCCAGTTCGAAAAGGCCCTTCTTTTCGCTCTTCGCGTCGGTAAATGCGCCCCTCTCATGGCCGAAGAGCTCGCTCTCGAGGAGGTGTTCGGGCAATGCCGTACAGTTTACCGCAACAAAAGGTGCACATCCATTGCTGCACCCGCCGTGCATAACGCGATGGATGCACCGTGCCACCAGCTCCTTTCCCGTCCCGCTTTCCCCCGTTATGAGGATGCTGGGAACACGGGCCCGGGCGATTCTCCCGACCTTTTCCTTCAGTTCCCTCGTAATAACGGACTCCCCGATGATCTCCTTGTCGAAAAGTTCGGAGTACACCTTCCGGAGATAGCTGACCTCATGTCGAAGCAGTTTCTTTTCGAGGAGATTCCTGATAATGATCTTCAGCTCATCAAGGTTGAAGGGCTTTGTCAGATAGTCCACCGCGCCGAGCTTCATGCATTTGACCGCTGTCTCCACCCGTTCATCGGAGGTCAGCATGATGACTTCCGATGAGATCCTTTCCTCCTTTATCTCTTCCAGGATCTCTATCCCGCTCCTCCCGGAGAGGGAGATGTCGAGGAGCACGATATCGGGAGAACAGTCCTTTATCCTTCTGACAATATCACTGAAAGAGAGGCTCTCTGTCAGCACTTCATGCCCCTCTCCTTTCAGCGCCCTTGCAATCATGGCAGCAATAAGCGCATCATCATCGATTACAAAAACCTTCGCTCTGTTCCTCATCTTCACCGCTTCAATGCCCCTCCTCCGGATCTAGAAAACCGGAACCGGAGCGCACTGTCCTCCCTACGATCTATTGTTCCGGTACGTACCGGAGAAAAAAATTGGCGACGCAGAGTCAGATATACAAGAGGATGTCCCTGCATGACGGCAGTGTACAGCACCTCTTCGTTACCCCATAGAAGATAATAGGTAGCAGCGTTTTTCGTCAAGCTCTTCGCCAGGGGGGATATCCCGCAGGAAAGCAAGGGGATCGGGAAGGGAGAACACTGAGGACCTTTTCCCCTCTCGAAATACCGGACAGGCCGCTTTCCGGGCCCCTCACCTCAGAGGCTCACTGTGAAAAAAAAGGAGAGAGCAGTGCTCTCTCCAAAAAGGGAGGGTAGAAAATGGGGGTGTCACACCCCATCCAGCAAGGACAACGAGAACGCGTATGCAACAGAGGCAAAACGACATCTGTCTATTATGTAATTGGTTCTTCTATGCCCCCGTCAGGTAGTCGGTGGAGGCCCCGGTGCGGAAGGCATAGTGATAACCGTCCAGGGGTGCATCATTGGAGCGGTGTCCTCTGCCGCAGCCAACGTCATACATCCCTGGTGCAGGCCTTCTCCTTTAAATGATAGCAGATGTTTGTACCTTGTCAAGACCTCAAGAACCCCAGGAGGAGCAGAGGGAGCATTCCCGTCCCTCTGACGTGTCGGCGAGTATCAGAAGCGGCTGAAATCAAGGAAGCGTGCGGCGGCCTCCGTTATGGTTTCCGGCGAGCGGGAAGCGGTATGCGGGAAGATCCCCAGAACCGGAACGGGGCTGAGCCTCCGCAGCACATCAGGATTTGTTCTTTCGGCGATGGTGTCTCCGGGCGGAGCACTGTGGTTGATAATGATTCCGAGGACCGGGATTCCCTTCCCGAGGGCATGCCCGACAGTGAGCAGCGTGTGGTTGATGGTCCCGAGGGACGGTCGCGCCACCACCACGGCAGGCAGTCCCATCTCTTTGATCAAATCGCATACAAAGTAGGGAGAGGGGCGGCGGGATGCGGCGTCATCCCGAAGCGGCACAAGCAATCCCCCTGCTCCTTCCACTACAAGGAAGTCGTATTTCTCGCGGAGTATCCGGTAGGCGCTCATGACAGCGTCGAGATCAACAGATGTCCCCTCCTGTTCCGCAGCGACCATGGGGGCAAGGGGCAGAGCAAACCGGGAGGGGGCAATCAACTCGAGGGGATCGTCCGTCCCCGCCATTTCCCGAAGGAACGCCCCGTCTGCGGGGAGCAGCATTCCTCCCCGGGCAGGGCAGCCGGTCTCCACCGGTTTCATGGCGCCGACCCTCCTTCCGCCTCTTTTGACCCCGCAAATAAGCGCGGCGGATACCATTGTCTTTCCTACACCCGTATCAGTGCCGGTAACGAAAACTCCCTTCATCCCCTCTCTCCCTCCTCGATTCTCCGGAGGACCTCCTCCAGCTCATTGTAGTAACGGAAACGCCCGTCCGGAACAAAACCGTTGAAGGAGGTGCAGTCCGATCTGAAAAGAACGCAGGCCATCCCCGCTCTTTTCGCTCCCACCAGGTCCCGCGCCGGATTGTCCCCGATATACACCGACCCTCCCGGAGAAACCCCGAGCCGCTCCATGGCAAAGGCGAAGAGACGGGTATCGGGCTTTCTGAAGCCGAAACGTGAAGACAATACCGTAAGGGAAAAATGACGGTCCAGTCCCAGCATTGCGATCTCGGGCTCGGTAAAAGTCCACTGGGCATCGGAAACAAGGGCGACGGCATACTTCTCCGCCAGACGCGTAAGCACCTCGTGCACCCCTTCGAAAAGTCCGAAATGCCGTACGGTAAGCGACCGGAAGAGCCTTGCGGTATCCCTCACCACGCACTCCGGATAGGCAGTCGTACCGAAGCGGTGCAGGATAGAGGAGAAGAGCTCATACACATCAATATCGGGAAAAGCTTCCCCGCTGCCCCGCAGCTTCTCCTCCACCCCCTCCCCGTACGCCTTTTTGAGCTCTTCACCGGACAGGGCAACGGAATGGTAGGCGAGATAGCGAGCAAGGGTTTCGTACACACGCGGGTCACTCTCATCCGTCTTTACGTCGATGAGGGTCCCGTACAGATCGAAAAAAAGGGCTTTTTTCATACGAGGGCAAGCCCTCCGCGCAGGCACTCGAGGGCTTCGGCCGCCAGCCTCTTCCGGTAACTCCCGCCGAGGTAGCCGTTCCGGGAGATCCTCAATTCCGTCAGTGCCATATAAAAGGGGTTCCGCAGGGTGATCTCCCGGAAAGCCCCCGCCGGGTCCCCGAAATGACAGCAGTAGGCGGTGACAAAATAGCGGATGAAATGCTCCGCCGCATGGGGATTTCCCGTCCTCCATAAAAAGGCGTGTTTCAGCTCTCCGCAAATCATGCTCACATCATAGGCCCTGTCGCTCTCCCGCATTCTTTCCAGATCAATGGCAGCCACCTCACCTTCCCCCCTGAAGATGAAATTTGTCGGGGTGGCGTCACCGTGAACGGTCACCCTCTTCGCCTTCTGCATACTCTCCCTGCTCAGCCATATGTCCATGAGCCTGAAGAAACGCTCCCTGTCGCTTTGCGGAATCACCCTTTGCGCATGCAGCGTATCGATTACGGCGCGGAAGTATTTTTGTACGGGATCGAGGTCCACCCGCATCCTCCTCTCCGTCTTCCCATGCAGCAGATGGAAAAAAAGGGCGAGGGAGGACAGTCTCTCCTTCAGCAACTCCGCTTTCCCGTGAAAAATCGCCTTCCACAACGCGTGGTCAAGGCTCTTCCCCGGAATGAACTCCTCCGCAAGGGCAAGCCCGATACTCTCTTCGCGGGTAAGGGGCCGGACCACATAGCACGGGGGCGCATCAAAGCCGTATCCCCGTATCTTCACCAGGTTGTCAAACTCCCTTTTCTGCCGCATCACTTTCTCCTGCTGCGGGTCGTCGGGACGGAAGAATTTCCCTATGACGACAGCACCGCTCTTTTCCTCCGTATACTTATAGACACGGCGGGAGGAGGTCCTGCTCACGAGAAAACTGGGGTCTTTCACCCCGGGACACACCCTCGAAAGGAGAATCTCGTAGAGGGGGTCGGTACTCTTCAGCTTTCCAAGATACGGCGTACCCATAGGGAGATTGTAACACGATTTCCGCGGAGCGGCATGCCCTCAGAGGATCCGGGTATCGATGCAGAACACCTGTCCGGTGAGGGTGCGCATTCCTGCTATATGGACAATGAACCGGGCCGCCTCTCCGGGGTCGGACAGGGAATGAAGCAGGCTGTCCTCCCGCGCCCTCTCCATCGCCCCCATCGCCCCGCTCCCCATCGCCGTGGGCATATAGCCGGGAAGTACCGCATTGACCCTGATACCCCTTTCGGCAAGCTCGAGAGCGGCCGTCTTCGTGAGGCCCAGCAGTGCCGCCTTGGAGGCGCTGTACGCCGCCTGTCCCTCCTTGCCCTTCAATCCGGAGTAGGAGGAAATATTCACGATGTGCCCCCCTTCCTTCATGAGCGGTACGAACGCCTTGATCATGTTGAAAGCCCCTTTGCAGTTGACCTTCAGCACGTCATCCCAATCCTCTTCTCTCTGGCGCGGGAGCAGTGAGTCCCGGGAGACCCCCGCATTGTTTACCAGGACATCCACCCTTCCCCACCTCCGCAGCACCTCCTGCGCCATAGAGGCCGCTTCGGAGGAGCTCCGCACGTCCGCCTTCAGCGGCAGCGCCCTGTCCCCCATTGCCTCAATCAAGCCGGGAATAGAGGCACCGGAGGAATGGTAGTTAATTACGACCCGGTAGGAACTCTCGAAAAAGGCACGGACGATTTCCCTTCCCCATCCCGCGGCTCCCCCGGTCACTACGGCCACTCTGTTCGTCATAACCCCGTTATTCATGGTATAATTTCACATACTTTTGCGCAACGAGCACCTTACCGTATAGTGTACAGCATATGGCACACAGAGTTCCGGCACGAAGGGACCCGCCACAACGCCTTACCCTATAATGCCATAATGCTCGATGGAGGAACTATGACACGGTTTGAAGAAGTACAGATGAAGATAGCGGAGTCGGCAAAAAGCCACCTCGAGATATTCAACATGCAGGTCTTCATCGAGCAGTTTACCCTCGACAGGGAGAGCAGGTTTTCCCTCACCCTTCCCACCCTCGATCCCCCGTTTCCCGTTACAGCGATCGTATCGTTCACGTATGACGCCTTCCAGACGGGGATGACCCTGTACGAGGACACTCCCGAAGAAGTCAACGTGGACGTGGATACGACCGTCGAGCTTGAATTCTCGGTGAAGCTGCCGATCATGCAGGGGTACCCCACGGTGGAAGCGTTGCTTCAGGAGATCGATGAAGAGTATCCGGACACGGAGCCGGTGCTGACCGTGAAGGAAATGTTTCCCAGCGAAGATAATATAAAAGAATACGAAATCTCCTACCTCTATTCCATTGACGTGGACGAGGCCATGGAGAGCGATCTCTTCGACCAGATCTTCGAGGAGCTGAAGGAGATCCTGGAGCTTGTGTACCGCAGGACGAAAGATTACATAGACCATTCCTGGTACCGGGGCGAGGAATGATCCCCCTCAGGAGCATCGATTGTGTCCTGCTGGACATGGATGGTACCCTGCTCGACAAGTATTTTGACGACTATTTCTGGGAGCACCTCGTCCCCGAGAGATACGCGGAAAAGCACAATATAACCTTCGGGAAAGCGAAGGAGGTGTTACTCTCCCTGTATCGGGCCCATGAGGGGACTCTGAACTGGACGGATATCGACTTCTGGTCCCGGGAGCTGAACCTGGACGTCCCCGCCCTCAAGGAGCAAATCAAGCACCTCATCGAAGTGCATCCCCATGTGGAAGATTTCCTCAGGGCGATGAGGCAGCAGAAGAAGAGGGTGTATATGGTAACGAACGCCCATTACAAGGTACTGGACATCAAGCTGAAGAAGACCCAGATCGGCAGGTATTTCGACAAATGCATCACTTCATTCGAAATGGGATATCCCAAGGAGATGATCGAATTCTGGGAGAAGGTGGAAAAGATCCTGAAATTTGACAGGGAGAACACCCTCTTTATCGACGACACCGCGGAGATCCTCAGAACAGCGAGATCCTTCGGTATTAAACATCTCTTTCTGAAGATCGGGGCGAACTCCCGAAAAAGGGATGCAGCCACCCACGAGTTCCCTGTTCTGAAGGATTACCGGGAACTGCTCGACCTTCTGGCCTGAAGTCTCCCTTTGGACGGATCTTTTATCTTCCCAGCGCTTTCAGGACCGCCCTGAGCAGAGAGGCGCTATGGCCGAGCTGCTGGAAGATCTCCCCCGGAGAGAGGGTCCTGCCCTCCTTCTGCTGGGCAAGGGCAAGGCTCCGGGAGATATTCGCAATCCGTGCTATCTCCCGCGCCAGGTCGTCCTTCAGGTGCTCCGGCCTGAGGAGAATGGAGTACATACTCCTCTCGATGAGCACCAGGTTCTTCAGGACGTCCTTTTCGGCTGCCTGCTCATTGGCCTTGTGGCGCCTTTCGTTCTCTTCTCTCCCGGGGATATGATGTTCAGGCTGGGAGAGATCGCCGATATAGTGCGCGCAGTAGGCGAGATGGTACTCCGGGTATTTGCCGGCGTCGGCCGCACCCTGATATGCCAGAACCGAGGCGATGATTGCCCCGTACAGATGCCCCTTCGCATCGCGGGGATCGTTGTACCTGTCGATCTGCCGCAGCACCTCTTCCGGCGTGACGTCGCCGCTTCCGGACACATAATGGTTGAACCGTTCCGTAGTGTCAGCCTTTACTTTTGCGATATCCGCCCCGGCGGCATTGTACCATTTGCCGTATCCGGCCGCCTTGGCCACCGCAAGATGGGTTTCATCAAACCACCCGGAGACGGGGCATATCAGGAAAAGCGGGGAGAGGAGAAAGAAAAGGAATGCTGCAGGGAAGGGGGCTCTTCTTCCGCGGGGATCCCTCATGCGTCAGTCTTCTATCCGCCCGATCCCGAACTGCTCTTTCAGCCAGACCTCCACCTTCCTGTTGATGGGAGACATATTGAAATAGATACGGGCCCTGTTCTCCTCGACGGCCTCGCTCAGGAGCTCCTCAGGGATCTCTTTTATCTGCGCCAGGGTCTCCGCATAATCGGCGGTGGTATGCCGCAGCAGGAAAAGGGACGGCGTTGCGTCCGTCACATCGATATAAAAAACATACCCTTTGATCGGGGGTTTGATCTCGATACCGCTTTCCGTCTTGATATGGCGGGCCTCCATGAGGTCTCTGGGCTCGATATCCCACCTGATGTTCTCTATAACGAAAGATTCCTTCTTGATGTCCTCCAGCGTCAACAGCTCATCAAACATCATAAAAATGGCTCCTCCTCCTGGTTCCTGCCGGGTACCGCGCTCGCTTACGCGTTCCCGAAGGGGGCGTCGGGGTTCTTCTGCCGGTACAACTCCGCTGCGGTAGCGCCCACGTCATCCAGCATCTCGGCGACAGCCGTGGAGATCTTGTCCATCGGCACCTTGAGGAGGCCGGCAACCTGCGGCAAAAGAATCCCCTTGCCGAAGTGCATTTCCGCAATCATTATTTTGAGAGCATCGTCGAGGATAAGCCCCCTCAGCTCCGCATCCCCCACCTCGATGGCAGCGCAGGCTTCCTGAAAGCTCAACCCGTTCTTCATCCCCTCCCTGATCCGCGAGATGGCCGAATCGTACATCCTGCCCTCTTCCTCGGTATATTGCTTATAACGGACATCCGCCATACAAACTCCTTTTTGTTTTACCTTACCACAGCTCCCGCCGTTTTCGCTATTTAATCCTTTGATAGCCGTATAACCTCCTCCCGCACGGCATCGGCAAAGGTCTGGTAGGCATCCTCCTCCCCTCCCTTCCGGGGTATCCTGCCGGAGCCGGGATGCAGTACCTCCCCGAAATGTACCGTGATCCGGGTCGGCCGGATAAGGAACGAGCCCCGCGGAAGGGCCTCGAACGCCCCCCTGATGGAGGCGGGGATCACCGGCACCCCGAGCTCCAGCGCCAGCACCCCGATCCCCTTCTTGAAGGGCAGCAGCTTCCCATCGAAAGAGCGCCCCCCCTCCGGGAAGATGCAAAGGCCCCTCCCCTGCTTCAGCAGGTATGCGGACATCTGCAAAGCCCTGCTCAGGTAAGCCTCCGCATCGATGGGGATAACATGGCTCATACGCGCGAACCACGCCTTGAGCCCCCCCGTGAAAAACTGCTGCAGGCCGAGGAAAGAGAGCCTCCTGAAAACCCGGTAGGGGATGGAAAAGGCGATGATGAAGCCGTCGAGATAGCTGGTATGGTTCGGAGTAATGACAAAGGGGCCCTCTTCCGGAATGTTCCCGAGCCCCTCCACTCTGGGACGGAACAGGATACGGAAAAGACCCTTCAGGAGCATATACAGCATGAAGACGAGCGCCCTCTCCATACTACCAGGGGAATACCCCGCTCTCCGTGCCTCGGACGGGGGCGGCTCCTTCTCGAGGATCCTCTTCCACGAAAGGGCTCCCCCCTCCGTACGCCCTTTTCCGGTCCCGAGATCCTTCAGCTTTGCCACGATTTCTCCCACTGTCCGGACCTCCGTGACGAAGGTGTCCGGCAGACTGACGGAGAAAGCCTCCTCAAGAGAGGAGACAAGCTCTATCTTTTTCAGCGAGTCGAGGCCGAGGTCGAGATCGAGGGTATCGGAAAAGTGAACAGGCATGTCTGCATCCAGCAATGCCCTGATGCTCTCCGCCACCTTCCTGCCCGTCTCCTCCCCCATCAGGGTGTTGTCCTCCCCCCTCCCGGGTCTTTCCGCGTGACGTGCGTCCCTCAGAAGATCACGCACCATGAAACGCCTGATCTTCCCCAGGGGAGTTCGGGGCAGGGGCCCGGGATGCAGGGTATACCCTTTTATCCTCATGTATTCGGGGAGCTTCGCGGATACACCGGTTATCTCCCAGCTCAGCGAGTCCGCGATGTTTCCTATGGATTTTTCCTTTGCATACTCGGGATCAGGGACAATGACAGCCTGTACCGCATCCACCGCTCTGCCCTCCCCGGCACCGATAACGCATATTTCCCTGATGAGGGGAATGGAAAGGTAGGCTCTTTCCACCTCCTCAGGATAGATATTCTTTCCTGAGCTCAGCACAATGACCTCTTTCTTGCGTCCGGTAATGAAGAGGTACCCCTCGCCATCCCGATAGCCCAGGTCCCCGGTGAGGAACCAGTCGCCCCTCATGACCTCTGCGGTAGCCTCGGGATTCTTGTAATATCCCTTCATCACCATGGGGCCCTTCACCATAATCTCGCCGTCCTTCCCCACCGCGATCTCCACCCCGGGCAATGGAAGTCCCACAGAGCCCGGCTTTCTGCGGCGGAGGGGATTGAAGGCAACCACCGGCGATGTCTCCGTCAACCCGTATCCCTCCAGCACCGTAAACCCCAGACCTTCAAGATCTTCCATCACCGGGGGATCGAGCCGCGCCCCGCCGCTGGCGAAGAACCTCACCTGGGGGAAATTCCGGTGCACTGAGCGGAAGAGCGCTTTCCCCGCATTGATCCCCGTCCTTCTGCGCAGGGCCCCGCACAGGCGGACCGCCTTCACCAGGAGTCCGGAGCGGGCCTGCAGCCGCGCCAGGATTCCGTTGCGCAGCATCTCGTAGAGCTTCGGAACACCGACGATGACCGTGACGCCGTTCTCCCGGACGGCGGAGACAAGCTCCGTTCCCTTCAATCCCGGGCCGAGGGTGATAGAGCTCCCCATAAAGAGGGGGACAATAAAGGTACACAGAAAGGGATAGGTATGATGGAGGGGGAGGAGCGCCAGCACGTTGTCCCCGGGCCCTATCAGTCCGGCACCGAGCAGCGCCTCAGCATCGGAGCAGATATTACGATGGGTGAGCATGACGCCCTTCGGTCTTCCGGTGGTCCCTGAAGTATAAATAAGGGAGGCGATGTCCTCCGGGGAAACGTTCTGCCGTAAGGGGGCACCCTCCGGCGCGGATACCTTACGGGTAAAATCAGGGGCGTCGAAGTCGATCCCCCTGGCCGAAAAGCGTTCGATGGCTTTTGTGACATTCTCAGCGGTTTTGGAGGAGTGGAAGACAACCTTCGCAGCGGAATCGCCGATAAGATTTTCCACCTCTTCGGCGCCCGACTGCATATCGATGGGGACAGCGGTGCCGCCGAGCATTTCAATGGCAAGATAGGACGCGTGCCACTCCGGCCTGTTCTCGGCGACGAGAGCGGCCCGGTCACCCCGGGCAAACCCTTCCCCGGTGAGAAGCCGGGCAATGCGTTCCGCAAAGGCACGAAGCTCGCCATACCTCATGGCCCTCCACGCCACCCCGTCAAAATAGCGGAGGGCGACGCGGTCTCTACGCTTTTCCGCAACGGAGACGAAGGCAGAAGGGATCGTAAAGTAGCTCATGTCTCATAGCGTATCGTTTCCCGGCGCTCTCTTTCAACCCGTCCGCCCTGCGCTATAGGCCATAAGCAGATTCATTGCCCTCTCGTGCAACCGCCCGTTCCCCGCGGCGAGGAGAGGAGTGCTCCGGGAAAGGCCGATTTCCACCCCCTCAATGGAGTTTCCTTCCGTGTCGGTAAATACCCCGCCGGCTTCTTTTACCAAAAGCCATCCCCCTGCAAAATCGAAACTCCGCGATGAGGAGGGATTCACAAAGACGCTGATGGCACCGTAGGCGACATAGGCAAGATCCAGTGCCGTAGCGCCAAGGCAGCGGGTCCTCCTCGCTTCTCCGAGGAGTCCCATGATGCGGGGAATATCGCTCTTGGGATTCTGCGCCTCATAGGCGACCAGGTACAACTGGTCATCTTTCTGTACGGAGATTCTCTCCCTGTTGAAAAAGGCTCCTTTCCCCTTTTCCGCCCAAAATTCATCCCCGGTGAGCAAGTTAAGCACGTAGGCCATGGAGATACTCCCGATGGTGTTTCCCTCTGCGACGGCGATGGAGGTGCAATAGAAAGGGACTCCGTTTATGGCGTTTTTGCTCCCGTCCACGGGGTCGATCAGGATTTTTTGTCCTCCCCCTCCGTTGGTTTCAATGATACCCCTCTCCTCGGATATGATACTGAGAGGCTCCTTGAGCGACTCGATATGCTTGATGACAATATCCTCGGCCTTTTTATCGATGGGAAAGGTCTTGTCGCCCGATGCACCTTTGCCTATTTCTTCGGAGGAGAACGGCCGCAGCCTCGTTTCGCCCAGCTCGAAGAAAAGCTCCCTGCCGATCTTTCTCAGATTCTCTATCTTCATTGCTCGCTCCTTCCGGTGGGTGCTTCTTCTTTCCCGTTCTTTGCCGCAACAGGCAGGCAATGCACCTGTTGCCGAACACCCCCCCTTTTTTCCACAATAGTATCACAAAAAAAGACAACAGGAAACTGATTTTTCCGTTTCTCGGAGGAAGAGGCGCAGAGGAGAGCGCCCCCTCCATGCACCCAGGCGGGAAAAAACGATATTGGAAGATACTCCGCAGAGCTCATCACCCCGCAGATTCCGGTTCTCCGGAGTTATTGTTGACAATCGGAAGACGTCTCAGGTATGCTTAAATCAGCGGGGTGGAGCAGCCTGGTAGCTCGTCGGGCTCATAACCCGAAGGTCAGAGGTTCGAATCCTCTCCCCGCCACCAAAGAAGAAAGGATTAATGAGAAAAGGCTATCATGGCTCCGGCCATGGTAGCCTTACTGCTTTTTGGATACCTCCTCATTCCTTCCGGAACATCAGGACATTCTTCCCTCCTTGAAAGCATTCCTTCAACTCTAAATTTTCAATTAGCACGCAATATCTCAATCTTGAGTTGACTTTGGAAACAGCCCCGTGCTAGCTTTTAATGCATATCTCGCAGGAAAGGGGGAAACATCCACACCTATTCACTCTGGAAAAGTCACTCTCTGTCATCATCGCAACACAAGAAGAACGGAAAACGGGGGATTGTATGAAGAAAATGTTCGTGTCTGTAATGGGGGTATTCACCATTCTCTCTTTCGGGTATCTTGTTTTTAGTGTCATGAATGCGAAAGCTCCGTCGGCCACTGCCGCGAAAAAGACGTATACCGGTGTCCTCTATGTTGCGGGAATGGGCGGGCATTTCGCCAAAGCCGAGGTGACCGTCGATCCCAATAATGCCGATGCACCGATACACGTGAACAATCTGGACAGGGTAGTCATCGGGACAAAGGACACCCATCCCACCCATGATGCACGCGTGGATGTAGGCGATCCGAACACGCTGTTCTGGTCTACGTATGTGCTGGATCCTCAGGGGAAAATGCATGTCGGTAAGTCCGACCTGAAGACGGGGGATGTCATCAAGGATGTTGCTCTCGATCCCGACAAGCGGGCACCGGGTGACAAACCGCCCCTTTATTGCGCGTCGGGCCAGACAAAGCAGTCTTTTTTGCCGGTATTTATGGGAACGGAAGGGTTTATTGATGTCTTCGATAAGAAGAGTCTCGAGTTGAAGCACCGCATGTTTGTCAGCGACCTCGGGTACAAGCCGGGGACATATATCTTCGTCCACGGCATCAATTCAAATGATATGAAGAAGTTTGCCGTGGTGCTGAATCAGAAAAATGACGAGGGAAAGGCCAACGGCAAGGTGGATTTCGTCCTGGTCGACCTCCCTTCCCTCGAAAGGGGAAAGTGGAAGGTCCTTGCGAAGAACACCCTGACCGGCGAGCCGCGGAAAACCCTCACCTTCAGGGAATTTTTCAGTACCGACGATACCTATCTCTATCAGTCCGCCGGCGACAGGCTTTGGGTCCTCGACGGGAAGAGCCTGAAACTGGTGGACGAGAAGATGATTCCGGGCGGAGGTCAGATCCACGATGCGATGCCCACCCCGGACAACAAATATGTGATCCTCACGGTGCGGAACGTTACCGAGGGGTGCGATGCAAGCGGGAAAGCAATCCCCGGCAAGGAAATAACGGACGGGGTCTTTCTGCTGTACGATGCAGAAGCAAGAAAGATTACGGGCAAATCCGCATCAGCGTGCCTCGACTGTCATAAGAATATCGGCCTGGGCGACAAAAGCGCCATTCTCTGCGGCCTGGACGGTGTCTGGAGGAAGTAGCCTCCTGCTCCCCCCGCAGCGGGAGGCCGCTGCAGGGGGGACTCTCTCTCAAAAGTAACGGGGCCGCCGACTCGCGTGAGTGCCCGCGTGAGGGAAAGAGTCCCTGTATACAGCTTCCAGAAAAGCGAGACCGTATGATCTCGTACAAACCCTCTCATCGCAGATAACCACTCTCCCCTTGTCCTCTTTCGATCGGATAAGCCTGCCGAACCCCTGTTTGAATTTCAATACCGCCCGGGGAAGGGAGTACTCCCGAAACGAGTTGCCGCCCCTCCCTTCGATCTCACGGGTCCTTGCCTGCACGATCGGCTCGGTAGGGACCTCAAAGGGAAGCTTTGTAATGATAACGCATTTCAGGGCATCTCCCTTCACATCCACTCCCTCCCAGAAGGAGTCGAGCCCGAAGAGAATGCAGTCGCTGCTTTCCCTCATTCTCTCGAGCATGGCCCTGTTGGGGATCTCCCCCTGTATCAGCGGATTGAGCCCCAGAGCGCTCAGCTGCGCCGCAGACAGGGCTTCTACTCTGCCCATCATCTCCTTCGAGGTGAAAAGCACCAGCACCCCCCCGTCCCTCTTCGACACCTCTTCCACAATAACCCGTGCGATCTTTTCAGCACTGTCACTCCCCGCAGGATCGATCCCCCGTTTCACCTCCACCACAACCTGCTCCCTGAGGTCGAAGGGAGAGGGTACCGACAGCGTCGAAGCTCCCTCCAGCCCCAGCACCCTTGCGGTAACATCAAAATCGCCCGCCACGGACAGTGTCGCGGAAGTAAGGACCATGGCCCCGAATTCAGGGACGATGCTGTTCTGCATGAAATCGGCTGGATAGACCGGGGCCATGCGGAGGCTGACCCTTCCCTCTTCGATCTCAGCCCACCGGACATACCCGTCGCACCCCTCAGAGAACTCCTCCATCCCCTGGGCATAGGACTTCAGTTTCAGCAGCGCCGCCTTCAGCTCCAGTTCATCGTCCTCATGGAAAAGCCCCAGGGCGGCTGTCCGTGCCTTTTCTGCGAGGGCCTTCATCGATTCCGCCAGGGCAGCGGCACGCTCTTTTAAGTGAAAGGTACTTCCGAGAGAGGCGCGGTGTTTCAGGGCACTCCTTACCGATACCCAGAAGAGGGACATCTCACTGCGGAGAGAGTCGATCAACGGGAAAAGGGCGGAAGTCTGCGCAAGGAGGCCCCGGTATGTCCCCCTTTCATCGGGCTTGAGCAGGGTGGAGAGGATGCGCTCAAATCCGCGGCTGGACAGGATAAGTCCCGCAACTTCGGAGAGCGCGCCGTCGACGGAGTGGGCCTCGTCGATGACCAACACTTCCACTTTCGGCAAAAGCCGCGCATCTTCCGGGAGGAGTGCATTGATCCCCAGAAGGGCATGGTTCGCCACCACGATTTGGGCCCTCCCCCAACGCTGCCGTGCGGCAAAGTAGAAACACTGTCGCAAAAAAGAGCACCGCTGCCCCATACACGCATCCGCATCGGAACACACTCTTTCCCATAGAAGGGGATGCCTTATCCGGAAATCCTCACGGTCACCCGATTCCGTCCCGGATGCCCACCGGGACAGGGCAAGGTACTCGACGACCTCTTTTTCGTCCGCCCTGAAGGCGTGGAGGCGCCGCAGACAGAGATAGTTACTCCTCCCCTTGGCAATGGCATAATCGAACTCCTGCAGAGAGGAAAGGAAGGAGAGGTCCTTCGTGACGATCTGCTCCTGGAGATTGATCGTCCGGGTGGAAATGACAGCCCGCTTCCCGGAGAGGAGCAGCGGAATGAGATAGGAAAAGGTTTTGCCGGTCCCCGTTCCCGCTTCAGCCAGAAGGATGCCCTCCCCCTTTTCCATCAGCGCGGAGCAGGCACGCATCATCTCCAGCTGGGAGCGGCGCACTTCATATCCCGGCAGTACCGCTGCAATCCTCTCATTCAGGAAGCGCTCCGCATGCACCGCCAATCCCCTTTCCGCCCCCCCGGCGCTTTCCAGGGTCCCGGCATCCCTCTCATTCACCATCAGCATACACCGTACTGCCGTAATTCATCTTTTATTATTTCCTATCGACACGGTCAATTGCCAACGGAAGCCCCTCTCACCGGCGCCTGCGAGGACCCGGAAATCCGGGGATTCCGCTTTTTCCTGCGGAAAGTCTTTACTTACAACTCCCCGATCTGTTATAAATTAATAGTTACCGATTCTGCACGAAACGGGCGATTAGCTCAGTGGGAGAGCGTTCCCTTCACACGGGAAAGGTCGTAGGTTCAATCCCTACATCGCCTACCATTCTTTCCCCTCTCACCGCGCACCCTTCTCATTCCTGAAAGCTCGGCTGGCCAATGAGTCGAATATGCGGGAGGGGACCCACACCGCCGATCAGGAGTTGCCCGGAACAGAATTACTGCTGTTTCTCTTTCCGTGCGATGAGCTGTTTGAAGCAGGGGGAGTGACGGATAGTGTCGTACGTCCCCGATGTTTTCAGGTAATTCCAGTTATTATAGCCTTTTTCAATTGCCCTTTTCAGCCACTTGCATGCCTCTTCCGCGTCGCTCTTCGCCGCGTAGAGCTCTGACATGCTGTTCAGGGCATAGATATTGTTCTCGTTCAGCTCGAGAGACCTCCTGATATCCCGTTCGGCATCCCCATACCGGCCCATGAGGATGTTGATGAATCCCCTGTTGTTGTACGGCATGCCGTTCTTCGGGTTCAGCTCTATGGCCTTGTTGTAATCGGCAACAGCGAGATCATACTGGCCGAGCTGAAGATAAACGTTTCCCCTGTTGTTGTAGGCCAGGAAATAGTCAGGATTCAACTCTATCGCCCTGGTGTAGTCGGCAATGGCACGATCGTACCGCCTCTTTTTATGGTACGCATTCCCCCGGTCTTTGTAGGCCCGGTAATCCTGCGGATTCTGCTCTATCACCCTGGAGAACTTTGCTATGTCGAAGTCGTATTTCCATATTTTTGCCATAGGATATCTCCCGCCACGGCCTTCCCTCAAGGATACGAGATAATTATAAAAAAAATATGAAAGAAAGACCGGCAGCGCGCCTGCTGCTGCTTGCTTTAGAATATAGCGGCACATCATAGAGGAAAGTCAAGTTTTCCGGCGCCCCGGGAAAAAGGAGCCTCCGGGGGTTCGTCAAAACGAGAGTGCCTTTGACCATACTCACCCTCCCCAGTGTTTCCAAAAGACACACCCTGTTGCAAGATAGCCACAAAAGCCGGAGGGGCCTTTTTCAGTTCACATTGTTTTATAAGTATTTTTTATTGGCACACTTGTTGCTATTTACCTCATTGTCCGCACAGAGGGGATGTTTTTCCCGGTAAGAAAACGGACATGGCTTTTTATACGATTATATTATATTTGCTTCTTCCTTTCTCAAAAAGGAGGTGAGGGCACCCACAGGACCATTGAAAATGAAGAGAAGCAAATCGGGTAGCACCATCCCGCCTTTGGCGGGCAGATACTGAACTAACCATAGGAGGTTAGGAAGTGAGAAAATATTTTGCATTACTCGTAAGCATGTTGTTTCTTCTCGGCTTCGCGGCGAGCGCCTTCGCCATTCACGCCGACATTCCTTCTGAAACACAGGCGGTTGTCGCCAAGGGTGCCACCCAGATCACCCTGGGCGGCGAAGTGAGAATGAGGGGCTGGATGAGCACCGACATTGTCCATGGCAGCGGCGCCAGCGCCCAGCTTCCCGTAGATGCTCCGTCAGCAGCCTGGTACGATGCAAGGGTACGGCTCAGCCTCCAGGCTGATGTCACCAAAAACACCACCGGTTTCGTACAGCTCGAGACCTCTTCCGGCTCTGACCTGACGAACTCCGACACGTACACTTGGGGTAGAGGGAGTGGCACGTCTAATTCCGCCACCGGCACCGCCGTGGGCGCCACCGAGAACAACAAGCCCGATTCTGAGCTCAGGATCCTCCAGGCCTGGATCCAGCACTCCGGCTCCGGACTCCTCGGGATTCCCGCGGGTATCAAGGTCGGCCATATGCCCCTTGCCCTGAGCCAGAGGCAGTTCCTTGACCACACCAAGTTCGGTGACGACGCGGTTCTGTTCTTTGCGTTTCCCATGAAGAACCTCCACGTCGCCGCAGTGGCTGCAAAGGTCATCGAGGGCAGCACCGGACAGTCGAACGACGACACCGACGCTTATGCTGCTCTCGCAGTATACAACTGGAACAAGGACAACGCCGTCGGAGTCAACCTGTTCTACGCGCAGGGCAACAACACCCCGATTAACACTCTGCTTCCCGCGAGCGGCGGCACTCCTGCTGCCAGCAACTGGGTCATTAACGAAGACCAGGGCTTCAAGTTCTACAACCTCGGCTTCCATGCGAGCGGCGTACTTTACGGGCTGACCTACGAAGCGGAATTCGACACCCAGTTCGGTAGGACGCTCAAGGGATTCGCTGAAACCGATTTCAGGGGCTACGGCGCTTTCGTAAACCTGGGCTACAAGATCAATCCCGTGACAGTCAGGGCGGGCTTCGCCTATGGTAGCGGTGACAGCGACGGTATGGCCGACGGCAAGAACAAGGAGTTCCAGACCTCCATGGGAAGGGACGTCCACTATGCGTTCATTTATGAGTACACCCTCAGGACTGCCGCCAACATGCAGTGGCTCGACACCGGGCACTCCGGAGCAGGCCTTACCGGCAGCGGCGTGAACAGCACCGGCCGCAGCACGGGTATCGCCAATACCACCTACTACCGGCTGGGTCTTGACTTCGCCCCGATGAAAGACGTGACCGCCTCCATTGACGGGTTCGTCATCAGGGCTTCGAAGACCTCCGGCGGACAGGACAAGCAGATCGGTGAGGAAATCGATGTCAAGCTTGCCTACAAGATCGACAGGAATCTCACCTACTCCGTCATCGCCGGCTGGATGAACACCGGTGACTTCTACGAGACCGGTGCGGCAGGAACGCCCTTTACCTCTGCAAACAACATAAAGGATCCGTTCCAGATGGTGCATGCATTGACCCTCAGCTTCTAATTCAAACCGCTGAGGAGCTTCACAAAGAAAGGCGGCTCTTTCGAGCCGCCTTTCTTATTCCCCGGGAGACGGGGGGAAAGAGTTTTGACAATTCAGGTTTTCGAGAGGGCGCAAAGGAATGGCCTTCCGTCAGAGGGAAGACTGCACCAAAAGACATACCGCGTGAACCGCTATGCCTTCACCGCGTCCGGCAAATCCCATTCCTTCGTTCGTCTTCGCTTTGATGCTCACGCATGCGGGGGGGATCCCCGCTGCGGAAAGGGCATGCTTCATGGAATCAATATGGGGTCCGATTTTCGGCCTCTCCGCAATAATAATGGAGTCGATCCAGGCGATCTCGAACCCCCTCTCCTTCACCCTCTCAGCAATGTGTTTCAGGAGTAGTATGCTCGAGACCCCTTTCCATTGCGGGTCGGTATCGGGGAAGTGCTTTCCGATATCCCCCTCTCCCAGGGCGCCGATCAGTGCGTCGGTAACGGCGTGACAGAGAGCGTCTCCATCGGAATGGCCGAGGAGCCCCTTCTCATGGGGAATATCCACCCCGCCGAGAATAAGCTTCCTCCCCTCCACGAGCCGGTGAGAATCGTATCCTATTCCTATACGCACCGTAGTCTATCCACCCTCACCATTCAGCAGATCTTCTTCATTGAGAACCCGCTTTCAGGAGCGCTTCCGCCACAAGAATGTCTTCCGGCGTGGTCACCTTGATATTCCGGTACGATCCCATGATGATCCTCACTGAGCCGCCGTACCGCTCCACCAGGGCGGCGTCATCGGTGCCGTAAAAGCCTTCGGAGCGGGCCCGCCGGTGCGCCTCCCGTATCCTCCCGAGGGGAAACACCTGGGGAGTCTGGATCGCCCAGAGAGCTGTCCTGTCCAATGTCTCCCCTACCACTACCTCCGGCGCCTCCGGTACGTTTTCCCCCGGCGAGGAGGGAGCAGCCGTCTTGATCGTATCCTTTACCGGCACTCCCACCACAGCACCGTCATATCCTTCCAGCCCTTCGACGGCCCTTTCGATGAGGCAGCACTCCACCAGGGGCCGGGCTCCGTCATGGATCACCACCGTAGAAAGCTCCTCCCCGAGGGCTTCCAGGCCATGGGATACCGAATCCTGCCTCTCTCTGCCCCCGGTGACAATCCTCTTCACTTTGGTAATTCCGTAGTGCTCCACCAGTTCCCATCCGGCCTTCCTGTCCTCGGCCTTCAGCACCGGCAGGATCTCATCGACCCTCCCGCACTTCTGGAATGCCTCGAGAACCCAGACAAGCAGAGGCTTTCCGGACAGGAGGTGCAGCGTTTTCCCTTTCTGCCCTCCAAACCTCCTTCCCATCCCCGCGGCGGGAACGATCGCCGTCACTTTCTTCCGCACTTCTCTTTCCATAGAAATCCAGGCCATAGAAATCCGGAGCACGCACCTCCACGCCCCTGGCGCCCCCCTCCCGAAAGAGAGGGGAATCCTCCGCCGGTATCGTTCTTTTGCATTTCCGCTTTTAAGGGATTCCCTTATTCCTCTTCCCGCAGACGGGCAAAGATCATCCGCCCCGCCGTGGTCTGCAGCACGCTGGTGACGGTGGCCTCCACCGTCTTTCCGATAAGCTTGCGCGCATTTTCGATGACCACCATGGTCCCGTCGTCAAGATAGGCGACTCCCTGGTTGTACTCCTTCCCTTCCTTTACGACAAAAAGGTTGATGATCTCTCCGGGAAGCACCACCGGCTTCAGCACGTTGGCAAGCTCGTTGATATTGAGCACGGAGACCCCCTGCAACTGCGCCACTTTATTCAGGTTGAAATCGTTGGTAACGATCTTTCCGCTCAAAAGCCGCGCCAGGGCGATCAGTTTCGCATCGACTTCCTTGATCTTCGGGAAGTCCTCTTCCACAATCCTGACCTTGATGTTCGACATCTTCTGGATACGGTGCAGGATATCGAGCCCGCGCCTCCCCTTTGCCCTCCTCATGGGATCGGGGGAATCGGCGACATACTGGAGCTCCTGAAGGATAAACTGGGCGATAATAAAGGTCCCTTCGAGGAAGCCCGCCTCGATGACATCGGCGATGCGGCCGTCGATGATGACGCTGGTATCCAGGATCTTCAGATCTTCCTCCAGCTCCTGTCCCTTGAAGAGGCGCATGATCGCAGGGACGGTAAGGTTCTTTCCCCGGTATAACCCGGCAAACAGGCCTCCGTAGCCGAGCACCGCGGTAAGGATAAAATAGGAGGCCCTCCAGCCCTCCTCGCTGACAATAAAACGGAAGGGATACAGCAGGAGGAAGGAAGAGGCAAGCCCTATTCCCAAGCCCAGAAGACCGCCGAGAATCGAGCCGAAGGAAACATCCCGGAGTCTCGCTTCGATAAAAAGGGAGAGGGCGCCGAGGAAAAGACCGAAAAGTATGCCATAGGCAGCAAAACCGTAACGCAAACCGAATAAAAAGCCTGCAGCAATGAAAATGAACATGATTGCCGTTTTTGAGGCAAGACGGGTCATCTTTTCACCCCCTTTCTCTCTTTCACTTCCTGGTGCTCTTATTGCGGCGATAAGGCAGCGTAAAATCTTTTTCCTTTGCGGTTGACGAAGAGGAGAACGGAATCATCGGGCTTCACTCTGGACACCACCCGGTTGAAGTCGTTCAGGTTGTTTATCCTCTGGCGATCGATCTCCTGAATGACGTCACCTTTCTTGATACCGGCTTCCTCGGCAGAGGAGCCCGGCTCGACCCGTACGATCACCACCCCTTTTTCGTCCTTGTCGATCTCCAGCTGTTTTGCAATGGAACGGTTAAGATCCACTACCGCAATACCGGAAAGGACATTCTCTTCCGTCTCCGGGCTTTGCGGGAAGGACGGAGTCGCTTCCGTCGTCTCTGAAGGGAGCTCCGCTATGGTCACCGTCGCGGTAATCTCCCTGTCTTTCCTCAGAACCTTTACGGATACCGGGGAGCCTATCTTGCTCTGGGCCACCATATTTCTGAACATTCCCACATCACTGACTTCCTTCCCGTTGAACTCGAGAATGATATCCCCTCTCATCATCCCGGCAACAAATGCAGGTCCACCTTTGACCACATCGCTGATAAGCGCCCCAGCCGACGCCTTGAGGCCGAATTTCTGGGCGATTTCCGGGGTGAGCTCCTGGATGGCGACGCCGATCCAGCCCCTCGTGACCTTGCCCTTTTTCAGCAACTGATCCATGACCAGCCTGACCATATTGCTCGGCACCGCAAATCCGATCCCCTGGTATCCTCCCGTCTTTGAGAAAATAGCGGTGTTGATCCCGATCAGTTCTCCCTTTACATTGGTCAGCGGGCCGCCGGAGTTCCCGGGATTGATGGCGGCATCGGTCTGGATGAAGTTCTCATAATCCGCGATTCCCACATCCACCCTGCCGATGGCGCTGATGATACCCATGGTCACCGTATGACTCAGTCCGAAGGGGCTTCCGATGGCGAGGACAAACTCCCCCACCTGCAGCCTGTCGGAATCCCCCCACGGGATACCCGGCAGATCCTTCGCATCGATCTTGATCACCGCGATATCCGTTTTCGGGTCGGCTCCGATGATCTTTGCCCGGAACGCTCTCCTGTCATACAGGATTACTTTGATATCGTCCGACTGCTCCACTACGTGATTGTTGGTGACGATATATCCGTCGGGGGAGACGATGACCCCCGAACCGAGGCTCTGCTCTTTCCATTTCCTCCCATTTCCGTCGGGAAAGGGATAGAGAAAATCGAAAAATTCGTCAAAAGGAGCGGTCTGCCTCCTTACCGTTTTTACAGTGGAAATGTTGACCACAGCGGGGGCGACGGCACGGACGATCTCGGAAAAGGCCCTTGACGTCTCCAGGATGGAGCCGGGAACCCGGGGCGTGAAGGGCATGTACGAGGGAGAGGTTGTCTTGCTTAACAGGTAGTAGGTGATTCCGCCGAGGAGAAAACCGATGAGGAGGACGATCGGGATCCAGAGATAGCGCTTTTTCATACCCTATTTTACCATTAATTTTCTGACATCCCCAACCCGGAGAGTTACCCGGTGGGAGTCGAGGTACTCGAGGAGGGGGAGAGCATATTTGCGTGTTGTTCCAAGGATATCCCTGAACTCTGCCACCGTCATTTCTCCCTTTTTCGTGAAGAAATTCTTCAGCAGTTTCATCATCCGGTCATAGTGGAGCGCGGTAATATGGAGGGAGTCGTTCAGTCTCACCAGGGCACCCTCCTTGACGAGGAGCTTAAGGAGGTCATTCAGCTCTTTCTCACTGAGGGACACCTTCTGCGCCAGCTCAGCTTTCGAGGAGGGTTGCAGTCCCTCTTTTTCGAGAATAGCCATTATCTTGCTCTTTACGTTTTCGTCGACGCTGGAGAGGGCCACCCTGAACTCACGGAGGCGGAGCATCTCCCTGTCCACCACCACCTCCTCCACCCTCTCGATAAGATGATTGAACACCTTCTGGTCGATCCTGATTCCCGCTTTCAGCTCTTCCTTGGGCATGCCCGGCTTCAGCGGGTTCTCCCGGTGAAAGCGGCCGAGGGTCGCCTTCAGCTCCTCCCGGAACGCATGGAAACTCTCACAGTGCAGCAGGGTATCATGGCTCTTCACCAGAAGCCCTTTCCCAAGCAATTGCTCCACGGCGCGGTCGATTTCAGGGATGTCACCCTGCAGCCACCCCTCTATCTCAGGGAGCGTGCTCCCGTTGTATCCGGCCCTTCTGACCTTCGTCTCAATCTTTTCCTCCATCGACCCTTTCTCAAAAACCGCGAGGTCGGCGGTGCCGGTCCCCCTCTTTCTCCTGACAGGCTGAGGGTCGAGGACCGCTCCGCCCCCTATGGTCTCCAGGGGAGAGAACCTCCTGACGATGTACCGGTCTCCGGAAAGGACCACCACCGGCTCTTCCAGCCGGAACTGGCAATAGCAGGACTCTCCCGGCTTCACTTCATCCCTGTCGTAGAGGACGATACGGGCGATGGTTTCCGCAGTGCCGGTATAAAAATGAACGAGGCTCCTGCTCTTGACCGGGGGGGCATCCTTCAGCATGTCCAGCTTCGCATCCATCGCCCGGGTAGGAGTAAAACGGTCGGGGGTCACCACCACATCCCCCCTCTTGAGCAGTTCCCTGTCGATCCCCTGGAGATTGATCCCGATCCGCTGGCCGGCATACGCCCGCTCCACTCCTTTGCCGTGGCTCTGGAGCCCCCTCACCTTGCTGGTAATACGGGAGGGGAGTATCTCCACCGGCGCATCCAGCACAATGGTGCCCGACAGGGCGGTTCCGGTGACGACAGTACCGAACCCCTTAAGAGTGAAAACCCTGTCTATAGGGAGCCGGAACAATCCTTTCACCAGCTTGGGCTCCACCCCGAGGGCGACTTCCCGTATCTTTTCCTTCAGTGCCTCCAGGTTAAGGCCCGATCTCGCCGAGACGGGGAGAAGGACGGCATTCTCGAGGAAGGTCCCCTTTACAAAGGTACGCACGTCATCGATCACCAGGTGCAACCATTCCTCATCCACAAGATCCGCCTTGGTGATGGCCACGATGCCCGCCTTGATCTTCAGCAGCTCACAGATGGCGAGGTGCTCCCGGCTTTGGGGCATTACCCCTTCATCCGCAGCGATGACCATCAGGACGATATCGATCCCCCCCGCCCCTGCCAGCATGTTCTTGATCAGACGCTCATGCCCGGGGACGTCCACAATCCCCACTGCCAATCCGTCGGGGTACAGGAGATTGGCGAACCCGAGGTCGATGGTGATACCCCGTTCCTTTTCCTCCTTGAGCCTGTCGGGATCGGTGCCCGTAAGGGCCTTCACCAGGGAACTCTTTCCATGGTCGATATGTCCGGCAGTGCCGAGGATGACGCTTTTCATCAATTCATTATTATTCATGGTTCTCAGGTGTCGTGTATCGTGTTTCTCCTTTTGCAGGGTGCAAACGGAATTCCCGTGCTAGGATGTGTAGGCACATCCTAAGAGCCGCAGACCATTTCATTGAACCCTTTAAGGATTTTCAATCCCGCCCCCTGGCTTTTTTCAGGATGGAACTGGGTGGCGATCACATTGTCCTTCCACACCATCGAAACGAAATCGACACCGTATTCGGTCCGGGAGGCGATCACTCCCTCCTCTTCAGGAACTACGTAGTAGGAATGGACAAAATAGAAATAGGTATCGTCCGGGATCTCGCGGAACAGGGGGGGCCTCCTGCTCAACCGGGCGGTATTCCACCCCATATGGGGAATCTTCAGTCCCTGACAGCTGCCCGCCTCCCCTCCGTCGGGCACCTCATGTCCGAACCGGAAACGGACGACCCTTCCTTTGAGTATATCCATGCCCCTGCAGAAACCGAACTCTTCCGAGTCGGAAAAAAGTATCTGGAGGCCGAGACATATGCCCAGGTACGGCTTTCCTTTTTCGATCTCTTTAACGATGACGCCGAGCAGGTTCATGCTGTCGAGGTTCCGCATGCAATCCTTGAAGGCACCGACACCGGGAAGAACGATCCCCGCGGCATCGGAAATAACCTTCGGATCTGCAGTGACCCTGACCTCGGCCCCCATCTTGAGAAAGCCCTTTTCAACGCTACGGATATTTCCCATCCCGTAATCCACTATTGCGATCATGAACAAACCTCTTTATTTCCCGCTTTAGGGTGTGTAGGCAAACTGTGTTCCTTGCGAGAGCAAGCGAACCGTTCCCAAGCAAGGCGTCACGGGTACAACGCCCGCCATAATGAGACAATACCGAGCAGAGCTACGGTGAGGACGTTTTGCCCGGGATAACGCAGACCAGGGACTGTGCAGCCGGTCGCAGCAGAAGCCGCTGCCGCAGGAGATGATAGCTTTCCTGCACACCCCAGTGATTTTTTATTGTATCACATTCAGGGAGAACGGTTCCGCAGTTTTCATATCGATTAACGATGAAACACCTCCTTCACCCTGCTCCCCCTCCTTTGGACCGGACCCCCTTCTCCATGGAAAAACAAAATATTGCACCCTGTAATATTTTCGGCTCCTCCTCCCTCCCCCCACCTTCTACGTGCATCTGCTCTACTTTTTGAACACTTTTTAATGTGTTGCATAAAAAAACGACAGTTGGTATAGTGATACCTATATTGCTGATTGCAATATTTTTAAATTCATTGTACCATAGATACAAATCTTCAAAAAAACGGGAGCGGGGCAGGATCGATATGCTGACAAAGAAAATCAAAAAGACAAAAGAGATCGGCGAATTAGTCAAGAAGCGCAGAAAAGAGTTGGGCATCTCCCAGGAGAAACTTGCCGAGATGCTGAACGTCACCTACCAACAGGTCCAGCGGTATGAGAACGGAAAGAACAGGCTCAATGTGGAGCATATCCAGATCATTGCCGATGCGCTTTCGGTACCCATTACCTACTTTTTCAAACACGAAGACAAGCCGGGAGCGGAGAAGAAGGTGCCCTTTCTGCAGCCTGAGGAGAGAAAGCTGCTCAAGCACTTCAGAAAGGTCAAGAACAACCAGTCCAAGATACTCGTTATCAACGTGGCCCGTTTAGCGTCAAAAGCGGAATAGGAGGAATTACCATACCCGGAACAGCCGCCCGATATTCCTCCATTCCTCTGTGCCCCACGCAGGCTCCCTCATCTGAAAGTCCTGCCACGCCTTCACTTCCAGTTCCCCGCCCTCCCTTTCCCGGACACCGACCGCACCGTCCCTGTCCGTCCTGAATACCTGCGCAGCGCCGAGCATCACGAGGGTCTCCCGGTGCGGGTGTCCGTACCTGTTCCCGCGTCCGACGCTGATCACCGCAATGTCGGGAGAAACCGCACGGAAGAAGTCCGCCCCTGCGGAGAACCGGCTTCCATGATGGGGAACCTTCAGAACGGCGCTCCGGAGATGAGCGCCCAGATGCAGCAGATCCTCTTCTCCCTCCTGCTCTATATCGCCGGTAAAGAGGAATGCACTCCGCCTCCCCTGGATTTTCAGGACAAGGGAATCATCATTCACCCCCGTGCTCCTCGATCCCGCCGTGTAGAAGTCCTCATACGTATGAAGAACTGTCAGCGAATACCCCTCCCCCTTTGCCACATCCCCCCGCTGCACGCCGCGGCGGCGCATCTCCGGGAGTCCCCGGTACAGCAGCCGACCGTTATCCCATATTTCACCGATAACAAATTGTTCCGCAAGATAGCGCACTCCTCCCGCATGGTCGGACTGTCCGTGGGACAGGACGAGGGCATCTATCCGGCGGGCCCCCCGATAGCGTAAATACTCCCCCACCTGAAGCCCGCTTCTGCCGGTGTCCACCACCAGGGTCTTTCCGTCCGGCAGCTCCACCACCGCCGCATCTCCCTGTCCTACATCAAGATACGTCACCCGGATCCCCCTCGTTCCAAAGGGATCTGCTAAAAATACGGCGAGGAGAACGAGTACGGAAACGGGTGCACGCAGCAGGGACCGGAGCCCCGTCCCTCCGCCGCTCCGGTCCGGGCCCTTCCCTCCCCCACGGAAAGTAAACGCGATCGAAAGAAAGAGAGATCCATAAAAGGCAACGAGAAAGGCACCGGGAAAAGCGGGAATCTTCACCTCGGCAAACCGCCACTGTGCGCTCTGCCCGACGGATGCGAGGACAAAACGGGTAACGCTGTCGATGATGGAGAGGAGGGGGAAATAGTCCGAGACAAGATACACGAAAGAGGAGAAGAGGGTCGCCGGGAGTATCAGGAACCCGATAACCGGCGTGATGAGGAGATTGGTGAGGGGAGAGATAAGGGAGAAGTAATGAAAATAGTATGCGACGAGGGGCGCGGTACCCAGGGTGGCTGCACCCGATATAAGGACGGAAATGCGTATGTGGGAAGAGAGGACAGACACGAGGGCACGGCAACGCAGAAAGGCGGAGGGCAGCACTCCGGCAGGGGGAGACGGAGAGCCGTTCCCCTCCGGACATTCATTCTTCGCTTCCCCTGCCCTCTGTCCGGTTACCATTCCGATACAGAGCACCGCAACAAAAGAAAGCTGAAAGGAGAGATCGAGAAGAGAGTCGGGCCGGATAAAGACGATAGCAGCAGCGGCAACAAGAAGAGTGTTCAGCCAGACCCCCCTTCTTTGCACGACAAGTCCGAAAAGGAACAGGACAATCATAATGAATGACCTGACGGCGGGAAAGCTCCTGTCGGAAATGAAAAGATACCCCGCAAGACAGGGGATACTCGCGACAGCCGCGATCTGGGAGGGGCTGCAGTAAAGAGTTATCCGTGCCAGCAGACGGTACGGCAGCATCTTCACCAGTGTCGAGAACGCCCTGTACAGGATGAGGAGCAGGAGTCCGAAATGGGCGCCCGAGATACTCAGGATATGGGCCAGACCGGTGGCATTAAAGGAATCACTCGTCTTCCGGGTAAGGAGGCTGCGGTCGCCGGTGATGAGCGACATCAGGAAGGATGCCGCTTCTGCGGAGAAACGGTTCCTCAGGAAGGAGTTCAGCTTCAACCGTGCCGCGCTGAAAGGATCAGAGGCCGCGGGGCCGAGATCACGGAAATCCAGCGCATACCCGCCCATCATATGCCTGCCGCCCCCCGGGTTCAAGGAAAAGGCATCTCCGGGAATGCGTGCGCGCACCGCGTAAGACCTGCCGGGATTCAGAGCGACAGGACTCACCATGCGAATCTCCCTGATATGCAGCGGAAAGCCGCTCCTGTCCTCCGCTGCGCTCACCTCCAGCACCTGGGAGAAGGTCCCCGGGGCAGAGGGGAGGGGGACCGCTGCAGAGCGCGGGATACCACGGACCAGGATGCTCTCCCCCGCAATTTTTTCCAGGGAGGGGGGAGGGAGATACAGCATCTTAGCGCGGAAAAACCCAACGGAGCAGAAAAAGACAAGAGGAAGAACAAAAAGAAGCTTCCGCAGGGCGGTCCGTTCCCGGTCGACCGCTCCGGACCGCAGGAATCCTGCCGCAGCCAGCAAAGCGCCCGATATGATAAGAGAGGTAACGGGGAAAAAGCGCTGGAGAAAGAAGAGACCTGCCCCGCAGAGAAAGGCAAGCAGATAGATCACCATGCAGGCACCCCGTTTCTCCTCCTTCCGCCGTCCGCGAAAGAGGGCCCGGACAAATGCGAAGGCAAAAGTTCCCCTGCTCCTGAAAGGAGGGCGCTACGCGCGGGTTTCCCCCTTCCCCATATGGGTGCGTATCACCCCGGCAACCTCCTCCGCAGCCTCTTTCGCCACAGCAGGGTCCTCGGCTTCCACCATAACCCGGATCTTCGGCTCTGTTCCGGAAGGCCTGACAAGAAGTCTTCCCCTGTCTCCGAGCTTTGCCTCCGCAGCGGCAATGGCATCGACAATCCCGGGAACGCTCTTCAGATCCTTCTTTTCATAGATGGGGACATTCAACAGGACCTGCGGATAGAGCTCAATCCCGCCGGACAGATCGGAGAGGAGCCGGTTCGACTTCCTCATCAGGTAAAGGACCTGCAGCGCAGTGATCGGGCCATCGCCGGTGGTGTTATACTCGAACGAAACGATGTGCCCCGACTGCTCGCCGCCGAGGGCATACCCGCCCTTGAGCATTTCCTCCACCACATAGCGGTCCCCCACCTTGGTGCGCAGCAGCCGTATCCCCTGGGCATCGAGAAACTTCCCGAGGCCGAGATTACTCATGACGGTAGCCACCACGGTATCCCCCCGCAGTTTCCCCTCTTTTTTCAGCCCCGCTGCCCAGATTCCCAGAATCAGGTCGCCATCCACCACGGAGCCTTTTTCATCCACCAGGAGGGTCCTGTCGGCATCCCCGTCATGGGCGACCCCGACGTGGGCATTATGCTCCCGCACTGCCTGTGCAAGACAATCGAGGTGCAATGAACCGCAGTTATCGTTGATATTTACACCGTCCGGCTTATCATTGATGGAGATGACCTCTGCGCCCAGTTCCCGCAGCAGAAGAGGGGTAACCTTGTATGCGGCACCGTTTGCGGTATCCACCACCACCTTTAACCCCTCGAGGTCCATTCCCCTGGGGATGGTGGATTTGATATACTCGATGTACCGGCCCGTGGCATCGTCGAGCCGGGAGGCCCTTCCGATCTTTTCGCCCGTTGCCCTCCTCGCGGGAAAGTCCTTGCTGGCAATAAGCTCCTCCATTCTCGCTTCCAGTTCATCGGAAAGCTTGAAGCCGGAGGGGGAGAAGATTTTAATCCCGTTATCCTCGAAGGGATTGTGGGAGGCAGAGATGACAATTCCCGCATCAAGCCGCAGGGCCCGGGTAAGAAAAGCCACTCCGGGAGTGGGAAGGGGGCCAACAAGGGTGACATTCATCCCCTTCGAACAGATACCCGACGTCAGTGCGCTCTCGATCATGTACCCGGAGAGCCGTGTATCCTTTCCGATAAGCACCGTACGTCTCCCGTGCTCCGTGCGCAGCACCGAGGCAATGGCCATGCCGATACGCAGAACCGTCTCAGGGGTCATGGGGAAAAGATTCACCTTTCCCCGAATACCGTCAGTACCGAACAATTTCATAGTATGTCCCTCGAAGAGAGTTTCAGCGGCGCCGCTCCTGCATACAGAGCCGCCCGGATGTTTTCTTGTTTTCCCGCCATCGCCGCCCCCTTACGCTGCCTTTGCGGGCGGCCTGTCCTTTCACTATTGCTTCTCTCCCGTTTTCCTTATGGAGATATGCAAAGTAACATCATATGTAGTGAGCCTTATATTTTTTCCGTTGGAATTCAGCCGCACCTTTTGCGTGATATCCCCATCGAGCCCGGTGATGTCCACCGGCTCCGTCCGCAGGAATGCCACCCGTGCCAACTCAGCCTTTGCCCCCTCCACCGCCACAGCGGACGGGTGTATTTCAACAGAGGCGACCCGGTATCCCTTCTCCGGGAGGCCGATAAGTGATGCCTTGACCGGCACCACCTTGGTGAGAGACTCGTCGAGGGTAACCCGTATGGAAGCAGGTTCGATACGCACCACCTCCACCGACCTCGGGACAACAACAGAGCTCTTGTCGAAATAGTACACCGACTCTCCCTTTTTCGCCCCGGCCAGATCGACGGAGACACCGATATCCACAGGCCGAAGACTCTTCAACAGTCTTTCCTGCCCCTGGACGTTCAGCGTAACGCTTTTCACGCTCTCCCGCAGGATCTCGAGGCCCCTCGGCACGTTTTTGAAGGTGACCGGTGCGACAAGGGCCATCTCCGACTGCCCGTGGTACGTCACGAAGAACCAGAGAGAAAGGGCCAGAATCACCGAAAGCAGCTTCAGTCCTATGTTCCGGAAGAAGCTCTTCCTCATGAGTGATGCGCCCTCTGCTTTGCCGGCACGGCCTTTTCTTTCTTCGACTCCGTAAAGAGGTCGGTAAGCATATCTCTCAAAGTCCCCATATCCAGGCGGGTCTCCAGCTTCCCATCGATGGCCATGGAGACACTCCCCGTCTCTTCCGAAATGATGATAGCCACGGCATCGGTTTCTTCCGCAATGCCGATACCCGCCCGGTGGCGCGTCCCCAGGGATTTGCTAACGGACGGGCCAAGGGTGATGGGCAGAAAGCACCCGGCGGCGACCACCCTGTTCCCCCGGATCACCACCGCCCCGTCATGAATAGGCGAGGTCGGGTGAAAGATGGTCATGAGGAGCTCCTTGGAAACCTTTGCGTCCAGGGGTGTGCCGATTTCCACATAGTCCTTGAGGCTTATCTCCCTTTCGATCACGATCAGCCCCCCTATCTTCCTGTTCGCAAGCGCAATGGACGCCCTGACAATTTCCTCCAGGGACTTCAATTCCTCCGCGGAAGTGAAGTTCTGGAGAAAGGAGGACTCCCCCATCTGGGCGAGGGCCCGGCGTATCTCGGGCTGAAAGAGGACGATCAGCGCGATCACCACTTGTGACCAGAAGCTCTGGATGATCCAATCCATGGTATAGAGCTGGAGATATTTCGAAAAGAAAGAGGCTACCAGCAGTACCCCGAGCCCCACGAGCATCTGCGCGGCTTTCGTTCCCTTTATAATCAGGAGAAGACGGTACAGGATAAGGGAAACGAGAAGGATATCGACTGCATCCTGCCACCGTATCTGTTTAAAAAGCTCTAGCAAAAGAAATCCCCGCGTTCTCCTTTTTTGATCGTAGAAGTACTGCCGTGGGATACCTGAAAAAGGCAGAAGCCTTCTTTTATCCCCCTTGAGGATAACAGATTAATTATAGCATATCAAGACCATACCCAAAATCCCTTCCGGAACGCACCCGCAGCCGGGGAATACAGGAGAGAAACCCTTCATGATATAATAATGAATGGATTCCGTGCTTTATAACAAAACCCCCGATATCATGCTGAACACCTTTGACTTCCTCAACACCCCCGCTTTTGTCATCGATGAGCATCTCACCATCGTTTCCCTCAATGCCACTGCCTGCAGTCTTTTCCTCTACGCTCCCGGGGAAATCGAGGGAAGGAGCCTTTCCAGTCTCATCTCCCGGCCTCCCGATATGGGCGCCGACCGGAGCGCGAAGCCGGAAAGCGGGACGGAATTCCTTTTCCGTGTCTTCCTTTCAGAGGAGGGACGGGGTGCGGCCAGCTGCGAGGCCCTCTGCAGGAAGAAAAACGGGGATCTCTTCTCCGCCAGTCTGTCCCTCCTGCCCTACACCCGCAGCGACCGGAAGCTTGTAGTGGTGCAGGACATCTCCGACCGGAAGAGGCTCCAGCAGCGGGCATCCCAGAGGACGAAGGAGCTCTCCATTTTCAATACATTTGCGAAAATCCTGACCCGGAACAGGGATATCGACAGGATCATGTACGAGACCATCGATATGCTCATCTCCCTCATGGGGGCGGACAAGGGCTGGATCTACCATGTGGACGAGGACGCGAATATCCTGCGCCTGGCGGCACAGAGAAACTTCTCTCCGGCCATGCTGGAGCACATCAGGATTCTGAAGCCCGGCCAGAGCCTCAGCGGAAAAGTCCTCACCTCGCGGAGACCGCTCCTGGTAAAGAGGTCTTCCGAAGACCCCCGCGTCCCCATCACGGAGGAGGGGATGGAGAGCATGGCGGGGGTACCCATCATGTCGTCCCGGGGAGACATTTTCGGGGTCCTCGCCGTCTCGAACGGGAACCCCTCCTATTTCACCTCAATGGACATGCAGCTCCTCGCTGTTGTCGGCAACCAGCTCGGGGTAGCACTCGAGAATGCGCGGCTCATTGCGCAGCTCCGCGATAAGATGCGCCAGATCGAGCTCATTAACGAGCTGAGCGGGATCATCAACTCCAGTCTCAGCATCGGCACCGTTTTCCGCATCATGGTATCGGAGATACGGAAGCTCATCAGTTACGACAGGGCCAGCCTCCTTCTCTTTAACGAACGGGACAATAATCTCATCATCTTCGCCCTTGATACCGATATGAGGACCATCCTGACGAAGGGAGTGAAGGCCCCGCTGAGCGGCACGAGCGCCGGATGGGTCATACAGAACAACCGCCCGTGGATCAACCGCGATCTCCTCGAAGAGATAGAATTCCCCCTCGACAGAAAACTGCTGAACGAGGGGATCCGCTCCACCATAAGCATTCCCCTCTACCGGGACAAGATGCTCGGTGTCTTCAATCTCGACAGCACGGAACCGTACCACTACACGACGCGGAGCATGGAGATCCTGCGTCCCGTGGCCAAGCACATCTCCATCGCCCTCGAAAACGCGGCCCTCTTCGAAGAGGCATCGAAAGAAAAGAAGGAATGGGAGAAGACGTTCGACGCCATTGCCGATATGGTATGGATCGAGGACGAAAAGCAGTGCGTGATACGGGCCAACAGGATTCTGCTGATCAAGACAGGCTTCTCCGTCGTGGAGATCATGGGAAGTTCCTGCGGGGAGATTCTCGCAAAACTGGGCGTCCCCGGCGGCGAGTGTCTCTGCTCCGATGCCGTCATTGCGAAGAGACCCTCCTTCATGGAGCTCCGGGGGACGGGAGGGAGCATCTTTTATTTCTGGACCTATCCTCTCACCGACGAAGAAGGGAAGCTCTATGCCATCGTCCACTACCTGAAAGATGTCACCCCGCAGAAGAAGCTCGAACAGCAATTGATACGCGCCGACAAAATGGCCTCCCTCGGCACCCTCGTCGCCGGTATCGCCCATGAGATCAACAACCCCCTCGGTATTATCGCGGGGTACTCCGAAGCGCTCCTCGACCGGGCGAAAAGCAAGGCCCTCCTGGAGCAGGAGGAGTTTGAAGATTTTCCCGAATACCTGCAGACGATCCATAACGAAATTTTCAGGTGTAAGGGAATCCTCAGGACACTGCTGGACTTCGCGCGGCCGTCCGGGGGTATCTGCAGGGAGATCGACATCAACGAGCTGATCAAGGAGGTCATTCTCCTTGTCAACCACCGTGCGAAGAGACTGAAGCACAACATAGAACTCCAGCTCGACCGGGAAGTCCCCAAGATATACGCTGAGCCGGGGACGCTGCGGCAGCTTTTCATGAATATTCTGATCAACTCCATGTACTTCACCCCGGAGCGGGGGAGTATCACCATAAAGACCGAAACGGCGCAGCCCTCCCCTGGCAAATGGAAAGGGGATGCCGATTGGATACGCGTCTCCATAAAGGATACCGGGGCCGGTATTCCCGCAGACATCCTCGGGAAGATCTTCGATCCCTTTTTCACCACGAAGCCCGTGGGAGAGGGAACGGGCCTCGGGCTTTCCATCTGTCATAAGATAGTCGAGGAGCACGGCGGCAGCATTGACGTATCCAGCGAGGAGGGCAAGGGGACCACGTTCTTTATCAGGCTGCCCGCGAAGAGGGGAGATGAAAGGAAGAAATGATCCGGATACTCGCCATCGATGACGAGGAGCCGTTCAGAAGGCTTCTGAAAAAAGAGCTCACCAGGAAAGGCTTCTCCGTGGAAACCGCGGGAGACGGGGAGACCGGTCTCTCCCTGCTCAAGGACAACGCCTACGATGTGGTGCTCCTCGATATCGTCATGCCGGGCATCGACGGCATCGAGTTCATGAAAACAGTGAAGAACGATCCGGCAACCCCCGCCATCGTGGTCCTCACCGGGAGAGCCACGGTGGAGACAGCGGTGGAGGCGATGAAGAACGGCGCGTACGATTACCTCAGCAAACCGTACAAGCTCGACGAATTGGTTATCGTCATCAACAGGGCGTACGAATACCAGCGGCTGAAGATAAAGAACATCCTCCTCGAGCAGGAGCTTGCACGTAAGGAGACAGGCTTCGAGTTCATCGGGAAGAGCAGGCAGTTCAGGGATATTCTTACCCTCATCCGGAAGATCGCCCCCACCGACTCCAGCGTCTTCATTCACGGGGAAAGCGGTACGGGAAAAGAGCTCGTCGCCAATACCATTTGGCAATACAGCAAGAGGAGCCATGCCCCTTTTACGGCCCTCAACTGCGCGGCACTGTCGGAAAACCTCATCGAATCGGAGCTCTTCGGCCACGAAAAGGGTGCTTTCACCAGCGCCCACCAGATGAAATACGGCATTGTCGAGGTGGCGGATAAAGGGACCCTCTTCCTTGACGAGATCGGGGAAATGCCTATCGGGCTCCAGGCGAAGCTCCTGCGTTTCCTCGATTCCGGAGAGTTCAGGAGAGTGGGGGGGAACAAGGCGCTGAAGGTCGACGTGCGGGTGATCGCTGCCACGAACAAGGACCTCACCCACCTGATCCGGGAAGGAAGCTTCCGGCAGGACCTGTACTATCGCCTGAATGTCATCAACATCAACATCCCCCCGCTCCGGGAGCGAAAGGACGATATTCCCGAGCTCGCCCGGCATTTCCTGCGGAAATACAGCCAGAAGCTCTCGAAATCCGTCGAGGACTTCACCCCGAAAGCGCTGGAACTGCTCAATGACTACCATTGGCCCGGAAATGTGAGAGAGTTGGAGAATGTTGTGGAACGGGCGGTGATCCTGTGCGATTCGGGCAGGGTGGGAGAGGAGGACCTCTCCATTCCCGAGGCATCCTCATCCCTCAAGAAGAATGAATCCTATTCCTCCCTGGAAGAGATGGAGAAAGAGTATATCCTGAAGGTGCTCAGAGATACGGAGGGGAACCAGTCCAAGGCGAGCCAGATCCTGGGGATCGACAGGAAGACCCTCTACCTGAAGTTGAAGAAATTCGGGATTGATTAGGACGCCTCTCCGGTCCGTCCGGCCGCTTCCTGCCCTTTTCTCTTCATCTTTCCCTCCTTCTGCCTGAACTTCCGGAACGCCACGGAAAGGAGGGACGATTCCGCAATGGCCCCGGCCACCAGGAGAACGTCCATGACCTCCTCGAGGGTAGCCCCCTCGTCGACAGCCCTGTTGATGTGCGCCTCAAGGCAGTGCTCACAACTCAGCGCCGCAGCAGCCGCCACCGCCGCCAGTTCCGCCGTTTTCCGATCGATGGCGGAGGGCTCCCGGTAGATGGATTCTCCCTTCAGCAGGAAGGCATTGAAGGTGCGGGGCCGCTCACGGAGAGTGCTCAACAGAAAGCCCAGGCTGCCGCGCTGCTCTTCAATCGTCGCGCACAGCTCCTCGCTCAATCTCTCATCCGCCATCAATGCCCTGGCCTTTTTCACCAACTCCCGCTTGTCATTTCCGGACACTATCGTTTCCTCCCTTTGTGAAAGCTTTTTCAAGACACCGGTATCGATATCATAACAAGTATAGCAGAGTTCCTTATCGTTCCCCCCGCCACCTTCATCTTTTCTCTCTACCTCTACCTTTACCTCTCCCTGTCTTTATCCTGCCCTTTTCTTCTTTCCTTGCCTTTTCTCCCCGGAATCTGGAATGATAGTTCATAAACTTTTTACCTGTCAAAGGAGAGGGCATATGGAACAGAAGAAAGAAAGAGGGCTGAAAGAAATTGTCGCTACCAGGATAGAATTCTTCAAGAGAAAGCCCGAAGCAGCCATTTATAAACCCAAGGTATCGTCCCGGCACGTACGGGGATTGTATACGGAAACGAAAGTACGGGAGCATGTGGTAAAATCCGATTACGGAGAGGCGGCCGGGGGGACCAATCTTGCGCCGAACCCCATTGAGCTCCTGCTTTCGGCCCTGGCCGCGTGCATTGAGGCTGCCTTCTACGAGTTTGCCGAGCACGAGGGGGTCCCGGTGCAATCCCTTTCCGTTGAAGTGGAAGGGACCCTTGACCTGCGGGGGCTTTTCATGGTGGATGAAAGTGTGGCCCCGGGCTTCCAGGACCTGAAATATACCTTTACCATCGAAAGCGCGGAAGACGAGGCAAAAGTGATGGATCTCGCCCGGCGTGTCGTAGACCACTGCCCCGTCTTCGACAGTCTGAAGAGGCCCCTGAACATATCCGGAGATATCCAGGTAAAAAAGCCATAGGGTACTTCCCCAAGGCATAGCGAAAACCGCTATGCCTTGGGGCCTATGGTCACCTTTCACTGCAGCAGTTTTACATTTAAAGAAAGAGGTGGGGAACGCCGATCTGCTTCGTAAGGGAGTCCTTTTTCAGGTTCTTGCCGATCACCACAAGACGGCTTCTGCTAACGGCGGAATCGAAGGGAGCCTGGTCCACTTTTCCGTACACCAGGTCGAACTTGAAAGGCCCCTCGCCCGTCTGGACAAGTGCCTTTGCCCTCACCACATCGCCGTACGCCCCCCGGGCAATATCCCTGAAAGCGTCCTGCAGCGCAGTGAGATCGACCCCGTTCCGGAGCGTTACCGAAACAGTATCGAATTGAAAATCCACCGGATCACCGGTTTTCACCAAAGGTCCCCTTCTGCTCTCCGAAGGGAGAGGCCCGTCCAGGCGCGCCTGCACCGTGCGGTAGACAAGGGCTCCCGGGTTCACTTTCTCCACCGTCGCGACAGTCCGTTCGATCGCCTCTTCCGGAGCGAGATCCACTTTATTGACAAGAATAATGTCGGAATTGCGGATCTGGTCCTCGAAAAAACTGCCGTACATGCCCGATTCGTACAATTCCAGGAATTCCGCGGCGTCGATAACCCCCACCACAGTAACCGGGTTGATCTTGAGGATATCGAGGACCTCCAGGACACCCGAAACCGCCGCAACACCGCTCGGCTCTACGACAAGGTGCTCAGGGCTGAACTCTTTGAGCACCTTCTGTATGGTGGAAATAAGATCGAACTTCAGCGTGCAGCAGATACAGCCGCTGGGCAGCTCGATAGTTTCAATGCCGCTGACGGAGACGATCTCGCCATCGATGCCCGCCTTGGCAAAATCATTGACGAGGATCACCGTCTTCTCGGAAAACTGCTTCAAGAAGCCCTGAAGAAATGTCGTCTTCCCCGAGCCGAGGAGACCGCATACCACTGTTGTTTTCATACGTGAAGTATACCGAAAAGGTCTTGTTTAAAACAACCCCGCCCTATCTTGGGGTATTTTTCCCCAATCATAGGGGGGAATTTTTCCCCGTTTCCCGTTCTGCCCGGCGAATGCCGGAACACGCTCCGGCGAGTCCGGTGCCCTACTCCCGGCTCTTTACATTGTTATTACTTTACATTTCAACAGCTTACATGCCGATACCCCTCTTTTCCCCATTGAAGTCCGCACCCTCGGCATTAGCAGTCTTCTATGGCACTAAATTTGCTTTCATTTATGGCGCTATGTTTGAATATCAGAAGAACATTCTGCTGTGCAGCCAGGATCCCCTGCTTACCAAGGGGCTTTACGGGCCTCTCCGGGATTCCGGGTACCAGGTGGAAACCAGCGAACATACCGCTGAGGCGGTCAAGTGCGTTCTGGACAGGCTCTACCTGGCGGTAATTCTCGATTCGAGGGATGTGGGGCTCAATGTGACAGAAGCGGCCACCATTATAAAGGATCTCAATCCGGAGGTATTTATTATCATCATCGGCGGATACGGATACGGATCGGGAGGGGACTTCTCCATCGTCAAGAGTCCGGAAGACGTGGATCAACTTGTGGACGTCATCAACACATTGTCGACACTGAAGAGGGAGAAACAGGCGTAAAACCACACTAAGGAGGATAAGGACGGTATGATGACACCAAGAGAAACGGTCTTAAAAGCGTTTGAAGGCGGTAAGCCGGAAAGAGTTCCGGTAACCCTTTTCGGCGGCGGTATGTGGAGCATCAAGGACTACGGCACCAGTTTCGAGGAACTTTCCCACAATACCGACAAGATGGTAGACATGTGTGTCACCGAAGCGGAAAAGATCAAAAGCGACGTAATCTATGTGGGATCAGGATTCAACAATTTCCATGCGGCGGCTCTCGGCAAGGAGTTCGGAGCCGGTATCAAATACCGGGAAATCGGCGCCCCCGATATGACCGTCCATTTCGTCCATTCCGAAGAGGACATCGACAAGCTCAACAAGCAGGACCTCTTCAAAGACCCTGTTATCAAGACAGTAATGGATGCTACCCTGAGAGTAAACGAGAAGATTGGCAACAAGTACCTGGTCACCATGACCTGCTGGGGACCCTTTACCCTGGCGGCCCGTTTTGTCGGAGAAGAGATCTTTATGAAGTACACCTTCAAAAAGCCCGCCTTCGTCGAAAAAATGGTGGACTTCTGCGCCGACCTCCTGATCACCCTTTACGAGCCCCTGGTGAGCGCCGGTCTCGAGGCCATCAGCATCGCCGACCCCACCGCATCAGGCGACCTGATCAACCCGAAGCAGATGGCCCGTTTCGCCGTTCCGCCGCTCAGAAAGATGAGCGACTGGGCGAAGTCCAAAGGGGTCCATACCATTCTCCATATCTGCGGCAACACCGGCGACCGTATCGAGCAGTTCATCGATACCGGATGCTCCACCATCTTTTTTGACCAGAAGGTTGACATTGCCAAGGCAAAGGAGGTACTCTTCGGCAAAATGAGTTTCGGCGGCAACGTCGCTCCTGTCCATGTATTGCTTAATAAGACAAAGGAAGAAGTGGAGCAGGCATGCAGGGAAGTCATCGAGATCGCGGGGAAAGACGGAGGATTCATCCTTGTGCCCGGTTGCGATATTCCTCCGACCATTTCGTACGAGAATCTCAGGGCTTTTCACGACGTAGCCCTCAACTGGAAGTACTAAGACGCGTTCGCGAGGGGAGGTGATAAAGAAAAGAAGAGGAGTAGAAAAAACCCACATCAGTAGGGGAGGGTAAAATGGGTATTTTAGACTCGATCAGAAAGCTTCTGGCCATCAGGTCGGAAAGCACAGCCAAGGAGGAGATGAAAATGGCAGAACAGAAGATGATGACAACAGAAGAAGTGAATGCGTACATGAAGGAGAAGTGCGGTTTCGTGCCCCGGATGTTCCAGATCATCAACACCGTAACCCCTGAGCCGGGCAGGACCTTCGCCGACTTCTACGCAAGCCTTTTTGCCGACGGAGCGCTTTCTCGCAAGGTAAAAGAGCTCATGTTCATGGCTGGAGGGGTCGCCTATTGCTCCCCCCGCTGCATCATCCATGTCGTACCGGCCATCAATGCAGGCGCAACAACGGGGGAAATCTTCGAAGCCGCTTCCATTGGAATGATACTGGCCGGCTTCGTTCCGGGCGGACCCGGTATCCCCTACGCGTTCGAATACGCCCTTAAGTGCCTTGATATCGAGGCGAAGTACAGGAAGGGCGAGAGCTGGGAGTATCTGCCTGCTCCCCGTTTTGATCACGGAGTATTCTAAAGAAAAACCGGGAAGGGCTGAGGAAGATATCCTGACCTGAACCCGGGGAAAAAAGAGGGGCAGCACCCTTCGGACGAAGGATAACTGCCCATAAGCGAACAATGATTTCTATTGTAACACATATCGATAGCGAAAATATCACACATAAAAGGAGATGGAATGTTTAAATTTGATACTGCTCAAAAAGTGTTTGACCTTGCCGGAATCAAGATAGGAGGACAGCCCGGGGAAAATCCCCCTCTTATGATCACCTCCATGTTCCACAACAAGGACAAGATCGTCCAGGACAGAAAAGGCAACTTCGACAGGGAGAGGGCGAAGGAAATCATCAAGAAGCAGGAAGAGATGACCGAGCTTACCGGTGTCCCCGGTATGGTCGCCATGGTTGCCAACACCCCTGACGAGGCGAAGATCTATATCGATTTCTACCTCGAGACAACCAGCATGCCCTTCGGTATCGACATGTGGGTTGCGGAGCAGAGGGCGAAGGCAACGGAGTATGTTTCGAAGCTGGGCGTACAGGATAAATTTCTCTACAACAGCATCACCCCCTGGGACAAAGACATCAAAGGCCAGGTGCAGAAGTTGAAAGACCTGGGCATCAAGCATGTGGTCATCCAGGCCTTCGATGACCAGGACCAGTCTCCCGCAGGCAGGGTGAAGTCTCTCGAAGCGATCCTCGAGCAGGGCGCCGATGCTTTCGATACGGTTATCGTCGACACCTCGGTCATGAACATGCCTTCCACCTCCTTCTCCCTCGTCGCCAACAGGATGATCAAGGAGAAGCACGGTCTTCCCTGCGGCGGCGCCTACTCCAACGGGACGCACATGTGGAAAGAGATCAAGGACAAGTGGGGTCTCGACGGGTTCAAGGCCATGGACGCCGTAGTGCAGGGCATGTCCTCCTCACTCTGGAGCGACTTCAACTTCTCCGGCCCTGCGGTCACCGCACCGAGGGTTTTCCCTGCCGTTGCAAGCGCCCACATGCTCCTGTCCACCCTGGTCTATGACGAGACGGGAGTCATTTACGACAATCCGAATCTTCCGCTGAGAAAATATTACAGCGAGTTTATACAGAAGCTGCAAGAGGGTGGTTCGAGGAAAAAGGGAAAATAATAGAAAGGAGAAACAAGGGTAATGAATTCGAGAGAAAGAGTGCTGAAACTGTTCAAAGGCGAACCCATCGACCGGGTTCCCTGCTTCAGCGGCATGGGAAATGTCACTGAAGAGGGGATCAACAAGCTCGGGTACAAGTTCGCCGGCATCCACCTGGATGCAAAAATGATGGCGGACACCGCCGCCACCACCTACAAGCTTTTCGGTTTTGAGTGCGGGGTGGTTCCCGTCGACCTTTGCGTGGAAGCGGAGGCGATGGGATGCGTGATCAACGTGTACCCCAATGCCGAGGGTATCCTGTATCCCACGATCAAGGAGAAACTCATCCACAAGGAAGACGAGATGGACATCTCCCTTCCTTCCGACATGGCCAACAAGGGAAGGGTACCCCTTCTCCGTGAAGCCATAAAGCTGATCAAAGCCGACATCGGAAATGAAGTGGCCATCGGGTCCTATGTGCTCGGCCCCTTCACCCTTGCAGGGCAGATCATGGAGCTGAACGATCTGCTGAAGCTGTCCTTCAAGAAGGCCGACAAGGTAGCGAAGCTGCTCGACGTTATGGCAGACGCCATCATTATCGTCGCGAAAGAGTACGAGAAGGCGGGTGCCGACTTCATCACTGTCCGTGAGATGGGCGCAACCTCTGATGTGTTGAGCCCGCGCGTCTTCAAGAACCTGATCCTTCCGCCTCTCCAGAAGATCATAAAGGAGATCAAGGCATATTCGGTGCTGCACATCTGCGGAAAGACCAACGATATCGTGACCTTTATGGCGGAAGCGTGCCCCACCGCAATCAGCGTCGAACAGAAGAACGATGTAGCGGAAACAAGAAAGAAGCTCGGCAAGGATACCCTCATCTTCGGCAACTATGATCCGTACAACGTACTCGTATCGGGTGATGAAAACCTTGTCCGGACAACCATGCGGAAATGCATCGATGACGGAGTGAGCGCAATATGGCCCGGCTGCGACATCTGGCCGACGGTCCCGCCGCAGAACATGATCGCTATGATGGACGAAACTAAAAACTATGGAGGTAAGAGATAATGGTAGACGAAGCAAAGAAGAAAGAGGTTCTCGAGAAGCTGAGGAACGGTGTTATCCAGTACGATGAGGATGCCTGCAAGGAAGGCGCGCAGGAAGCCCTCGATCTGGGGATGGATGCGAACGAGGCGATCTTCGACGGTCTGGTCTCCGGTATGGAAGAGGTGGGGAGACTCTTCGAGGCGCAGGAGTACTTCGTTCCCGAAATCCTGATGTGCGCGGATGCCCTGTATGCCGGCCTCGACATCCTGAAGCCCCACTGCCAGCAGATGGATATCGGACTTAAAGGCGCGGTGGTTATCGGAACGGTGGAAGGCGACGTCCACGACATCGGCAAGAACCTGGTCAAGATGATGTTCGACGTGGCGGGCTTCACCGTATATGACCTCGGCAGGGACGTTCCCCTCGACAAGTTCGTGGAGGAGCAGCTGAAGACCGACTCCGACCTTGTATGTCTCTCCGCAATGATGACTACCTCTATGGTCGGTATGCCGAAGGTCATCGAGAAGATCAAAGAGAAGAACCCCGACTGCATGATCATGATCGGCGGCGCTCCCACCTCCAAGGAATTGGCTGATAAGTGGGGTGCTGACGGATATGCGGAAGACGCAAGCAACGCCCTGAAAGAGGCGATAAAGATGGTAAGCTTCCTGAAGAAACTGAGGGATGAGAAAGCCAAGAAGTAGTGAAAGGTGAAAACAAAACCTCTCAAAGAGCTTTTGATGAGAGAGGGTGCAACCCTTGTAGGGGTGGGTGATGTGACTCAGGCGCTCACGTCTGAGCTCATCCACCTCAACAGGGGGATTGCCATAGCCCTGAACAGGGGACTGAGCAGCGATACGAACGAACAGCTTGTACGGCTCCAGAAACTGGCTGAAGTCTGGTTGAAAGAACGGGGATACCGGAGCTTTTCGATCCCGCCCGACTCCGACAGGAGAAAGGACAAACTCATTACCAAGCTCTACCACCTCGTCAGCCACAAGACTGCGGCAACATGCTCCGGGCTCGGATGGATCGGCAAGAACGGGCTCCTCATTAACAAGAGATACGGCTCGAAGATGTCCTGGGCGACAGTCCTGACCGATGCCCCCCTCATTCCCGACACGCCGGTTTCCGACTCGCAGTGCGGGGAGTGCGACCTCTGTGTCCGGCACTGCCCCTCCGGCGCGGTAAAGGGATATCACTGGTCAATGGTGGACCCCCGGAAGGAACTTGTTGCCTATGACAAATGCAGGTCCCTCAAAAAAAAGAGGCATGACTTCACCGAGAAACCGAATTGCGGTTTTTGCGTAACAGTATGCCCTTTTTCCCGTAACGGGCACAAGCATACGTAAGCACCTGTATTATAACTGGCAGTTTCGGGTTCGGACTTGGGGATAGATACGACAGACCCACAGGGATTTTTCCCCTAGGGGAGAAGTGTTGCCTGATGTCATGATGCAGGAAGAAACTTCATAACAACATATTCAGGAGGATTGTATAATGGCGAACAAACATAAAGTAATCTTCCAGCCGGCGGGCCGGAGGGGAGAGATCGAAGAGGGGAAGACCCTTCTCGAAGCAGCTCAGCAGCTCGGCGTCGATATCGAGGCGCTCTGCGGTAACAAGAAAGTATGCGGAAAGTGCAAAGTCAGGATCGAGGAGGGGTATTTCGAGAAAGACAATCTCGAGTCGAAAATGTCTCATCTCTCCCCGATGGAGTTGACCAAGGATGAATTGAAACACATCAAACACGAGGACGGACCGAATATCAGGCTCGCCTGCGCCGTCGAAGTACGTGGCGACCTCAAGGTCTTCGTACCCGAACGCTCCCGGGCTGGAAAGCAGGTGGTCCGGAAGGCGGCGAAAGAGCTTTCCATCGCCCTCGACCCCGCGGTAAAGAAATATACGGTGAGTCTGACTCCGCCCACCCTTCACGACATGACCACCGGCGACTACGAGAGGGTCCTGAAGGCGTTTGAAGAGGAATACGGGCTCAAAGGGCTGGTATTCGACTACAAAGTCCTCCTCGGCCTCCAGGACGCATTGAGAGCAGGTGAGTGGATGGCCACTTTCACCGTCTGGAACGATAGAGAGATCATAAAGGTGGAGCCCGGTTCCGTACAGGTCTGCTACGGCCTTGCGGTAGACATCGGAACCACCACCTGCGTCGGCTACCTCACCGACCTGGGCACCGGAAAGGTGATCAACACCGAATCCATGATGAATCCGCAGGTCCCCTATGGCGAGGACGTCATGTCCCGTATCACCTATGCCATGACCAACCCCGAGGGCCTCAAGACCATGCAGGACGCCATCATCGCGGGTCTCAACAACATTATCGAGAAGGTAGTAACCGAGGTGCATAAGAACGGGCCGCATCCCGGCTATGTCGTCGACGATCTGACCATCGTCTTCAATACCGCGATGCACCACATTTTCCTGGGCCTGAATCCCGTCTACATCGGCCGTTCGCCCTTTATCCCCGCGGTACAGCGTTCGATGGACATCAAAGCGCGCGATCTCGGCATCAAGATCAACCCGGGGAGCTACATCCATGTGCTGCCCATCGAGGCAGGCTTCGTCGGTCCCGATAACGTCGGCGTTCTCATCGCCCAGGAGCCGTACAACCAGAACGACAAGGTGCTCATCATCGACATCGGCACGAACGGCGAGCTCCTCCTTGGCAACAAATCCAATGTCAGCTCCACCTCCTGCGCCACCGGTCCGGCCTTCGAGGGTGCGCAGATCAAATTCGGCATGCGGGCCGCTCCCGGTGCCATCGAGAAGGTGAAGATCGATCCCGAGACGAAGGAACCCCAGTACAAGGTGATCGGGAAGGACGACTGGCATACCAATATCGATGGAAAGATCAATGCGAAAGGCATCTGCGGCTCCGGTATCATCGATGTCATCGCCGAGATGTTCAAGGCGGGTGTTATCGACAAGACCGGCAAGTTCGTGATGAACACCGGGAGCAACCGGGTAAGGCTCGACGTCGACGGCAAGCCGGAATACGTTCTCGCCTGGGCGGACGAGACCTCCATCAACCAGGACGTTACCGTTGCCCAGGCCGACGTCCGCGCCCTCCAGTTGGCGAAAGGCGCACTCTATACCGGCGCAAAGCTCATGATGAAGAAGATGGGATATGAGACCCTCGACAGGGTGGAACTGGCAGGCGCATTCGGAAGCCATATCGACAGGGAGGCATCCCTCACTCTCGGTATGTTCCCCGATGTTCCCATCGAGAAGGTGGTGGTGGTCGGGAACGCGGCGGGAGACGGCGCCCGGATGGCCCTCTTGAACAAGGCCAAGAGGACCGAAGCCACCGAGCGCGCGCGGTGGGTCCAGTTCCTCGAAATCGCCACCGACCCCGCCTTCGAGAAGGAGTTCATGCAGGCGATGCATATCCCTCACATGAAGGACAAATTCCCCAATCTGAAAAAGATGCTCGAGGAGCAGAATGCCCCCATCGCCGCGAGCATCAAAGGATAAGAAGAGGTAGTGAGATGACGAAGATACTGGTGAATCCGGGGGCCTGCGGGCTTCCTGCAAAGGTGGACGTAAAGAAGGAGAACGGGGAGAAATTTTCTGTTACCATAACCTCCCAGTGCAAAATGGTGGCGAAGCTGGGTGAGGAAATCCAGCACCTTACCATGAAGGATGCCTTCACCAGGCTCCTGGAGAACCCGGTGTATAAAAAGGGGGCGACATGTCTCCGTCATGTCGCCTGCCCCGTACCGTCGGGCATTCTCAAGGCCCTCGAGGTGGAGGCAGGGCTCAACGTCCCGAAGGATGTCTCCATCAGCTTTATCGCCGAGGAAAAAACAGAAGAGGGTGGTGCGTAGCGAAAGCGCCCTCACCTGAATACTCCGGATCCCCCCTCCCCGTCCGTATGAGAGGAGGGGGATTTTTTATTGTTTCCGGATCCCGTAGCAAGGAGGAATAACAGATATGAAAAAGCTTCTTTCCCTTGCCGCTGCCGTGGTAGTGCTGCTCTCGGCGGTCTATGTCCCCGCAGCCCCGAAGAAAGTGCGTTTGGGCTATCTTCGGAACGATCTGCATCATCTCGCCGCCTGGGTTGCCATTGAAAAGGGCTTTTTCAGGGACGAGGGAATCAGTGTGGAGGTGGCCGGCATCTTCAACGCCGGTCCCGAGGAGATGAGCGCTTTCGCTTCCCGGAGCATCGATGCGGGCTATCTCGGCGTTGCCCCGAGCACCACAGGAGTGGCAAACAAATCGGCAAGCGTCAAAGCCGTATCCCTGGCGAACTCGGAGGGGTCCGCCATCGTGGTCCGGAAGGATTCCTCCCTCCGTGAAGTAAAGGACCTGGCGGGAAAAACCGTCGCCATTCCGGGCTATGCCACGGTACAGGACTTCCTGCTGCGCAAGGCGCTGGAGGGAGCGGGAATCGATACAAAGAAAGTGAATATCATCGTGATAAAACCGCCGGAGATGATTACCGCCCTTGGAGCACGCCAGATCGACGCCTTCATCGCCTGGGAGCCCCATCCCTCGAAGGCGGTGACCGGGGGGATCGGGAAAGTCCTCATCACCTCGTCGAAGATCTGGAAGGACCATCCCTGCTGTATCGTAGCGGTGGAAAGCTCCTTCTACCGGGAGAATCCGGCAGCCGTACGGGCGCTGCTGAAGGCCCATGTCAGGGCCACGGAATTCATCGGGAAGAACCCGGATGAAGCGGTCAGGATCGGACAGAAGTACACGGGCATGGATGAGGCGACCATCCGTGAGGCCATGAGGAACATCCGGTATCACCATGACATAAACGAGAAGGACGTCAGGGAATACCTGCAATATCTCCTTCGTTTCGGATACATAAAAGTAGTCGATGTCGATGCCCTTTCCCGTGAGTACCTCGCTCCGGAGGGACGGAAAGGGTCCGGCAAATAGGGAAGGATAGTATCATTACCCGCACCGATACGCATTCGCTCATGAAGTATATACCGGTCATCGCGGTCCTCCTTGCATGGCAGGCGCTTTCCTCCGCGGGCATCATCCCGGCGAACCGCCTGCCTTCCCCTTTTGCTATCATGGAGGGGCTCGTGGGCCTGATCACCGACGGTCTTCCCCCCGGGCACACACTGACCGGCCATTTTGCGGCAAGTCTGAAGAGAGTGTTCTGCGGAGTTGCCGTCTCACTCCTCACCGGCATCCCGATAGGTCTTCTCATGGGGTTTTGGCGGAAGCTCGGCGACTTTCTGAATCCCTTTGTGGAAATGATACGCCCTATCCCTCCCCTCGCCTGGGTGCCCCTCGCCATCCTCTGGTTCGGCATAGGCGACGCATCCGCCACTTTCATCATTTTTCTCGGCTCCTTCTTCCCCATACTCCTGAACACCATCACCGGGGTGCTCTCCATCAACCGGAGGATTGTTGAGTACGCCGTCATCCTCGGCGCGAGGAAACGGGACCTCTTCCTGAAAGTCCTCGTTCCCGGCGCCATGCCGTCCATTATCACCGGGATACGGATCGGCCTGGGCATCGGCTGGATGACCCTGGTGGCGGCGGAATTCACCGGGGTAAAAAGCGGGTACGGGCTTGGATACCTGATCATGACCGCACGGGACATACAACGGGCGGACCAGATCATCGCCGGGATGGCAATTATCGGAGTGACGGGATACCTGATGGACTTTCTGATACGGAAGACCGAGGACAAGCTGCTGCGATGGAGGTAGGGAGCATGGAACTGAAAGTAACCGGCATCAACAAGTCCTTCCGCAGCACCGCAGGGGAAGAAAAGGTGGAAATCCTGCGCGACATCTCCTTTACGGTCCGGAAGGGAAAATTCGTCAGCATCATCGGTCCCAGCGGATGCGGCAAAACGACACTCCTGCGCATCATCTCCGGGCTCGAACACCCCGATAGGGGCACCGTGCTCCTCGGGGACCGCGCAATCGCCTCTCCGGTCAGAGACATCGGGTATATTTTTCAGGAGTCCGCCCTCCTCCCCTGGAGAACGGTGCGGAAGAACATAGAGTTCGGCCTGGAGGTGGCGGGGGTCGACAGGAAAGAGAGGGAGCGGCGGGCGCTGGCCTCCCTCGAGCTCGTTGAGCTCACCGGGTTCGGTGACTTTTATCCCCGGGAGATCTCGGGGGGGATGAAACAGAAGGTGGCACTCGCCATGTCTCTTGTAGTGGAGCCGAAGGTGCTCCTGATGGACGAGCCCTTCGTCTCCCTCGATTGCCAGACCAGGAGCTACCTCCAGCAGGTACTCCTCCATGTATGGGAGAAGACGGGGAAAACAGTCATCTTCATCACGCACAACGTTGAAGAGGCGGTCTTCCTGGGCGACGAAGTCATCTGCCTGACCAGCCGCCCCACTGTCATCGGCAAGGTGGTGCCGGTGGACATCCCCCGGCCCCGGGAGAGGACGAGTCCCGAACTGAACAGAGTGCGGAAGGAGATTCTCCTCTTTCTCGAAGAAGAGAGACAAAGGGCGGGAATCAGGTACCGGAACGGCGCAGGATAAAAACGGCCGGTCCTTCCGGCAGATTCCCTCCGATACCGGACAGGATTAAAGGACCTCTTCGAGAAGCTTGGTCATCCCGTGCTTTTTCATCTTTTTCACTACGGCAGACTGGCTGATGCCGAGGATCTTTGCCATCTCCCGTGTCGTCTTGCACTGCTGGAGAGCCTGATACATCATCTTTTTCTCGGTCTCCTCGATCACTTCGTGCAGCATCTTCGTCGCGCTCTCCTCTGCGTCGTCTATATCGCTCTTCTCCCGCAAATCATCAAGGGTGATAATGGTACTGTCGCTGGTGACGATAAGACGCTCGATAGCGTTTTCAAGTGCCCTGATGTTGCCCGGCCAGTCGTTTTGCAGCAGCTTCTGGATCACCTCGGGGGCGAGCTTCTTGAATAAACCGTATTTCTTGTTGAATTTGTTCAAAAAGAACATGGTGAGCGGGACAATATCCTCTTTTCTGTCCCGGAGCGGCGGAATGAAGACCGGAATCACATTGAGACGGTAGTAAAGGTCCTCCCGGAAGAGGTTCTGCTTTACCAGTTTTTCCAAATCCTTATTGGTCGCCGCAATGAGCCGGAAGTCCACCTTCTTGTACTTTATGCCCCCCACGCGCATCACTTCCCGCTCCTGCAGCACCCGCAAGAGCTTGACCTGGAGGTTTATGGGCAGATCGGCCACTTCATCAAGGAAGAGAGAGCCTCCGTCGGCAAGCTCGATGAGACCCGGCTTCCCCTCCCGTTTCGCCCCGGTAAAGGCGCCTGCATCGTACCCGAACAGCTCGGACTCGAGCAGGGGCTCCGGAATGGCCCCGGCTGTTCTCGTCCTGATGGTGGGGGCTCTCGCCCTCCTCCACTGGTACGGGCGACAGGAAGTCCGGAAAAAACGGGGGGCGATGTTCGACAGCTGCATCGGGCTGTTTGATTCGTATCGGCTGAGCCAGGACAGTGTCTATTTCCCGGTCCTGGAGGGCCGCTATCGTGGGTACGGGGTACGGATCGAGTTGATCGCAGACCACATCGCGGTGCGCAAGCTCCCTTCCCTGTGGCTTACGGTCACTCTGCGGGGCACCGTGCGCTACGGCGGGGTTCTGGACCTTCTCGTACGGCCCCTGAACGTGGAGTTTTTCTCCCCCTCCGCCCTGTTGGAAGCCCGCCTCTCTGTTCCTCCGGGATGGCCGCAGGATGCATGGCTGCGCTCCGATCGGCCCGATGCAATGCCCCCTCTGGAATATATAGAACCTCATGTACGGTTCTTCCATGACCCCAGGGCAAAAGAGCTCCTGATCACTCCCCGCGGCATCCGCCTCGTCTATCAAGCCCAGGAAGGAGTGAGGGCGCATTATCAGGTGCTCCGGCAGGTGGAATTCGCCGGTCCGCCCCTCTCTCCCCGGCTCCTTGGAAGCCTCATGGACCGGGCCATCGCCCTTTATGAAGACCTGAAACAGGAGGGCCACTGAAATGAAAGGCAGACAAAAGCCTCAACCGGAAACCCCTTCGGGCTGCCCGGGTCCGAGGCCGCCCGTACACCCTTATATCGTCCTGCTCGTAGCGATCTTGCTGCCGGGCGTCGGCCATGTACTCAACGGGCAGACGAAGCGGGGTCTCACCATGCTCTTCTTCATGATATCCCTCGGGTGGGTAACCTATCACCTGACGACAGAACACCACTCCTTCCTCGGCCGCCATGCAGGCGGACTGTTCGTCTACGCGATGTCCCTCCTCGATGCCTACAAGTGGGCGCGGTATCGCCGGGAATACCACCGTGTCAATGGACGGCTGCCCGGGGAGACGGTCCGGGAGAGCGGACGTCCCTAGCACCGTTCAGACAGGTTGCGTTGCAGGGCGGGACGCCCCGGGTACCGGCAGGCAGCAGGGCAATGATAAAGGAGCACGTCATGGCAACGGGGGGAGCCCACAGAACAGCACCTATGCGCTGACTCGCGGGGAAAAAGCGGCAAGTACCGCCTCACGACTGACCTCCGGACAGACGGAACGGACGAGCATCTCGTTCAGGTGATAGACCGGCAGGGTCGAGGAGACCTCCTCCACCCCGTGGAGCAGGCCGAGATAACAGGTCTGGCAGGGGGTGACCACGGCCTCCGCCCCGGTGGCTTCCGCCTCGCGGATTCTCGCGCCGGCCATCCGGTGCTGAAGGGAGGGATTCACCACCTTCAAGCCCCCTCCCATACCGCAGCATGCGGAAAAAGCGCGATGGCGCGGCATCTCCACCACGCGCAGCCCGGGGATCGCCTGCAGGATACGGCGGGGAGAATCGTAGATCTGGTTATGCCGTCCCAGATGGCAGGGATCATGGTAGGTAACCGTAAGGGGGACCTCCCCTCCGGGGCGCAGACGGCCCTCACGGATCAGGCCGTCGATAAACTCCGTAAGATGAAAGACCCGCTGCGCACCGGGCCACAGCGACGTATAGTCGGAATGGAGTCCCTTGTAGCACCCGGCGCATGAAACCACAATGGCCTTTACCCCCATCTCCTCGAAACACCCGATGCGCTTTTGTGCCTCGGCGGCGAAGTCGAGGTCTCCCATGCGCCGCAGCTTGCCGACGCAGCAGGGTTCCTCGCTGCCCATAATGGAAAACTCTACTCCCGCCTCCTGCAGCAGACGGGCGGTCTGCACAGCAACCGGCTGCGTTTCGGGGTCGAAGCTGGCGGTACATCCGGCAAAATAGAGCACGGGAGAAGGTCGCTCCTTCCAGAGGGGAACCGGCCTTTTCAGAAGACCGGCCTCAAAGGCCCGCCGGGCCCAAAGCCCGCGCTCTTCCTGGGATTTGCCGTAGGAATTGTTGAAACCCTTGATCGTCGTCAGTTGCTTGACCTGGTTCTCGGGCTGGGAGATTCCCGCTCCTGCGAAGGACTGGCGGGCCTGCTCCCATAACTCGGGAGTGTTGATGCGCACCGGGCAGACCACATGACACTGTCCGCAGGCGGAGCACTCGAACAACCCTTCCAGGAGCTCCGGGAACTCCCCCTCGGGCAGGGAGCCTCCCACCATACGCCGCAGCAGGGCGAGTTTCCCCCGGGCGGAAATACATTCACGACTGTCCTGTGCATAGACCGGACACCACACCTGACATTCGCCGCAGCGGGCGCAGGCCTCCAGTTCGACCAGCTGCCTCCAGGTCAATCCCCGGGCGATTTGGTCGCCCGGTACTTCTTTATGTCGGGCCAATAGATATCCTCCCTCTTCTGCTCCTCCAGAGCATTCAAAGCGATGACGAGAGGAGCCAGTATACTATGCATCATCTTGCTGTGCGGCAGGTACACCAGAAAGCCCACCACACTGAAGGCATGAGCTATCCAGGCGGCCGTCAGCCACGGCCCCAGTTGCTCAACCGTATAATTTCCCGGAAAGACAAAGTACTGCCCGATAAAGGAGTAACGGGCTGTTTCGTACGGCACCAGGGACAGGCGCAGACCTTCGAGGACGAATCCCGACAGGGTCAGCCAGAAAAGGAGAAGCAGCAGAAAAAAATCCATTTGATTATTGCTCTGCTGCGGGGGCCGTATCACGAAACGCCTGATTCCCGCAAGCACAAGCCCCAGAAGGAGAGCCAGCCCGCAGGCGTCTCCCCATATTTTGACCAGGGGGTATCCTTCCCCCCGGAGAAAGAAGTGCGTCCAGATCCCGCCGATTCCCAGGTATTCGGCGGGTTTCAGGATAAAAGTGCACAGGGAAAGGAGTGCGAGGCCGACAAAGCCCCAGAAAATAAGGATATGGGCAAGCCAACGGAAGGGGGAGAGTCCGAACAACTGCCGCTGCAGGAGCACCTCCGCTCCCCAGAGGAGAAAAGCGCGCCAACGGCTGTTCCCGGCCGGAAGGGACTGCTTTATTCCGCGCGCCCATCCGCTCCATTTACGATAGAAAGAGAAATCCATATAGCCATGGGCAACAAGGACGGCAATCCAGAACAGAAGCCACGGTTTCGGGTAATCGACAAGAAAAACATCCATACTGCCCACGCTCCTCTCTCCTTTTCGACCGGTCTCCGGGAGGGATTTTCTCTTTCCGTATCAGTCAGCCTATGCGGCGTATGCGAGCAGGTAAGACCCTTCGATAGTACGGCGTTTCAACGCTTTACAAAGCCATTTGCACTATTCTAACATAATGAAGAGTTTTACCGTATCGCACCCGTAGCAGATAATGAATACAGCGAACCGCAAACACTGTATTCCGCACTTCCCTCCCCGGCAAGTCGGAATACAGTTTTCTTCTGCGAAGAGGTACAGGGTGCAGCCGGGGCCCCGAAAACATCACCCGGCCAACAGTGATATTCGTGTATAGCGCCAGCCGGACGATAATGGTAAAATGACATGTACCTGAGTAAAGAAATAGGGAGGCAGAGAGATCTATGAGCCATTACACCCTGCACTGCAGCAGGTGCGATACCGTGCTGGAGAATGTATCCTTCTCGGCATCCGGGCATTGCAAGGACGCACTGCTCGAAACCCGCTACCGGGATAAACGTTTTTCGGAGAGCGATGCGCAGGGGATCTGGAAATTCAACTGGCTGCCGGTGCATACCCCCGATTTCCCCCAGCCCGGACCCGTTGTCTACCCTTCCGCAAGGCTTGCGCAGCGCCTCGGGCTCTCCCGCCTGCACATCGCTTTCAATGGATACTGGCCCGAAAAGGGCGCGGAGCTCCGCACCTGTACTTTCAAGGAGTTCGAAGCGGCGGTGGTGATCCAGAACGCGAAGGAGAACGGGGTTCCCGGACTGACCGTCGCCTCCGCGGGCAATACGGCCCGGGCCTTTTCCCACCTCTCCCATGTATCGGGCTTCCCCGTGATCATCGTAGTGCCCCGGATGTGTATCATGGAGATGTGGTACCTGGAAGAACGCGCGCGGATTCCGACCCTTGTGGTGGGAGACGGAGACTACTCGGACTCCATCGATGTGGCGAAGAGGGTCTCCCGCATCGCGGGGATGCCCTTCGAAGGAGGAGTGCAGAATGTGGCGAAAAGGGACGGTCTCGGGAGTGTGCTCCTCGAGGCGGTAGCGCGTATGGGAAGACTCCCGGATCACTATTTCCAGGCCATCGGAAGCGGAACAGGGGCCATCGGGGTAGCAGAAATGGCCGGGCGCTTCGTACGGGACGGGAGGTTCGGATCGCGGCTCCCCCGGCTGCATCTTGCGCAGAACCTTCCCTTCGCTCCCATGGTCAAAGCATGGCAGCAGAAGAGCCGTACCCTCTTCAGCGAGGACCTGAGACCCGAGCTGATAGCAGAGATCACTACGCGGGTGCTCTCCAACCGCTACCCTGCCTACAGCGTGCAGGGAGGCATCTATGACGCACTCGAGGCAGCAGGAGGGGAAATGTACGGCATTCCCAACAAAGAGGTCTTTGCCGCCATGGAGCTCTTCCAGGAGACGGAAGGGGTGGACATCGTCCCGGCGGCGGGAGTGGCGGTAGCCGCCCTTATCAGGGGGGTCCTGGCACACACGGTGGGGAAAGACGAGGTAATCCTCCTGAACATTACCGGCGGAGGAGAGAAAAAGTATACCCGGGAGCACAAGATCCGTGCAGTGGAGCCGTATTTTGTGCCTAAAAACATCAGCGACAAGGAAATCGAGGAAGTAATATGCTCTCTCCTGAAAAAGAACTCGTAACGATATTGCGGAACAGCGGGGTCGATCTGGCGTGCACCCTTCCCTGCGACAGGATCAAGGGCCTCATCGCGCTGCTTGAGGAGGAGTACCGGAAGCCACCCCTGCACCACATCCCCCTGACCAGGGAGGAGGAGGGCGTAGGCATCTGCGCGGGGGCCGCCCTGGCGGGCAGACGTCCCGCCATGTTCCTCCAGAATTCGGGCATCGGGAATATGCTCAATGCGCTCCTGTCCCTCACCGGCTTCTATCAGCTGCCCCTTGCCCTCTTCATCAGCCACCGCGGCGTCTACAAAGAAAAGATTGCGGCTCAGGTCCCCATGGGGGAGAAAGTCCCGGGTATCCTGAAAGGCGCAGGGATCCCCCACTCCGTCATCTCGACCCGGGAGGAGCTCCGTGGAATCGGGAAAAAGCTTGATGCCTTGTACAAAAAGGGGACGATCCACGCTTTCCTCCTCAGCCCCGCAGTCTGGGAGACGGGCGGGGAATGCAGGGTCCCCGTCCCCCTGGCGGCGAAAGGGGGACCTGTCTGCACCCTCCCCTCCCCGCCGCAGGAGGGGAGGATGAGGCCCCGGTGTACCCGCTACGAGGTCCTTGAAACCGTCGCTCCTCTCCTGGAGGGCTCGATCGTCGTATGCAACCTGGGGGTCCCCTCGAAAGAGCTCTTTCACCTGGGACACCGGTCCTCGTATTTCTATATGCTCGGCAGCATGGGAATGGCCACTCCCATAGGCCTCGGGATCGCCCTTTCCACGGAGCGGGAGGTGGTGGTCATCGACGGAGACGGCAGCCTCCTGATGAATCCCGGAAGTCTTGCCACTGCCGCCTATTGCGCGCCGGACAATCTCACCATACTCGCCATCGACAACAGCGCCTACGGTTCCACCGGAAACCAGCCCACTTTTTCGGGTACCTGTGTCGACCTTGAACGCATTGCGCAGGGATTCGGGATACGCCGCACCTGCAAGGCAGCGGGGAAGAGGCAGCTTATTGCGGCAATAAGAGGACGGCACGCAGGCCTCCGCTTCATCCATTGCCTCGCCGTGCCGGGCAACAGGGATGTTCCGAATATTCCCCTCCATCACCTCGATATCAGGAAGCAGGTGCAGGAATTCCTGGCAGGCGCTTCCCCGGCGGAAAAATGAACGTGCCGGGCAGAACATGAAGAACGACGAGTTCCTCTCCCTTCTCGAGAAGCAGAACAAGAAGCTCTCGGTTCTTTATGAAATCGCCCTTACCGTAAGTACTTCCCTCAAGCTGAAGACCATCCTCGACGATGTACTTCACAAGGTTCTCGCTTTCATGGAGGTCGATGCCGGGGTCATTTACGTGATTGATGAGACGAGCCTCGAAATGATCCCCGTCTCTTTCAGAAACCTCTCTGAGGAGGTGGTGAGTGACCTTACCCGGAAGAAAGTGAAGGTGGGGGAATGCATGTGCGGCACCATCGCCCAGTTCGCCTGCGAAGTGGTGATCCCCGAGAGGGCCTCCGACGACCCCCGCTTCACCCGCGCATCGCTGCGGAAGGAGGGGATGGAGTTTTATGCAGGGCTTCCGCTGAAATCGAAGGGGAAGGTCGTGGGCGTCCTCTGCGTCATTACCCATGCACCCTGTTCGCCTGATCCCGAACAGATGGACACGCTGCGTGCGGCGACAGTCCCCATCGGACTCGCCATCGAGAACGCCCTTATCTTCGAAGGCATTCAGAAGAACGCGGTGGACCGGAACGCCCACCTCAATTTTGAGGGTATCATCACCAACAGCATCAGGATGAACGAGGTGCTGAGGATGGTGAAGAAGGCGTTGAATATCCCTACCAGCATTGTGCTCTGCGGCGAGAGCGGGACGGGAAAGGAACTGGTCGCCCGCGCACTGCACTACAACAGCATCCGGGCCGACAAACCCTTTATTCCCCTCAATTGCGCGGCACTACCCGAGTCGCTGCTCGAATCCGAGCTTTTCGGGTATGTCAGGGGGGCCTTTACCGGCGCTGTCACCGACAAGAAGGGCTTCCTCGAAGCCGCGGAAGGGGGGACCCTCTTCCTGGACGAGGTCAACCTGATGAGCAATACTCTTCAACTCAAACTCCTGCGCTTCCTCCAGGAGCGGGTCTTCTACAGAGTCGGGTCCGCCTCTCCCGTGGCGGTGGATGTAAGGGTTATCGCGGCGACGAACCGGAACCTGGAGGAGGAGGTCAGGAAGGGCTCCTTCCGGGACGACCTGTACTACCGTCTGAACGTGTTGAAAATCGACCTTCCTCCCCTGAGGGAGAGGAAGGAGGATATCCCGCTCCTCGTCAGGTACTTCATCCAGAAACACAACAGGAGGCTGGGAAAGAACATCCGGAACGTGGCGGAAGGCGTCCTTCCGCTCCTTATGCACTACTCCTGGCCCGGGAATGTCAGGGAGCTCGAGAATACCGTCGAGCGGGCGGTAATAATGGCGGAAGGGAATGAGCTCACCACCGGCGACTTTCCGTCCCCTCTTCAGACGGCAGGAAATACCGGGAAGGACTGGTCGCTGAGATCCTTCGAAGAGGAGCACATCAGGCGGGTACTCCATATGACAGGGGGAGAAATGAAGAAGGCGTCCCAGTTGCTCGGCATCAATCCCTCCACCCTATGGAGAAGGCTGAAGAAATCCTGACCTAAATTGCTTTTTGCAATTTTTTCCGGATATCAATCGTGCACATTGCAATTCATTTTCCCTTTTTAGAGAACTTCTCCCGGAAAACTCGGTGCCATCCTCTTTATTTTCAAACGGTTGTGCTTTCATTTTTTTCTGGTATGAAGATTGCTTTCTACAAAACGCTGGCAATTAAAAATTAAAAAAGCGGGAGGTAAAAAACATGTCACAGGAAGCACTCAAAGAGGCTCTGGGGAAGACCATCGAGGCGATCACGAAGAATCCGGTCTGCGCAAACGCCGTATTCAGGGCGCAGACAGAACTGTGTGACGGGGTCTGTTGTTCCATCAAAGTACGGGACTTCGAGACCGTTCTGGTGGACGAGCCTGCTGAGCTGGGAGGGACAAACAAGGCGATGAACCCGGTGGAGATGGTGCTGGGAGCGCTGGGTACCTGCCAGGAGATCATGTATGCCGCATACGCGGCCGTCATGGGCATTCCCCTGACCAAGGTAAAGGTTGATATCAAAGGGCATATCGACCTGCGGGGGCTCTTCGCCATGGATGACACCGCCTTCCCCGGATTCAAGAAAATAACATACGAAACGAGCATCGAGAGTCCGGCTGACAGGGAGACGCTGCAAAAGCTGGTGGACATGGTGGAATCCCACTGCCCCGTCTACGACACCCTGGTCCGTCCGGTGGAAGTAAAGGGAGAGGTGACTATTAACGGAACTAAGAAGTAGGGAAAAACAAACCGGAGGGAGCAGGGGCGAGCCCCCCCTGCTCCCTGTTTTTCAATCAGAGCCTGCCTGTTTCCTTATATTCTTTGACGTACATCTTCAACGCCCTCAGGATCAGCCAGTCCACCGAAACACCATTCTCCTCCGCGATTCCCGCAAGGGTGTCCACCACTTCCATCTCGACGGAGGGTTGACGGGTGAGATTGCTCCCGGATGCGGGGGAAGAAGGGACAGGTTCCGCAGGGGGAACCGGCTCGGCATCGGGATGCATCTTGCAGTGCTCCCGGCGGAGGAGGTCCATCACTTCCTTTACCTCTCCGGCCTGTACCGCGTTGATCAGATCATCGGGGAGCTGCAGGGCAGGCTCTTTTTCTTCCCCTTTCTGCTCCGACCCCTTCGATGCCCCCGGTTCCGTTTCCGCTTTCGGGGGGGCGGTGAAAAGGCCGCCCGGCATCATTCCCGCAATGCCGGACATATTCCCGGTCATCCCGGTCATGCCCATCATCATCATGGTGAGGGTGCGGGCATATTCGTTATCAGGCATCTCCTGCTGCATATATTCTTCGAGCTTCCCTTCCGCCATTGCCATTGCAAGGCGGTCGGACAGCAGGGTATTCTCATTTTCCGGTCCTCCGAACTGTTTTTTCCGCCCGAAGGGCGTGGACGGCGGCTTGGGGAGGGGCTTCTCTTCTCTGGACATGGGGCAATCCTTCCTTTCTCGTTGATATCCTTACTATAGCACAGATACGGCGCCGGGATTATCCCCCGGCGATACCGTCGTCATAATGGCTTCCGGGGGGATGCAGCTCCCTGATGAGCGACGTATCGAAGATCAGGTCCCGGGAGGGAATCCGGTCTATGTACCCAAGCCGCTGCAGAGCGGACGCGAATTCCATGGTGGAGGAAAGATACTCGTCGGTGAGCTGGGCGCAGTATTTCGGAGAGACCCGCAGCACTTCGAGGACAAACTCCTCTTTGACGAACCCGATGTAACGAGCGATGATCTCCGCCGCCTTCTCCGGCCGGGCGCGCATGAAGGCGGTGGCCTCTTCGTGGGCGGCGAGGAAGGTCCGGACGAGCTCGCGGTGCCGCTCCAAAAAGGAAAGGCTCACGAGGATACCGTAACTGGGGTTGTGGGGCCAGAGCCGCGAGGGGGGATAAATGATTTTCCCCTGCACGTATGCCCTCAGGGAAACCGCTAATGCGGGGGTCCCTACCGCAGCCGCGACGCTTCCCCTGTCCATGGCCTCGGTGACCATGTCCGCCCAGGGGAAATTGATCACCTCGATCTTCCCTTTGAGGTTATACTTCTCGAGACAATCAGTCAGGATTACGTCATGGATGGATCCCTTCCCGGGGACCCCGATTTTCTTTCCGGAATACTGCCCGAGGAGTGCACCCAGGTCTTCCGTCTCAGGGAAGCCCCTATCCGAAAGCCTCCCGCAGATGACTGTTCCCTCCACATGTCCGCCCGCCACACAGCGGATGCCGACACCGCGCCCTATTCCGATAATTGCGGGGGGGAGTCCTATATACGCGATATCCAGCTCCCCTTTTTCGAAGGCGTTGACGATGGCAGGCCCGGTCCCGAAAAGACGCCACTGCACCTCCCCGCCCTCAAAACCGGGGAACGGGAAAGCAGGATCACCCGACATCAGAAGTATCGCGGTATGGTAAAAGGTAGAAAGGTGTCCGACCCTTATTTCCAAGGGGATTCCTCCTTGCACACGAGAAAAAAAGATAAAGAAATTAAATCGCAGCTATTACATGCTGGCTCCGGCTCTCCGCTGACTAACCCCTCCCGCCCTCCCCTTATTCCAAGGGGGGAGGCTGAATTCCCCCTCTTAGAGTAAGAGGGGGTGAGGGGGAGTTAGCCATAGGGATCCCTGACTACGAACTACTCTCTTTTTGATCCCCGGCCTTTTCGTTGCTCCACCGCGGCAAGGATTCTCTTTTTCGTCTCATTATCCGCCGTAGCCCACGCCATGATCTCATCCATGGTGCGATGGCATTCGGGACAGATGTTCTGCTTGTTCAGGGAGCATCTCTTCAGGCACGGAGATTTTATGCTGTCGCTCATCGTCCATTATACCATCCTTTATGCGAACGCAACCATATCCTAAAACCCGATATTCCTCTTTTCCCCCTCCGTCTCGATGGTGAATTCGTCGAAACAGACCACAGAGTCGGATTTCGTCCACAAGCCCGCAAAGCCCTTCAGCGGTGTCTCAGTGGTGTACTCCAGCACGGGCTCTCCATTATAGAACCCCCTGATGCTTTTTCCGGCTATTTCCACCCTGAGGAGGTGCCACTCGCCGGTCCTCACCCTCTTGGAAGTGGCGCTCCGCTGCAGTCTTCTTCCGTTGATATACTCGAAGAGCACCACATTCCCTTCGAGAGCATTTGTCCTCAGCACGAAATAATTGTCCGTATTCCTGATCCCGAAAGCGATGCCTCCCGCCCTGTCGATATTGCCCCGCACCGGTTTGATTCTGACGCTGACCGCCCCCCCCTCCAGTTCGCAGTTCTTCAAGATCGCCAGGGGGAAATAGTAGTAGGCTTCGATGGTATCGAGAAAATCCCGGTAGACGCCGCCCACCACCTTTCCCATAATCCCCGAGATCTCCGATGCCAGCTTTCTTCCCCACCGCGAGCCGTCCTGCAGGCAGAAGACATGCCCGTTCTCCTCCACCCTTCTCCAGTACCCGGCCTGCACGTAAAAGTTCCTCAGCTCGTCGCTCCGCTTCTTTGCAAGGAAGTTATACTCTCCCGCAAAGAAGGCTTCGGTATACGTCTCTATCTCCTCCTGGTTGGAAAGGGTCATATCCAGGAGGCGGCTGGAGGCCAGAAGCCTGCCGAGGAGATCCAGCCTTTCCTCGAGGGACGCCCTGTCATAGCGCGCGAGATACGCCTCGAGAAGGTCTCCTTTCAGGGAGACACTGAACCCCAGTCTTTCGAGGATCTCTCCCATCAACTGAATTCTCAGGGAACGCCCGTAGTAACTGCCCGCGCCCCCGGAGAACTGAAGGGAGATATAATTCTGGGTGCTGTTCTCGCCGCACAGGGTGTCGAGGGTCGCGAAATGATAGGCGAACCGGGCGCTCAGGTTGAGATAATCGCGCGAAAGGACGGCATAGCTCTCCCCGTCGTCGGGCTCGCCGAGCTCGGAGGTGGCGGTCACGGCAAGGCGGCTGATCAAGGTTTCCCCGTCGAGGCTCATGGTTCCGGCCCAACTGACGCCGGGATGGGTGAATCCCCTCCAGACCGCTTTCATGGGGACGGATTCCACACAGTCCGGTGTTATGGTGTCACAGGTGGTGAGCCCCTCCCGGAGACCTCCCCCGAGATCCACGAGCCGGAGCTGCAGGGGCAGCGTCGAAGACATCTTTACAGCCTCCCCTGCCCGCTCCCTCTCTCCGGAAATACCGAACATCTCACGCACCGCCATTTCATGGGTATACCGGATGACATCGTGATAGGTCCTGCACCCCTCGGGAGAGAAAGAGGGGTCTGCCGTATCGGTGAGATGCAGCGGGGAGATCCTGTCCAGGATGCCCCGCATCCGGCGATGGAGGGGGCTGTCGAAGATCAGCTTCTTTGCCGGGCGCATCTCCTGTACCAGGGCTTCCACGATCCCCTTGTACACGGTGGCGGTGGTGGCATGCATGGTAACCACTTCTCCGTTCGCAAGCAGAGAGGTGGCGCTCCCCGCGTCCACGATGGCAGGTATCCCGAACTCCCGGGCGACGGACGACATATGGCTGGTAACGCTCCCCACATCGGTGATCATCCCCCTGATCCTGCCGATAACCGTGGCATAGTGGGGGGAGGCGGTCTTTGACACCAGGATCGCATCGCGGGGGACGCGACTCAGGTCCTCCTCCCTCTCCACTACAAAGATCTTTCCCGTAGCAATGCCGGGAGAGGCGGTCCGGCCCTGAGCAAGGAGCACGGGATGCCCCTCGTACTCACGGCGGGCGGTTTCGTCGGCGGTGAGGTCCGGCAGATGCAGGGGACGTGACTGGAGGAGATAGAGATCGCCCTTGCCGTCGAGCGCCCATTCCACATCCTGGGGCATCTCGAAAAACTCCTCCAGCAGGAGGCCGTAGTTCGCCAGCCTGATCACCGTCCCCTCATCGAGTGACGGCCTCTCCCTTTCCTCCTCGGGAACGCGGACAAGCAGGGTACCGCCCTCCTCCGGGCTTACCAACCTGGATTCTTTCCTTGCGATATGCCTTTCGCAGATATTCTTTTCGATCCTGTCCACGATAAAAACATCCGGCGAGGCGCTGCCGTCCACGAGATGCTCTCCGACCCCCCACAGGGAATTGATCTTCACGGGACAGGAACGCCGGAGGGCCGGGTCCACCGAATAGAGAACCCCGCTGGCTTTCGAATCGACCATTTCGATCCCGACCACGCACATGGGAGTTTCGCGGTCATCGAGTCCGTACTGCATCCGGTATGCGATGGCGCGCGCGGAATATTTGCTCGCCAGAACGGTTTTGTACGCATCGATGAGATCCTTTCTTTTAACATTGAGGACCGTCTCGTATTGCCCTGCGAAAGTAGCCTCGGTATCCTCTCCCACCGCGCTGCTCCTCATGGCGATACGGACTTCCCTGCCGCTTCCGGCCCCGATCCTCTCATACGCCCGGAGGATCTCTTCCTCGATCGGGGAGGGCACCTTCCCCTCCAGAACCATCTCCCGAAGCCTGCGGGCCGCCCTTTCAATAGCTTCGGGAGAAGAGGAAAGGATATGGGACAGCTCCTCCTTGATAGGCCTCAGAAGCCTGTTTTCCGCGATGAATTTCTCGAACGCATAGGCGGTGACAGAGAATCCGTTCGGAACGGGCAGTCCGAGCACATTCTTCATTACCGCAAGATTCGCCGCCTTCGCCCCTACCATTCCTTTCATCTCGGGGGTGATCTCTTCGAGGGGCAGGACAAGATTCCGGGTGGTGATGGTGCAGTTGGGATTGAAGTTCCGGAACAGCTCCTCATCGATGCGTTCCACCGTATGAACCAGGGGGGAAAGACTCCGTCCCGACAGTGCCTCGAGGGAGCGAATGACCCCTGTTACGGACTCCAGCAGTTCCTCATACTTAATGCGCACCATGGTGAGGCTGAAAGGCTTTCCACTGTAGTAGAGCTGTTCCATATCGGCGATTGCGGTGAGCGCCGCATGGTTATGCCGGAGAAGGTGCTTGAAATTATGGTACTTGGCTCCGGCCCCTCCCTGCACCTCCGTCAGGGGGAGGCACTTCCTTTTCTGCGAAAAGATCCCGATAATCCTCTTCATTTTCCTCTTCACACCGGAAAGATCTTACAACACCGGGGACCGGTTCTCCGCGTCTGCCTTACCCTTCCAGATACTTCATCAGCTTTTTTCTGATGTCGTCCCGCAGTCCCCGGAAGGTCGAACGCAGACTGAAGCACACTCCCTCGAAAAACACGAGCGAGGAAAAAGGATCACGGAAAAAGATGTACTCCCTCTCCTCATAATCGGGAAGGCCCGGACACATTCTGCTTGCATCGCTGCAGAGCAGCACCACCCTGTCGAAATGCAGCCCCTTGAACGTATCGACATGCTTCGGACGGCATGAGCTGATGTCCACCCCGATCTCATACATTACTTTCACCACGTCTTCGGGTATTTCCATGGGGATCACTCCCCCGGAAAAAGCAGCCCACTTTCCCCGGAGGAACCGGTTCACTATCCCCTCCGCCATCTGGGACCGGACAGCATTTCCGGTACAAACAAAGAGAACGGTCCGGAGTCCGGCGGCTTTCGCTATCCCGTGGCGCAGGAGATCATGAGACGGAACGAAGTCATCGGAAAAGGCGGGGAGGGACAAAGAACAACAGCCCGCCGCTCCGGATGCATCTTCGCCCCCGATCCTGATAAGAGGAACTCCCGGAAGGACGCCGGCACACGCCTCGTCCCCATTGACCACCTCGGTTATTCTTATTACCGCTTCCAGTTCGCTGGAAGAGACAACCTTATGGAGGACCAGGCATATTTTTTCCACGACAGGGCACTCTCCGGCATGAAACACTTCGATTGTCACCGGATTCAAGATGTTATTTCCCCTCTGCATATGCGTACGTCACCACCCGGTAACACCGGAGACACCTGCCCGCCTCGGCCACGGCCTCCTGCGGGGTGAATCCCTTATCCACCTCCCGGAAATCCCCCTTTCTCTCCAGGGGCAGCTCATGCTTCACCGGCATCCTCTTCACCCCGCCGGGAAGGTTCACCTCCTCGGAGGGACTGAAAACGCCCAGCGCATCGAGCATCTTTTCATCGGACTCCTCCTCGAAAACTTCCACCCGGCCTTCCGTAAGGAACCGGTCTATCTTCAGTCCCACCCGTCTCCCGTGAGCGCACGCCCTGATGAGCACGTCGGGGCCGGTAACGCAATCGCCTCCCGCAAAAACCCCTTTCCTCGTCGTCATCAGATTTTCGTCCACCACGATGGCGCCCCTTTTAGAGACTTCAACTCCGGGCAGGTTGCACATGCAGGAGAAATCGCCCTCCTGTCCGATGGCAGCGACAATCACCTCAGCATCGATGGTGAACTCGGAGCCGGGCACTTCGACGGGCCTCCTTCTCCCGGAGGCATCCGGCTCTCCCAGTTCCATTCTCGTGCATTCCAGGCCCGCCACCTTCCCGTTTTCCCCGAGAATTCTCTTCGGGGCGGTCAGGAAATGAAACTGCACTCCCTCTGCCTCGGCATCATCGATCTCCGCCTGGTCCGCAGGCATCTCCTTCCGGGACCTCCGGTACACGATATGGGACTCCTCGAATCCCACCCGGAAGGCGCTCCGCACACAATCGATGGCGACGTTTCCTCCGCCCACCACCACCATTCTTTTCCCTTTCGGGATCTCGTCCAGGAGTCCGAGGTTCACGTTTCGCAAGAAATACACACCCGGGATATACCCGTAATAGCCCTTGTCCTCCCCTTCCACCCCCATCTTTTTGTGGCAATGGCATCCCATGCCGATGAAAACGGCCTTATAGCCTTCCTGCTCCAGATCGTCCAGAGTAAAATGAGTACCAAGACCCTTCCCGTACACGATCTCCACCCCCAGCTTTTCGATGGCTTCCACTTCGCCCCGCAGAATATCACGGGGAAGACGGTAATCGGGGATACCCACCGCAGCCATTCCGCCGGGCTCGGGGAGCAGCTCGAAAATGGTCACCGCATACCCTTTCCGCGCCAGGAAATAGGCACAGGTGAGCCCGGAGGGACCGGCTCCCACAATGGCGACCTTGCCCTGTTTCGGGGTCTCCTTTTCGGGAGGATGCTGCGCGTCCCGTGGAGACTGGTCCGCCACGAACCTTTTGAGATGCTTGATCTGAATCGGCTCGTCGATGAGCGCCCTCCGGCAGTTGAGCTCGCAGGGGCGCACGCAGACCCTCCCGAGCACCCCGGGGAGAGGAAGGCGTTGTCGTATCACGTCGAGGGACTCGCGAAATCTGCCGAACCTGATCTCCTCGATGTACTTCGGGATATCCAGATGGATAGGGCACGCCTGCATACAGGGAGCGGTAACCAGGGACTTATAGGAATAACGGTCCGCGCTTCTCTTTTTCTTCCCGACCGCGGCCCTGAACGCGTCTGCGAAATGCTCAAGGAGATAAAGGAATACCCGGGGAGAGCTCTGTCCTATTTCGCACAGTGAGGCGCCGGAAACGGTCTGAGAAAGGACTTTGATATTCTCCAGGTCCTCCGGACTCCCCTCTCCGTTTCTGATCCTTTCGAAAAGGCGGGCGAGAGCACGGGTACCGATTCTGCAGGGGACACACTGCCCGCAGGAGCTGTCCTGCACCGCAACGGAGTAGTGGTAGCACAAATCGACGATATCGACGCCGGGATCGAAAATCTGGACGCCCCCCCACCCGATCAGTGCGGACAATTCCCTGTTCCCGTGTTGCAGGGGCGGCGTCCCGGTACGCATCTCGTTGTTCCAGTAGTAAAAAACCTTCTCCGCCATTCTTTCTTTCTCCTTGTCACCCTATCATCTCATGGCATCTTCTGGGCTCTATCGGGGTCCTCCCTTTCCTGTTTATACCCCCTCCTTCAGAGGGCGGCAGGCCGCTCTCTGAAGGAGGGGAAGCCAGGGGAGGGAGTCATGGCCGTTGTTCAGTACCGCTTGTTCTCTGCACCTTCTTTATCTCGACCGGGAAGAATCCTGTCAACGCTTCGGCGTAATAGCGCCGGGCACACTCGGAACAAAGTTTCCGGATACCGGCCCGCAGCTCTTCGTCAATGCGGGAAAGGACCCTATCGACGAATTTCTGCGCGGCATAGTGCGCTCCGCAGCAGGAGCAGGACTCCAGCTTCAGCCTGTTCGCCGTCTCCCCATAGACGACGATATCCCTTTCCTCCGCACAGTCCTTCACCTGGATGGCGCCCACGGGACACACGGCAGCGCAGGTGCCGCACCCGACACACCGCTCCTCCTCCAGTCTGATGCCCTCGGCGACCCGGTACCGGTTTTCCTCCCCGGCTGCAAAACGTAACGCTCCCGCACCGATGCTGTCCCGGCAGACGCGGACGCACAGACCGCAGAGGATACACTGATCCGTCCTTTCGGGCCGGAACCCCTCACGAAGAATTCCCGAAGTCCTGGCCAGTTCCTTGAGGGGGGAGGAAGGGACGGTCCCGGAAAGTAACAGATCCACAAGAGTCCTTCTCATGGAGATGATCCGGGGAGTGGCCGTTTCAATGACAAGCCCCTCACGCGCCTTCAAAGCACACGAAGCAACGACAGTGCGCCTCAACGAAGGGCTCTCCGCCTCCACGATACAGAGCCTGCACACTCCGTAAGGGCCGAGAGCCTTGTGATAACAGAGCGTGGGGATGATAATCCCCTCGCTTCCCGCCACCTCCAGGACTGTCATTCCCTCCTGCGCTTCCACCCTCTTTCCGTCAATAGTAAGTTGTAGCATACGGTACGCGCCTGCCCTCCCCTCAGTAGATTGTCATTTTTGCTCGTTAGCTTCGTGAATAACCCCTCCCGACCTCCCCTTACCCTAAGGGGCGGAGCAGTGTCCCCCCTTAATCCGAGGGGGGGTCTGAATTCCCCCTCTTAGCTTAAGAGGGGGTGAGGGGGAGTTATTCATCGTCCTATCCCTGACTATGTCCCCGGGTGTGTATGCACCCTAATAATGGAAATTTTCCGTCGCCTCTTTTGCGAACTGCTCCCTCTTCAGCTTCGACGCCTCCTCAGGGGTGACCCACCGCAGCGCGTTGGTGGTGCAGCCGGTAACGCAGGCGGGCTGGAGCCCGGCGTCCACACGGTGCCTGCAGTAATCGCACTTCACCACCTTTCCAGTCACATGGTTCCACTGGGGCACGCCCCACGGACAGGCGGTAATGCAGGACTTGCAGCCCACGCAGAGAGAAGCGTCCACAAAGACGATGCCGTCCTTCTCTCTCTTCTGCATGGCGCCCGTGGGACACGCCGCCACGCACCACGGCTTTTCGCAGTGGAAGCAGGGAAGGAAGACAAAGTGTATTCGCGGAACACTGTCGACCACCTTCGGACCGACAGGAATAATCCGCACGTTCCGCGGCCCCACGGGCAGATCGTGCTCCGTCTTGCAGTGCACCTCGCAGGCGTGGCACCCGATACATCTCTTCTGATCCTGGTATATGTAATATGTGCTCATCGTATGACCTCCGTTGTTGGTTTATCGCCTATCCATCCGCGCCGATCGCTATGCACCCGGTTTCCTCACCGTCACGATGCACTCGGTCAGGGGGCAGTTACCACCCGCCGGGGCCTTCAGCAGCCCTTTCTGCAGCTTCATATCGCTGAGCCCCTCTCCCTTCCTGCGCGACCTTGTGCGGAGCGGGATGGAGTCGCTGAAGCCGTGGTACATGAAGACCGCTTCGGGATGAATGTAATCCACCACCTTCGCCCTGATCGTTCCGGAATAGCCTTCCACCGATACCTCAACGGTATCGCCGTCCCTGATCCCGAGCTTTTTCGCTTCCGCGGTATTGATCCAGAGCTCGTTCTCGTTGACGATCTCATTGAGAAGGGGGTTGTTGAGGGTCGTCCGCCCTTGGGTATGCACCGCGGTCTTGCTGGTCACCAGCCGGAAGGTGCCCTCCGCCGGTTTCTCCGGCTTCTCGTAGGGCAGGAAGGAGGGAATACCCGTCTTTTCGAGCTTTTCAGAGACGAACTCGATCTTTCCGGAGGGAGTGTTGAACTTCAGCCCCTCCTTGCGGTCGAACCAGATCTCCTCCGGCGAAAGCTCGATGACGCCCGTCGCATCGAAGTCCTCCAGCTTGTATTTCGTGCCCTGGAGCTGCCAGGCCGCCAGCTCTTCGGGGGTGTTGTAGGGGAAGTACTCTCCCACCCCCATCCGCTCCGCCAGGAGCTTGAAGATCTCTCCCCTGCCCTTCGTGTCATACCGGGGCTCCACCGCCTGGCGGATGAGAGTGAGGTGCGGCTTCAGACCGGAGCCGCTCCTGACATAGATATGGTCGGTCCGCTCGAAGAAGGTACTCTCGGGGAGGATGACGTCGGAAACCCATGCCGTCTCGCTCCAGTTCACATCGATGGAGACGAGGAGGTCGAGCTTCATCAACGCCGCCCGGAAGGCATCGGGGTCGGGCAGCGAGGCCACGGGGTCGTGCCGCATCACTATATACGCCTTGATGGGATAAGGGTCCTCGTTGAGAATGGCATGGGGCAGCATCTGCGCGACACCCCACTGATCGCTCAGGTGCGGGAACTTCCAGCCCACTCCGTCGAAACGCTGCTCCTTCGGCTTCGGGACGTTGGTGATGAGTGACTTCATCTTGAACCCGACATCTCCGGGCTTCTTGTTGAGGTAGATTCCGCCGTATGCCTCATAGCTTCCCATGAGGGCGTTGAGAGTATAGATGGCCCTCCTGAAATGGTAGTCGTTGCTGTACCAGGCTGTCATCCATCCGGGGTGGAAGATGACAGAGGGCTTCGCATCGGCCGCCTCATGGGCTATTTTCTTGATCTCCCGGGCCGGGATGCCCGTCTCCTCCTCCGCCCATTCGGGTGTGAAGGGGATGACGAATTTCTTGAGCTCCTCGAAGCCCACCGTCCAACGGCTTACGAACCCGGCGTCATGGAGGTTTTCCTTGATAATGTAGTGGATGAGCGCAAGGGTAAGGGCATAATCGGTTCCCGGCCTCACGATAAAGAACCTGTCGGACTTTGCCGCCGTGTAGTTCCAGCGGACATCGATATAGACCATCTTTCCGCCGTTGGCCTGCATATCCGCGACTGCCTTGGCCTCCCAGCTCTTGATGGACTGGTAGATATTGCGGCCGAACATGACCATGTATTTGCATCTCTCGTAATCGTAATCGACCGTATTGCGCGCATGTCCGGCGAAAAACATATGGCAGTTGTGCACGCTGTTGGAGCAGGTGGCGTGATGATTGAAGTAGTTGGGAGATCCTATGGCGGCAAGAAAGGTCCTCTCGTACTCGGTCATGGGGCCGCCCCTGTCGCTCAGGACGATGCTCCGGGCCCCGTACGTCTCTTTAATCGCCTTCAGCTTGTCGGCTATATAGTCGAGGGCCTCATCCCAGGTCGCCTTCCTCCACGCGCCGGACCCCCTCTCCCCCTCCCGGATCAGGGGATACTGGGGCCTTTCCGTATCATTGAGGAGGGCCTTGCTCGCCGCACCGCGGGGACAAAGCCACTGTCCGCCCTGCACGTGGGGATTGCCCCAGACATGCTTCACGACACCGTCCTCCACCTCTATCATAAGGGCACAGCGTCCCGTGCACATTTCACAGGTACTGTAAACTGTTTTTTTCATGAATTCCTCCTGATCTTTTTGTTATGCGTCTGCGGCAGATCCCGAAAACCCTCACCTCACGATATTGCGCCAACACCTCTCCCCATGAGACTACATAGTGACATCCATTGCATCCTCATCCGGTGCCGCTGTGTTCGGGTGCAGGGATGCCGTCCTTCCCGTGAGCACGACATCCCCACACCCCCGTTCTGCAGCCGGGTCTCAGTAAACCCCGAGGAGGTTCAATGCCAGCAGCAGCAGGCCGGCAACAGCCACCCTCTTCACCACCAGGGGGCTCACTCTCTTTGCGATCTGCGGTGCGATAAAACCTCCCAGTATGGCCGCGGGAAACATGATAAGAAAGAAGAGCAGATCAAAGTTCCCGAACTGGTAATGACGTATCGTACCCATCATCGTATTGAAAAAGATGGCCAGAAGAGAGCTCCCGACAACGATATACATGGGAAGCCCCAGGCCGACGGTCATAAGCGGCACCATGAAAGGCCCTCCGCCGAATCCGAACATCGAAGAAACCACTGCGATAAGGAAACCGCCGAGGCAGCCCAGAAATGTATTCACCTTAAATTCGTGACCCCAGAATTCAACTGTCATGATAGTTCCTCCTTTTCCTTACGCCGCGTTCTTGGATTTGGCCGCTTCCTCGGCCTTTTTCTTGAATTCCTTCAGAATCGCCTGCTCCTTCTTGTTCTTGGCAAGATACCCGGGAGTCGTCTGCCAGAACATCAGAACCGCAAGGATAATCAATATCCACCCGAAGACAAACTTGAATTGCTCAAGGGTGATCATCTCGGTCAGCTTGGGGCCGATAAAGCCTCCCACCACCATAGCCAGCCCGATGGAAACACCCAGTTTCCAGCTGATGAATTTGATCTTCGAATAGTTGTAGATACCGCTCCCCTGAGAGAAAAGGACCGTAGGCATCACGGTACCGGCCACGATAGTGTGCGGCAACGGCCAGAGGGATACCAGCAGCGGATTCATAATGAATCCTCCCCCCGCACCCATAAGCACGCCGAAAATGGCGATGGCCAGCGTCAGGAGAAAGGGACCGAAAATATTGAGGCTGGTACCGGCATTGCCGAGATAGACGTTCGGAAAGCTGATATTGTTCTCGAAAGTGACGGCCTGGCTCCTGGTGTTCTTGTCCACGGCGGCAACGATGGAATACTTTCCGGGGGCAAGGCCTTCACGGATCTTGATCACCGCCTTGTAGGCGCCATCAGGGTTGATCTCCACCTCAGGGGCCATGACCTTGTCGAGGTTCCTGAAGCGGGCCTTCACCAATTGCATGGAACGCTTCTTGTTCTCTTTCTCCTCCATGGCCGGCAGGAGATCCCCCCTCGAACCGATAATGCTTCCCATAAGAGTAGCCTGGTACCTGTCTATCTTGGTTTTGGCAGGAGCGGAATAGACGGCGTCGGCGCCCGTTTCCTTGAGCGCCTTGGAGAAGCTCCATTTCTTGCCCTCTTTTTTGTTCTTCTCGAAATTCTCCTTCTGGTCTTTCGGTATGAATATCTTGTAATAAGCGGGTATGTCGTATGTCATATAGAGGACATACGGCCTTTTGCCGGTATCCTTGTCCACGTCCGCATCGAAGCGGGATGCGCGGACCCGCTTGTCGGCCCACACCTCGATGTACACCGGTTTGCCCGCCGGGGCGGTTCCGGTTACCGTAATGGTTCCCCCATTGCTCAGCGAGGTCGTATCGATCTGCGCAGTGACCACGTCCGATGCCGAAGCGGGTTCTGCCTTACTCTCCCCAGCCTTGAGCACCTCCTTCTGTGCCTCGGGGGCTGCCGCCTCCTTCGGTTTTTCGGCAAAAGCCCCGTTCTGATACACCATAAACAGTGTTGCGCTTACTGCAATCACCAATGCAATCCAGAAACGTTTCATAAACATCCTCCCTTCTTTCATTTCTCCGCGGCGCTTTCCGGCGCTCGCGGTACTTTCCCTTTCCCCGTCATCCTTCCCGGGCCTCTCCTTCTTTCCCCCTCCCCTCGAACACCCCCTTTATCTTCCGTATCCTCTTTCCGGAGATCTGCATGGCGGCTTGTCCGGCAACCTCGTCCTAGGGTAAAGCAGCTCACGAGAAGGGGATACCGCTCCGGATTACGAACCCGCTTTCAAAAGAGCAATAACCATACCATTTCTCCGGACTTCCGAAGAAAGAGAATCAGGGAGCGATATCAGCGACTTGCTGGTGAATAGGGGTGCGGAAGGGGAACCGGCATTGTCCCAAAAGGAACAATGCCGGCAAAAAACTGTCCCATTCGGGACAGTGCCAGGAAGCACGGAGAGTCCGGAGCTAAGAACAGAGAGTCCGGATCCGTATCTGTCGTACGGGGAGGATAAAGGTAAAAATGCTGCCCCGTCCGGGCTCGCTTTCGGCCCATATCCGGCCGCCATGCAGCTCGACAAGCCTTTTCGTAAGGGCAAGGCCCAGTCCTGTTCCCTCGTAGTGCTTCGAGGAGGAGGATTCGAGCTGGGAAAACTCCTGGAAGAGGCGGTGCATATCTTCGGGCCTGATACCGATTCCCGTATCGCTTACCGACACTTTGAGATACTCTTGCCCTGGAGCTGCCCCCTGGACAAGGACCCCGTTCCCGTCCGGGCCCATCATGCATGCGCTCACGCACACCTCTCCCCCCTCAGGGGTAAACTTTATCGCATTACTCAGCAAATTGAACATGATCTGCCTCATCTTCCTCTCGTCGGCCTCTATCGAGGCCGCTATGCCGGAAGCAAGGGCAAGACGCACGTGCACCCTTTGTTTCATCGCCTTCTCCCCGAGCATCGTCACTGAAGAGTGAAAGACGTCCTGTACTGCGACATCGCTCAGATCGAGGGTCATCTTTCCCGACTCGACCTTCGCCAGATCGAGAATATCATTGATAAGCCCGAGGAGATGCTTTCCGCTCTCGAGGATGTTGGCAACGTACTCCGACTGTTTCACGTTCAGGGTGCCGAAGAGCTGATCCAGCAGCATTTCAGAAAAACCGATCACCGCGTTCAGCGGCGTCCGCAGTTCATGGGACATGTTGGCGAGGAAATCGGATTTCGCCTTACTGGCGGACTCCGCCTGGAATCGTGCCTCTTCGAGCTCCCCGGTTCGCTCCGCGATCTTCCTTTCCAGCTCCTCGATAAGTACCCGGTGCTCGATGACGCTGGCCGCCTGATTGGCAAAAACCAGGAGGAGCTTCATCCTCTTCCTCGTAAAGAAGAACGGCTCCTTGCTGTAGAAGTTGATGACTCCGGTCACCAGACCCTCCGAGGTGATGAGAGGTGCGGCCATGGAGGAGCGATACCCCCTCTTCAGTGCCTCCTCCCTCCAGGGAACGTACAGCGGGTCCGTCTCCACATCATCCACCACCACCGGTGCCTTCTCCCGCACTGTTCGTCCCGTCGGTCCCCCTCCGTGAGGGGAGCCATCCCGGGTGATCCGGACGGATTCCAGGTAACTGCCTCCCTCTCCCGTCCAAGCCACGGGACTGATGGTATATGCCTCCTCCTGTACCAGCCCGAGCCAGGCCATCGCGAGATCGAACTTGATGACCGCAATGCTGCAGATCATTTCGAAGGCGTTCCGCATAAGGGGAGCGGCGATAAGGACATTGGAAGCATCGGAAAGCGCCATCAGCTCCTCACTGTATTTTCTCAGCGCATCCTCGGCCTCCTTTCTCGCCAGATATCCCGATATCATGTCACTCACCATGCGCAGGATCCGCTCATCCTCCTCCGTCCATACGCGGCTTTTCCCTGTGTCGCCGAATCCCATAAAGCCCCACAGGCCTCCGTTCTTCACCCGTATGGGAACGACCAGGAGGGCCCGCAGCCCCATGGACCGGAGAATCCCCCCCTCTGCGGCACCCTCCGCGGGGAGAGCAGCAACGTTGCCGATGCAGACCGCCTCCCCCTCCACAAGCTTCTGCAGGCACCATGGATAAAGGGACATCTCGATATTCTGCAGGGAATCGAAGTACGACACCTCCCCAAAGGCACACCACTCATTGATAAGACCCGTTTTCCCCTCATCAGCTCTGTACCGGAACAAATACGCGTTGGTTGCGTCCGCTGTTTCCCCGAGAATGGTAACGACTTGCTGGAAATCGGGGATCTCCCCGGAGACAAACAGCCGCGATACCCGGGCCAGGGCCTCTTCCACCGCAAGACGCCGTACAATCTCTTCTTCCGCTCTCTTGCGGTCGGTGATGTCGTGCACGGTTCCCGACATCTGCACCGGCTTGTACTCCGCATTGTAAACGACTTCGATCTGCTCATGGACAACACGTTCGGAACCGTCCTGCAGGGTAATCCGGTAATCGGTGGAAAAAGGAATATCCCAATATAACGCCTGCGCGACCGCCCTGTCGTAAAACGTCCTTGCCCGGGGATGAATGCGCTTCAGGAGCTCCCCGCGGGCTTGCTCGTCCGCTCCGCTGCCCAGGCCGAAGATCCGGTATACTTCACCGGACACGTGCAGTTCATCCGTAAGGATATTCCAATCCCAGTTCCCCATCCGGGCAAGCCGCTGCGCATTGGCAAGCCGGGTCTCGCTCTCCCGCAGCTCCTGCAGTCGCCTCTTCTGCTCGTCGAGGGAAACCTGCAGTGCCCCGGTCATGAGGTTAAAGGACTCTCCCAGTTCGCCGATCTCATCGCTGCCCTTCACCGCGACCCTTGCGGTGAAGTCGCCTCTCCGCATACGCAGGGCGGCATCCTTGAGGGCCAGAACCGGCAGTACGATATCCCTCCGCAGAACGAAAAGAGAGACGATGAAAAGAGAGACGATCACGAAAAGGGCACACATCCTAACAAGGTCGAATCTCCTCATTCCTTCCTTGTAGTCCCTTTCGAGCAGCCCCACAAGCCGGTCGATGAGGCTTGCATACGAGTACACCCGGCTGTCGTACTGCAGAAGAGGGTCCCGCGCTTTCCCGTCCCGGACCGAAAGAACCCGGGAAAGCAGAGGTTTCATGGTCCCTCTCCATTCCCTGTCTATCGAGGAATACAGAAGCATTTCGTCGTTCTTCCTCAACGGTCTGAAGCTCTTCGGCGCGTTGCCGGCATGCAGATCGTCCAGGGTTTCCCCGAACAGATCCATGTCCTTCAGCAGGGCTCTCTTGTAATACTCCTTTTCGCGGGGGTCCCGGGATTCGAGCATCCTGTGCCCCAACCAGGCCATCTCGAAGGAGCGGTGGCGCAGGGTGCCCACACAGTTGATTCTCGTCGCCTCGCCCTTCATACGCTGCGTAAAAACAAACCCCGTAAGGACCAGAAGGGCGATAAGGACGACAATCGAACCGCCCAGGAGGGCGCATTTCGTACTCAAGGATCTGACAGTACCCATCACCTGCCCCTGACGGCACCTCCGGTCTTTTTCTGCATCGAATGATGCAGGACAGCATCAGATATCCCGGCACTGTACCCACAGGAGGACTCTTCTTGAGGGAAGATTGTTATCCCGTGCTTCGTGGAGCATTCCACTGCGGGCCATGTCCCCGGGAGCTATCACCCGAACCGCACCATCGAAGGACTTTTGGCCGCTCAGTACTTACCCGCATCGCAAAGAGAGGACAGGAAGGGTAAGTGCCTCTAGTAAACCACACCACGCGACAGGGAAGCGTATGATGCAGGTCATAAGGGAGAGGAGCGCGCCGGACGCCCCTCGCCGGTTACGGCTTCTCCTCTCCGGCGAGCAGCCCGTGGTGCTTCATCTTGGTTCTCAGCTGCTTCCTGGTAATACCGAGCACTTCGGAGGCCTTCGTCTGATTCCAGGAGGTCTTTTCGAGAGCGCGCAGGATCAGCTTCTTCTCCGTATCCAGCAGGTTGAACTCCTCCCCGGTTCTTTTCTCCGTAGTGCGTATCTCTCCCCGGAGGGTCCGGGGCAGGTAATGCAGGGTGACGGTGTCGGTGGGACAGAGGACAACCGCTCTTTCGACGGCGTTTTCGAGCTCCCTCACGTTTCCGGGCCAGTCGTAGTCCATGAGCGCCCTCATTGCCTCGCTGTCGATGGAAGTGAGGGTCTTTTTGTTGACTTCATTGAACTTCTGAAGGAAAAAGTGGGCGAGAAGGGGGATATCCTCCTTCTTTTCCCGCAGGGGGGGAACCTGCAGGGTAACCACATTGAGACGATAGAAAAGGTCCTCCCGGAAGGCACCCCTGCGCACTTCCTCCTCGAGATTCCGGTTGGTAGCCGCAATGATCCGCACATCCACCTTGATCCTGTTCTTTCCTCCCACCCTCAGGATCTCCCTCTCCTGGAGAAAACGCAGGAATTTCTTCTGGATGCCGGGGGAGAGCTCTCCGATTTCGTCGAGGAAGACGGTACCCCCGTTGGCAAGCTCTATCTGTCCGGTCTTCTGATCATAGGCGCTGGTGAAAGAGCCCTTCTCATGGCCGAAAAGCTCGCTCTCCAGGAGCTCCTCGGGGAGGGCGGCGCAGTCGATGGGAATAAAAGGGCCGCCTGCCCGGGGGGATTCATAATGGATCGCCTTGGCGACAAGCTCTTTCCCGGTACCGCTTTCCCCCGTCACCAGCACATTGGAGTTGCTCCGTGAGACCGTCTCGATGAGGGAAAAAAGGTCCTGCATGACATGGCTCTTGCCGATAATGTTCTTGAAACTGTGGCGCTCTTTCAGGCGGGTCTTCAGGGAAATATTTTCAAGAAGCAGCCGGTGCTTCTCCACTGCTTCCCTGGTTACAGTGAGGAGCTCGTCGGGGTTCACCGGTTTTGCCAGGTAATAGTACGCGCCCTTCCGCATCGCGTCCACCGCCTTTTCGATGGTGCCGTAGGCGGTGAGCATAATGACCGGCGCGTCCACCGCCCTCGTCTTCAACGCATCCAGCAACTCGGAGCCGTTCATGCCAGGGAGCTTGTAATCGGTAATCACCGTGTCGAATTTCATCCGAACGGTCCTGTCCAGCGCCTCCTCGGCGGTTTTCGCCGTATGGACCTCATAACCGCTTTTCCTCAGGATAGCGGAAAGGACCTTGAGAATATTCGCCTCATCGTCCACCAGCAATACTCTTCCCCTGTTATTCTCTTCCCGGTGAGCTGTCTCCACTTCTCCATACCTTGTTTGCATGTTATCCGAGGCCATCTTTATTATACATTATACATCATTTCCCCCCCTGTTCCGGTTGAGAATACTGATAAAGAGGGAATTTGGGGGTCAAACCTAAACAATACACTTTACAAGGCGAGTCCGCTATGCTATTCTCCCTGCATGGCGCGGCAATTGAGGATAGAATACGAAGGGGCCTTTTATCACGTCACCTCACGAGGGAACCGCAGAGAGCAGATATTCTGGGATGACCATGACCGGCTTGCATTCAAAAAGATCCTGACCCGCACAAAAGAGCGATATGGCTATCTTCTCCATGCTTACGTTTTGATGGACAACCATTATCATCTCCTTATCGAGACACCCCACGCAAACATAAAGCAGATCATGCAAAACATCAATACAAGCTATACCGTATATGTGAACAGGAGGCATAACAGGGTGGGGCACCTGTTTCAGGGCAGGTATAAAGCCTTTATCGTGGACAAGGAAAGTTATCTGCTTGAACTGGGACGCTACCTGCACCTGAATCCTGTCAGGGCCGGAATGGTGATAATGCCCGGTGAATACCAATGGAGCAGCTACGCTGATTATCTTCGAGGGAGCAAAGGAATGCTCACTGATACGGACGATACGCTCTTTGCATTTTCGAAGCGGCGTGCCGTGGCAGTAGAAAAACACAAGGGATTTGTTGAGAGGGAGAGTACAGAAAAATCACCGCTGCAAGGGGCGGAGGGAAGTATCGTCGGCGGAGAGGACTTTAAACACAACCTGTTGAAGCATGTAAAAGGCATTGCCGATACCACGGAACTACCCGATATAAAAAGGATCGAATCCAAATATACGATTGAGGACATAGTGAGAGCGGTTGCTCGGTATTACGGAACCACAGAGGATAATTTGATCAAAAGAAAAAGAGCATGGAGAAGACAGAGGGGTATGGCGCTGTACCTTTGCAAGATCCTCAGTGGAAGGAAGAACGCTGAGATCGGAAAGCTGTTTGGCATAACGCTTCAGGGTGTGACGAACGCCGCCAGGCGCATTGGCACAATGAGGGAAACGGACAAGAAGATAGACAGTGAGCTTGAAGAAATCAAAAATGGGTAGAGCCTGTAAAATATTTTGTGTAAGTAGCCTTCTGGGGTAGAATAGCAGACCACCCCGGAGGGAGAGCGAATGAAGATACGATCTGAACTGATTGACGAACTCGTAAAAGACTACCAGAAACCTGAAGACATCCTGGGCGAAGGCGGACTGCTCAAGCTGCTGTACCTGTCCCTGAGGAATATTGCGAAGAAATGGACGATGCCGATAAAGAACTGGCGGGACGCTCTGAATCAATTTGCGACTCTCTTTGAAGGAAGAATGCCCTTGGCATGAACATTACAAAAAGGCACTTACACAAAATTCTTGACACGCCCCCTTTCAGTCACTATAAGAGCGGAAATTGACTTCCTCTTCGAAACGAACCGTTTATTTCCCCCTGGAATTTAGCAGAGTACTACTCGGCTACATCAAAAGGATAATACAGTTTATCTAACAAATCCCGTAGGACATACCGGATTGAAGGCGATTATATTTTGATTTTCCCTATTTCAGCCTGTATCTTGCCAATCAGTTCCGAAAGTGCCAAAGTGTCCACCCTCAACGCCTGCAAGTCCTGTACTATGGGTTTCAACTGTTCTACCGTGTGCTTGAGTTCTTCCATACTTTTTTCTGCTTCTTTCGTTCCGCATTCCTTACATACCCAAGTACTGCCAATTTCTACCCAGTCCGTTACCGCACCGCAATCACACTTTCCCATGGATCTTCCCTCCTTACGATTATACAATCAGTATACCACAGGGCAAAGCGTTTACAATCCCGCAGACAAAGAATAGCGGTAGTTCAAAATGGATAGGGGGCAGAAGAAGCAGCCTTTCAAAAAGAAACAACCTCTCTCAAGCATCGGCCAAGCATAGGCGGAAAAAGTCAGTTTAAAAGCGCAAAAGAGGGCCGATCCGCACCCTGGCAGAACCTGATATAATTCTGGATATGCAGAGCACATCAAGGAGTAAAGAAAGGAGGAAGGAGGAGGGAATGGAAAACGAAACGCTCATGACGATTTGCTCCCGCAGAGGTATCAGATCCTTCACCGGCGAGGCTGTCTCACGTGAAGACTTGATGAAGATTTTTAAGGCTGGCATGGCAGCTCCTTCCGCTGTTAACACGCAGCCACGGTCTTTTGTCGTGGTTACGAAGAGGGAAGTCCTGGATGAGCTTTGCGCTACGCTCCCCTATGCAAATATGCTCGACAGGGCAGGGGCAGCCATTGTGGTGTGCGGGATTCCAGACAAAGACGAGATCTACAGCAGGAAGTACTGGGTAATAGACTGCTCAGCGGCAACGGAAAATATCCTTTTGGCCTGTTATGCCCTTGGACTCGGGGCTGTCTGGACGGCGGTATATGTGGATGAGGAGAGGATCAGGAATGTCCGGAAGATTCTGAATGTCCCTGAAACCATCAGCCCCCTGAATGTCATCCCTGTGGGGGTTCCAAAGGAAAAAGGAGCGCCTATCAATAAGTTCAGAGAGGACAATATCCATTGGGAGAGGTGGTAAGAGGGAATGGGCGCCCTTTCCTTATGAGAGAGGATACTGGCCTCTTCCTGACGTGAAGAATGAGACTATGTCGGATCAAGCGATGACAAGTACACCCTCTTATATCCGCAAAGTGTATTGTTTAGGTTTGACCCCAAAACTTCCCAAAACTTCCCGGGGAGGTGAGGATTATTTCCAGAGGGGCAGGGAGATGGTGAACTCCGTACCCGTGCCCACGGTGCTGGTGACGGAGATATCCCCTTTATGGTCTTTCACAATTCTCTCCACGCAGGCGAGCCCGAGCCCCGAACCGCGGGTCTTCGTGGTGAAGAAGGGTTTGAAGATTTCGGACAGGGCCTCCTCGCTGATCCCGGCGCCCGTGTCCCTGATCGCCACCCGGACACGGGAATCGACCAGCTCGGTGGAAATCCGTATGGTGTCGCCCGCGCCGGTGACATCGAGGGAGTTGACCAGTATATTAAGGAAGGCCTGCTTCAACTGTTGCGCATCAAAGGAAAAAGAAGGAATACGCTCGTCGAGGGACAGCGCCATCTCCACATCGTTTTCCATAGCCTCCTGCCTGACAAGCTCCACTGTATCCCTGACCACTTTGTTGAGATCGGAAAGCTGCACCTTCAAGGGTACGGGGCGGGAATACCGCAGGATGCTCGTCACGATCTCGTTCAGCCTCCTGGTCTCTTCCTCGATGATGGAAAGGAACTCCTGCAGCACCTCTCCTTCGAAATTGTTTTTAAGGTATGAGGCGGCGCCCCTGATGGCATTGAGCGGGTTCTTGATCTCATGTGCCACGGTCATGGACATCTCCCCCAGGGCGGAGAGCCTCTCGAGACGCGTTTTTTCCTTGTTGCTCTCCTCGAGCTCCCGTATACTATCCCTCAGCCTCGTGATCATCTGGTGGAAAACCTCCACCAGTTCCCCTATTTCGTCGCCGCAGGAGTCCTTATATACCAGACATCTCCTGCACTCGCACATCTTTTGATACGGATCCCCCTGCGTGCCGCAGCAGAGAGTACCGGGGATGGTCCAGCACCGCTTCCTGCCGTAGGCAGGGCACTCTTTCAGTCCGCATCCGAACAAGTCATGGCAGGGGACGAGGTGTTCGTCAGAGGTATCCACGTCCAGGCTGCCCGCCTGTACCAGTTCCATCTTCCCCTTGAGTTTCTGGATGGGGGTGGTGAGAAAGCGGGCCAGAACATAAGCTATCCCGATCCCCATTCCCATAATCAGGAAAGAAATCAGGAGGATGTACTTTTTAAGCCCCTGCAGATTGGTATCGATGACCGCCTCGATAGCGTCGTTGGAAAACCCCACCACCACCGCACCGACCACCTCATAATCCGCCGCAACGGGAATGATGATCTCCCGGATGCCCTCGCCCGAGATCTCACCGACGGTTCCCTCCCTCCGCTCCACCGCCAGGGAGATTTGCCTCTGCATCTCGCCGGACGCCGTCTGTCCCAGCAGCTTTCTGCTGGTATGGGCGACAATCCTCATTTTCTTATCGACGATGACTGCATACGTGCAGGCGGGCGTCTGCGCTGTAGTCCTCACCAGTTTATCGAGCCGGAGAGGATCCACGAATATCAGAAGCTCCATCACATCGCGTGCAAGCTTTTCCGCCAGAACACGGTGATTGCCCTCCATTTCCGCCTTGAAGGCACGCCGCTGGTGGGTGATAATAAGGGTATTTACCATGACCATGACCGTAAAGATGAGGAACACCACCGCCGCGGAAAACTTCTGCACAAGGCTCATCCGCCTGAAGGCTCCCCTGATATGGATCTTCTTGATGAGCCCCGGCATCAATATCTCCTGAGGAGCTCGAATTCGGCATCGCTGGTCGCCTTGAAGCCCCGTATCCCGGCCGCTTTCAGGAGCTCCCTGTCCGACATGCCGATAAGAAGCCGCCGCACCTCTCCGGCAAGGGAGGGGTTGGTATTCCTGCACAGGGCAAAGGGCCAGTTGGGAAGGGGGCTCGTCTTCGCAAGAACACGTAGCTTCTTCATGTCGACCACCTCCCTTACCACGTCGAGGGCCGATTCCCTGACGAAGCCCGCATCGGCCTCTCCTTTATACACGGCAAGGATGACGTTCTCCTGGCGCTTCGCATCGATGATCTTCATATCCTTCTCAGTATCGAGACCCGCCTGCAGAAGGAAAAGCTTCTGGGAGAGATATCCTCCTGCCGACTTGGGAGACGTGATATACACCCGCTTGCCCTTCAGCCCCCTGATATCCTGAATGGGACTGTTCTGCCGGGTGATAATGACTCCCCGGAACTGGTCTCCCTTGTCCGCATCCTCATCGAGGGTGGTCACCAGCGCGTGGATGTCCACTTCACGGTCAATCAGGGAGAAGATATACGGGTTCTGGTAGGAGAAGTCCACGGAACGGCTCTTCACGATGCGCATGAAATCATCGAAGTCCCGGGGAATGACGAGCTTGAACTCATACCCCGTCTTCTCCGAGAGATACCGCATCAGGGGATCATAGCGGTTGTAAATGGTGATGGCGGAATAGAGGGGGAGCACGGCGACCTTGATCACCTTCGGCCCGTATTCGATATAATTGCGCCCGGTGAGGTTCCGTATCATCACCCGTATCACGTCGAAGTCCCTGTCCCCTGCCCGGATAAACCTGTCCATATCCCTGTCGATGGAGGAGAGGGCTCCCCTGCCCTCCGGTGAGACGAGGTGCTTTATGATCTCCTCCCTCCTCTCCGCAGGAACAAGGGGGGATGCGCAGAGGACAAAAGGTGGAATGATCTCCGACCTTTTTATGATCTTCAGACCGTCCTCGGCGTACTTGCCCGCCACCGCCTCGCTCATCCCGCCCACATCGTACTCACCAATCAGGACGGAGAGAGCCACCCTGTCTTCCTGCTGCAGATAGTCGGAAGAGGAGAGATCACTGATCCTCACGCCCACGTCGTGCAGCATGGCAAGCGGGATAAGATAGCTGAAAGAGGACTGCTCCGTTCCGAGGGCCAGTCGTTTTCCCCGCACATCCAGCACTTTCTCGATACCGCTCCCCTCCTTTGCCACCAGCACGCTGCGGGAGGAGGCGTCCGCCCTTCCCACCGCCCGGACAAGGGGAGCCACCCTGTTCCGGTATCGCGCACGAACCTCGCAGTAGGTTGCCGGATCGAGGTACGCCATGTGCACCTGTCCCGTCCCGATCTCCCTTATTGCAGTCTCATAGTCGCGGGCGATACGGATTACCACCGGGACCCGCAAGGTCTTTTCAAGGTAGTATTTGAGAGGAAGGAACCTCTTGAACATCGCTCCGGCGCTCTCCACCGGAAGAACGGAAAGGACCAGGGGAAGTGCGTCCGGCCTCAGAGGAGGAGCAGTCTGGCCCCCGCTCTCCGGCGCCGCTTTCGTTTCGGTGCCGCTCTTCTGCCCGGAACAGGCATACCCGCCGAAGAGCTGGAGGAGCAGAAGAGGGATAATGAAAGATACCGCATACCGCTTCATAGGACAATTCCGCTCCCTGCGGAGCACCGGTACCGCATTCCCGCCCGTGTGCTCACTTCCGGTGCAGGAACTCCGCAGAGAACATATTCGTGCGCTTTTCCCGTCCGATTGTCGACGCGGGACCATGCCCGGGCAGGACCTCCGTGTTGTCCGGAAGGATCATGAGCCGCCGGAAGGAATCCCGCAACTTCGACAGATCGCCGCCTTCGAAATCGGTCCGTCCCACCGAGCCCGCAAAGAGGGTATCTCCCGTGAACAGTGTATTCTCCCCGTACAGGCAGATACCGCCGGGGCTGTGGCCGGGAGTATGGAAGACCTCCAGGCTCAGCCGCCCGAAGGTGAGAACATCCCCCTCCTGCACCGTCATATCGGGCCCGGGAAGGGCCTCTATCTCGTACCCCCAGAACGCGGCCATATTTTTGGCAAGGGAATAGACGGGCAGTTCATCCCCGTGGAGGACCACCTTTGCCCCGGTCTCGTTTTGCATGTCCACCACGGCTCCCACGTGATCGAAATGGCCGTGAGTGCATATGACATAGTCCACCTGCAGTTGCGCTTCCTTTATTATCCGCAGAATCCTGTCCGGCTCGTCACCGGGATCGATCACCAGGGCCCTTTTTGAATCCTCGTCCCCGATAACATAGCAGTTCACCTGGAGCGGTCCCACCACAACGGTCTTGATCAGCATGATCCCTCCTCAGAAAAGCAGGTGTGAAGCAAGAAGAGTGAAATAAGAAGGAAAAGGTGAAAAACCGGGGCATTTCCTTATCATCGTTATTTCCCCCTTCTCACTTCTTCCTTCTCACTTTACTTATGATATACCCCATTTCCTCACTTTTTAGCAAATAGGAGAGCACCACATAGACGGCAGCGCAGAAGAGCAGTGCCCCCCCGAGAGAGGCCGCCTTGTCCAGGGTATGGCCGCTCAACGTCCAGACCTCTCCCCTGACGACACCCCACCCGGCTATGCCCATTATCACGGAAGCGGCGAGTGTCCGTGCGAAAGAGCGCAGTATCTTCCCCGCTCCGATGCCCCCGAGCTTCCTGCGGAGAAGGGCGAAAAGGAGGATGAAGTTGCAGCCCGAAGCGATGGCGTTGGCAAAGGCGAGGCCCTTATGGTACAGCGGACCCATAAGAAGGATACTCATGAGGATATTGATCACCATGCTCAGTGCGGCAATCTTCACCGGGGTCCGGGTGTCCTGCAGGGAATAGAAGGCAGCGGTGATCACCCGTACCCCTACGATGGCCCATATGCCGAGGGAGTAGAACATCAGGGCGTCGGAGGTGCCGATGGTCGCCTCATAGCTGAACCTTCCCCTTTGGAAGAGGGTGGCGACGATGGGAACCCTCAGTGCGATCAAGCCCACCATGGCAGGTACCGTGATAAAGAAAAGAAGGCGCAGGGCAAAGGAGAAGTCCTCCTTCACCTTATCCAGCTCTCCCCGTACCGCATGCTCGGAAAGGGCGGGGAGCACCGCCATTCCCATGGCGACACCGAATATCCCGATGGGAAACTGGATCAGTCTCATGGAATAGTAGAGATATGTAATGCTCCCCTCGGGAAGATACGACGCGAGGATCGTGCTTACAAAAATATTGATCTGGTTGACCGCCAGCCCCGCCGTGGCCGGAATGATCAGGTAGCCGATTCTCTTTAACCCGGGATGCAGCAGCGCAGACCCGGCACTCCCCTCCCACACCCTGTCTGTCGGTCCAAACCCCAGCCGGTATCCCTGCCGGTAGAAAGAGGGGAGCTGGAAGCAGAACTGGACGAGTCCTCCCGCGGCGACACCCGCCGCAACAGCGACGATGGGGTTGGGAAAGAACGGAACAAAGGCAACTACGAACAGGATGATGACCACATTGAGGGTGGCAGGGGCCAGAGCCGGGATAAAAAAGACCCTCCTCGTATTGAGAGCCCCCATGACAAGGGCAGCCAGGCTGATGAACAGGAGGAAGGGGAACATGACCCTCGTCAGCAGCACCGTGGTGGAGAACTTCTCCGGATCCCCCAGAAATCCCGGGGCGATGACAGCGACAATGGCCGGGGCAAAGAGCATTCCGAGGAGACAGATCAGCCCCACGAAGAGGAGGATGAAAACGAAAGCCGCACGTACCAGCCGGTTTGCCTCCTCTTTTCCGTGCTTCGTCTGGTATTCCGTCAGCACGGGAATGAAGGCGGAAGACATCGATCCCTCGGCAAAGAGCTCCCTGAGGAGATTCGGGATCCTGAAGGCCACAAAGAAGGAGTCCGCCCAGCCGCTGGCGCCAAAAAGCCCGGCGAGGATCATGTCCTTTATATAGCCCAGTATCCGGCTGATGAAGGTGGCCAGGGACATCACCCCCGCCGCTCTCGCTATTTTCCCTTTGGCGCTCATCGTCTTACCACAACCCGTATTATATCAGTGCGCACAACGAACAAAAAAGGGATTTCCGGCGATCAGGCATCCTGCGAGGTGCGGGAACGGTGGCGGAGAATCTCGACGATCCCCGGCAGGAGGGAGATGAGGATGATGGCGATGATTACCAGGGTGAAATTATTCCGGACCACGGGAATGGTGCCGAAAAAATAACCGGCGAAAACGCATATCGCGATCCATGCAATGCCCCCGATAACATTGTAGCTGAGAAAGCGGCCGTAGGCCATGCTCCCGACGCCGGCCACAAAAGGGGCAAAGGTGCGGATGATAGGCACGAAGCGTGCGATGATGATAGTCTTTCCGCCGTACTTTTCATAGAAAAGATGGGTGCGTTCCAGGTGTTCCTTCCTGAAGAAACGGGAATTCTCATACTGGAAGACCTTCGGCCCCAGAAAGTTGCCGATCCAGTAGTTCACTGTATCCCCCGCTACTGCGGCAATGGAGAGGAGGACAAAAAGCCAGAAAGGGTCCAGGGAGCCGAGTGCGGCGAAGGTCCCCGCCGCGAACAGAAGGGAATCCCCCGGAAGAAAAGGGGTCACCACGAACCCCGTCTCACAGAAGATAATAAGAAAAAGGATGAGGTAGGTCACCATCCCGTATGTCTGGATAATCGCACTCAGATGCTTGTCCAGATGCATGAAAATATCGATAAAGCTCAGAATAAAGTCCATTCTCTTCTCTCCTTGTCTGCAAATCCCGGTCTTTTACTATATCACGCCGGCTGTCCGTTTGGGAAAAAAGGAGCCGGGCACTCCGGAGAAGATATCCCTCCGCCTTGACTTCCCCTCCGCATCCCCTCATAATGTGCGGAGACGTCATATTTTCCCTTTCAGGTATGCTACACTGGCAGGAAGGTTTTTTTCGGTGCCGCACCGGCGGCCCGGGAGAGGACCAATAAAGGCGCAAGGGAGGGGAGAGAAGCATGAATCGTGACAGGATCATCAATCAGTTGAGAGGATTCCACTATGCGGCGGGTATTCTTTGCAGTCAGCAGAACGATCCTCTCTGTTGCCAGTGCACTGCCTTCGGGCGCATTGCAGAGGCCATCACCGACAGCTTTATGCGCTTCGCGAGCGCCCACGCCGCGGAGAGAAAAAAGCTCCCCGAGGAGTTTGCCCTCCTGTTCCAGGACATCCGCGACAGGACCGACAGCATACAGCAGCCGGACGACCCGATCAAACAGAAAACGGCGGGGAATTGCACCCTGCCCAAAGGAGTCTGTTTTGCCAAGGACATCAACGTGTTCCTGGAGCGAATGAACAGCGGGATATGACTTCCAGTCCCGGACGTGGTCCTGCGGGCAGGAGCACTGTCCGGAGGGGAGCACCCGTACCCCCGGCGCAGAGGCGTGCGGCAGCCTGGAGCCCTAAAAACCAATGGAGAGCATGAGGTACTGGGAATCGAGCCCCTGGTTATCATTGCCGTAAATATGCCCGTTGGAAAGATGGCGCACCCTGTAGGACAGGCTCACCGGCCTCTTGTGTACCCGCATTTCGAGACCGATGCCTCCCATGGCGCTGAAGAGGACAGGACCCCGCAGTTTCTTTCCGTCAAGGTGCCTTCGGCTCGCATAGTTGACCCCTGGGCTCAGTTCGATAAAAGGCCTCAGCCCCGCTCCCGGCCATGTGGCCCGGAGAAAAGGCGCCACCCCCGCTATGACGGTGATCCTGTCGTGGAACTCGATCAGCTCCACCGTGCCTTCGATACGGAACTTTAATACCTCACTGTTCTTGAAGGGAATGCGATAGGCGGGAGCGATCAGCACCTGTGTCGTATTGATGCCGTTCAGGCTTACTCCTCCTCCAATGCCCACTTCGAAAAAACGGTCCCCTTCCGCAGCAGACGCCCCATGGGCAAAAACAGCACAACTCATGCAGAAAGAAAGCAGAAACAACAGGCACCAGCAGCTCTTTCCCGGCATTCCCTCCTCCTGTAGCGGCAATGAAGTATCAACGGGTATCCTGACGCGGAACTTTCCTCATTAAAGTGTAGCTCATTTTTTTCGCAACGAAAAGAAAAAATCCGGAGGGAAATACCCTGGTGGTCAGTCATAGTTGAAAGTGGGGAAAGAGAATTCCTCCCTTTGGAAAAGGGAGGGCAGGAGGGATTTGATGAAGAAGAGTCTTTCAATCCATACAATCTCCCCCCGCCCCTCTTTTCCAAAGAGGGGTTTTAAACCGGTCGCAGTAGAAGTCAGTATGCAAACACACCCTTACTAGTGCAGCCCTGCGGCGGAGCCGCCCTTGCCCCTTTTCATGAGAAAGACGAGGGGGAGGATACAGAGCAGGATACCGCTCACGATGAGGAAGGCATCGTTGAAGGAGAGCATGGAGGCCTGACGGAGGAGCTGGCGGTAGATGTTCCCGATCGCTCCGTAGTGGGAAAGGGCCTCCGGAACTCCTCTTTCCCGGAGAATCCGCGAGCCCTGTTCCACCGCGTACTGGTACGGCAGATCATAAGGAGTCAGGTGTTCTGCGAGGCGGGCCTGGTGAAATTGGGCGCGCCGGGCAATGACGGTGGTGACGAAGGCCACTCCGAAACTTCCCCCGAGGTTCCGGAGGAGATTGTAGATAGCGGAAGCATTCCCCATCTCCTCCTTCCTGATGGTGGAAAGAGTCAGGGTGGTGAGGGGGATGAAGAGGAAGCCCATGCCGATTCCCAGCACGATACGCGGCCAGAGGATCGTATTCATGCCGGCGGAGAGAGTGAATTCCGACATCAGGAAGGTGGAGTACGCAGCCACCACGATCCCGAAAGAAAGGAGCCACTTCGGGTTCATCTTCGTCACCAGGTTTCCCGCGATGGGCATGGCGATGAGGGTGGCGACCCCCCCCGGACCGAGCACGAATCCCGCCAGCGTGGCGGTGTATCCCATGAGCGTCTGGAGGAAGAGGGGGAGGAGCACGATGCTCGCGAAGAGATTGAAAAAGGCAAAGAACATCATCACGTTCCCGACGCTGAAGGAAAGATTCCGGAACACCCTCAGGTCCACCACCGGGTGTTCCGCAGAGAGCTCCACCACGACAAAAAGGATAAGGGAGACAAGGGAGACGGCACCCATCCAGGTGATATAGGCGGAATCGAACCAGTTCTCCTGCTGCCCTTTGTCCAGCACGATCTGGAGGCACCCGAGACCGAGGGCGAGGAGGGCGAGACCCCAATAGTCGATCTTCATCCGCGCCCGCTTCATATAGGGCGGATCGGTGATGAAAAACAGGGTCATGAGGATGGAAATAAAGCAAAGGGGAATATTGATATAGAAGATCCAGCGCCACGACCAGTTGTCGGTTATCCATCCTCCCAGGAGGGGGCCGATAATGGGACCGAACATGATGCCGATCCCGAAGACCGCCATGGCTATCCCGTGCTGCCGGGGCGGAAAGGACTCGAGAAGGATCGATTGTGAAATGGGCTGAAGAGCGCCGCCGCCGATACCCTGGAGAATGCGGAAGACAATGAGACTCCCCAGGCTCCATGCGGAACCACAGAGGAAAGAGCTTGCAGTGAAGAGGGAGAGGGAGAAGATGAGGTACCGCTTCCTTCCGAATATCCTGCTCAGCCACCCGGTCATGGGAATGGTGATGGCGTTCGACACGAGATAGGAGGTGATGGTCCAGGTGGACTCGTCGATGCCCGCGGAAAGACTGCCGCGGATATGGTCCAGGGCGACGTTGACCACGGAAGTGTCCACGATCTCGATGAGCGTGGGGAGCATGACGGTAAAGGCGATGAGCCATTTATTCATAATAGTGCGGTAGTGCGTCCGGGGCGGCGGGGCTTTCCGCCCTACTTTATGACCACCGTGGGCTCCACCGACATCCCCACCCGGAGGACATGTTGCCGGTCGGTGTCCCTGTCGAACACGATCTTCACCGGGATCCGCTGTACCACCTTTACGAATTGACCGGTGGCGTTCTCCGGCGGGAAAAGGGAGAATACGGACCCGGTCCCCGCCATAATGCTGTCCACCGTTCCCCTGAATTCCTGTCCGGGGTAGGTATCCACCGTGATCGTTACTCTCTGTCCCGGCCTGATCTTGCGCAATTGCGTCTCCTTGTAGTTCGCCACAACCCAGATGTCGTCAAGCTCCGTAACGGCCATGAGCGGCTGGCCCGCCTGGACCTGGGTTCCCTGCTCCACCGCCTTCCGGGTTACGAAGCCGTCCGAGGGGGCGTACACCTTCGTGTATCCCGCAGTGAGCTCCGCGCTCCGCAGCCGGGCAGCCTTCTGCCTCATGGAGGCGGCCTGGGTCAAAGCAGAGGATTCGACCTGCTTCACCACCGCCTTTTGGGCCTCCACTGCCGTCTCCGCCTGTTTCATCTGCTCCTGTGCAGCCCTTACCTGCGCCAGGCAGACTTCATAGGAGGTCCGCATCTTTTCATACCGCTCCTTCGAGACAGCCTCCCGCCGGTACAGACTCTCCGCCCGCTTCACGTCCCTCCCGGCCTGGGACAGGTTCGCCTCCTGCACCTGGAGCTGGGCCTTTGCCGTCCCGACGGCAGCCTTCAGCTCGGCCAGTTTTTTCCGCACCGCTTCGGTACGAGCCCCCACTTCCACGAGCTTTGCCCTCTCCTCCTGCAGGCCCGACTCCATCTCCCTGACTCTCACATCATAGTCCGCGGAGTCTATTTCAAGGAGAAGGTCTCCCCTCTTCACCCGCTGGTTGTCTTTCACATATACTTCTCTCACCGTTCCCGGGACTTTCGGGGCAACAGGATGAATGCGGCCCTCGATGAAAGCATCATCGGTGCTGATATGGGTGGCCTTGTATCCGAGATAGAAATAGAGGACCACCGCGCCCACCATGCCGGTAAGGGCGAAGATAATGAGCGCAGCCTTCTTCCTCTTTCCGTTCTCCGCTCTGCTCTCTTCCATGCGAATCCTCCTTAGGTCTTTCTCGTCAGACTCAGGCAGCGTCAGTCCCTTTTTCCCTTACGGTCTTTCTCCCCGCAAACTTCCCCTGAAGCTTGTCCAGGTAGATATACACCACCGGAGTGATATAGAGGGTAAGCAGCTGGGAGAAGAGGAGCCCGCCCACAACGGCAAGGCCGAGGGGGCGCCGTGCATCAGCCCCCGCACCGATGCCGAAGGCGATGGGCAGTGCCCCCATGAGAGCCGCCATGGTGGTCATCATGATGGGGCGAAAACGGATAAGGCATCCCTGGTAAATGGCTTCGAGGGGGGTTTTGCCCTCGCTCCGCTGGGCATCGAGGGCGAAGTCGATCATCATGATGGCATTCTTCTTCACGATCCCCACGAGCATGATCACCCCGACAAAGGCATAGACGTTCAGGTCCTTGTTGAAGAGCATGAGAGTGAGGAGCGCTCCGATTCCCGCGGCCGGAAGCCCCGAAAGGATCGTCAGGGGATGAATGAAGCTCTCGTACAGGATCCCCAACACAATATAGATAACGAGAATAGCCATGATAAGGAGCACTGCCAGGCCCTTTGTGGACTCCTGGTACGCCTGTGCGGCTCCCTGGAACCCGTAGCTTACCGCCGGGGGAAGCGCCTCGCGAGCTGCTTTTTCGATGACCGGGACCACGGTACCGAGGGAGACGCCGGGAGCGAGATTGAAAGAAAGAGTGACCGCAGGGAGCTGCCCCTGGTGATTGATGGTAAGGGGTCCGATCCCCGGCTGGAGGGAGGCCACCGTGTTCAGGGGTACGAGATTCCCGGAGGAGGAGCGTACATAGAGCATCGAGAGGGCTGAGGGGTCCTCCTGGTACCTGGGGGCGAGCTCCACGATGACCCGGTACTGGTTATTGGGAGCATAGATGGTGGAGATCTGGCGCGAGCCGTAGGCGGAGTAGAGGGCGTCTTCAATCTGGTGGGCGGTCAGCCCCAGGGACGATGCGCGGTCCCTGTCGATTTTCACTTCCACCTGCGGGTTCTTCACCTGCAGGTCGCTCGTTACGTCCTGGAGCCCCGGTATCTCGCGCATCCTCTTCTCCAGGACGGGAATGGTGCGGTACAGGTCCCCGGCGTCGGGGCTCTGCACCGTAAACTGGTACTGTGCCTTGGTGAGCATTCCGCCGATACGCACGGGGGGCGGGTTCTGGAGGAACATCATTACCCCGGGGATGCGGGATACCTTGGGCCTCATCTGCTGGATGAAGCCGTCCGCATCGAGCTTCCTCTCGCTCCGGGGCTTGAGCCGGATGAACATGAACCCCGAATTGCCCGTCACCCGGGCTCCCCCCGCTCCTACAAAGGACATGAAGGCCTCCACATTCGGGTCCTTCGCCACAATGGCGGCCAGATCCTGCTGGCGTTTGATCATGTCTTCGAAGGAAATGCCCTGGGCGCCTTCGGTAAAGGCGAAGACACCCCCCGTATCCTCACTGGGCAGGAAGCCCCAGGGAATGATCTTGAAAAGGGCGACCGACGCCGCGGTAAGGAAGAGGGTGACCATGAGCGTGGCGAACCGGTGGCGAAGCACCATATCGAGGGTTTTCCGGTATCCGTTGAGCAGGGCATTGAAAAACTTTTCAAAAAGGTTGAAAAGGCGGCCGTGCCCCTCCTCTTTCGGTGGCTTGAGAAAGCGGCTCGCCAGCATGGGGGTGAGGGTCAGGGAGACCACACCCGAAATGAGGATGGCGAAGCTGATGGTCACCGCGAACTCATGGAGAAGTCTGCCCATGATCCCGCCCATGAAGAGGACCGGGAGGAAGACCGCCACCAGGGAGAGGGTCATGGAGAGAATGGTGAATCCGATCTCCCGGGAGCCCCTGAGGGCCGCCTCCATGACTCCTTCCCCCCGCTCCATATGGCGCACGATGTTCTCGAGCATGACGATGGCATCGTCCACCACAAACCCCACCGAAAGGGTCAGGGCCATAAGGGAGATGTTGTTCACGCTGAAGCCCATCAGGTACATGGCGGCAAAGGTGCCGATAACCGACAATGGCACGGCGAGGCTCGGGATCACCGTGGCCGACAGGTTCCGGAGAAAAAGGAAGATGACCATCACCACGAGACATGCGGTAAGCACAAGGGTGAATTTCACCTCCGAAACCGACTCCCGGATCGAGACCGAGCGGTCGAAGAGGATATTCAGGTTGATGGAGGCCGGCATCTGGGTGCAGAAGGTGGGGAGGAGCTCCTTGATCCTGTCCACCACCTCGATGGTGTTCGTGCCGGGCTGGCGCTGGATGGCGAGGACGATGGCGCGGTCGGTCTTGTACCACCCCGCCACTTTATTCGTCTCCACATCGTCGATCACCCGTCCCAGCTCGCCAAGGCGCACGGGCGAGCCGTTGCGATACGCTACGACAAGGGGACGGTAGTCCTCTGCCCTGTAGAGCTGGCCGGTGGCCTGCACGGCAAAAGCCTTCTTCTCGCCATAGAGCGTCCCGGTGGGGAGGTTGACGTTTCCCCTCTGGATAGCTGCGGTTACTTCGTCGATGCCCACCTGGCGGCTCGCCAAAGCATTGGGGTCGAGCTGGACCCGCACCGCGTACTTCTGGGACCCGAAGATCTGCACCTGCGCCACCCCGCTGATCATGGAGACACGCTGGGCGATAAAGGTGTCCGCATATTCGTTCACCGCGGAGAGGGACAGGGTCGGTGAGCTCAGGGCGAGGTAGAGGACCGGCTGATCCGCAGGGTTCACCTTCTGGTACGTAGGAGGGCTCGGCATGTCCTGGGGGAGCTGCCGCGCCGCCTTGGAGATGGCCGCCTGCACATCCTGGGCCGCGGCGTCGATATCTCGGTTCAACACGAACTGGAGGGTGATGCGGGTAAGGCCGTTCCCGTTGGTCGACGTCATGGAATCGATGCCCGCGATGGTGGAGAACTCCCTTTCCAGGGGGGTGGCCACTGCCGAAGCCATGGTCTCAGGGGTTGCGCCGGGGAGGTTCGCCGTCACCTGGATGGTGGGGAAATCCACATTCGGGAGGTCACTCACCGGCAGGTACCGGTACGCCATGATCCCGAAAAGGAGGAAGGCCATCATGACCAGGGTGGTCATGACCGGCCGGCGTATGAAAAGCTCGGAAAGGTTCACCGGCTGCCTTCCTCTCCCTGCGTCGCCTGCGCAGGCTCCCCTCCCTTGATCTCCACCTTCGCTCCGGGGAAGAGGCGGATCTGTCCGTCGATCACCACACGCTCGTTCGGGCCGAGCCCTTTCTCGATAACCGTCTCTCCGCCGTAAGTCGTGCCGGCAACCACGGGACGCGCCTCCACCGACATATCGGGCTGGATCACGTAGATGAAATGTCCCTGCTGGCCCGTCTGCACTGCCGGGGAAGGCACTGTCACCATGTTGGAAAGCACCGCAAGGCGGAGGGTGACGTTGACGAACTGCCCGGGCCAGAGCTGCCGCTCCCGGTTGTCGAAGGTGGCCTTGAGCCGGATCGTACCCGTCGCCCTGTCCACCGCGTTATCCACAAAGGTCAGAACCCCCTCCACCGGCTTTCCCGCGTGCTGCGGTATATCCGCCCGCACCGCGAGCTTTCCCGATGCCATGTGCTTCTTGATTTCCGCAAGGTGTTTTTCCGGCAGGGCGAAATTCACATACACGGGCTCGATCTGGTGGATCACCACCAGCGCCCTGTCGTCATTGGCCCGCACGAGGTTCCCCTCGTTCACCAGGAGGCTTCCGGTACGTCCGCTGATCGGGGCGTGGATGAAGCAGTAGCTGAGCTGCAGCTTCGCGTTTTCCACCTGCGCCCTGTCCGCCCGCACCACCGCTTCCAGGGCATCGGCGTTGGCGCGCACCTGCTCATACTGCGACTGGGCAACATATCCTTTCTTCACCAGCTCGGCGTACCGCCGTTCCTCCTCCCGCGCGTGGCGCATCTGCGCCGCGTCCTTCGCCAGGGTGGCTTCGGCCTGCCTGAGCTCGGCCTCGAAGGGCCGGGGATCAATGGTGAAAAGGAGATCTCCCGTCTTCACCTCCTGTCCCTCACGGAAATGGATACGGGAAAGCTGTCCCCCCACCTGGGCCCGTATCGAAACAGTGGAATACGCTTCCACGGTGCCGATATCGCTCAGCTCCAGCGGAACATCCCTTTGTTGGGCCATGGCCGCCAGGACGGGCGCCGTATTCGGCATCGCCTGTTTCTTATCCTTCTCCCGGGAGCATGCGGGGACAAGCAGGAGCACTACCAGCAGGATCCCGCATCCCCGGGAAAGAGAGCGGGCTTTATGGAGGGGTCGTACACGCGGCAGAGCGCTCCTCATTATTTTCCCCCCATTGCTTTCTCCATATTCGCCTGAGCAACCTTGTAATCGAACAGGGCGTTGTTATACGTGGTCTTCGCATTGCTGTATGCCACCAGGGCGTCGGTCACCTCGATGGGGTTCCCCACCCCCGCCTCATATCTGCCGTTTGCGATATCCAGGTTCTCCCGCGCCTGCTGCACGGTCAGTTCCGAGGTGGCGATCCTGTCCTCCGCCTCCTTCAGATTCAGATATGCCTGCTGGATATCGAGGATGACCGTCTGCCGTATCGTCTCCTCGTTCGCCCGCAGTACCTTCAGGCTCGCCCGCGCCTCCTCCACCTGGTAACGGGTCGCATATCCGCTGAACAGGGGAAAAGTGACGGTGGCACCCACATTCCAGCTTGTATCCATGGATTTCTCCCCCGCGAGGCTGTACTGCGCAGTGCCTGAAACGGAGGGGAAGTATCCCTTCCGGGCGAGCTCCACGGAGCCCTCGGTGGCACGTATCCGCGTTCTGATGGCCTGCAGGTCGGGCCTGTTCCGGAATGCCCTTTCCGCCGCCTCATGAAGCGCTATCTCGTAGCGGCGGTACGAGAGGGTATCGTCGAGGGCGAATTCGGGGGCGTCGGACACCCCCATGGCGTTTTTCAGGGAGACCCACGCAAGCCGGAAGCTGTTTTCCGCCCGTATAAGGTTCAGCCGCGCATTGCTCAGGTCCACTTCCGCCTTGGTCACATCGAACCGGGGTTTCAGCCCCACCTCGAAAAAGCCCTTTGCCTGCTCAAGGTGATGCCGGAACTGTCCCACCACTTCCTCGGCGACATCCCTGTTTCTCTTTGCCTGGAGCACGCCGAAATACGTCTGCTTTACCGTGAAAATAACCTGTTCCGTCGTACTCTTGAGGTCCATGAGAGAGGCGTCGGTGTTCAGCCGCTGTATCCTCACCTGGGTCGATGTTCTGCCGAAATCATAAAGGTTCTGTTTGAGGGTGGCGCTTGCCGAGAGCTCCGCGTCCCCGCCCGAGGAACGCTCCGAGGAGCGGGAGGAGGAGGAAGAGAACCTGCTGTACCCCGAAGAGAGGTCGATTTGCGGATAGAAATTCGCGGCGGCCTGCCCCACCCTGCTCCGGTTCACCCCGACAGTATTGATGGAGGCCAGAATATCCGGCTGCCGTTTCAGCGCAATCTCAAGGCAGCGCTCCAGGGAGAGAATCTCTCCCTTCCGGATCAGCTCGCCGCCATCCCTCCTTTCCGGATCCGGGCTCTCACTCCCCGCCGCCCGGACCGTTTCTCCGGGCCGTATTTCCTGCGTTCCGCCCTCTCCGCCGGAAAAATGAAGAAAAGCCAGTGCCGCAGCAGCGGCAACGATACGGTATCGTACTCTGTTCATGCCGTCTCCCTCTCTTAATAATAGCAATGAATGCCTGCCTGCTTCATTCATAGCGCAGCGCCTCGATCGGATCGAGAAGCGACGCCTTGTATGCAGGATAAAAACCGAAAAAAATACCGACGATCCCCGAAAAGCTGAAGGCGAGGAGCACCGAAGCAGCCGAAACGACCGTAGGCCACCCCGCAAGCAGGGACACTATTTCCGAGCCGGATACCCCGATCAGAATGCCGAAAGCCCCCCCGATCAGCGACAGGATAAGCGCCTCGATAATAAACTGGAGCCGTATATCCCAGGTGCGGGCGCCCACCGCCATGCGCACCCCGATCTCCCGCGTCCTCTCGGTGACGGATACGAGCATGATGTTCATGATGCCGATGCCCCCCACCAGGAGAGAGACGGAGGCGATGGCCCCGAGCAGCAGGGTCATTACTTTTGTCGATTGCTCCTGCGCCTGCATCATCTGCGTCAGGTTTCTCACCGTGAAATCGTCGTCCTGCTTCGGGCCGATACGGTGGCGCTGCCGGAGCAGCTCCGCAATCTGCTTTTCCGCGGCGTACAGGTCGTCGGAGCTCTTCGCTTCGACCATGATGATCCTTACCATGCCGGGGAAGGTGGTCCCGAAAAGCTTCTTCTGCGCCGTGGTCACCGGGATGAGGATCACGTCGTCCTGGTCCTGCCCGGTGGGGGTCTGCCCCTTGCCGGCAAGCACCCCGATCACGGAAAAGGGAATATTCTTGATCCGAATGCTCTGCCCCATGGGGTCCGCACTGCCGAAGAGGTTGTCCACCACTGTCTGCCCCAGGAGGGCAACCTTCGAGGCGCTCCGTACATCCTCCGCAGTGAAAGCCCTGCCTGCGGCAAGGGCCCAATCCTTGACCTCCAGCATGCCCGGGGTGGTTCCGGTAATCCCGGTGGACCAGTTCTGACTTCCCTGCACCACCTGCGCAACGCCGCTATGGACCGGGGCGATCTGGGCGACGGCGGGACATTCCCGAAGGATCGCCTCCGCGTCCGCCATGGAGAGAGTGGGCTGGGTTCCCAGTCCCATCCGCACTCCGCCGGAAGTGGTAGCCCCGGGGAGCACCATGAGAAGGTTGCTCCCCATGCTCGAGATCTGCTCGGCGATGCGCTGCCGCGCGCCGGAGCCCACCGCCAGCATGGCGATGACGGCGCTGACCCCGATAATGATGCCGAGCATGGTAAGGGACGAACGCATCTTGTTCACCCGGAGGGACCTGAAAGATATCTTGAGGGTAGAGGGGATGTTGATCATGCTGCCGCCTCCGCAGGTCCGTCGCTGACAATGCGTCCGTCGAGAAACCGTATGACCCGTTTGCTGTACGCGGCGATATCATGCTCATGGGTCACCAGGATAATCGTCATCTTCTCTTCGGCATTCAGCTTCACGAAAAGCTCCATAATCTCCATGCTGGTCCGGGTATCCAGGTTGCCCGTGGGCTCGTCGGCAAAGAGGAGAGGGGCCTCGTTCACCACTGCCCGCGCAATGGCGACCCGCTGCTGCTGTCCGCCCGAAAGCTGATTGGTATGGTGGTGCTCCCTGCCCGCCAATCCCACTCTCTCCAGGGCGGCGGCCGCCCTCTCCCTTCTCTCCTTTGCGGGGGTCCCGCTGTAGAGCATGGGCAGCTCCACATTCTCCAGGGCGGACGTACGCCGGAGGAGATTGAACCCCTGAAAGACGAAACCGATCTTCCGGTTCCGTATCCCCGCAAGCTGGTCCCTGTTCATCCGGGCCACCTCCACTCCCTCCAGGAAGTACTGGCCGCTTGTCGGCTTGTCCAGGCAGCCCAGGATATTCATGAAGGTAGACTTCCCGGACCCGGAAGGTCCCATAACCGCCAGGAATTCCCCCTTTTCCACGGTAAGGGACACCTCACTCAAAGCGGGCACCTCCACATCACCGAGACGGTACACCTTGCTCACCTCTCTTACCTCGATAAGCGCCATCTCAGAACATCCTCGGCCCGGACGAAGCCGGCCTCTTCTCCCGTGAGAGGGATTCCACAATCACTTCCCGCCCCTCCCCGATATCCCCGGAAACGAGCTCCGTGTAGGCTCCGTCGCTGATGCCCGTGGTCACTTTCACCCGCTTCGGCTTGTTATTCTCCAGTACCCAGACCCCTTTTCCCCTTTCGCGCTGCCGCTCCGCACCCTTTTTCCCCTCCTCGGGAAGCCGGAAACGCAACGCAGCATTGGGAACCCTGATTATATTCTCCCTGTTTTCCACGACCACGGAAATATTCGCCGTCATTCCCGGCTTCAGCTTGAGATCGGAGTTGTCGACATTGATCACTACATCGTAGGTAACCACATTCTGGACCGTAATGGGTGCGTTCCGTACCTGCGCCACCCTGCCTTTGAAGGTGATGTCGGGATGGGCATCCACGGTAAACTCCACCGGCTGGTCCATCCTGATCCGCCCAATATCCGCTTCCGCGACATTGCTGTTGATCTGCATCCGGGTCAGATCCCGGGCAATGGTAAAGAGGGTGGGAGTCTGAAAGCTCGCGGCAACGGTCTGTCCCACATCCACATTCCGCGACACTACGGTCCCGTCCACCGGGGAGATGATCCTCGTATAGCGCAGATTGATCCCGGCAGTTTTCAGAGCCGCCTCGGTCTGGGCGACCTGTGCCTTCGCGGCGCTTACCTGGGCAACGGAGGTCCCGTAATTCGTCTCCGCACTCTCCAGCTCGCTGCGGGCGATGAACCCCCGCTGCACCAACTCCCTGCTCCTCTCCATCGTTCTCTTCGCGTCGGCCCTCGTTATTTCCGCTTTTTCGAGATTCGCCTGCGCCGAAAAAAGGTTCGCCCGCGCCTGTGCCACCTGCGCCTCGAAGGTGGCGGGATCGATCCGGGCGATCAGCTGTCCCTTCTTCACCTGCGTATTGAAGTCCGCATAGATGTCTTTTATCGTACCCGAAACCTGGGTACCCACCTGCACATTCACCACCGGGTTCACGGTACCCGTGGCGGTCACCGTGGACTGGATCTCCCCCCTGCCGATTCTCTCGGTCCTGAATTTCGGTGCCGTCTCCTTGTTCCGGAGCAGGGCAAAGGCGACCGTCCCGATCAGGAGTATTCCCGCAATGACAAAAAGTATTTTCTTCATTATTCTCTCTCCGGTTCCTTTCCGTTCCCACCCTGTGGTTCCCTGTATTCTACCGCCAGGTCCGCGCCCATGGCGTACAGCAGCCCTGCATACGCCCGCTGGAGCTCATACTGCGCCCGGTAGTGGTTCGTTTCCGCAGCAGCAAGGAGCGTTATCGCGTCCAGCACATCCGTGGCGGTCCCGAGACCTTCCTCATACCGGAGCCTGTTGATCGTGAGGTTCTCCTCCGCCTGGCCGATGGCATCCCTCGCCACCCGGAGCTTTTCCTCCGCGTTCCTCATGTCGAAAAAATTCTTTTCCACCTCGAGCCGTATATCGTCCGCAAGCCTCCTCCTCTGTTCCAGCAACTGCTCCCTCCGGTACCTTATCTTCGCGATCTCCGCCCTCGTGCTCCCCCCGCTGAAGAGGTTTACCGTAAGCCCCAGGACGAGGGACCAGTTATCCTCGTGAAGCTGATACCGGTTTTCGGTAAAGCGGTAGGAGGCGTCGGCAAAAACCTTCGGGTAGTATTCCGTGGTCCGGGCGGACTCTTCCATTTCGTTGATCCTCACCTCCCGGTCGATGATCTTAAGCTCGGGCCTCCGGCTCTCCGCAATCTCCCCTGCCTCGTCCAGCCCGGGAACGCGGGGGAGGTCCGCCACGGCCTCTTCCGGATGCACCTCGCTCCGGAGCGGCCGCGAGAGGATGTTGTTCACCCTCGAAGCGCTCACTTCCTTCAGATTCCTGACGGACAGAAGGCGCTGCCGCGCATCGGAAAGACGGACCTCCGCCTGAAGGAGGTCATTTCTCGTAATGACCCCTTCGGCATAGAGACTCTGCGCCGTCTTCAGGTGGGACTCGAGCCTCTCCACTTCCCGGAGCGCCACTCTTTCCCCTTTTCCTGCCTCGAGGAGATCGAGATAGGCGAGGATGAAATCCAGGGCGACGAGGTTTCTTGTCCTTTCGACAGAGAATCCGGCACTCTCGATCGCCGCCTGTGACGCCTCGAACAAAGATGCCCGTGCTCCGAAATCGAGCAGGAGCTGGCGCATATCGATACCGTAGGAGATGAACCTCCTCTCCGTGGTGCGCACTGCCTGGGAGGCGTAGAGCGCTCCGGGCTGGTAGGCCAGGGACGCGTGGCTGAGGGAGGCGTTCACTTCAGGCAGAAAACGCGCCCTGGCAATCTGCGCCTCCGCTGCGGCGACATCCCGCTCACGGCGGACAATTCTGATGAGGCGGTTGCTCTCCGTAGCGATCTTCACTCCCTCGGTCAGGGTCAGAGCGTCTGCCGTGCCCGCATGTCCCCCCGCAAGCAGAAAAGACAGGAGCACTGCGCAGGCATGTTTATGACTGCCGCTCATCGCAGGCCCCCTTCATCGTGCCCCGGGCAAAGATGTCTACGAACTCCCTGATGGTCGCATCGGTATCGATATGCCGGTATCTCTTCCACAGGAGAATTTCTTCCGCATTGAAATAGGAAAAGAACATGCCCAGGAATGCCCGGGCAGCGAATGCGGTATCGAACTCCCGAAGCACGCCCCTTCTTTGCATCTCTCTGAAATATGAGGCAATTATCTTGAATATCTCATCTATAAAAGCGTGGTGTACTTCACGCACCTTCTCAGGGTACCGCTGCATCTCCCTTTGCATGATCGTGATGAGATCCTTCCGGAGGGTGAGCGTCTCCAGGAACCTTCTCGCAATCACCCCCAGTGCCTCCTGGTACGGCATCTCCTTGATCTCCGGCAGAAGCCCCTTTAATGCCGGCAGGAAGGAGAACGTATTGACCACCTCTTCAAAAAGCCTCTCCTTCGACGAGAAGTGCCTGAAAAGGGTGACTTCCGCAATTCCCGCCTCCCGCGCAATTTCCCGTGTGGTCGCCCCCAGGAAACCCTCCCGGGAGAAGAGATGCAGGGCGGTTTCAAGGATCCTCTCCCTGGTGGAATTTGCTTCTTCCGTTTGACGCATCTATACGCTCTCCTGTCCTAAGATACAGCCGGCACACCGATATCAATGTAAGCACTTACTTACACAAAATACAGTATCGCAGAATCTCTATTTCTGTCAAGGGTTTCGGGTACTTTCAGCTTTTGAGGGAGACCTTCTTAACGAACGCCAGGGCAGCGAGGTCATCCACGAGGTCTTTTATGGAAAATCGCCGGTAGAAAAAGATGGTAAGGTAGAAAACCGCTCCCCTGTCTTCGGAGCTGGCTTCATAGTTGGTGTTGCTGATGCTCGCGCCGTACTTCTTCAGGATCGTCCGGATCAGGGCCTCATCGATATCCTGGCTGCCCTCGATGGTGAGGTCCCTGAAGGAGAGCTTCGGCAGCTTTCTCTCCATTGCTCTCAGGAAAGTGAGGGTAACAATGGTGATCAGGAAGGTAAGGATCCCCGCCATATAGAGACCGCCGCCGATTGATAGTCCAATGGCCGACACTATCCAGATGCACGCGGCGGTGGTCAGCCCCTGGATGGAGAATCCTGTCTTGAGCACCACCCCCGCTCCGAGAAAGCCGACGCCGGTGATCGCCCCTGCGGCGATCCTTCCGGGATCGGCCCGCACATAGCCGGGATCCTGGACGCTGAGGGAGTGGTAATGCTCGGAAACAAGCATCAGGAGCACACACGCAACACAAACGAGAATATGCGTCCTGAACCCCGCGGGCCGGCCATGGACCTGTCTCTCGAATCCGATGATGCCTCCGATCAGCGTGCCGAGCAGAAGGCGTATGATTATTTCATCCAGGGTAACCATATGATCCACATATTATATCTCTTTCCCGCTTTTTTTAGGAAGAAACCGAAGCACCGGCCCCTCTCCCTTTCGGGCGTATTCTGCTACAATTGAAAGAAAAGGAATACCGGATCGCGTATGCAGCAACTGGAATATCATTTACTGCCGGCTCTTTCCGCCCTGCCTGCATTGTCGGGTATAGTAGAGCACTTCCCCTACCTGGGGCTCTTCACCCTGCTCTGCCTCGGAGCCATCGGGCTCCCCTTCCCCGAAGACGCAACCCTTATCCTTTGCGGCTTCCTCATCTCACAGGAAGCGGTCACCCCCCTCCCTGCCCTGACCACCGTCTATGCAGGTCTCCTGTCAGGAGATATGATCATCTTCTCCTTCGGCCGGAAATACGGGCGACACATCGTCACGCACAAACGCTTTCATTCCATTATATCCCCGAAGAGGCTTCAGCAACTGGAAGATACCTTCAAGAGGCGCGGAACGCTCTTCATTCTCTTCGGAAGGCATATCATGGGACTCAGGGCGCAGATTTTTCTTGCAGCGGGAGTGATGAGGATGTCCCCCCTGAAATTTCTTCTCGCCGATGCGGTGTCGGCCTTGATTACTATTTCCCTGATGGTCGGAGCTGGATATGCGGGGGGGAACAGCCTGGAGGCCATCAAGGGGGATGTGGTGCGCATCGAACATGTGGTGGCCATCGCGGCAGCCGTTCTGTTGCTGTCATACGTGGTATACAAGTACATCAGGATGAGGAAGGAGCGGTAGTCGCCTGCACTTTTCATACTGACAGGTGAAATACCTGGTGCGTCCGTCCGCAGTTTTCCCTGCCGTACCCTAACCGGTGGCTTTTTCCCTCCGGGTTTCCCGTCACAATACGATTTACTGCGGCCGCAGCAGCGCCTTTTGGTGCGCTGATTTTCTAAGTTTTTCCTCATACCGTTCATACTCCCCCAGATACGCTCGCATCAGGCTCTTCCAGAGCCGTCCGTGGTTGGGAATATTGAAGTGCAGCAGTTCGTGAACGATGACGTAGTCCCCCACGTTCTTATCAAGGTTGAGCAACTCGCTATTAAATGTCAGGTTTCCGGCTGTCGAGCACGATGCCCACTTGTTCTTCATAGAGCGAACAGCTAACGAACGCACGTTTATACCCAACTTTTCGGCCCATTCGAGTACACGGGCCTTGAACTCATCTTTATCGATCGCGCCAGGATTTCATGCCCGGAAGCTCTTTTGCAGAAGGTTGAAGAGCGCTTCAACAGTAGCGGTCGCCTTTTCCATATCGTCCTCCTCAGCCAGGAGGGCGAATGTCACCTGCTTGCGCACCTCGCGCAGTTCGCTTTCGCTGCGCCTCCAGTTAGGGAACGCGGCAAAGGCCCCGGCTACCTTCCGGCTTGCGACTTCAGGGTTTGGAATGCCGTCTTCAGTGAGTTTGCACAGGACAAAATAGGTCATCGCGTCCAGGCCTTTCGCAGCCTGCTCTTGCTTCCGCCTTTCGTTCTTTTCGATTCAATGGACTTGACGAGGTTGATGACTTTGGCCGCCCCGCCCTCGCCCTGTTTCTTTATGGTTTCGATTGTTGAACTGTCAATCGAGATATACGCATCCAAATGCTCCGCTCCCACCTGAGCGCCGATGTGCTTCCGAACAAGCTCATTGGTCTTCTTCTGAAAGGCCCTGTCCACATAGACTTTCCTTGTATAGGCATTGCGCACCACAGCATAGATAGAGGAGAGCGTTGTGTAATCGCCAATGAAAGGACGCAGGAAGGCATCGGGCGAGATGATCTCGTAAAGCATCTCTATCTCATTGTATTCTTTAAAGAACTCCTTGCGCCGTTCCTTGTCGCGGAAATGCTCGATAAGATTGTCCACGTCCTTGTCATCGAACGAGCGTGTGATGAGACCCAGATACGAAGGGGTCTTGGTCTCCATTTTTGCCTTGAAGAGCTGCTTGAGCAGGCCAAGGTCCTTGATGATGGCGTTTACCTCGTCGCTGTCGAAGGCGAGCGCTTTTTCGAGATTGTCGAAGATGCCGACAAAATCGAGGACAAAGCCGTGCGGCTTCACCATCTCCTCCGCCTCGTTCTCATAGGGACGGTTTACCCGTGCAATGGCCTGGAGCAGCGTATGATCTCGCATGGGCTTGTCCAGGTACATCGCATAGAGAATCGGCGCGTCGAAGCCGGTGAGGAGCTTCTCGGTGACGATGAGGATTTTCGGCTGTTCGCCCACTTTGGTGAAGTTCTTCCTGATCTGCCTCTCGCGCCTGGGATCGAGATGCCACTTCTTCAGGTGTTTTGGGTCATTGTTGTTTCCGGTGAAGACGATCTCGGAATAGCCCGGCGGCAGCCCTCGTTCTTTGAATATCTCGTCGAGGGCCTCCTTGTAGAAAGCGCACGCTTAGCGGTCCACCGCCACAAGGAACGCCTTGTACCCCAGCGGCTCGACATTCTCCCGGTAATGGTCTGCCACATACTGCGCCACCTTCTTCACGCGGGCCTCGCCTTTGAGGAAGTTTTTCAGGTTCACCGCCCGTTCGAGGATCTTGTTCAGTTCCTCGATGTCGGCGATGCCCTCTGTCTCGGCGAGAGAGAGGAACTCCTTTTCCATGAGCTCATGAGGCACAAGCATCTCGTTCGGCGCGAGATTATAGTAGAGCGGCAGCGTAGTGCCGTCTTCGATGCTTTCGGCAATGGAATATTTGTGCAGATAGCCCTGGTCGTCCTCGCAGCCGAAGGTTTTGAAGGTCCCCTTTCCGTAGACTGTCTTGTCCACCGGAGTGCCGGTAAAACCGATAAAAGTGGCGTTCGGCAGTCCGGCCATCAGAAAGTTGCCAAGGTCGCCGCCTGTGGTGCGGTGCGCCTCGTCAATGAGCACGAAAATGTTCCTGCGCGTATTTAGGTCAGCGGGCATATCGCGGAACTTGTGGATCATCGTCACGACAATGCCCCGGTAGTCCTGCCCCTTTTCGTCCAGCAGCTTGTTAAGGGTTGAGATGCGGCCGGCATGAGCCACGTTGCCCAGGCCTACAGCAGCCAGGTTCTTGAGCATCTGGTCTTCCAGCTCATTGCGGTCGATCATCAGGAGGATGGTCGGCTTCTGCGCTTCGTTCGCCTTAAAAAGCAGCTTGGCAGCCTTTATCATCGTGTAGGTCTTGCCGCTGCCCTGCGTGTGCCAGACGAGACCGCGCGACCGCCGGGGTTCGAGAGCGCGCGCGACCACCTTGTCCACCGCCGCAGTCTGGTGTTGGCGCAGAATGATCTTCTGGAGTTCCTCTTCCTTTTCCGCAAAGAGGATAAAGTCCTTCAGAAAGCGCAACAGGTGCGGCACAGTACAGAAGCTCTTTATCTTGGCTTCGAGGTTGCCCACCTCTTCGTGCTTCCAGCTAAAGAGATTGCGCCGCAGAGTGTTCCATGTCACGCCGTAGGCGAAGCCGATGGACTCGGTGGCGGTAAAGAGCATTTCCGGAACCATTATCTCCGGCGTCTCCTCGTGATAGCGGCGTATCTGGTCTACCCCGAGGGCGATGGCCTCGTCCTTTCCCGCGTTTTTGCACTCGACGACCAGCGCCGGAATGCCGTTGATCAGGAATACCACGTCCTCACGTGTTCCGAAGCGTCCATTGTGGATATAGAATTCCTCCGTTACCTCATATACGTTGCGCCATTGTTCACGCGGGCGGGTGATGTCGTCGTAATCGATGAGCGTTAAATCCAGTTCGCGGTTTTCAGCGGAGCAGAAGAATTTCCGCTGGTTGCGGAGATAGGAAAGAAGATCGCGGTTTCCGTAAATATCGGCATTCAGCCGCTGAAAATCGCCGATAAGCGCTCCTTCGGCCTCTTTGTATTTAGGGTTGAAAACGCGCACTTGGGCATGGAGAAGGTCGCCGAAGTAGGGGGATGCCGGGCGGGCGCGGTCCTCGGGCGTTGCTCCGTCCGTATCGAAGCCCCGCCGCGCCTCGGCCTCATCGCGCGGCACATACCGCCAGCCGATTTCCTGGGCGTAGTGCAGGATGCGGGCTTGGACGGTTTTATGTTCAGAGGGCTTGGTCACAAGAGCCGCCCCCCGATATGTCGATGGCTCCGGCGCAAAAGAACAACATGTCGATAAAATATATTTTTGTCGACATGTTGTGACCATATGCCCATTTAGCGTACATATTACAAGCTGTTGATATTTATTTATTTTCTCAACAAATCGAGAAATTTTACGTTTTGTAATACATTTCCCTGCCCTTTTTGATTCCCTGCAAAACACCTATTTCCTCCAACTCCCTGAGATAGTCGGAAGCCGTCTGACGCTTGGCGATACCAGCCTGCTCCAGAAATCTTATCTTGCAATAGGGCCGGCTGAACAGGACTTCGATCAGCTCCTTCGAGTACACCTTGGGGGCCCTGGCTTTTACCAGGTCTGCCGTGGCTGTCATCAAGTGTCTGTATAAGCACCAGTTGGTTCGGTATCAATTCCCCGGCGCCTTTCAGTTCGGCAAGGGCCTTGTTGGCGGAAATGGCCCTCTTCAGCACCGCCTTGCTCTCAAGATCAACCGGCGGAGGCAGAAGCGGGAGATCGTTGTAGGGTTTGTTCGGATCAAAGCTCATTTACTTGCCTCCCGTGCAGATCAGTATCATTAGAAGTGTCATTCCCACAAGTGAAATGCAGCCTGCCTCCGTTTGTCGGGGATCGCGGGAATCCTTCTTAAAGAGAGATTCCGGATCGATCCCAAACTAGGCCGGGACAAGAGCCGAAATGACAGACAAAACTTCACGGTATTTACCTGCCGAAGTAATAGTTAGAGAATGTTACCATATCGAACTGATTTTACTCACTAAAATTTTCTGTAACGTAAGCAACATCATACAGAAAACTGCTCCAAGATGCCCGCCTACATTGCATTTCGTTACGCAAAGGCTATGCTGGTAGGGTACGTCCCTGATTATCGCACAATAAAGATATAGCCGAAGCCTTTCACAGATAAAAGAATAGCTGCTTTGAAGTCAAATTATTTTGGACAGCAGTGATTTGCTTGTTTACTATGGGGAGAGATTGTTTTATTTAAGAAAACCGTTGGCATAAGATATGCCCATCATTGTCTGGAAAGCTTGCAGATTGCCGCCATGCGTTGAATAAGTGTCACGATTCTGTCACAGTCGGGCAAAATCGGGAAAATCAGAGCTTGCAAAAAGGGCGGAAAGTCGTTTAGAATCAAGGATTGGGAGTGTATAGGGTTCTGGTGTCCCTCCCGGACTTCAAATCCGGTGTTGCCGGCCACAATCCGGCAGGGTGGGTTCGATTCCCACACTCTCCCGCCATTTTATCCCTTTATGTTTAAATATAAGGATAATTTACCCTTTCCTGCACCTCCAGTCCTGTCAGTGAACTGCCGGCAGACAATATTTTACAGCACAATCTTAATCAGACAAATTATATCTGTAGTAACGCACTCTTTTATGCAAGAATAAGGAGATAGTCTTACTGTGTCGCAAGAAATAGCGAGATGGGATCTTCCGGGAAATAACCGGAGCGCATGGAAGGAGGGACTGCACATCTTCCCCTCCCTTTCTGAACTTGTTACGGAGACCAGCGGTAACCCGAAAGAGGGTGGAGTATACGCAGCGGCAAAGAAAAAGGCGCTTTACCTTAATCGAGTCCGATTCAGATTACGAAAGATCAACGATTCAGCGATGCATCGGTGTATTCGATGATCGGCCAGCCTTTCATGTGCACCGCAAGGCGGGCAAGGCTATGTCCCGCTTCGATCAATACCCGCCAGATGTTTTCGCTCGTACCCAGCCCGACCTTGATAAGATAGTAGCTTATACTGAGGCTGGTGCGCGCTATGAAGAACTCGACTTGCGGAAGAAAGTCATTGTCCAGATTGCAAGCTTCTATCAGGTAGGCCTGCAGAAAAACATCTTCGGATACTTTGGACAGAACCTGCCTTTCATTATGGAACTGGTTGCGGAACTGCGCCAGAAAGGTCCCTATATCAAAAGCTGGCGGCAAGGTATAAGAACTGCCGAAATCAATGGCTGCCACAAAGATGGAGGACGGATCAGCAGGATCATCCTGACCGATAATAATGTTTTTGGGATGGAAATCCCCATGTCCCTGGACCATCCTCTCCGGATACTTGCAAAAGAGGGCGGATTCGGTTTCGACCACAGTGTTCATGATCTCCTCCGCACGCCGGGCATGGGGGTTGTTCGTTTTATAAAATGATGCGAGATCGTGCTCCATACGCTTGACCTCTTCCTGGAGAAATTCCTCGGGAGGTGTTATCTGCAGCCTGAGATTATGGAGCTTTGCCAGCCACTCAGCGGTCATCCTGAGGTAGAGCGCAGCCTCATCAGGTGTGGCGTGGAGCAGCTTGTCAAAAAGGGTCTCTCCCTGGATATCCTGCTCGATGACCGTAAGGCTTTTCTGATCGAAACCGAGCGGCTTGGGAATACGAAACGCTCCCTTTTCAAAGCCACGCCGGACGAATTCATCCATAATATGCATGATGCCGGATGCGGGCATGAACGCCCTGCCGTTCTCATGTGACTTGATCATATATCGTTCGAGTGGAACTCCTCCGCCTTTTGTTCCGATGGTGATTTCCGTTATCTGTGTATCGCTGGTTCCCGAGCGGGGAATCTCTTTGAAAAAAGGCCGGCAGCGGCCTGCCCTTATCTCGAGCGCCAGCTCTTCTATGGTAGCGACCGGATGATCAAAAAAAGTGGGGTAGATGCCTGCATAGCTGAGCGCGTGGGAATCGGTGCCGGCGATGGCAGTGAACTTGTGATGGTGCCAGTCGCGCAGCGCCCGCGCGCTTTCCGTAACCGTATGGTTGGCATTGAATATTTCGACCCCGTCGATGAGCGGATGCAAAAGCATTTCGCGGGGAGGGATATTCTCGTCCCGGTACGGATGGGCCCAGACAAGCGCAGCCTCGGGGAACCGCTCCCGGATCGTCTTTATCGAAGTCCCTTTTTCGATCACAACATCGGCCCCGTAGACCAGTACATGACCGAAGTCCGAAGTCGCCACCTCCTGGCCTGAAAGGACAACGTAATAATCAGGGACCTTGAGTTTCATACGCAACTCTCGTATCTCCTCCGGCGGCCAGAGGTACTGGTGCTCGGTAAACACCGTGCCCTGCAATCCTTTTTCGAAATTGCGCTGCACCAGCTCCGCAGCGCTGACTTTGCTGCATACCGAATGCTCTGCGGTATGACAATGAATTTCAAGAATCATAGACGCTTATCCTTTATCGGCAGCGGTTGACAGAGATTTCCAAGGCCTGTATTTCTACCACAGGGTGGCAGCTTTAATCCTTAATTCCAGTGTATACCTTTTCAAAGCTCGTTTCCAGCAGTTTGCAATCTGCTGCCATTTGTTATAGACGGCTAAAATGAACCACCATGCCGGCGGGAAATGTATTGAAATGGAGGTCGAAGTATGCCCTTATGAGTGCGATTCAACTCCGGGGTGAAGAGGGAGAGGTTTCCGTGCGAAAGGATGAGAAGGGCAGATCGTGTCGAACAGTGATGAATCTGTCGTAATGCCCGAGCACTACAAGATCTTGGCGCAGAAGCTGAAGAAGGTGACATGGACCATTCAAAGCGTTTTCGTCTACAGACCGGTACCTGATGGTATTCCTCTTGGTGAGCTCGAAGCAACCTTAAGTCCCCTTTTCACCCGAGCCGAACGCGCTGCAGACTCACTGTGGTAGCTGAAGGAGTGGAGACCGGCGGACAGATGGCACTTCTCCGCTCCTTGGAGTGCGATGAGATCCAAGGATACGCTTTCAGCAAGCCTCTTGCTGCCGAAGCGTTCCAAGAGCTGCTCGCCCCGGGTCGCCTTTAGGGGAATTGCTGCGTCCCCCATTGCACCTCTTTGGGAAAACGGTACTCCGTTTCACTCTCTTCGACTCCTGCGCCAAGGGTCGCCGAGTATCGGAGCTTGCCTCTGCGCAGGGGCGCAAAAACAGAAGACATGCGCCTCCCCACTTGTGACCCGTTTATCCGCCATTAATAGTGCGTCATCCCCTCCAACTCCCCACGATTCACTACACTTCACAATAGTAACAATCATTGATACAATGTAATCATCAGGAAGCAGGATGCTACTCAGTATAGTACCGTGATTGTTTCACAGGCACTACACTCTCTCTGCCGGCGCTCTTTGCACATTATTCATTACATAAGACCGGACACAAGAAAACGGGTATCGTCAAAAGACAGGCAAGTCCGATAGGGTCCTGGGGGTATAATGGAAAGTGGTGGTGATAGACTCCCGTCTCAAGAGAATGAATCAGGACGATCCGCAGAGAACGCATTTTCGTCCAGACTCTCGGAGACCCTGCGCAGGGAAGAGCAGAGGCTGAAGGAGCTCAGGGCAGAACTGGAAGAAACGGTCGACAGGTATACGGCAGAGCTGAAAAGAGTCAGAGAGGAACTGGAAAGAACTCTCAAGGATGCCCGGATATATGCCGAAAATATCGTCAATACCGTCCGTGAGCCCCTCCTGATTCTTGATCCTGCCCTGAACATCGTCTCCGCCAACAGGTCATTCTATGCTATATTCCGCACACGTCCCGGGGACGTCGAGGGAAAGCCCCTCTTCGAGCTGGAATGCTGCTGCCACTGGAATACCGCAGAGCTCCGGGGCCTTCTTGAGTCCGTTCTTGCGGAGCACAAACCCCTTGACGGCTATGAGGTGACGGTCAGCCTTGGAGAGGCAGGATATCAGACAATGCTCCTGAATGCCCGCCAGATTTACCGGGGTGATACAGAGCAGCAGTTGATCCTTCTTGCTATTGAAGACATCACCGAGCGCAGGCGGGCGGAGCAGCAGCTGCAGAAGGCAAAAGAGCTGAGTGACGTGCTGAATAACATCAACACAGTTATTCACTCAACGCTCGATTTTGAGGAAGTAATGCGAAGGGCCGTTCAGGAAGCGGGGACCGCTCTCGCCGTGGATGCAGCCGTGATAGGATTGCTTGAGGCGGGCTCCTTCATTATCAAATACGGCTACCGGGTCCCTGAGGAGTTCATCGATGCCCATGTCAGCCCCGAACGCTTCAGGAGCGCTCAGTATGCCGCATCGGCAAGAGATGTCGTTGTCTTTAACGATTCTTACACTGATGATCGTCTCAATCAGGAGGACATAAGGAGATTCGGTATACGATCCCTCCTCAGCGCCCCTTTCATCAGGAGAGGGTCCGTGCTCGGCACAATAAACCTCTACTCTACCATCCCCTTTTTCTTTACCGATTACCACGTTGACTTTGCCCGCAAGCTCGCCGCCTCTCTTTCTCTTGCTCTTGAGAATGCTCGTCTTTTTGAAGACCGCAAGCGAATAGAAGAGGAGATGCGGCATATGGCGCACCATGACGAACTCACCGGCCTGCCGAACCGGCGCCTGTTCATGGATATCATCAGGGTTGAATGCGCCCAGGTCAGGCGTCACCGTCTGAGACTGGCGCTCTTTTTCCTGGACCTCGACCGCTTCAAGGAGGTCAACGATACCCTGGGCCATGAGGTCGGCGATAGGCTCTTGAAGGAGGTGGCTGTCCGGCTCAGAGCCAATGTCCGGGAGTCCGACACGATCTCTCGCGCCGGAGGAGACGAGTTCACCATTACCCTTGCCGATATCAGCCGCGTGGAGGTTATCGGGGAAGTTGCCCAAAAGCTTACCAGAGCTTTCCAATACCCTTTTATGATTGCGGGTCATGAGCTGTGTATCACCGTCAGCATAGGGATAAGCATTTACCCCGATGATAGCGAGGATATCGGTACTCTCTTCCGGTACGCCGATATTGCTCTGTATCATGCCAAGGAACAGGGAAGGAACAACTACCAGTTCTACAACCCTGAAATTACTGTTCGGTCAATAGAGAGAATACGGCTGGAGGGCATGTTGCGGCAGACGGTTGAGCGGGGTGAGCTGGAGGTGCACTACCAGCCCCAGGTAGCTATCACTACCCGCCGGATGGTCTGTGCCGAAGCCTTGGTCAGGTGGAGACACCCTGAAAGAGGTCTCTTAGAAGCAAAACAGTTCATCCCCGCTGCAGAGGATACAGGATTGATCAGGGCGATTGATGAATGGGTCGTGAGGACCGCCTGTGAGCATGTCAGAGCATGGAGGGAATCCGGCCTGTCCCCGGTCTGCATTACCGTCAATCTCTCTGCCCGCGCATTTCAGAACCCCGATCTGGTCAACACCATCGCACAGATACTGAAAGAAACCGGCACCCCTCCGCAGCACCTGGACATCGAGATCACGGAGACGCTGGCGATGAGCAACGTCGAGCAGACCAGCGCCCGTCTCAGAGAGCTGCGGGAGATGGGAATGCATACGTCCCTTGATGATTTCGGAACGGGGTATTCCTCCCTCGGTTATCTAAAAAAACTGTCTGTTCAAAAGCTTAAGATCGACCACTCCCTTATCCAGGACATTGCCACGGACCCTGACGATCGGGCTGTTATCAGCGCCGTAACGGCCATGGCGCATACGCTGGGAATGAAGGTGCTCGCAGAAGGGGTGGAGACGGAGGACCAACTCTCCTTTTTGCGCACTACGCACTGCGACGAGGCACAGGGGTATCTCTTCAGCAAGCCGCTCCCTGCAGAAGAGCTGAAAAAACTGATAGCTTCCGGAAGGTAATGCATCGCTCCCATTCTGCTCATGCCTGTTCAGACGCCCCCCTGATCCCCTTTATCCCATATCTGCTGCCACACCGCCAGCTCTCTTTCAATCTCTTCAGCGCCTGTCTCGACGGACATTCCCGATGAGACATTGTTGAGCACGGCCATGCCAATCTCTTTGCCGAACATCCGGTGTATCCTATCAATAACCTCGTGGTCCTGAAAGGAGCGGGGGATAGAGCCATTATTCCGGTCCTTTGCGCTAACAGAAAGGCAACGGACCAGGATGGCAGAAAACTCCGCAGGTACAAAAAGAGAGGGATTGTGGAGCGCACGATAGCATGTCTGGGCTACTTTCGGAGGCTCACCACGAGGCATGGGCGGTTGATTACTACCTATAATATCGCGTGCGCCATGCTTACTCTTAATAAGGTTTTGAAATGAGTTCCAGTAAGACAAAAGGAGAGAACGGACAACATACGGGAGAAGAATGGAATACTGTCGCTTTTCAGCGTATAAGAAGGTACCGGCTCCGGAGCGATTCGGGAATGGGTTTCATCCTCACAGCTTGAGTCCGTTATCGAGGTGCCACAGCATCACTTCTTCAGGATATCTCTCCCGGAGGAGGGAGAGGATCTCCTCCCTTTCCGGCGAGTCTTCCCACTGCTCAAGGAGGTAATCGACCACCGTTTTTCCTCTCTTGTTTTTCAGTGAAATGTCCGCTCTCTTGTCCAGGAGATATCTCACTGTCTCATAGCGCCTCCAGAACGCCGCCCATATCAGGGCGGTATTGTCCACCTTGTTCTGCAGGTTTATCTCCGCTCCCTGCTCCACAAGAAATTCAACGACGTAATGGCGTCCCAAGTGGACTGCCCACAGGAGGGCAGTCCATCCGTTATCGGCCTGACAGTTGATATCCGCACCCTGGAGCAGCGCTTTCCTGATCTTCTCGATATCGCCCTCCTGCACCGCGTTGAGCAGCTTGTTGTTGACCTGGTGTTGTGTCGGCATATCCCTATCTCCCCATTGTGAATGGAAGCCCCAATTTCTTTTCGGCTTTCCGCTCAATCGTCACTCCTTGTCTCCCCGCACTCTCCTCCCGGAGGAGGGGACTGCCTGTATTTTCCGTGCAGCCGCTGCACACAGAGCCGGGATACCGTCCTACCTAATTTTATCTTACAGGCCCGAGTGCGTCTTATTGCTCTTCTCTATTTCGCGGCGGGCGGCCATATCCATGAGGACCTTCTCGGTGCCGAACTTGCCCGGCTCGTACTTCTTCAGCTTCAGAGCCTCACGGGCCTTGTCAATATAGCCCAGGGCAAGAGCAAGCATCCTCTCCGGGTCAGGCTCAACATGCATCGCCCCCCGGAACCTCCCCGCCATGATCGCATCGTTCAGCGGAAGAGGGGACTGCGCTACACAATCCCCCGTATCCCTTCTATTCTCTTTTTGTTTTGCTCTTCAGGATCTGCACGACCTCCCCCTGTTGGGGGAATCTCCCCGACTGTGTCTTGGAGAAGACCATCTCATTGTCCGCCTTGATCTCGAAGGCCCCGCTCACCGTTGAGGGCACAAGTTCGGGCTTTACCCCCAGCTCCATTTCCACCTGCTTTGCCAGGACAGCGGCCATCGGCCTGAAATTGCACGTGACACAATACTCGATTGCGACATCCTTGACGGAGCTTCCTGCTTTTGCGTTTTCCTGATTCATTCGTTCCTCCCTTTAATGGAATATACTCTGTTCGGCCCTACGTTTCCGGCTTTCAGGATTTCTTCCTTCGGCCGGCTTTCCCCTCGTCCTGCAATGCCGGGCAGAATGCGCTCGCCCCTCCCGCCCGTCAATGTCTCCTTGATGTACTGTAGCCTGGAAAGGCACATCCACGCTGTAACAATTACTACAACGCGATCATCTCCGCAGGAAAAAGGCATCAGGGAGCTTAGAAAGCAGGCGGTCTTATGGAACTCCCACCGGGTGTGGGTTTCGGACGGCGGAGAGGGTCAGGAATACTTCTTGACAGACTCTCCGATTCGTTATACGCTTTAATCAGAAGAGGACGGAACAAGGCGGTGGATCCTGACCCCCATATCCTGTAGTGCCAGGAACAGAAGCAAAGCGGGGGCAACAGCCACCGCCTTTTTATTGTAACGGCACCTTCCCCCTCATCCCTCAGCGCCTGACTCCAAGGATTCCGTCCACCTGTTTTATCTTGTTAATGAGGGTGGCAATCTGATTCCTGTTTTTTATCTCGAGAGTAATATCGAGAAGAGCCCTTTTGTCATGGGTGGAACTGGCTTTCAGCTCGCTGATGTTCACCTCCGCCGCGGAGATCAGTGCGGTAAGGCTCGCGAGGATGCCGGGTCTGTCCATGCTCTCCACATGGAGCTTGGCAGTGGTGGTGATGTCTGCGTCATGGCTCCACTCCACGTCGATCAATCTTTCGCTGTTCAGTGCCATCCTTTCAAGGTTGGGACACTCCTTACGGTGTATCGTCACTCCCTTGCCCTTTGTGATGAATCCTGCGATCTTATCTCCCGGAACAGGGAAGCAGCACTTGCCGATATGGTACATCACGTTATCGATCCCTTTGATGCTGATTACGCTCTTGCCGTTCCGGGAGGGCTTCGACGTCTTCGGAGCGATCACCTCTTCCGTTCTCTCCGGCATGAGCTTGTTGACCACCTGATGGGCGGAAACCCTGCCGTACCCGACAGAGGCATACAGGTCATCAAGGCCCTGCAGGCTCATGGTCTTGATAACCTCCTCCATCTTTTCTGACTTGAGGACGGACAGGGGCAGGCCATGGCGCCGCACCTCGTCATCCAGGAGCTTTGTCCCCAACTCCACACTCTTCTTCGTTTCCTCCGTCTTTATCCATTGTTTGATCCTGCTTTTGGCGCGCTGGGTGACCACAAATTTCAGCCAGTCCTTGCTCGGCCCGTGGGAGGGGGAGGTGATAATCTCCACCGCGTCGCCGCTGTCCAGCTTATACCGGAGGGGGACGATCTTGCCGTTCACCTTCGCCCCGATACATTTGTGTCCCACCTGGGTATGGATACTGTAGGCAAAATCGACGGGGGTGGAGCCCACCGGGAGCTCCTTGATATCTCCGTTCGGAGTGAAAACGTACACCGTATCCGGAACCACCTCACCCTTTACCGCCTCGAGGAATTCCTTCGCATCCGAGCTGTCCTTCACCAACTCCCGCAGCCATGCGATAAATCGGGCGTTCTTATGGTCGATACTGTCCTTTTCCTTATACCTCCAATGTGCGGCAATGCCCTCCTCGGCGATTTCGTCCATGAACTTCGTGCGGATCTGGAATTCCACCCGGTCGCCCCCCGGCCCCACCACCGTGGTATGGAGAGACTGGTACATATTCGATTTCGGGAGGCTGATGAAATCCTTGAAACGTCCCGGCACCAGCGGCCAGAGGGAATGGAGGATCCCCAGGACGTCATAACAATGACCGACGGTATCGGTGACGATCCTGAGTCCGATGACATCGTGGACCTGTGCGAAGGGGATCTTCTGCTTCATGAGCTTCTGATAAATGCCGTAGTAGTGCTTTATCCTGCCCTTTATCTTTGCAGGAATACCCGCCTGGGACATCTTTTCAGCAATAATTTTCTTCACGTCGCCGATATAGCGCTCCTGGTCCTCCTTGCGTTTGGCGACCTTCAGCTCCAGATCGCTGTAAAGGTCGGGCATGAGCGTCTTGAAGCTCAGGTCCTCGAACTCCGTACGCAGCCAGCCTATTCCGAGCCGGTTTGCAAGGGGTGCATAGATTTCGAGGGTTTCCTTGGCGATCCTCCTGCGCTTCTCTTCGGGAAGATGCCCTATGGTCCTCATGTTATGGAGCCTGTCCGCAAACTTGATGAGGATCACCCGGACATCCTTGGACATGGCAAGAAGCATCTTCCTGAAATTCTCCGCCTGTGCCTCCTCTTTCGTCTTGAATTCCACCTTGCCCAGTTTTGTAAGTGCCTCTACAAGGAAGGAAATTTCGTTGCCGAACATCTCCCGGATGTCCTCGGCGGTGGTACCGGTGTCCTCGATGGTATCGTGGAGCAGTCCCGCGGCGATGGTGGCGGTGTCCAGGCGCATATCCGCAAGAGTATCCGCTACGGAGAGGGGGTGGTTGATATAGGGAGAACCCTCCATCCGTTTCTGGCTGCAATGGGCCTCGCGGGAGAAGATGTAGGACTTCTTGATGAGGTCTGCATCCACCTTGGGATTGTAGGCATGCACCTTCTCAAGAAGTGTATTAATAGTAATCATACAAGATTATAACTCTTTCACCATTCGCTGCGCCATACGGCTTATGGTAATATAAACGCTATGGACAGATTGATAATTCAGGGCAACAAGCCCTTAAAGGGAGAGATTCAGATCAGTGGCGCGAAGAACGCGGCCCTGCCCATCATAACAGCGTCCCTCCTCGCCGCCGGAGAGAGCAGGATATCCAGGGTGCCCGACCTGAGGGATGTCGCCACCATGGGAAAACTCTTTGAAAATATGGGACTTTCCTATCGCTACCACAGGGAAGGCGTGTCCGTTGATACGGCGGGAATCCGCCATTTCGAAGCGCCCTACGATCTGGTGAAGACCATGCGCGCCTCGGTCCTTGTCCTGGGGCCCCTGTTGGCCCGGTATGGCAAGGCCAGAGTTTCCCTGCCCGGAGGATGCGCCATCGGCGCCCGCCCCATCAACCTGCACCTCATGGGGCTGGAGAAGATGGGGGCAAAGATCATGCTCGAAGCAGGGTATGTTAGTGCGAAGGCGGGCCGGCTGAAAGGCGCCTCCATTTATTTTGATACGGTCACGGTCACCGGCACGGAAAATTTAATGATGGCAGCGGCCCTGGCAAAGGGGACCACCGTCCTCGAGAACGCGGCCAGGGAGCCCGAAGTGGTCGACCTTGCCAACTGCCTCACCTCCATGGGTGCGAAGATACGGGGAGCAGGCGAGAGCATCATCGAGATCGAGGGAGTCGACGCATTGAAGCCCATACATGGTCACGAGGTAATCCCCGACAGGATCGAAACGGGAACCTTCATCGCCATTGCCGGCGCCACCGGGGGAGATCTGCTTCTCAAGGGATGCAGACCCGATCACCTGGGGGCGGCCATGGTCAAGTTCAGGGAGGCGGGGATTACTTTCAGGGATACCAAAAAAGGTCTCAGGGTCATCGGGCCCGAAAAGCTTTCCCCGGCCGATATCAAGACACGCCCCTACCCGGGATTTCCCACGGATATGCAGGCGCAATTCATGGCCCTGATGACCCTGGCGGAAGGAACGAGCATCATAAAAGAGACGGTCTTCGAAAACAGGTTCATGCATGTGGCGGAATTGAGAAGGATGGGGGCGATCATTGAGATCGACGGCGGGACCGCGTCCGTCAAAGGAGTGGGTACGCTCAAAGGCGCTCCGGTGATGGCAACGGACCTCCGGGCCTCGGCCTCGCTGGTAGTCGCTGCATTGCGTGCAGAGGGGGAGAGCGTCATTCACCGGATCTATCACCTGGACAGGGGGTATGAGCGGATGGACGAAAAGCTCAGAAAAGCGGGGGCCTCGGTGGAAAGGGTCACTTCCTGAACATCTTCCGCAGTTCCTCCCGGGACAGGAAGATCTTTGTCGGCCTCCCGTGGGGACAGGAACCGGGGTTCTCGCAGAGGGCAAGGGCTTTCAGCAGCTCCGCTATCCGTACCCCGTCGGGGACTTCCTTTCCCCTGATGGAGCTATGGCAGGCGATGCGCGCCGCCACCGCCTTCGTGAGGGAATCCACCGGCTCAAACCCTTTTCCGTCGACCCCTTCGTCATCCTTCCGGAGAAGCGCGGCAGCCACGTCGCTGAGCAGTGCACCACTGTCCGCATCCTGCAGCAGTCCGGGAAGGCTCCTCACCACGACCGAGCCATGGCCAAAGTCCTCCACCTCGATCCCGAAAGCGTTCAGAAGGGGAAGATGGGACAGGATCACCCTGTACTCGCCGCTTTGCAGCTTCACCTGCTGCGGGAAGAGAAGCGGACATCCCCGCAGCTCAGTCCTCTTCAGGAACCTCTCGTAATTGATTCTCTCATGGGCGGCATGATAATCGAGCAGCAAAAGCCCCCCACGGTCGGGGATTGCCACGAGGGTATCCCCGATGTACAGGGAGGGGACGGAGGAAACATACGATACGTTCATGTTTTCGGAAATGGCATACTCCGGACCGGCAGCCGCTCTCTCCCGTTCGGGATACGATATATCCCCGCCGGACACCGGCGCCTCTTCCGCGATACGGGAAAGCGGGGTGGAAGAGCGGTCGTCAGTGGGAGGGAGGTCTGTCTCCCGGCCCCTCCTCAAGACGTCCCCCACTGTCCGGAAAATGAAATGGAAGACCATGCTCTTGTTCTCGAAGCGCACTTCCCTTTTTGCGGGGTGCACATTGAAGTCCACGCCGGAGGGATCCATGGTGAGGTAAATGAAGAAAAGCGGGTGTTTGTCTCCGGGGATGATCCCCTCGTAGGCTTTGTATACGGCCTGGGTAACGCCGGGATCCCGCACCGGTCTTCCGTTGATGAAGAGGTACTGGTTGCTCCTGTTGTTTCTCAGGAAAGAGGGCTTGCTTACGAATACTTCCGCCCCCATGCGTCCCCCTTCCGCTCCTCCTTCCTGCAGACCTTCCATGAAGTCCCTGCCGTACACCTGTACCAGCCTTTCCCGGAGAGACAAGGCCGCCGGAAGGCTGAGCACCGTCTCCCTTTCCATCTGCAGGAAGAAGCCGATATGAGGATGGGACAGTGCCGCCCGCGTCACCGCATCGATGATATGGTAACTCTCGGTGGTGTCCGATTTGAGGAATTTGCGGCGTGCCGGCGTATTGAAAAAAAGGTCCTTCACCTCGATGCTCGTGCCCACTGCAGGACAGTCCCGCACCTCCGGCACCTCTCCCCCGCTGATCTCGATGCAGGTACCCGTGACCGCGGATACTGCATCCGCCCCCCCTTCACGCGTGGCGGTGGACAGTTTCACCTTTGCAACGGAAGCGATGGAGGAGAGGGCCTCACCGCGAAAGCCCAGGGTCCGTAGGGCAAAGAGATCGCCCTCCTCCCTGATCTTGCTCGTGGCATAGCGTTCAAAAGCGAGGAGGGCGTCCTCCCTCTCCATTCCCTTTCCGTTATCGGAAACCCTGAGAAGGCTCCTTCCGGCACGGACCACTTCGATATCGATTCGTGTACTGCCCGCATCGATGGAGTTCTCGATGAGCTCCTTGACCACCGAAGCGGGTCTTTCCACCACTTCGCCGGCTGCGATCTTGTTACGGAGATGTTCGGGGAGAACGGTGATTATCGACATTCCATATTGTACCATAGCCGTTGCGCCGGGAACTTCCGGAAGGGTGCGGAAACAGGGAACAGCAAAAGGCGAACTCGTACGGGAAGGAGTATAATTAAAAAGGGGCGGGGAATGTTCCCGGCCTGAAACTCCAGGGCACTGCCCGAAAATACAGAACTCCCGGAGGGACGCGTGAGACTTTTCCTTTTTGTCTTTTTCACCCTGTACGGAGGATTGCACGTGTACGCCTTCATAAGGGCAAGGGCCGCCTTTGCTTTCGGAACGGGAATTTCCCTGCTCCTGGCCCTTTTCATGGCCTTCATGACAGCCGCTCCTGTCCTTACCCGCATTACGGAAAAACAGGGCTACGAGAAAGCCGCCCAGATCCTGGCATACACGGGATACACCTGGATGGGAGTTCTCTTTCTCTTTTGCTCCCTGTCGGCGCTCATCGACCTCTCCCGCCTTCTGGTTGCCGCAGGGGGATACGTGCTCCGAAAAGACCTCGCCGGGCTGTATGTGCCGGGGAGGCCTGCCTTCCTGCTTTCCCTCTCCCTTTCGCTCCTCATCTCTCTGTACGGTTATCTCGAGGCACGGGAGATCCGCATGGAAAGGATCGTCCTCATCTCTCCGAAGATCCCGGAGGAAGCGGGCACGATTACCATTGCCCAGATCTCGGACGTGCACCTCGGATTGATCGTCCGGGAGGAGAGGCTGCAGCGCATTCTCGCTCTCGTGAAGAGTGCGAATCCCGACATCCTCGTTTCGACCGGTGACCTCGTGGACGGGCAGATTGCGCGTCTGAACGGGCTCGCGGCACTGCTGCAGGAGATACGCGCTCCCCGCGGCAAATTTGCCGTCCCGGGGAATCACGAATATTATGCGGGAATCGATCAGGCCCTTGCCTTTACCAGGGAAGCGGGATTCACCATTTTACGAGGGGATGCTGTTACCGGCGTTATCACTCTTGCCGGAGTGGATGATCCTGCCGCAGAGGCATTCGGCCTTTTCCGCGATGTTCCCGAGAAGGAACTGCTCTCCGCTCTGCCCAGGGAGAAATTCACCGTTCTGCTAAAACACAGACCCTTTGTCGACAGGAACGCCGTAGGGCTCTTCGATCTCCAGCTTTCCGGGCATACGCATAAAGGGCAGATTTTTCCTTTCAGCCTTTTGACCGGGGCATACTACGCCCTTAAGGCGGGGACCATCCAGGCGGGATATGCCGAGCTGCCCGGAAACTCGTGGCTTTACGTGAGCAGGGGGGCGGGAACCTGGGGTCCGCCCCTCCGCTTTCTTGCGCCCCCCGAAGTGACCATTATCGAACTGGTACACGGAAAGAGAGGAGCCCCTCTTCCTTAAAGATATCGTTGCCGGCCTACTCGATGCCGTACTCCTTTATCTTGTCGCTCATGTTTTTGTAGCTTATCCTCAGGATCTCCGCTGCTTTCGTCTTGTTTCCTCCCGTCTTCTCGAGGGCTTCCTGGATTTTGGTCCTTTCCAGCTCCCTTACCGAGTCCTTGAGGGAGAGGGAGGCGACAGGTGCGTCCTCCTCCGGCCTGCATCCAACCATGAGGTCCAGGTGTCCGGGATTGATCATATCGGTGTTCGCGAGGAGCACCGCCCTGCGTATCACATTCTTCAACTCTCTTATATTCCCGTACCAGGAATGCTGCAAGAGCAGACCGCGTGCCGCGTCGCTTATCCCCCGTATCTGCTTTCCCAGCTCGTCACAGGCCTCCAGGAAGAATTTCTGTGCAAAAAAGAGAATATCCTCCCTCCTCTCACGAAGGGGGGGGAGGGTGATGATGAATTCCCCGAGCCGGTAGAAGAGATCCTCCCTGAAGAGACCTCTCCTGACACTGTTCTTCAGATCCTTGTTTGTTGCAGCGATGAAACGGACATCGATATTCACCTGGTTGATGCTGCCGAGGGGGTAGACCTCCTTCTTCTCAATGGCGGTAAGGAGCTTGCTCTGCATTTGCGGAGACATGTTCTCCAGTTCGTCGATAAAGACGGTGCCGCCCCGGGCGCCCTCGAAATAGCCGGACTTGTTCCTGTCGGCACCGGTGAAGGCCCCCTTCCGGTACCCGAAAAGCTCGCTCTCCACAAGGGTGTCGGGTATCAGTCCGATATCGACACGCACAAAGGGGTAGGCGGCCCTTTTGCTCATTGAATGAAGGACACCGGCAATATAGGACTTTCCGGTACCGGTCTCCCCCTGGATGATGACGGAGAAGTCGGTTCCCGCCACCTGGTTGATCTGCTGGATCACTTTCCTCATTTCGCTGCTCTTCCCGAAGACTCCCTCCTGGGAAAGCTCAAGGGCAGTGTGCGCCCGCTGCACCTCCTTTTCCAGTTCCCGCATTTCGATCGCCCTTCTGAGAGTGATGATAAGCTTGTCGAAGTCGGGAGGCTTGACACAGAAATCATAGGCCCCGCTCTTTATCGACTCTACGGCAGTGGGAATATCCCCATGCCCGGTCAGGATAACCACGGGTACATTCTTATCGATGCGTTTCAGCTCATGGAGCGTATCGATACCCCCCATATTCGGCATGTTCAGGTCCAGGAGCACCGCATCCGGGATATCGGCTCTGAAGAGCTCCACCGCATCCGCTCCATCCGTCGCCTCAGCGGTGGAGAACCCTGCATCTTTCAGAATTCCGAGCAGCACCGCCCGTAAGTCCCCATTGTCATCCACCACCAGAATCTTCCTCTTCACTGCATTCCTCATTGCTGCCCTCCAGCATCAAACAGCGGACTCTGCATTCTCCTGCTTTGTCCCACTCCCCCGGGAGGCCCGGAAGAGCACTACCCTGAACGACGTCCCTCTCCCTGTTCCGGGGAGATGACGTTACCTCCTTTGTGCTGTCCCGTCATGCCGTCCGCATACGAGGAGCCCCCCCCGATGCGTCTCCTTTTCCTGCCGCCCCGGTGGCACATCAGAAGGAACATAAACAAACAAGAAATCGGTGACAATCACCGTAACGGAAGAGAGGAGCACAAGAACGCCACTGGTTACCACTGATTATATCAAAATTGATTTACCCCATGTTACAAATATTCTCCTTTCCGCTTACCTGAACCCCGCTCCTCCTCCTGCCAAAAAACGCATCTGCATGGTATAATTTTCGATGAAAAAAATTCTGATGAAGGGAAACGAGGCCATTGCCGAAGCCGCGGTGCAGGCCGGATGCAGGTTCTATGCAGGCTATCCCATTACTCCCCAGAACGAAATACCCGAATATATGTCATGGAGAATGGCCGAAGCAGGAGGCGTCTTCCTCCAGGCGGAAAGCGAGCTGTCCGCAATCAACATGGTCTACGGTGCGGCGGCGTGCGGGGCACGGGCCATGACCTCTTCCAGCGGACCCGGCATCAGTCTGAAACAGGAGGGCATCTCCTTTCTCGCCGGCGCGGAGCTCCCGGCGGTGATCGTCAATATGCAGAGGGGAGGACCCGGCCTCGGGAACATCTCCGCAAGCCAGGCAGACTACTTTCAGACGGTGAAGGGAGGAGGACACGGGGACTACCGGCTTCTTGTCTTTGCCCCGTATACCCTCCAGGAGGTATGGGATCTTACTCTCCTTTCCTTCGACAAGGCCGACCAGTACAGAACCCCTGTCATGCTCCTGGGGGACGCGATTCTCGGTCAGATGATGGAACCTTTTTCTCCGGCCCACTACAGGAAGCCGCGTCTCCCCGAAAAGAAGTGGGCGCTCACCGGATGCAAGGGAAGGAACCCCAACGTAATCAAAACTCTCTTCATGGGGGAGGGGGAACTGGAACAGAGGAACTATCTCTTACAGGAAAAGTACCGGAAAATGAAAGAACGGGAAGTGCGTTTCCAGGCGTACGATGTGGAGGATGCGGAGCTTATCGTGGTGGCCTTCGGCATCTCGGCCCGTATCGCACTCTCGGCGCTGCGGAAGATGCGCCAGGAGGGGCATAAGGTGGGCCTCCTGCGTCCCATTACTCTCTTTCCCTTTCCGGAGAAAGCGATCGGAGAACTGGCAGGAGGGGGCAGGCGTTTCATTACGGTGGAGCTGAATGCGGGGCAGATGGTGGAGGATGTACGCCTTGCGGTAAACGGAAAGTCGGAGGTCCTCTTCTACGGAAAGCCCGGCGGCGGCATTATCACTCCCGAGGAACTCTGCGAAACACTGCGGGAGAACCTTTAGGAGGCGGAGCGGCGTTTCACCCCCGGAGCGTTTCCACCGGACAGGGATAACAAAGGGCGATCTGCTCCTTTACCCTTCTTATGAGCTCCGCCCTGGCCGCCCCGAGATCCATCTTTACCGTACAGCCCGCTGCGTTTTTATGCCCTCCCCCGTTGAAAGCCTCCGCAATGCGGGCCACATTGATGTTGTCCCTTGAACGGAGGCTGACCTTGTATTCACTCCGGTCGACCTCCCGCAGCAGGATCGATACCTTGATATCCTTCATCACCTTGGGAACCGATACAAAGGTTTCCGTATCGTCAGGACAGGCGCCCGTCTCTTCGAACATCTTCTGCGTCACCACGGTGACGGCGATGCCATCATCCATCTGCAGTGTATTCAACACCTTGAGATAGAGCTTGAACCGTGCTTCGGACCATGTCTCGTTGATTTCCCGGTGGATGACATGGGGAGGGGCTCCCGCTTTCGCCAGGTCGGAAGCAACGGCCAGCACTTCGGGGGTGGTGTTCTCATACCGGAAATTACCGGTATCCACCACCAGCGCCGCATAGAGGTTAATGGCCATCTCTTTGGTCAGCGACACTCCGAGTGCCCGTATGAGAGAATGTACCATCATGCCGGTAGCCGCCACCTCGGGCACCACCCAGCGGAAATCGCCGAAAGTCTTTTCCGTCTCGTGGTGATCGATCACCACGGAATACTGAAAAGAGAGGGAGGAAAGGGGGGATCTCTCCATCCCGGTGCGCTTTATTTCGTTGCAGTCCACGAGGACGAGATTCCTGAACGTGCTCAAGGGGATATCCGATGAAAACGCCTCGTCAAAGGTGCGGTACCTGGTGCTGCCGGGCAGGAAGGCGTATTGCTCGGGAACCCTGTCCCTGCAGAGGAGCAGTGTTTTTTTCCCCATAGCCTCCAGTGCAAGGGCGAGGGCGGCGGCGGAACCGAGAGTGTCCCCGTCGGGATTGAGATGGGATACGATGAGATAGTGGTCTTCCTTTTTCAGAAAATCGACAAGCTCAACAGGGGGTAGCACGTTTATTATTCCTCCGAAGCACGTTCCTCGTCCTCCGGAATCTCCTTTTCTTTGATCTCTCTCAGCAGACGGTCGATCCTGTCGCCGCGCGCTATGGAGGTATCGACTCTGAATTCGAGAGCCGGAATGAACTTCACCCGCACCCGTTTCGACACTTCGTTGCGGATAAGCCCCTTCGCCGCGTTCAGAATTTCGAGGGTTTGCTCCTGCTCCTCCTCTTTAAGAACGCTGACAAACACCCGGGCGATCTTGAGATCCTCGGAAAGTTCCACATCCGTAACAGTGACAAACCCCAAACGGGGGTCCTTCACTCTCCGCATGATGATATCGGCGATCTCTTCCCGCAGCAGTATGCTTAATCTCTGTGATCGTTTATAGGGATGCATGGTAGTCCGTCGTTGACGCCCCCCTGGCGGATAGGAGTATGGTGCGCCTTCAGCCAGGAGGAATCAGCTATTACAGCTTCGCCGCTATCTTCTCGATGATGTAGTTCTCCAGGATATCACCGATCTTCAGATCGTTGAAATTCTCTATGGTGATGCCGCACTCATAGCCGGTCTGGGCTTCCTTTATATCTTCCTTGAATCTCTTCAATGAGGCGATTTTCCCCTCATACACTACGATATTGTCCCTGATGACCCGTATCCCGTCACTGGAACGGCTGATCATGCCGTCGGTCACATAGCAGCCCGCGATGGTACCGAGCCGCGACACATGGAAAGTCTGCCTGACTTCCGCCCGCCCCAGGATCTTTTCCCTGAGTGTCGGCTCGAGAAGCCCCTCGAGGGCCTTTCTGACATCCTCGATGGCGACATAAATGATATTGTAGAGCCGCATGTCCACGCCTTCTTTTTCGGCGGTCTGCGAGGCTTTCAGCTCGGGCCGGACATTGAACCCGATGATGATCGCGTTGGAGGCGGCAGCCAGCATGACATCGGACTCGTTGATGCCGCCCACTGATGCATGGATAACCCGCACCTTGACCTCAGGGTGGGTGATATCCTCGAGGGACTTTTTGATGGCCTCGACGGAACCCTGCACATCGCCTTTGATGACGATATTCAGCTCCTTGATCTGTCCCTCCTTAATTCTTGCATATAACTCGTCGAGGGTCAATTTTCTGTGGCGCGCTATTTCCGCAAGCCGCTGCTTCTGGAGTCTCGCCAAGGCGATCTGGCGGGCCTTCCTTTCATCCTCGACACAGGAGAACACGTCGCCGGCGGTGGGCACCTCGGCGAAACCGATGACCTCTACCGGCGTCGAAGGACCCGCCTCCGGTATCTTCTTCCCCGTATCGTCGATCAGCGCCCTCACCCGGCCCGAAGTGGTCCCTGCGACAAAGGCATCCCCTATCTTCAGTGTCCCCGACTGGATCAGCACGGTCGCAACGGGTCCCCGCCCCTTGTCGAGCTTCGCTTCGATGATGGTCCCCCGGGCAGGTTTGATGTGGTTCGCCTTCAGCTCCATCACTTCCGACTGGAGCAGAATCATTTCAAGCAGATGCTCGATTCCGATCCTTTTCTTCGCGGAAACCTCTACGAAGATATTCTGACCGCCCCACTCCTCGGATACCACCCCGCGCTCCGCCAGTTCGTTCCGCACTCGGGTGGGGTTCGCCTCCGGCTTGTCGATCTTGTTTACGGCAACGACGATGGGTACATTGGCGGCCTTCGAGTGGTCGATGGCTTCGACGGTCTGCGGCATCACCCCGTCATCCGCTGCAACGACGAGGACCACGATATCCGTAACCTTGGCACCCCTTGCCCTCAACGCGGTAAAGGCCTCATGGCCGGGAGTATCGAGGAACGTGATATCCTTCCCTTGTAAGGACACCTTGTATGCACCGATATGCTGTGTAATACCGCCCGCTTCCGTCTCGGTAACCTTTGTCTCACGAATGGCGTCCAACAAGGAGGTCTTTCCGTGGTCGACATGCCCCATGATAGTGACGACCGGCGGCCTCGGCATGAGGGACGCTTCATCTTCCGCCGCCTCCTCGACCACATCCAACTGTTCGGCAGAGACGGTTTCCACCTTTACTCCAAAACCTTCCGCCACGAGGAGGGCAGCATCCATATCGATGGGCTGGTTGAGAGTCGCCATATACCCCAGTTCCATGAGCTTCTTGATCACATCGGACATCTTCACCCCGATCAGATCGGCAAAGGCCTTGACCGTTGTGCCCTCTTCCAGCTTTATGGATTTCTTTCTGGGGGCGGTAATCTGCGGCTGAGCAGGCAGTTCAGGCCTTCTGAACCTGTCTTTAGGCCTCTTGCCTCCCCCTCCCTTCTGGTCGGCCCATTTCTTGGGCTCGATGCGCCGAATGGCCTGGAATGCCTTCTGCATCCCCGGTTTGACCTTGATCTTCTCCACCTTCTCGACTTCTATCTCTTTCTTGAACCTGTCGGGAAGCTTGGGCTCATCGTCCTCTTCAGGAGTCACGACGGCGGCAGGGGCGGCAGGGACCTCCTCCACGGCGGCGCTCTCCGCTTCCCGCGCAGCAGGCTCCGGCTCCTTCTCCATAACAGGGGCAGGGCGCTCCTCCCGCTTCACCCCCCTCTCGGGTTCTTCCTGTATCTCAACCTCTTCAGGGGTCTCCTGCAGGGCAGCCAACTCCTCTTTCTCCTGACGCTCCCTGTCCTCCGGGGTCACTCTTCCGAGAAAGATCCCCCTGATGGTCTCCGCTTCCTCTGCACTAAGCTTCACATTGGTCGTACCTTTCTTGTACTCGACACCGCGCATCCTGCCGGTCTCTTTCACCACATCGGTCGCTTTTACGCCCAATTCCTTCGCCAGCTCAGTGCTCTTTATCTCCTGGATAGACATCTATACTCTCTCCCTCCGATATTTAAAGTGGGGAAAACAGGAACAGGAATCGGAAAGCGAAAAAACTTCTTACCTCTTGCCTCTTACTCCGCACTTTTCTTCTTCACACTTGTAACATTACTCCTGAAATGTTATCATAAAAGACTTTTTAATGCAATGAACAAAGGAGGGTGAACTATGGCAAGCTGTTCTGTTTGCGGAAAAAAACGGACTGTCGGTAATAATGTCAGCCATGCGAATAACAAAACCAAGAACGTCCTGATGCCGAACATTCAGAGGATCAAAATCGTCAAGGACAACACTACCAGGAAGGCATACGTCTGCACGCGCTGTATCAGATCCGGTAAAGTCGTAAAGGCAGTCTGACTCGCTCCCTCATCGCTTCCCCATGAGAAACACCGGCTCGATCCTTACTCCCCTTTTAAGGGAATTGGGGCTGGAAGAAAAGGTGCGGCTCAACTCCCTTCAGCAGGAGTGGAGAAACCTCTTCGGCGAGCCCCTCTCCCTGCATACCTACCCCGCTGAGATAAAGGAGGGGGAATTGCTCATCAATGTGGACTCCCCGGGGTGGATGCAGCAGTTGAAATTTTACAAGCAGGAAATCGCGGGAAAACTGCATGCCTACCATATAAAGAACGTCAGGTTCCGGCACGGGATGGTGTACCGGAGAAAGGGGAGGAGCATGATGCCGGCAAAGAACACGCTCCCGGAGCGCCCTCCCCTCTCTGCACCGGACAGGGAATGGATCGAACAGACCCTCTCCGCGGTGAAGGATCCGGAGCTCCGGGAGGGTTTCAGGAAAGCACTGGAGAAAGCGGTGGCGCGGAAAGGCCGTGAGGTGCAGCGGAAAACGCGACGCAGCCGGTAAAGACCGCCCTCACCGCCTTGTACCGCTGCACACCACGAATCCCTTTACGCCGATTCCGCCCTGTCTTCGTATACGAGAAGAGAGCGTCCCCTCATTTCGATGGCCTCTTCATTGATGATACACTCGACCACGCCCGCCTTGGAAGGGATCTCGTACATTACATCAAGCATGACATCCTCCAGGATGGCTCTCAGTCCGCGTGCACCCGTCTTCCTGTCGATGGCCTTCTTTGCAATGGCATGCAGCGCCCCTTCCGTGAATTTCAAGCGGACATTATCGAGGGAGAGCAGCTTCTGATACTGTTTTATCAGGGAGTTCTTCGGCTCGGTCAGGATCCTCACCAACGCCGCCTCATCCAGCTCTTCAAGGGTTGCCAATACAGGAAGCCTGCCGACGAACTCCGGGATCAAGCCGTAGCGTATCAGGTCCTCCGGCTCCACGAGCGCAAGGGAGCCGCTCTTCCTCTTGTCTCCCGCAAGGGCGGGGGCTTCCGTAGTAAAGCCGATGCTCCTCTTTCCCGTCCTCTGCTCGATGATCCTGTCGAGGCCTACAAAAGCGCCTCCGCAGATAAAGAGAATGTTGGTGGTGTCGAGCTGGATATACTCCTGCTGGGGGTGCTTCCTTCCCCCCTGCGGAGGGATATTCGCCACCGTTCCCTCTATTATCTTGAGGAGTGCCTGCTGCACTCCCTCGCCGGACACGTCCCGGGTAATGGAGGGGCTGTCCGATTTCCTGCTTATCTTGTCGATCTCGTCGATGTAGATGATTCCCCGCTGCGCCCTCTCCACATCATAGTCGGCGGCCTGGAGCAGCTTCAGCAGCACATTTTCCACATCCTCGCCCACGTAGCCCGCTTCCGTGAGGGTCGTCGCATCCGCAATCGTAAAAGGCACATCGAGAAAACGCGCCAGGATCTGCGCGAGGAGGGTCTTCCCTGTTCCCGTCGGCCCGATCATGAGGATGTTGCTCTTCTGGAGCTCCACGTCCGACTTGGACCCCCTGAATATTCTCTTATAATGATTATGGACGGCAACGGACAGAACTCTCTTTGCCTGCTCCTGCCCGATGACGTAATCGTTGAGAAACTTGTGGATCTCCGCAGGAGTGGGGAGCTTCCGGGAGAATTCCTTATCGGATATATGGAGCTCCTCGTCAATGATCTCATTACAGAGGCCGACGCACTCGTCGCAGATGTATACCATGGGTCCCGCTATCAGTTTTTTGACCTCGTCCTGCCCCTTTCCGCAGAAGGAGCACTTCAGGGCAGCGTCATTCACCTTTCTTGCCATCACAACCTCCCATCAAAATGTAAGTGGGAATGGGAGACGGGGAGGGAGAAATACGGATACGGCAGCTACGTTCAGGCAGACTGCCACCGCTTTCTTCCTCCCGGCCTCTTGCTATTTGTTACTCTTCACTATGGAAATCACATCATCCACAATACCGTATTCCTTTGCTTCGTCACCCGACATGAAATAATCCCTTTCCGTATCCGCGTGGATCTTCTCGAAAGGCTGCCCCGTATGATGGGACATGATCTTGTTCAGGGTTTCCTTCATCCTCAGGATTTCCTTTGCATGGATCTCCACGTCCGTAGCCTGTCCGTAGAAACCCGCCGTGGGCTGGTGGATCATGATCCGGGAGTGCGGCAGCGCAAACCTCTTCCCCTTTTTGCCGGCACACAGGAGCAGCGCCCCCATGCTGGCGGCCTGTCCGATGCAATAGGTGGCGATGTCGGGCTTCACATATTGCATGGTGTCATACATGGCAAGCCCTGCAGAGACAACCCCCCCGGGTGAATTGATGTAGATGTGGATATCCTTTTCCGGGTCCTCCGTCTGCAAGAAGAGCAACTGCGCGATGACCACATTTGCCACGTTGTCATCAATGGCAGTGCCGATAAAGATGATCCTGTCCTTCAGGAGCCGTGAATAAATGTCGTATACCCTCTCCGTTCTGCCGGTCTGCTCTATAACGATCGGAACTATGCTCATAGTCTATTCTCCTTTTTCCACCGTCGCCTTGCTCAACAGAAGGTCCAAAACCTTTTTCTCGAAGAGGGCGTGCCGCACGCCCTCCAGTGATCCGTCCTTCGTTATATAATATTTTATAACATTCTCGGGGGAGATATAATACCTCTGCGCAAGATTGAGGATCTCCGCCTTCAATTCCTCGTCGGAAACCGTCACCCCTTCCTTCTCTCCGATGATATCGAGCAGCAGGGAGGCCCGTGCGCTCTTTACCGCATGGGGCTCCAGCTCGGCCCTCAGCTCCTCGTCGGAACGGGTATCCTTGCCTCCTGCGCGGATATCGTTGATAAGGAGGCTGATTTCCGCCTGCAGCATGCTTTCCGGCACTTCAAAGGTATGGGACTCCAGAAGCCTGTCCAGAATTTCACGCTGTTTTGCCATATCCGCACTCCTGCTTTTCGCAGAAAGCATATTCTCCCGCACCTTGCCCTTCAGCTGCTCCAGGCTCTCGAAGCCCATATCTTTTGCAAACTCATCGTCGATAGCCGGCAGACGACGCTTCTTCACTTCCTTTATCTTTATCGAAAACCGGGGTTTCCTGCCCGCAAAGGGAGACTGCATCTCTTCGGGAAAAGAGGCCTCTATCTCCGCCTCGTCCCCCTTCCTCTTTCCGATAAGCCCTTCGAAGAAATCCTGGGGATAGGGACCGCTTCCCACCTTCAGGACGGCATCCGTCGCCTCCTGCTCCTCTCCCTCCACCGTATAATCGATGGTAACGAGGTCCCCGGTCTGGACGGGCTCATCGGAGGACTCGTAGGTGGCCCTTTCCTCGGCAACGGTTTTCAACGCCCCCTCCACGTCCTCGTCCTTCACCTCCACGGAGACCTCCTTGACCTTTACCCCCTCGTAGGTAAGGTTCTCGACGCTGGGCATGATATCCACCATAACAGTCATGGTAAGGGGCTCATTCCTCCTGAAGTCGAACTGCTCCTCCATCACCGGCTTCGATACCGGCTTTATCCCCGCCTCTTTAAGGGCATCGGAATAGTAGTGGGGCACCAGCTTTTCCAGCACGTCCGCTTCCACATTCCTGCCGAATTTTTTCTCGATAAGGTTCAGGGGCGCCTTGCCGGGCCTGAATCCGGGGATCTTCGCCTGTCTCTGCGCCTCCTGGAGCCCTTTCCGGATCTCCACCTCGATAGCGTCTGCAGGAATCTCTATGGTAAGCCTTTTCCTTGTTGCCGATACATCTTCACGTGCCTTTAACAATGTGTCCTCCCTACGGTTTAGTGCTTTAGTGCTTGAATATCAATCGTTTAGTGTAAACTTAATAGCACTGCTTTGTCAATTTGGGGCAACTTTTCACGGCAGAGGGGACAGGGGGAGGGACACGGAACCCGGTTCTTCAACGGGGAGAGAGGAGGGCAATGATTTCACGTGCAGTCTGCTCCACCGGGGCGGACAGCCCTTCGGCAAAATCCTTGCTGCCCGGCTGAATGCCAATGAAAAACACCTCGGATCCCGTATCGTACTGTATAATTTTTGCCACCCCGGGGAGGGGAAAGGTATGGGTGCTCACGATACAGTCCTCGATCAGCTCCGACGGAATGACCCGCGCTTCGCCGACAACTCCCCCGAACTCTGCGGCATCGATGATCACTGTCCATACGGGCTTCGCTTCGACGGCCCTGTCAATGATGTTCTCGGGCCTTTCTCCCGCATCGAGGATGAGAATGCCGTCCCGGGGATCGGGGAGGTGCCGTGCAATGTACGGGCCGACGCCGTCATCGGCCCTGAATATGTTCCCTGCCGTTATTATAAGTATAATGTCCGGCGGGTGCGGTTGCAAAATCTTTTTTATCTCAACGTCCAACAAAGCGCACGTTCAGCAAGTGGGTTGAGCACGATATGCAGGGGTCATAGGCGCGGACCAGCATCTCCAGCGCCAGGGTGATCTCTTCATCGCTTCTCGTCAGGATTTCAGGCACCAGCTTTTCCATATCATGCTCGATATTGTTCAAGTTCTGGTTCGTGGGAATAATGCAGTTCGCATTCACAATCATCCCGCTATCGTCCACCTCATAGTGATGGAAAAGGACGCCGCGCGGCACCTCAATCGCTCCCACTCCGCTCCCTGCCCTCACCGGGACCGCGGATCTCTCATTGAGCCCGACAAGGATCGTCTCGTCCTGGTCCACTCCCCGCTCTCTCAACTCCCGGACAATCCGCAGAGAATCCTCAAGGCAGTGTACGGACTCGATCAGCTGGGCGACAGTGTTCAGGTAGGGGTTAGTGCATTTCGGTTTCATCCCTACGGCTTCGGCAACTTCCTTTGCCCGGGGGTGCAGCTTGTCATAGTTGAGATTGAAGCGCGCCAGCGCGCCCACTGCGTAGGACTCCCGGCTCAGCCTCGTGTGCTTTGCCGAGGAGTGGGGAACGATGAACTCGTTGGTACCGCTCCGGTACTCCCTTTTGTGCATCCTGACCCCATCGGTGGAGCCGATATCCCCCGAGAGCAGGGGATACTCCCCGTCGTCGCTTACCAGGGCGACATACTCCGTATCCCGCTCGAATTCAGGGAACCGGAACGTGGAGGCCAGCTCCACTGTCGCCTCCATATCGGGCCGCATCCCCTCCAGGAGATGCAGGAGAGAGTCCAGCTCCCTTTCCCCGGGGAGCTTGGTGAAGCCGCCGACCACCGCAGAAATGGGATGGACATGGCGGCCCACCAGTATTTCACATACCTCATTACAGGTCTTCTTCATCCGCAAGGCCCTGCGCACCACCTTGTTATGGGTATCCACCAGGGGGACAAAGCTCTTCACTCCCAGCAGGTCCGGGGCGGCCAGCAGGTAGATGTGCAGGATATGACTGTCCAGGGTCTCGAAATGGAGGAGGAGCTTCCTGAGTTGCAGTGTCTGCTCTGAAGGAACGATGCCGAGCGCATCCTCGGCAGCCTGCAGGGAGGCGAGAGTGTGCCCGCAGGAGCAGATGCCGCAGATCCTGCTGGTAATATGCTGCGCTTCGAAGAGAGAGCGCCCCCGCAGCATGCCTTCGAAAAGCCGCGGTGCCTCCACGATATCGAGACGGCAGGTCTCGAGCCTCCCTTCCTTTACATTGACTACAATATTCCCGTGGCCCTCCACCCGCGTCAGGTATTCTACATTTACCGCGAGATTTCTTTTATTCATGCCTGTCGAGCTCCCTGCATTTGTTGTACATCGTCATTTTGTTGCGGATAAGCTCCGCGGAGATTCCGTACTTGTCCAGCACGGCCTTCGTCCCTTTCTCGTTGGGATTGCTCACCATGCCGCGGCATCCGTAGCATATATTCCCGTTGTTGATACACCACGAGTTGCAGCCGGCCCTCGTAACAGGGCCGAGGCAGGTAATCCCCCGGTCGTACATGCAGACATTTTCATTCAGCTTGCATTCGACGCATACCGCATAGTCGGGTACATGGTACGTGGTGCCCTGAAGGACGGCCCTCAGGATCTGCAGGAACTCGGGAGGGTACACGGGGCACCCGTTGACGAAATAGTCCACCGGCACCACCTGGTGCACCGCCCTTGTCTTCTCGGACGGGAAAAGCTTGTAGCTGTCCCCGTACACATATTTCCGGATATCGTCGAGATCGGAAAGGTTCTTCATGCCGTTTACCCCTCCGATCGTGGCGCACGACCCGTATGCAATGAGGGTCCCGGCCCTCTTCCGTATCTCTCCGATCCGTTCGGCCGCATGCGCGTTGGTGATGCTTCCCTCCACGATGGCCACGTCCACGCTCCTGTTCCATTTCTCGGACATCACTTCGCGGAACTCCACCACCTCCACCACGTCCAGAACATCGAGGAGATCCTCCCCGAGGTTCGCTACCTGGAGCTGACACCCCTCGCAGCAGGCGAAATCGTAAAAAGCAACCGTCGGTTTCTTCATAATCACAACGCCTCACTCATGTTCTTGATATCCGCGAAATTGAAAACGGGCCCGTCCTGGCACACATATAACCCCTGGATCTGGCATCTTCCGCATTTTCCCATTCCGCACTTCATGTGCCGTTCGAAAGAGAGCAGGATCTGCCGTTCCGGGATATTCTTCGCCAGCAGTTCCTTGATGACAAACTTGTACATGATCGGCGGACCCACCACCACGGCAAAGGTCCTCTCCGGTTCGATATCCACCCCGGGGATGAGGGTGGTGATGACCCCCACATTGCCGGCCCAGTCGGGGGCCGCCCGGTCCACGGTACATTCATAGTGGACGTCCATGCGGCGGTTCCACTGCTCGAGCTCGTTGCTGAAAAGCATGTCCTGAGGGGTCTTGCACCCGAGGAGGATATGGACCTTCCCGAACTCTCTCCTGTTGAAGAGGACATGTTTTATGAGAGACCGGAGAGGCGCGATTCCGAGGCCCCCCGCAACGATGAGGAGGTCGTTCCCCTCCAGTATCCGTATGGGGAACCCCTTGCCATACGGTCCCCTGATTCCGATCTCATCACCCGCTTCGAGCTGGTGCATGGCTTCAGTTACCTTTCCCACCGCCCTGACGCAGAGCTCGAAGGAGCCGCGGGTGGCGGGGGATGAGGATACGGAGATGGGCACTTCTCCCACCCCGAATACAGAGACCATAACGAACTGCCCGGGGTCGTGATCGAGGCTTCCTCCGCCCTCCAGTGCAACCTCGAAGAGCTTTTCATGCCCGGTCAATCTCTTCGTACGGAGGATCTTCCCCTTCTTTACGTTGTAATTGGATTCCTTTATAACCACTTTTTCCATACTTTCGGCATGCCCTCCTCGATCAGCGCATTCAGGGTCTCCTTGAGCCGTATCCCCGCCATGCAGGTCCTGCTGCACCGCCCGCATCCGGTACAGAAAAAGCGGGAGTACGTACTCACCGGATACCGGAACTTCCGGTAGTAGCGGTGCTTCTGCCTGTCGGAACGTTCCTTCCTGAAGTTCTCTCCCCCCGCGACCTTGGCAAAGGGTTCGAGCTGGCACGAATCCCACCTGCGCACCCGCATGCCGCTCTTCAGATCGAGGGCCCCCTCATCCATGATATCGAAGCAGTAGCAGGTAGGGCACACCGCAGTACAGTTTCCGCAGGAAAGGCACCGCTCCCCCACTTCCTTCCATACACGGCTTCCGAAGGTCTTATCGAACAGCTCGGGAATCTCCCGCGGTTCGATCTCCACCTCGTTCCTGAATATCTTCCGCTTTGCCTCGCGGAGCCTCACCAGCTCCTGCAAATGGACCTTGCCGGCGGGCTGGAAGAGCTTTGTCGCCTCCACGATCTCGTCGCCGGTCTGCGTATGGATATGGGCGATAAAATACTCCCCCCTATCGGTAAACAACAGGTCATACCCGCCCGAAGGCATGCTCGCATTCACCAGGGCACAATTCGCATGCTCATCACAATAGTCATTGCACTCCAGCCCGATGATGCCGATCTTGTTCGAACGGATCAGGTAGTTATAGTCCTTGGGACGGCGCGAAAACACCATGTTGAGACAGTGAATTCCAGCAAGATCGCAGGTATGGACCCCGAAGAGAATCATGCGTTCATAGTAGACGACGGCTTTCACGTCGGCTCTGTGGCGGAAATCATACTCCGCCAGGGTTTCACGCTGCGGCATGAAGTATTTCTTCGGGGGAAGGATTGTGGGGATATACGGAAGAGCAATCCGGTCACCGGAAGTGACTTCTTCAAAAGCGTAATTGTTATATCCCCGTGCTACGGGAGCGACTACTTTCTGCAGATTGGAGAGCCGGGAAATGAAATCGTCGAAATCCTCTTTCTTCAGAACTGCATATTGGACATCTTTCATAGGAGCCCTCTCCGGGAAGCGGGTTGCCTGATGACTGCTTTCCCCGGTCGCGTAAGACCTCATACACTTCTGTCAGTTTACTCCCCTCCCCTCCGCCAAGTCAATAAGGAAGGCTTATAGTTCAATAAAAATACCTTATTCAATTACTTCCTTCCTCCCTCCTCCCGGACCCCTTTCCCTGCGCATCCGTGGATCGAAAGCAAGCTCAATAGAAAAGGAAGGCGAGCAGAAGAAACAGCATCCCTTTCAGCACCTCTATCCACCCCAGCGTCTTCAGCCGTACCCGGTAGAGGAGGGCGGCAAAGAGGAGGTTATCGAAAAGGGGCAGGAGTATGATCACCGGGGTGCTCATTACGGAGTACACGGCAAGACAGAACAATACATAAAGGCCCATCAGAATCCTCTCGGAGAGCCCTCTTCTCAGATGTACCCGCACCTTGAAAACCCCTGCGGCAAAGAAGAGGGCGACCGCCGCAAACAGCGCAGGGTCCACCACTCCCGACGCGGCAAAACGGGCGATAAGAGCAGACAGGGCAAGAAGAGCAAATCCCGCTATTTCGGTGACAAGGGCATGCTCTCCCGCACCTTTCAGGAGAAGGAGATAGAGGAGCGGCACAAAGGCATAGGGAAGCAGCCGGAGAAGGGAGGACCCGAAAATGACCAGCAGAATCAGGGTAGCCGCAAGAATCTGCAGCAGGAAAGCCCCTCCCGCCCGCGCCGGAGCGGGACCGGAGCGCCGTATCCACAGGACAAAAGCCTGCTTCGCATTGATACACAGAGAGAGGGCGAGCAGCGGAGCGAGGGAGGCGACGGTCACGCTTCCGCTCACTGCAAGACCTGCAGCATAGGAGAGAACCAGCACGCTCCACGAACCGTACTCTTTCAGCCGGTATTCCCGCATTGCCGCCTCCGGAAGGGAGAGGAGCACCGCATCCCTGTCGCCTATCGCGCAAGAAAACGGATCACCTCTCCGACATACAGCCTGTGGTAATCCCTGGCAAGATAATTGTCCTGAATCCCCGGATCGATGAAATGCTCGGGATCGATATCGTTGAAATAGATCTTCCTGCACTCGAACACAAGACGTGCTTCGGCAAAATGAACAGTCCCCGGGATTCCGGTCACCGGCGTCAATCCGGTGGCTGCAGCCTTGTCGGTATCCCTCCCCGAGCGGGTACCGCAGAATTCCAGCGCCTCACGGTGCTTTTCGTCAAAGAAAGAGAGGGTGAAGTGGGACGCCCTTTCCATGAATTCGTATGTATACCGCGTAGGCCGCACAAAGCAGAAACACACTCTCTTATCCCAGAGCACGCCGAGGCCTCCCCAACTTGCAGTCATGGTATTGTAGCTTTTCGCTGTACCTGCGGTAACAAGCATCCAGTCAGACCCGATCAGCCTGAAGGGATTTTCGGGCAAAGACTCGGGATCCTGCTCTCTCAACGCGCTTTCCATAGGTAAAGGTCCTCCTTGTTTTCAGTGCGCACCCTAATTTACCGATATTTTATCTTGAAGTAGAGAATAAGGGAAACAAACATGAAAGAGACCATGTTCGCCGCAATCACCGGCAGGTCCCGGATAAGGAAGCCGTAGATCATCCAGAGGAATATCCCCGCCCCGATAAGCAGAAACATCCAGAGGGAAATATCCTTCGTTTCCTTCAGCCTCCAGGTCCTCACCACCTGGGGGACGAAAGAGGAAGTGGTGAGCATTGCTGCAATGAGCCCGAGAAGGGTAACCGCATCCATCTTTTCCATAAAGAGCTCTCCTGCAAAAATAATAAAAGAGATGGAAACATAAGGTATCCATCTCTTTTATTATACCGCCGGCAGCAGGATATCGTATCGCTGCGCGTCTCCTTTATTGCGTCCTGACCGCCTCGCCGGCAGGGGTCTTTGCTTCAGAGGGGGAGGTGACCGAGGCCACCATATACCCCAGGGCCGTTCCCACTATGGATCCCACCACAAGGTGCACCGATCCCACACACACGATCCCCAGCATGCTCCCCACTGCCACCACCATCCGCACCACCACCGAGGGCTCCCCTCCCGCACCCAGCAGATGCTTCAGCACTACCATCGCCCCGTAGCTGCCAAAGTAAAAGCCCGGAATCACCCCGAACACCAGAAAGGAGAGTCCCCCCAGCGCCGCACCGATCTTCGTCCCCATTCTCACTATCGTCTCTCTTGCTTTCATTGTCCTGCCTCCTTGTATTTTTTCCTCTCTTCCTGCCCTGTATCCTTATGCCCTCTCTGCCGCCTCTCTCCTCACCACTACCCTGAACCGTATCGCATCCACCGCCCTTCCCAGCAGCCAGCCTCCCACTGCCGAACCCATCGTGCAGATCACTGCTGCCATCCCTACCCCCAGCAGCATGGAGACACCCACCAGTACCCTCGACAGCATCGTCGCGCCCACCGGAGTTCCCAGAAGGGCTCCTGTTATCTTCAGCCCCGCTACGCCGCCCAGGAAGGAGCCGGGGAGCAGTCCTGCCACACAGAAGAGTACCAATCCCGTTCCGGTACCGATGTATAATCCTCTCTTCGCCGCTGTCTTCATCTTCGTCTCCTCCTCTTTGCTTTGCCGTATCCTCTTATTCTTTTCATATGCACCTTTCATGCCAATCCATATTCTTTTGTTTTTATTATATTTTATTTCAGCCCTCCCTTTGCATTTCTGCAAATCCCCCTCTCCCCTTTGCATTCTTGCGAAAACCTGTACGTGCCTCCCCTGCAAAGACGGCAAAGGAACCGCCAGACGCGTGAGATACGGGAGAGAGACATAGAACAAACCGCTCTCCATCTGCTTAAATAAAAGAATACAGGAGCTATCGCAGAAAACCGTCTTTGGCAGGGACTCCCCGCTCCGGAAAGCATTTTCTTCTCCTCGATTCCCCTGACAGTCCCTCCCTATACCCAGGCAACACACATTTTCCTGAAATGCATCAACGCGGGGCTCAGGACCATTGTCTTCACCAAAGCCCGGAAAATCACCGAGCTGATCTATGCCTGGAGAGTGGAACGCGCCCCGCTGCTGGCGGAGAAAATAAGCCCGTACCGGGCGGGGTTTCTGCCCTCCGAACCGAGGCAAACAATACCAGGTAGTGCACCTCGATAGTTAGCGCGGTGAGGCCGTCTGCAGGGAGGTGGACGTGGAATACTATATGCAGGCCTTCTCCGGCGAACAGGTGGAGATACGGGGAAATCCGCTCTTTTCCCTCTGCGACAAAGGGGACATCGGGGGAGTGAATTATTCCCTGCACCCCGATTTCAGAACACCCGCAATTTTCCTCTACGACGGCTATGAGGGGGGCATAGGGCTTACCAGGAGAGTACTGGACACCCCGGCCGAATGGATCCGTTCCTTCCGGGAGATTATCGGAGGGTGTGCAAGCGAGGACGGGTGTCCCTCCTGCGTACAGGACCCGCAATGCGGCTCGGCGAATACGCCGCTGGACAAGAAGGGGGCTCTCTTCTTCCCGGGGGAACTGCTGAAATAACGGGAGAAAGGGGAGCACTTCCGGGGCCTCTCCCTCCATGGCGCAGCAGAGATTCTCTATTCCTTGTCGTGGGCTCTTTCCGCCTCCTCTTCCATCTCATAAAGCCGCGTATAATAATCCGGGAATTCATTCAGGTGTGCAAGGGCGATCTTTCCGGTAAGGAAGGGGTCGTTGTTCGTAACATTCGTGGCAGGGTTAGACAGGCCATGCTCCAGTTCCACGTCCATCCCCATCCTGAACTGCTCCACATCGAACTTCGACCAGTCGACTCCCAGGGACTCGCCCACCCCTTTCGCCTCCTCCGCACTGAAATGCCTTTTCGTCGGCATACTCTCCTCCTTTGCGCCGCACTGTACAGTATGTATATAATAATAGCAACATCAAAGCCGGACGGGGACCCTCCCCGGAGCAGAGGACCGGGGAATGCCCTTTTATTAAAAATTATAACAAATCCCTATTCCGCCTTCTGACCGGAGAGGAAAAATGGTTCCTATCAAAATCGCCCATGGCGAGGCCAAAGCCTGGGAAATCCTTGCAGCCCTTCCCCCGGAAGAGGTATGCAGAAACGCCAAGGTCTCCTGCGATAACACAACACAGAAGTATTTTATTACCTCTTTCGGCATGGACTTCTGTGTATCCCCGGTGGAGAAAACCATCAGCAGCAATGATCCCCAGAGCGACCTGCTGCTGGATAAGCTCAAGGATTTCTTCAGGCTCGGCATCCTTTGGTACCTCGTCAATGCGAAAGACATACCCTTCACCGGGCGTCTGATCAACCCGATGGATGTTAAGGGCGGACAGCGCTTCTCCGCCGGAACGTATCTTCTCCCCACCCGGGAACTGGCGGAGATGTTCGGCAGGGATAAGGAAGGGTTCATTAAAAAAGGAAAGGGCTTCGGAGGGGAATTGCAGAAGTACGGCGATGTCTCCCTGCGGCTCTTCCCCCTTCCGCGGGTCCCGGTCACCCTTATCCTCTGGCTGGAGGATGAGGAGTTCCCCTCACGGGCGGACATCCTGCTGGACTCCACCTGCGATTTTCAGATCGCCTCTTCGGATATCATCTGGGCGGTAACACTGATGGGGGCAATGGTCATGCTCATCGAGGGATAAGAAAATTTGACTTTTTCCGCAGGTGATTTATCATTTAAGTAAGATGGATGTCTTTTTTTGTTCCCCACATACATCAGCCCTTTCAGGAGGTGGAATATGTCAAAAAAAGAGAAGGAAAAAGAAAAAGAATCAAAGGAATTGATGCAGACCGAGCCCGCACGGCCTCTCTCCCCCCTCGACATAATGGAGAGGCGTTTCGAAGATCTTTTCAGAAGACCCTTTTCCCTGCTCTCCCCCTCATGGTGGCCCGGAACCAGGATGCCGGAGATGGAGGAAATTACTCCCACCGTGGATATCTTTGAAGAAGGGGACGATATCGTCATGAAGGCAGAACTGCCCGGTATAAGCAAGGAGGACATAGAGGTAAGCTTCACCGACAATACCGTTACCATTTCCGGGGAGAAGAAAAAAGAGGAGAAAATAGAGAAAAAGAACTACTACCGGGTGGAACGCTCCTACGGCTCCTTCAGCCGCTCCTTCCATATCCCCTCGGAGGTGCAGACCGACCAGGCCAAAGCACAATTCAAAGACGGCATCCTCGAGATAAGGGTACCGAAAACCGAAGAGGCAAAAAAGAAACCGAAGAAGATCCCGATTGAATAAGGGGTCTGCCGTCAGCAAAGGAGACCCTGCTCCGGGTAAACCGGGGCAGGGCTACACCAAGGTAACGACCGTCACCCCGCTCCCGCCTTCCTGCGGCTCACCGCTTCTGAACCTCTTTACGAGGGGATGGCCTTGCAGGTGTTCCCGTACTGCCTTCGACAGAATACCTGTTCCCATCCCGTGGATGATCGTTATCTCGTTGAGGCCGGCAAGGGAGGCATGGTTCAGGAAGGGCTCGAGGCGGGAGAGGGCGTCGTCCACCCGTACCCCCACCAGGTTCATTCTTGACGGGACAGCCTCCTCCGCATGCCTGCCCGTATAAGAATCCTCTTTTCGCGCCTCCGCCTTTTTTCCCCTTTTGACGCGGAGATCGGAGGCCGGCACCTCCACTTCCATATTCCCCGCCCGCACCTTCACCCTGTTGTGTTTCAGGTTAATATCGACAATCGGGGCATCGTACCCGAGGGACTGGACAAAGACCACATCTCCTTCTTCGAGCTCGTCGAGGGAGGGGGCACCATCGCCCTCCTTCCGGAGCTCCTTGAGCTTCCTGTCCACCTCCTCCTGGATACGGCCTGCCTGTTTGAGTGCTTCGCGGCTCTTCTCCCGCTCCTTCCGCTTCGCCTCTTCAAGGAGGGCATACATCTCCCGCTTCACCCGCATCACGACATCAGAAGCATCCTGATACGCCTTTGCAAGCAGCTCCTCGCGCCGGGCTTCCGCTTCGGCGAGAAGCGTTTCCAGTCGCCGGTTCCCCGCTTCCGCCTCATCTCTCTGCTTCCTGAGGTCTTCAAGGCCCCGCTCGTACTGCCCCCTCTTATCGTTCAAGTCCGCTATCAGGTTGTCAAACTCCACCTTTATGCCGCCGAGCATCGCCTTCGCCGAGTCGATAATGCTCTCCGGCAAGCCGTATTTCCGCGCGATCTCCAGGGCATGCGACTGTCCCGGCTCCCCCACCCGCAAACGGTATAAGGGGGTAAGGGTCTCCTGGTCGAACTCCATGGAGGCATTCAGCATGCCCTCTGTCCGATGCACAAATCCTTTGATATCCGTGAGGTGGGTCGTGGCAAAGACAAGGGCGTCACTGCTCTTCAGCTCCTTAAGCACTGCGCAGGCGAGAGCAGCCCCCTCGTCCGGGTCGGTGCCCGTACCCAGCTCGTCGATCAGGACCAGGGCCCTGGCATCGGCCTCCCTGAGGATCTTCGAGATGTTAGTCACATGGGCGGAAAAGGTGGAGAGATTGCTCTCGATGGATTGTTCGTCTCCGATATCGATCAGCAGGGAGCGGACAAGGGGGAAATCCGACGAGGAGTCCGCAGGCACCGGCATCCCCGACAGGGCCATGGCAAGAAGCAGCCCGATGGTCTTTATGGCGATGGTCTTTCCCCCGGCATTGGAGCCCGTTATCACCATGACGGTGTTTCCTCCGCCCAGTTCGACATCGAGGGGGACCACCCGTCTCCCGCTGTCCGTTTTCCGGAGTGAAAGGTCCAGAAGAGGATGGCGGGCATTCACCAGATTGATGCTTCCTGACTCATTGATCCGTGGGATCTGCATCTGCAGGGAGTCCGCAAACCGTGCCACGGAATTCAGGGTGTCCAGGTAAACGATGACCGTATACTGGATTTCGATCAGCTCCGCCGCCTCCCGTATCCCTGCGGAAAGTTTCCGGAGGATGCGGATCTCTTCGGCCCTCTGCTCCGCCATCAGGTTCTCGAGCTCATTGGAGAGATGGATGATATGGAGGGGCTCGACAAATGCCGTCTCACCGGATTTCGAGACATCATGCACCACGCCGGGCACCTGCCCTTTGGAATCCATCCGCACCGGGATCACCCAGCGGCCCGACCTGTTCGTAATAAAAGTGTCCTGGAGGAAAACGGAAACGCTTTCATCCCGTACCATCTCTTCGAGTTTCCTCTGTATCCGGCCCTCGAGCTTTCTGATCCGTCCTCTTATTTCAGAGAGGGCGAAGGAAGCACTGTCGAGGATGCCCCCTTCACTGTCGATGGAGCGTTCGAGAGCCCCGAGAAGGTCCGGGAAGCCGGTCAGGAACGCGATCACCTCCCTCAGACGGGGGATATCTCCTCTTTCTTCCGTCTGGAGGAGGATTTCGGCAATCATCTGCAGGACAGGGATAAACCCCGAAAGCTCAAACCCTTCCAGCACCGCCCCTTCGGGCCTCACCTTGGTCATGAAGGGTGCGATGTCAGGAAAAGAGAAGAGCTTCAAGGGCTCCCCCTTTTGGGACAGCAGCAGCATCTCTGCAACGTGCCCCAATCTCTTCTCGATATCCTCTTTCCTGCGTAAGGGGCGGAGGTCGAGAAGAGCATGTCTCGATGCGTCACTGTGGGCAAAAGAAGAGATATGCGCGAGGAGACGGTCGAACTCGAGCAGACGGAGGGAGGATTCCGCGATCCCGCTCTTGTCCGGAAAGGAGAGGCCGGTACCGGGAAGAAAATCCGTGGACAAGTCATTCACCTCGTACGAAAAGAGAGAGTACGATACTGACGATACTGATCACCAGAGCCCCCCAGAAAGCCGGCCAGAACCCGCTCACACGGAAGCCGAGATCGAGAGTCCCGGATATCCCGCTGGTCATCCAGAGCATAAGGGCGTTGAGCACAAGGGTAAAGAGGCCGAGAGACAGAAGAAAAAGGGGAAAAGTGAGCAGTTTCAGGATCGGCCGCACCACCGCATTGAGCGCGCCGAAAACCAGCGCCACGAGGAGCAGAGTAAGCCCTCCTCCCGTGTACGTAATACCGGAAACCGTTTTGATAGCCACCCAGAGGGCGACCGTATTGATGAACAACCGGATAAGGAAATACACGTTATGATTATAACAGATTTTTTTGGGGCAGGCACCGGCACAAGAAAAGAACGCGTCTGTTCCTGCGACCAACGCGGACCTTTCGGCAGCCGTCTCTCAGCGGCTTTCCAGCACCACCACACTGCGGGGGAGCACCAGGTAATTGAATTTCCTGACCGGCGGCTGCTCGTACGGCTCGATGATGTCCGCCGGAGAGGGCTGCCCCGTATCAATGGCGCGGTGCCACTTTCTGCCGAGCAGGTGCGGCAGTTGTATCGCGGCCGGTCTCTCCGTCATATTGAGCATTACGTGGAGGTCCTCCTCGTCTTCCTCCACCGCACCGATTGTATAGGAAAGGACCTGTGCATCGGGATCCCCCCAGTGCGGCTCGTTCAGTCTGATGCCGTGCCAGGCAATATCGGGGAAAAGCCTCCCCTCCCTCTGCCTTCCGGTAAAAAAACGGATGCGCATCAGGCAGGGATGGCGCTTACGAAAAGCGATCATCTGCCGTACGAAACGCACCATATCATGGTTCCTCTCCGTCAGGCTCCAATCGAACCAGCTCATTTCGTTGTTCTGGCAATAACAGTTGTTGTTGCCGCGCTGCGTCCTCAGCACCTCATCACCCGCCAGGATCATGGGTATCCCCTGGCTCAGGAGGAGTATCGCCATGAAATTCCTCGCCTGGCGCCGGCGCAGGAAAAGGATTTCGGGATCGGAGGTCTCCCCTTCCGCCCCGCAGTTCCAGCTCAGGTTTTCATCCGAACCATCCCGGTTCTCTTCTCCGTTCATTTCGTTGTACTTCCTGGTATAGCTCACCTGGTCATACAGCGTGAAGCCGTCATGACAGGTGACGTAGTTAATGCTGTTGATGGGCAGACGTCCCTGGGCCTGATAGAGATCGCTGCTGCCGGAAAGGGCATTGGCCAACTGGCTCAGCATTCCCTTATCGCCCCGGACAAACCTTTTTACCGTATCACGGTATCTTCCGTTCCACTCCATCCAGCGGAAGCCGGGAAAATCGCCCACCTGGTAGAGTCCGGCCGCATCCCACGCCTCGGCAATAATCCTCGTATGCGCCAGGATATCGGAAAACTCTATATTCCAGAGGACCGGCGCATGCCGCATGGGGTTGCCATCCTCACCGCGCGCCATGGCGCTGGCCAGATCGAAGCGGAACCCGTCCACATGCATTTCACGAACCCAGTACTCGAGACAGTTGAGAATGAACCGGGAGGTCAACGGATGATTGCAGTTGACCGTATTGCCGCATCCGGTATAGTCCCGGTAGAGACACTTATCGAGCGGGTCAAGATGGTAGAAGGTCGAATTGTCGGTCCCCTTGAAATTCATGGTGAGACCGTTCGCCCCCCCTTCGGCGGTGTGGTTGAACACCACATCGAGGATGACCCCGATCCCCGCCTTGTGCAAGGCTTTCACCATGTTCCTGAATTCAACCACATGCGTTCCCTCTGTCGGCGTGACACAATATCCGGGATGCGGACTGAAGAAACTGTGTGTGCTGTACCCCCAGTAATTCGTCAGGCCCCGCCGGGCGGTCCCCTCCGGCACCTCCTGTTCATCGAAGGCCATAACCGGCAGGAGCTCTATGTCGGTTATTCCCAGCTCTTTGAGATAGGGGATCTTCTCGATCAGTCCCGTGAAAGTGCCCGGATGCGTCACTCCCGACGAAAAATGGCGGGTAAAGCCCCCTGCATGCACCTCGTAAATAACGGTACCCTCCGGAGAGTGGTTGATCGGCTGGTCACCGTCCCAGTCATATGCCAGATCCGCTACCATGGCGCGCATGGACGGGGCACTTTCTTTTCTCCTCTGCTTCTCCAGGGCACTTCTCCTGTCCCACAATACGGTAGTCACCGCCCGTGCCGCCGGATCCAGCAGCTCAATTTCCCTGTTGAACCGGAAGCCCGACCGACAGGGATCGTCGGGACCGTCGACACGCCAGGTATAATGAACGCCGGCAGGCAATTCATCAATAAAGACATGCCAGAAGAAAAAAGTGCGATTGATCTCGGGGTCGAGCCTGATGACCTGAAAGGGCTCCGGGCTGTCCGCCCTCTCATACAGCAACAGCTCAATCCCGGTTGCGTGCTGACTGAAAAGGGAAAAGTTCACACCGCGTGCACTCTTCTTGGCCCCGGCAGGATAGCGCCAGCCGGGGTGGAATCTGTAGCGCCTCACCCTTCACCTCCTGGGGAGCGGATCCTCTTCGAAAGTCATCCTGATCACGGAGGACCGGCGTTTCGATCTACCTAAAGACTACACAAAAAAAAACCGGCTGGCAACCTCCGGAGCCGGGGAGGGGGCATGAAGCGTATTGAACCATCGTTACCTGCCTTGCACGACCTGTTCCTTTGCAAAAAAGTCATCAAGAATACCGGTAATACTCATTCCGCTTCCGATGATCTCACTATAGATTCTCTCCCCGGCATTCAGGTAATCCGGTTCGACCTTGCCGACAGAGTGGTAGTAGAGCAACTGTACGCAATACTTGCTGTAGAGCCTGAACAGATTGTCTATGACGAGCAGGTGCCGGTAGCATTGCTCAATCTTACGGTACAGCGCCGCATCAGCCTGAGCGATACAGGCGAACAGTTCCGGCAGGGTGGCCTCTTCATAATGACGCGCCAGCGAATAACACAGCGTAATAAGCCGCTCATACGGCAGCGGGGCGCCCCTGAACCGCACGTCCGCCTGTCTTCTTTTTCCCGCCGCCTTGCCGAGGAACTCTCCGATAACCTGTCCCAAAAAGCCTATATACCTCTTCCCCCTCTCCCTGTACCTCTCCACAATAAAGCGAAGGCCATGATCGGTTCCGGAGCCCCCTCCTTCTCTTGCCGAGATCGCCCGCACCGTCTTTTTATCAGTATCAACATCCAGGAATACGCACATCATACGGCTTTCATTCACCGTCTCTTCCCTGAATCTCTTAAAGACGCGGTACGTCTCAGAATTTATGCTCCAGTTGTTTCTCGTGAAACTCCCCTTGCCCTTCTCGAGCTCACGCACTTCTTCATCACGGTAAACTTTCATTGCTCCCGTCATCTCCTTTGCTCCCACAGCCATAACAACCCCTTTCCTCATCCGCCTTTCAAGTAATTACAGGGAGCACTTGCGGAACTAAAAAAAAGGGGAGAGCAGAACGTGCATCCTGCCCTCCCGCTGTTTGTGCAAACACGAAGTGAGCTATTTCTTTTTCGAAAGGGTCCTTACATAAGCGACAAGATCGGCAATATCCTGGTTTTCCAGTCCGACACCCGATTTGCCGAATGCCGCCATATGGGTTCCCTCCCTTCCGTCCCGTATGGTGATTGCGATAAATTCAGGGTCGGCCTCCTTCTGAATTATCGGGTTCCTCAAGTTCAGTCCGACGCCGCCCTGTCCTTTATTGCCGTGGCAACTGACACAGCGGATCGCAAACAGATCTTCCCCATGGGTCACATTCCCCTTGTATTTGTCGATGCCGAAAGGCTCGGGCCTCTGGGCCGGCCTGTCCTTCGCCAGATACTCGATGATCTTATTGACTTCCTTATCAGTGAGTCCTGCTGCACTCTGCTTCCAGGCAGTCATCTGGGTGCCGGCCCTCCCCTCGTCAAGGACCTTTTTCAGGAACTTGTCGTCAGCCGCCTTCAGGAATGACGGGTTCATTATCGCAGGAATGGTCCTTTTGAATACCTCGTCGTAAACGCTGTCCTTACCTGTAGTATGGCAGGCAATACAGTACATTTTGTAGAGAGTTTCGCCGTTGGCATCTCCTACCACGGGAGCATTCGTCCCCTCAAACTTCCTATATTTCTTGGGCATTTCTTCTGCCCGCAAAGACAATACGTAGGTAGTGAGGAGGTCGGCCTCCACATCCGTCACTTCCGCCTTCATTTCGCTTGCAGGGACTATATTTCTGGGATCATCGAAATGCTCTTTCATCCAGGCATAGACAGTTCTTTCGCCCTGCACAAAACGCATGGGAAAGTAGGCAATGGGCTGAGACCCGACTCCATCGAGGGCCTTGCCAAGCACTCCCCCAACACCCTCGAGCTTATGACACCCCTTGCATCCCCTCTCCCTGAAGAGCACTTCACCCTTCGCGACGTTTTCTCCCCCCTTGGTTTTCAGGCTTTCAAGACTATGACAGGAGGCACAGGAGCTCTGGATGTACTGGAGCGGTACGATGGGATAGTCCCAATGGGTATCATGCCCCAGACCGTGTGCCTCCTTTCTCGTGAGGGCCCTTCCTTGTCCGTAATGGCAGACAGTACAGCCGAACTTGTTCAGCTCATGGTTCTTGAGATAGTCTCCGCTATGCACTTTATAGGGAGGCTTTACCCCCTCCATGTTCGGGTTTTCGACGCCTGCATGGCAGCTGGTACACCGGTCCACGCGATTGAGCTTGCCGAGATAGATCTGCCGGAGATCGATCTTCATCGCCTCCGCCTTCTTTTTCGTGGCATCGTCTGTCGACTTTCTGACCATCATCGTCTTGTACTCAGACTGATACTTCTTCCATTCCGGCGCAACCTCTCGGTAAATGGAAAAGGACATAAAAAGCAAAAGCACAACGCCGGAAAGGAATAACAAAGTTAAATAGAACCTGTTGCCCATATCTCTCCCTCTCTCATTATATTCCTTCTTTGCTAGACATTATTTCTGAGAACTGGACACCGCACGTAAACTCTTCGTCCCTGACGCCCCCATAAGAGTCCCTTGCCATATCCTTCTCAAAGGATACCGGGTCCATACCGTATTTCCTGCATTCCTGCCGCAGGACCAGTTCGAGGATCTTCGCAAGCTCTTTATAGAAAGGTGCGCTATCAAGCTCCTGTATCTGCTTGCAGAAGAAGAAGCCCCACCGGCCAAGATGCTCGGCAAGAAACTTCTTTCTCGCTTCGTTGACAATTTCCTCTTTTTCCGTCAGGCCGCTCCTCCGGGCATACTCCTCTTTCCACGAAAGGATCGCCATGAATTCCAATTCGACAGCGATATGATCCACCGGCTCCCTGCTGTTCATTTCCTCGTTCACCGCAAAGCCGAAGGCGTTGTAGAACCCTGCGATATCGGCGATCTCAAAGGGCTTTCTGGATATCTTCTCCTTGAGATACTCGCTTTCGTAAGGAGATATCCGCCCGCCGATATCGAATATCGCCAGATACCCGGATTTCAGATCATCAAGAGGGGGGGTGTTTTCCCGCAGGCTCTTCCTGAACCCATCAACACATTCGCGAAGCTCTCCCGGGAAAAGGCTCCCGCTCTCGTCCAGAATCGTCCTGAGCATGCAGAAGTTTTCTTCTTCAGGATACGCAAATCCCAGGGACAGCATCTTGTATAAATACAGCATACCTTCCATGGCTATTCTACCTTCACCTCAGCCCAGGCAGGGCTTACCGCTTTTCTTCCCGCTGATTCCCTTCGTTCCCCTTCCCAGATGGAGAAGGCAACAGGCATTTTTTCACCCGCCGTAAACTTAACGCTCAACGGATCGGTCACCACGAGCGGTCTCCGGAAGAGCACCGTCCATTGACCGTCTTTCCATTCAGCGTCGCCGGAGGTGTTTTCGATATTCTTCGACTTCAAGGTACCTGCTCCCTCCGAGGTCAATTCCTCCACGATTTCTTTCTTGTCAAAGGAAAGGGGGTTGCCTGCCGCTTTACCGGGGGTAAAAATATCTTTTTCCGCTTGTGTCTTCTCGGTGCCGGCTCCCTTTATGCCGTAGTCGAAATTGTACATGTCGACCGTCATGTTGGGATACGCCGATTTTACATCCTGGAATCCCGCCTGTTTGTCCTTGCTTCTCCACGCCTTCCAGTGCAATATATGCACCGGCCTCTTCTGCTCGCCCATAAAATATTCAGGAAGCGGATCTTTCTTCACCGGGAACTGCAGGGCGGCTCCGTCAGAAAAGTTCATTATCTTCGGTCCGTCATTCTTTGTAGAATCCTTCCAGGTAAGCCTGAAGACAATATACTTGCCGTCATTGAAGGATTGCACGAGCATTTCCTTTACACCCACATCCATCGGTTTCGGAACGACGAGAAACTGCCGCTGGAGGGTCAGACGCGAGGGGGAGAGGCTCTTCCAGACCTCATCATTCAGCCCCACCTTGCCGGCGTCGACATTCTTACGGTAGGAGGTGAACTCCGCAAAAATCTTCTTTTTATCCTCAGCGGAGGCAATTCCGGCGACCAGGAACAAGAACATCCATAAACAAATCAATTTTTTCAGAATCATGGTACCCTCTCTCGTATTTATGGCGTGTTATGCCGGTAGGCGTTGAGTTTCTTGTCATAAAAGTCCCTGATATACATCGGTTCGGTTATGGGGACCTTCACCACTTCATTGCCTTTTTCATCATATCCATAGGCATGGTTTGCATCCACCTTGAACCCGTGGAGTATCTTCTCCATGCTCCCGAACAAGACCATCAAACCCTTCAACGTCTGATCATCCCTTATGTTCCGGTACGTTTGCACTGCTGCGCCGGCCCCCGGGCCGAACATCTGTTCAAGGTACGCCACCGGCGCATGCACCGGCGGTATATAGTAGATGTTTGTTTCGAGGCCGAACTGCGGATAGAGCGGCAGAGCGAGTTTCCGTATATGGACAAGATAATCGATCGGGTTGTCTTTCCTCGCATTTTCCGGTGTGCCGACATAGCCGTTCAGCCTGATCTTGCCGATGCAGTTGGTCGTGCATTGGGTCATCTCTCCCTGCTCCATCTTGGGGTAGCACCCGATGCATTTCTCGCTGATCCTCGTCTCAACATTGAAAAGGGATTTTTTGTAGGGGCAGGAACGGACACACTCACGGTAGCCCCTGCATCTCGACTGGTCGATGAGGACAATCCCGTCCTCCTCCCTCTTATAGATAGCCCTTCTCGGACAGGCTCCGAGACATGCAGGATAGGTGCAGTGGCCGCAGGTCCTTGGAAGGTAAAACATCCAGGCCCTGTGGGGAATCTTGATCCAGTCGCCTCTTTCTATGGTGGCCGCGACCTCGTCCTCACCCAGGTTGGGGTGCGCCCAGTCCCTGTCATCAGCGACATGCTGAAGTATCTTCTCGTTCTTGTCCGCAGCCTCGAACAGGGTTTTCCCAATATACTTGTTCCCGTCCCATTCCTGGAGCCCGAGTTTCGACAGGATCCCCATGTCCCACCCCAGGGGATACCCGCCGTACGGCTTCGTCGCCACGTTGTTCCAGAACATGTATTCCTGACCCCGTCCTGAAGTCCAGGTTGTCTTACAGGCGAGGGAGCAGGTCTGGCACGAGATACATTTATTCAAATCGAATATAATCGCCCATTGCTTCTTCGGCCTGCCTAGGGGATACACATAGGCAGCTTTCCTGCCTAGTTGCCAATTGTATACCTTTCTCATTTGCATCGGATCTTCTCTCCTTTATACCTTTTTCACCTTTATATATCTGCCGTCGATAAACGCCCTCATCTTGTCGTCTTCGTAGGTCGGCCTGATATGCTTCGCTGTCGGCTCCCACGGCCCCTTCCCGTCGATTCCCCCGTTTTCCGCCTTGGTGATCTTCGCAAATCCCTCGCGGGGTGCGCCGTTCGCACAATGGATGTCAGGGGCAAAACCTTTTCCTATTTTCTGTCCGAATCCATCCTTCCGCACAAGGGAGTCCGTCAGAAGAGTGGGCCTCAGCCATGCGCGGGTGCCGCTCTGGTGGCTGCCGTACCGGAACATCGATTGATAGTTTGTCTCCGGATTCTTGGCCAGCCCGTCAGGCCGGGTTTCGTGCCCTTTCACGCTTCCAAGGGTGGCGCCGTAGCAGTTGTACCACATGCGGGTGACTCCCCGGGGCGTGCCATAATAATACCGGGCACGGACCATGAGTTGCGCGGTCCGGTAATTGGCGCCGCCCGGTTTTGCGCCGCGGTACGGCCTGTCGGAGGGGTCGGCATCAATATAGACGTAGTCTCCGTCGTTGATGCCCAGCTCCCTGGCATCGAGGGGGTTGATATCGACATATGCTTCAGTGACAAACGGGGTCCGCTTATCGTGACGATAGACATCCCCGAAGGGTCCGAACCAGATGGCGACCATATCGGTATCAGCCGGTGTAGTATGGGTACCATGCCGGTACTTCGGGGTATGGAAGATAAACTTGAATCCCTTTGACATCAGGGGATGCTTTGTCTTCAACACCTCATCCGGCCCGTACTGGATGTTCCGCACCTGACGGGTTTCACACGAGAGGTCCTTTGAAGAGAAGCCCCAGTCTTCAGGCCGCTTCGGGCGTATCGCAGGGTGATGGCCCACGATGACATTCGGCTCATGGAAGGTGGAATCAATAGGCTCGCGGTATATGGGAATGTTCTCGCCATGCTCGAGGAATTCCTTTTCATGCCGGTAGAATTCCATCCTTCCGGACTTCGTATACCACAATTTATCCTCATGCACCTGCTCCCAACTCCCCAGGCGGGGATACGTCCTGTTGTTCATGAGCGCAGGAACTCCCTGCTTCGCATTTGCCTCGAGCTCTTCGAAATCAAATCCGGTTCCGGCCTGCGAGGCATCGAGAATTCTTTGCGCATACACGCTGACCTTGTTCTCATGGACGAACTTCCAGTAGTCATCAAAGCGCTTGTCACCGGTCAATTTTCCGAGAGCATGGCCGATCCCGGCCAGGATCTCGATATCGGGCTTGGTGTCGAAAATCCGCGGGAGCGGCGTGCGGGGATGCACCTGCAGGAAGGAGTTGGTGCATGATCCGCTGAAGTCGGGCTGCTTGAACTCGGCAGCGTAATCGCAGCCCCAGACGATGTCGGCATATTCGCAGGAGGCGTTCCACCAGTAGTCGGCGACGGTGATCATCTCAATCTTCGGCAGGGTATTGTTGACGACATCATAGTGCCACTTCGCGTTGCCGAGGAGAGAGTTGGAATTCGCAAACATCAAGGCCTTCGTCGGTGTATTGAGGTGCGTTTTCCCGCTGAACAGGTGTCCGCCGACCCTGAGAGGGCGATCCCCATAGTTATAAAAATGAGCTGACTCGTAGACGTTATAATATTTCTTGTGCGCCTGCTTGTTGGGATCGAGCTCGATATGGAAAGGGTCCTCCGCTATGTACACGCCGACACCGTTCATCAGGGCCGTCTTATAGTTGCCCGCATAGCTCCCCACATTCCCGCCGGGGTATCCGAGATTGCGGGTCATGGCTGCTACGAAGAGCACCGCACGATCTTTGAGGTCAGCGTTGAAGTACTGGTTCGAGCCCATGCCGCAGGCGAACAGAGTCCCTTCCGGCCGCGCCGCGATATCTCTTGCAAGAGAGATGATCGCTTCCTTCGGCGCCCAGCAGATCTTCGAGGCCTGCTCGGGCGAGAAGTTCTCGTTGATATACTGCTTCATGAGATCGAAGACCGGCCTCACCTGTACCTTCTGGCCTTTTACCGTGGTGACCGTAAATTCGCCTTCGATCGCCGGATCAACGGCAAACTTCTTTCCGAAATCGTTTCTGCTTACCGGCGTCAGCTTTTTGGAAGCTGCGTCCATCACCACGTAATCTCCCCACTCGGCAGCCATATCTTCAGTAAGTATCTGTTTATCATGCTCTTTCACGTGGTTGATCAAAGGATCATCCTTCTTGACGATGACGGTATCTTTCGTGGGAACCGCCTTCCGGTAATTCGGGATCACCTCTTCAGGCCGCAGCATTCCAAGGGTATCCATACGCACCAGGAAAGGCATGTCCGAATACTTCTTCATGTGCTGCACGTCATACAGCTTCTCGTTGATGAGGACATGGGCGATACCCAGCATGAAAGCAGGATCGGTACCGGGCCTGATGACAATTATCTCGTCGGAGCGGCAGCCGGTGGCCGGGTACTCGACAGAAACGGCAACCACTTTTGTGCCTTTCAGTCTCGCCTCGGTGAGCCAGTGGGAATCAGGCATTTTTGTGGTGATCCAGTTCATTCCCAGGAGGACGATCATCTTTGCGTGCTCCACCGAGTTCAGATCGAATTCGTTGGTCTGCATTCCCAGCACCATGGGGTGCCCCGGGGGGAGGTCCGTATGCCAGGTATAGCTGTCCAGACCCCTTCCGCCGAGCGCCTTCTCTGGACCGACGCCGCGAACTTTAGCGTCGAGAAGAGCAAGCATGTTGCTCAGCCGGTAATAGCCGTACACCCGTGTAAACCCGAGAACGGTCATGCCGCCCCTTATTTTGAAAGTCTGCGTACCCGCCTGCTTCATCGCCCCGATCATGGCAGGGTCGTATCCCTGTTTCGAAAGGAGTTCAGCTCCTGAAGCCCCGGAATAGGTCCGCGCGATATTGTTCAGCGCCTTTGCTGCAAGATCGAAGGCCTCATTCCACGGCAGCTTTATCCACTTATCCTGTCCGCGGTTTTCAAAATACTCCTTCGGCGGCTTTCCCGTCCCAGGGTCTCTCGGCATCCCCGCATCGACCCATTTCTTGAAACCGACGCGTACCATGGCGCCCTTTACTCGCCTGTCTCCATAGAGGCGGCGGACAAGGCCCAGGCCCTTCTGGCACGCCCGCGGGTCCCACCGGTGCGAGGCGGTGTTTCCATACAGGTCCTTTGCCTCTCCGTACCGGTAGGAGGGGCTTATCCGCGTGACAACGCCGTTTTTTACATGGGCCTTCAGCAGACAGTTGTGCGTATCGTTGGGAGAACAGAGGAAATGAAAGTGGCTATCCTCCTTATAGATATTTCTATATACCTTTTCCCAATCCCTGTTCGGGTACGCTTCCAGTGCACTGTCAGATTTCGGTTTGAGAAAATTGAACAGTTTCGAGTCACATCCCGAAAGGACCATGCCCGCCCCTGCTCCGGCGGCGAGGGTCAGAAAAGACCTCCTCGACATCAAACTCTTGTTTTCCTGCTTTGTCTCTTCTTTTGTATCCTTCTCCATTTTATCTTTCTCCATTAGCTGCTCCCTTTATCTTGATTGAAGTACAATGATGGAATTTCATCAGTGAACCGGCCACTGGCTCTTCGACCAGAAGAAATCCCAGTTCGGGCCCCTCAGTTCAGTACCGACATAGGTGAAAATCAGAAAGCTGACCAGGAACATGGTGAACAGGGCTATTGCCCCCATCCTTGTCGAATCGGTCTTTTTGATGACGAGATACGACCACACGATCATGAAGAGCACCCACAGGTTCCCCGGGTTGATTAGAGTGATCAATAACTGCGGCACATTGGGCCACCAGTTCCTGAACCAGCCGAAGTTGATGACAAAAGCAAGCATGGCGATCAACACGATTGCCCCGACATACAGGGCCTGCAGCGCTACCGCCTTACCCTGCTTCCCGGCAAACCAGACGCCGACATGCTCCGACTCCCTGTCGAGATAGGGGATCAGTGCGAGGCCCAGGAGGGCAATGCCGGGGAGTCCGACTCCCCCCATGAAAGCCGAGTACGAAAGGAGCTCCTGGAGCCCGAGGAAGTACCACGGCGCCTTCGCAGGGTTTTCGGGGATGAGGGGGTTGGCAAGCTCCTTGAGCGGCGCGTCGATATAAAAGGAGTAAACAAAGACGCCCGCCATGCACAGGAAGAAAACAGCCAGTTCCGCGATCAGGAGGTTCGGAAAACTGAGCACGGTATTCTCCACATCCCTGTCGACAACCGGCGTCTTCCCATGGGCAAGCTCCATGAGTCCGTATGTCTTGTTATGGGAGAATATCCCTCCCTTCTTGTCGGGAAGAGACAGCATCTCCCTGTCGCTTTCCTTTATCGCGAAGGTATCCGGCTTTGTCAGGCCCCCGTCCTTTCTGATTCTCCAGAAATGTATGCCCAGGAAAATGAACATTGCAATAGGGAAAAGCATGATATGGAGGAGATACACCCGGGTAAGGGATTCCTTTCCCGCCGTCAGGCCGCCGAGGAAGAACTCCTTCGAAAATCCCCCTATATCGAAATATTTGGTGATACCCAGGGAGTCGGTGATCTCTTTCGGAGATTGGATGATGTTTGCGACAATGACCAGCGCCCAGTAGGAAAGCTGGTCCCAGGGAAGCATGTACCCCGAAAGGTTGATCCCGAAGGTGATGATGAGGAGAACTATTCCGATCACCCAGTTGAACTCCCGGCCTTTCTTATAGGAGCCCGTGTAAAAGACCCTCGCCATATGCAGCAGGACAAAAATGATCATCCCCTCGCCCGCCCATTTATGGATGTTCCTGGTCAGGTTTCCGGAGGTGACCACATACTTTATGTCCTTCACCGAATTGTATGCGTTCTCGATAGAAGGACTGTAATAGATCATGAGCACAACACCCGAAACGATGGTGATAAAGAGCAGGAAGACCGACATGAGCCCGAGGCCGAAGGTATAGGTGGGCCGCAAGGTATTGACGTGTGTCTTGACTCCCTGTACGTGCAGGAAGAAATTATTGAACATGGCGGCGGCCCGGGATTTGTCGGACGTCGGCTTGCCGCCGCGCAGGAAAGATCCTACAAAAGAATCCTTGAGGGACTTCAGATTTTCTTTGAACTTGTCGGTTCCCGACTTACTCACATTATCCATTGTATCAACCTCACCGGAATCAAACATTGATTTTGAACTTCGTCCCTACAGGGACTTCCCGCACGGTATCGACTACGAGGCTTCCGTCCACCTCCTGGCTTATCTCAAGCCACGCAAGGTTCCTCGGCGCGGGACCTCCGATGACCTTGCCGTTCTCATTATACTTCGAGCCGTGACAGGGACACTGGAAGCCTGTCTCGGAAATGGCGACGATGCATCCGAGATGTGTACAGATGCTGGAGATGGCATGGAGACCGTCGTCGTTGGCAAAGATGAAGACACCCTTGTCGTCCAGCTTCTTCACGGTACCCACCGGGAAATTGTCCGGCATCCCGATTTTGAAGCGCGTTGACTCCTCATACCGCACATTCGCCTTCGACATCCTGAAAATCCCGGCCAGCAGGGTGAATGAAGAGAGGACCGCAGCGCCCATGGACGCCAAACCGAGGAAGTCACGCCTCGATACTCCTGATTTTTCTTTAGTCTCGCTGCTCACGTATCAATACCTCCTTAAACAAAAACCTTTCCATAGTGATGGCGTCGACAGGACACCGCTTTGCACAGAGTCCGCACCTGATGCACCTCTCCTCATCTTTTATGATTGCGGAACCGGTGCCAAGAGGATCCCTTCCATACCTATTCTTGTAAAGAGAGGCCAGAATCTCATCCCCCCTGATATTTTCGAGACTGACAAGCCGCAGGCAGTATTCAGGGCAGACATCGGCACAGCCGCCGCAGAGGATGCATTTCTCGCCGTCGAAGATGGTGTTTACGGCACAGTTCAGACACCTTCCGCCCTGCTCTTGCGCCGTCTGCTGATCGAACCCCTTTTCCACCACTTCGAAGACGCTCTTCACCCTCTCCTTTACCGGGGCCGCAGGGACCGGCTGCCTTTGGAGCTTTTCATAATCCTTCCTGAGCGGCACGTTGTTGTCCGGAAGGTCCTGGTGCGCCTCCGTCGCCTGCAGGCGCAGAGACGTTCCGCTTATGTATTCGTGGATCTTCAGCGCCGCTTTCTTGCCGCTCGCCACCGCATCGATTACCAGCTTCGGGCCGTACGCAAGGTCACCGGCCACGAAAAGACCCGGAACTGTCGTGGACGTCTTGTCATGCTGTACACAGATCATGCCCCGGTCGGTCAGCTCGATCTCCAGGCCGCACCGGTCGAAACAGGACAGATCGAAAGCCTGTCCGACGGCAAAGAGGACCGTATCAGCAGGAAGGGTCATCATATCGTCTTCGTCGTACCGCGGATTGAATTTTCCCTCGCTGTCGAAGATCGAGACGACCTTTTTGAAGGTCATCGACTTCACCACACCGCGCCCATCGGCATTAATCCTTTGGGGACCGTAGCTGTTAAACCTTTCGACGCCCTCTTCCTCTCCCTCCTCGATCTCCACAGCGTCCGCCAGCATCTGCCCGTACTCCTCCAGGCAGACCAGAGCGACCGATTCCACCCCTTTCTGCCGCAGGGATGTCCTCGCCACATCGTAGGCGACATTGCCGCCCCCGATCACGACGACTTTGGGCCCTATTTTGACCTCTTTGCCGGTGAAAACATCCCTCAGGAAATCGACCCCGCCAAGGACACCCTTGCTGTTGCCCCCCTCAATGGGAAGCATTCTCGACTTCTTCGCCCCGATGGCCATGAGCACCGCAGCGGATCCCTCATACAGATCTTTCAGCGAGATATCCTTTCCCACCTGAACACCAAGCCTGATATCGACCCCCAGAGCCTTTATCGCATCGATCTCCGCCTGAAGTATCTCCCGCGGAAGCCTGTATGCCGGGATTCCGACCGCCAGCATTCCGCCCGCCACTTTCTCCATTTCGTACACAACGACCTTGTACCCCATAAGAGCAAGCTCGTGGGCACATGCGAGGCCTGCAGGCCCGGAACCGACAATGGAAATACGCTTTCCGACATTCCGGGCGATGCCGGCAATACCCATTCCCCTGTCCTTGTACTTCTGCAGGAAAGTGCGCGCGAAATCTTTCTTTTCGCCGTATATTTCGACACCGTACTTTTCCGTAACAAACCGTTTCAACGCCCTTATGGAAACAGCGGTGTCTATCGCTTTCCGCCTGCACGCCATCTCACAGGGAGCTCCGCATATCCTGCCGCATATGGAGGCAAGGGGGTTCGGAATGCGCGCAATCCAATACGCCTTCTCATAATCTCCCTCAGCGATCGCCCGCACATAGCCCCGGGAATCGGTGTTTACCGGGCACCCTGTCTGACACTTGATGTTCTGTTTCCAATATTGGTAATCAGGAATCACTACTTGAAAGCTTCTTGCCATTTTAAGCTCCTTGCTCGATCATTCCGCCCGATTCGGTTCAGAGTATCCCGGGGGCTCCCCCACAAATCACCCCGGGAATTTGGGGGAGCATGATGTTTTTTACATGCAAGCGCCGTACCAGTATGTAAAAGTAGAATTCAGTGTTTGCGCTCCTTCCCCTTAACACCTTCACTTGCTCCCTGCATGTGACAAATATGTCCCTACTTCTCGCAGAGAAACCCCTCCACATCTGCATGTGCAGCGTCATTGCAGCAATTTTCACACTGAGACATTAAAGTCACACAATAGGGACATTAATATCCCGCATGAAAGCCTTTTTGGCCCGTCCGCTTGACATAGCCGTACATCAAAGATCAGAACCGGGTAAGGAGATTCGGAAGCAGGTGAGAGGCACTGAGGCATAAATGTCCATTTTGGACATTTATGCCTCGATATCCAATCCATATCTCTTTATCAGGCGATGTATCGTCTTCCTGTCAATTCCAGCCCTCAAAGCCGCCTTCGAGATATTGCCCGCAGTAATCTTCAGGAGTGTTTTGAGGTAGGTCCGTTCAAAAGCGGAGAGCCACATCTCTTTCGCTTCCCGGTACTCGAGATTATCAGTGGAAGTGGGAAGAGAGGGGATCATATAAATCTCCCGCGGCAAATCCGTAATATTGATCCTGTCCGAGTCTGAAAGAACCACCGCACGTTCAATAACATTCTGCAGTTCCCGGACATTTCCGGGCCACGAGTAATTCTCCAGCACTTCCATCGCATCCGACGAAATGCCGGTAACATTCTTGTTGTTCAATTCCGCAAATTTGCTCAAAAAATGCGAGGCCACCACTGGAATATCGCCCGTCCGTTCCCGGAGAGGGGGGACTTTTATATGGATAACATTCAGCCGGTAGAAAAGGTCCTCTCTGAATGTCTTCTCCTGCACGCACTTCCTCAAGTCCCTGTTCGTTGCCGACAGGATCCGCACATCGATCTGAATGAGACTGTTGCTGCCGATCCTCTTCACCTGCCGTTCCTGGACAGACCGCAGGAGCTTCGCCTGCATGGTCAGCGGTATCTCGCCGATTTCATCGAGAAAGAGCGTCCCTCCATGGGCTATTTCAAAAAGCCCCTGCCTGTTTGAAGTGGCACCGGTGAAGGACCCCTTCTCATAGCCGAAGAGCTCGCTTTCAAGCAGATTTTCCGGGAGAGCGGCACAATCAATAGTGACAAAGGGGCCTGCCCTTCTCACACTGCGCTCATGGATCGCCTTTGCAACCATCTCCTTGCCGGTACCGCTTTCTCCGGTTATCAGGATGTTCGCATCCGTTTCCGCCACCCGCTGTATCACCCCGCAAATCTCCTGTATTGCATGGCTTTTCCCGATAATTTCCTGCAAAGAATCGATCCTCAGCCGCTCTTTCAGTTTCCTGTTTTCGTCGAAAAGCCTTTTCTGCCGCAAGGCCCTTTCCAGGACGAGGCCCAGTTGTTCCGAAGAAAAAGGCTTCGAAATGAAATCAAAAGCCCCCCCTTTTACCGATTCGACGGCGGTGGGTATGTCGGCAAACGCGGTTATCAGGATGACCGGGACGCCCGGATTGATTTCCAGCGACGAGGCAAGGACTTCCATTCCGTTCTTGCCGGGCATTTTCAGATCAGTGAGGACAATGTCCGGTTCGAGCTTCTTCAGTTTTTCGATCGCGCGGCTGCTATCCTTTTCGATAATACAATCGTGGCCAATTCTCCTGATGATCCTTGAATAGTTTTCAAGCATCTCTTCTTCATCATCAATAACAAGCACTTTCGCTTTCACCATATAGAGAAACCCCTCTTATCCCACTTTTCTCTTATAGGGAAGATAAATAGAGAAGGTGCTCCCTCCCATCGGCGTACTCTGCGCCCTGATATCTCCTCCGTGGTTCTTCACAATTCCGTAGCATATGGAAAGGCCCAACCCCGACCCTTTCCCCAGACGTTTCGTCGTAAAAAAGGGATCGAATATCCGGTGCAGGTTTTCCTCCGGTATTCCCTCCCCCTCATCCTTTACCTTGATGATAACCCCTTCCCGCTCGAGGGACCGTTCGGTTTCAATCAGGATATCCCCGCCCTCGGGCATGGCATCTATCGCATTCGAAACCAGATTCCGGAACACCTGCTCCAGTCTGTCGCTGTCGCCATACACATAAGGAGTATCCGGCGAGACAGCAAGATGGACCGTGCAGTTATTCATCTGGAGATCCCTCTGGAGCATCCCGATCACTCCTTCGATAAGCCCTTTCAGATTGATCTCCTCGGTTTCCGCCGAGTGGTGTCGCGAGAAGATCAGGAGGTCCTGAATCGTAGAGGAAACTTTCGCCGCGCACGAATAGATAACATCGAGATCCTTCATCAATGAGGCCGACAGCTCAAGCTCTTTTGCCTCCATCTTCAGGCACTCGATGCGGTTCAGAATAATACTGATGGGGTTGTTGATTTCGTGGCAGAGACCCGCCGAAAGCTCACCGATAGCGGCTTGCTTTTCGGATTGAATGAGTCTGTCCTGGGTTCTGTTCAACTCCACTATCTTCATTTCAAGCTGCCTGTTGAGATCGCTTATCTCCGTATACGCCCGCTCAATCCCTATCTTCTCATTGCGCAATCTCTCAAAAAGCCGGTAACGATGAATCGCCGCAGATGCCTGATTCGCTATGGAGAGCAGCACTTCGAGCTCTTCGCGCGACAGTACCCTTTCGGGGTGAAACGTGACCGAAAGAACGCCGTGACGCTCGGACCCGGTAACCATGGGAATGCATATATGGGAAATAGTGGTATCGCTGTTTACTTTGATATTGCTGCACACATTCGCGCTCCATATGTCCGCACTTCCCGCTATATAGGGCAAACCGTAGCGCAAAGCCGTGCACGCTTCCACTGAAGAGTCGAGGTGAATATCGCCGCCCGCCTCGTCCGATTCGATATGGGCAGCCAGCTTAAGCTGTTGATCGTCCTCCAGCGTATAAACAAGGCAGAGTGTAGGATGAAAGAGTTGATAGGTCCCCTCGACAATTGTCTTAAGAGTACTGTCAAGATGAAGGGGAAGATACCCGATGATGTTGTTCAGCTTGACAATGGTCGCAAGGGCGTGCTCGATCCACTCCCTGATATGTACCTCTTTGTTATAATGCATATTTCTGTTTCCCGCCGTTTTCTCCCTTTTTCCGTACTGTTGACGCATAAATGTCCCGGCAGGCCCTTACGGCCGTATGGTGCACGATTCCTCCACTGCTTCCACGAGGGCACGGATATTCTCAAAGCAGGTCTCGATGGGCACCTCACAGCCCGAGCCCACAATGTATTTATTCCTGCCCTTCGCCTTCATGATCCCTTCTTTCACTATTCTCTTTATCTCCGGCGGCGTCCCGCTGACAAAAAAATAAGTGTCCACTGTGCCGTTTATCGCTACATTGCCCAGCAGGGAAAAAGCCTCGGACAAAGGGACTCCATAATCTATTGTTGCAATATTTATGCCCAAGCTTTCGAAGCACGGCAATATCTTTCTTGTATCGCCCGCAATACTGATCCATGAGACAAGCGCTCCCTCAGCCCTGAAAGAAGCGTACATTTTCTGCAACCGTGGAGCCTCGTAACGGAGGAAGAGAGACGGCGGAAGCACAACGGGAGAGGCGACAGGATCGAAAACCACAATGCAATGAGCCCCCGCCCGCAGGAGGGCCTTACCATAATCAACAGAAACTTTTTCGGCGAAATCAAGGACTTTCACAACATCGCCCGGCGAATCGACCAGGCTGTAGAGAAATCTCTCGATCCCCATTATCTGCGCGGCGATACTGAGAGGCCCCATGATGCAGGAAGCCACAAAGCACTCATTGCCTGCCGCCTCCCGCAACCGGGTACAGGCATCAAGGATCACGGGCATTCTCGCGTTCCTCTCCGGATCAGGAGGCTGCAGCGTGCCTATGTCGCAAAAGTGCCCCAGTGCCGGCTCCAAAATGGCAGGGTACGCATCATCCTCATAGCGCAGGAGGCATCCGATCGCTTCCGCCTCCACGGACAAATCGGCAAAGGCAAAAAGTATGTCATGGCCTATCTCATCCCGCAATCGCAATTGACATTCTGCAATTACCTCGCCATCGGTAACATACCTTCTGATTGCATAACCGTTCAAACGGGCGGAAACACCGAAAAGCTGGGGGGCGATGGGGAGTCTGTCAGGCACACCTCCCTCAATAGCAAGAAGCATTCTCTCATACGACGTCATACCGCTCCTCTGTCCTTCTCAGCCGTTTTCCGGAAATATGGTTGATAAAAACAGGAAAAGAGCTCTCTTTACCGAAGAGGGATAGTACTGTTCATGCTGGCACGTTCCAGATAGCGAAGCGCGTCAAAGGGGTCCTTCGCAACGAAATCTACGTTCAGTTCCTTGGCTGTCGCCTGCTGGATCGCTGCTCCTCCCGCGATCACCTTTATCGTCTGCAGGCCTCCTTTGACGAGGATCTCCTTGATCTCCCTGATAGAGGGAATGGTAAGCGTGATAAGGCTACTGACGCCGATATACCCTGCACCCTCTATGACAGCTTCCTTTACGAAATCATGAGGAGCGACATCCTTTCCCAGATCGATGACCCGATACCCGTTCGCTTTAAAAAGCATTCTCACGATATGCTTTCCAAACTCGTGTATGTCCCCCCGTATCGTACCCACGATAATGGTTTTTTCAGGAATGGTATCCACCAGCGGCGAAGCGGGCAGGTACAAGCCCAGCACGTCATCCATTATTGCCATCAGTGCCCGACCCGCCAGCATTATTTCGAGGAGATTGAACTCCTCGTTCGTACATTTTGAGTCGAGCGATCGAAGCGCGGCAGTCAACCCTTCACGTATAAGATCCTCTACAGGAAGGCCCTTCCTCAAGAGTCTCTCTGCACATTCTACCGAGTGCTGCAATTCCCCGCGAATAATGGCATTTATGAGGTAATCTATTTCTCCCCTATTTCCCACTGTACGCTATCACGTCCCCTGCTGCCTTTGCAAAATCTTCACATATTGAATTATAGCTAAATCCATGCGGATATAGCAAAGAGCTGAAATGCGCTCCCTGCCGGGCATGAGGTCCGAAAACGGACCCTTTGGGGGGACGTGGGAACGGCGATACGGTATTCGTCAGGCAGTGCATTTCCGCCTCACACGATCCGGGGGAGAAAGTGCCATTGCCCCCCCTCTCAGAAGGTCACGGCTTCCCCTCCCGCTCTCTTTTCCTTTTATTCGGGACATCCTTCCGGGCAGTGACAGTGATGATAAAATTCTCGGGCTGCAACTCGGGGTTCTTTTCGAGCTCCTCCACGAAGGCAGTTATCGCTTTGCGCATAAAGTCCGCAAAGTGTACATACCTCGGGAGCGCATGAATTCTCTGTCGTGTATCCTCATCAATGCTTGCGGTGTACTTTGCCATACCTGCTCCTTTTTTTATGGATTCGGAAGTCTCCGGACGCCGGTACCGGAAAGATCCCTCAAGCGGAGACCCCCGTACGTAAAGATGCAATACAAAAATATTTTAAAATCAGCAGCTTAGCGTTACCGGCGCACCCCCCCGGACACCACCACTGCCTTCTGGTGCTCCTTCTTCCTCATATCCTTTTCCACGAAGAGCCTCTCCCCGCTGAAAGGGTCCCTCCCGGTATAATACATCAGCGTGGAATAGGTGGAGGGCAGGGGCGTGAAGATCTGCACCTGTTCGGGAGAGATCTTCAGTTCCCGCGAGGCAAAGGCCCGGAGCTTCTCCATACCCCGCACATCACATCCCGGGTGCGCAGCGATAAGGTAATAAGTGAGGAACTGTTTTTTTCCCTTTTGTTTATTCAACACGTCGAAGGCCTCCTTGAAAGCCTGCAGGTAGTTTTTCCCCGGCTTTCCCATTCTTTTCAGAACGGAATCCTCCACATGTTCCGGGGCGATCTTGAGCTGCCCGGAGATATGGTGCTCAACCACATCGCGTAAATACGCCATGCCGCAGTGCGGGTCCTCCAGGATCATGTCATACCGGATACCCGAAGCAATAAAGACCCGCTTCACCCCCGCACTATTTCTGAGTACCCGCAGAAGCTCTCTCTGCCGGGCATGGTTCACCTTCAAGTGTCCGCATTTCCCGGGATACAGGCAGCGCTTCTTCCTGCAGCTTCCCTTTTCCAATTTCTTGTCGCATTCAATGCCGTACATGTTGGCGGTGGGACCGCCCACATCGGCAATGTAGCCTTTGAACCCGGGGTGGCGCGTCAGGACTTCCGCTTCCTGCAGGATCGAGGCAATGCTGCGGGAGCGGATTGTCCTCCCCTGGTGCACCGCGATCGCACAGAAGTTGCATTCGCCATAGCAACCCCGGTGGGTGGTAAGGGAGAAGGCGATAGTGTCCAGCGCCCGCACCGTCCCCTGCCTCTTATAATAAGGATGCACCTCCCTCTCGAAGGACATGGTATGAACCTCATCCAGCTCCTTTTCCGAAAGGCCGGCTGCAGGCGGGTTCTGCACGAGGTAACGGGTATCCTGCCGCTGGCAGAGTCCCCGCGCAGTCAGGGGATCGTTGTTTTCGTAAAACAGGTGAAACATCCCGGTGAACTTCGCTTTATCATTCTTTACCTCCTCGTAGGACGGCAACAGGAGGTAATCCCCTTTCGGCTCCTTTGCGCTATAACATATTCCCCGTATATCCCGTATGTCCTCTCCCCGTTTCAGCTTCCCGGCTATTTCAAGGGTAGCCTTTTCTCCCATGCCGTATACAAGGATGTCGGCTTTTGCATCGAAAAGCAGGGACCTCCGCACTGCATCATCCCAGTAGTCATAATGAGCGATCCTGCGCAGGCTCGCTTCTATCCCCCCGAGAACAAGGGGCCGCGTGTTTTTAAAGCACCTCCGTATCAGATTGGAATAGACAATGGTGGCCCGGTCGGGCCTGCGGGTATTCTTTCCCCCGGGGGTAAAGTCGTCGCTCTGCCGCCTCTTCTTCAGGGCGGTATAGTTGGCGACCATGGAATCCACGGAGCCGGCCGTAATCCCCCAGAACAGGTCAGGCTCCCCGAGTCTCATGATGTCCCGGCTGTCATTCACGTCCGGTTGGGCAATCACCCCCACCCGGTACCCGGCTCCAACAAGGATATTCCCGATAAGCGCGGCCCCGATGTACGGGCTGTCGATATAGGTATCTCCTGTCACCAGGATAACATCCAGGCCCCCCCAGCCCCGCTTCTCTATTTCTTCCCGTGTTGCCGGCAAAAACATTATTGTTTCTCCCCCAATTCCTTTATTGTGATGCGCAGGGGGAGGATATTGCAAGAAGCTCTGCCGCCCGGGGAAGGAATACCGGGAGAGCGCAAGACGGCCAGCATATGGGCAAACAGGAGAGCAGAGCCGTTTTTTCGTGTACAATAGAGCACCTGCCCGCTACGGCAGGTACAGGAGGCCGGAGATACGGCCAGAGATACGGGAGGAATGATAATGATTGAAGTAAAATGGTCGAAGATAAAAGAGACCGCGCAGATTCCCCGGTTCGCGCACGACGGCGATGCGGGCTTCGACCTCGCTGCCGCAGAGGACGCCGTCATCTATCCCTTTCAAAAAAAGCTCGTCGGAACCGGGCTCAAGGTGGAGCTGCCCGGGGGGTGCGAGCTCCAGATCAGACCCAGAAGCGGCGTATCGCTGAAAACGGGCCTCTGTATCGCAAACTCCCCCGGTACAATAGACAGCACGTACCGGGGAGAAGTGGGGATTATCGTTTACCACGGACCCGTCCTGCACTATCACGGACTATGGTCGTTCATCGCAGCCTTCCTCAGGGCGTTGCGGACCCCCCTTGTCATTAAAAAAGGGGACAGGATCGCCCAGGGCGTGATAAGCTCCCTCCCTGCACCGACTTTCACGGAAATCGCAGAGGAGGAAATGGCGGCAACAACGAGGGGCAGCGGAGGCTTCGGCTCAACGGGATGCCCCCTCTGGCACCAGTGAGAGATTACTATTTCAACGCCGGACTGAGGAGCGAACGTATCTCTTCGGGAAGCTGCGAGATCGCATCCCGTGCCGCATCGAGGGAGATTACGTCCGGCAGAACGGAGAATACCGCGCGGATATGGTTTTCCGCATCCTGCAGTCCCACTTCCTCCCTGTCGCTCACGCGCCGGATGAATTCTTCCAGGCCGAAGGAATGTGCAACATTGTTCTGCAGAACAGCATCCCTGATATGTGTCGGTAACTGTTCGGCGATACGGACCGCCTGCTCCGCTGACAGATGCTCCCCGAGCACCTCCAACACAGCGCTTGCGGCTCGCTCCGCCTCCCCGAACCGCTCAAGCCTCCCCCGCTCCTGAATGAGCCTGATAAATGAATCGTAGTGCATATCCCCTCCCCTCTTCGTACTGCCCGAAAACGTTTTCTTTACAGACAGCCTTACCGGCTGCATACATCTTGCCCTTTCTTTCCTTTTATCAACAAAGCTGAAAACAGTCAAGGAAGGAGAGGAGAAGGTCCGTATAGGTAAGGACATTGCGACCAGGTAGGAGGGGAGGCGGAGGTACCCTGTCTCTTCTTGTAGTAAAGGAGCAGCCATGGTATATTTCAGAGATGCCGGACTTTTCCTGCCGGACCCTGTTCGGGAGAAAGCGCTTTAAAGATCTTGCTTTCTCACCAGGATGCGTAAAGAGAACCGGACACTCTCAGGGGGAAAGAAATGAGCGAAGCACATGCGGGTACTACCGGGAATACATCCGAATATATCAATGATTTTCTATTCTTTGTGGTTAAACCGGATCAAAGCAGGGAGAAGGGAGTCTACACCTATTGCTCCGGCGCAAACCTGTACCGGTTCCTCCCCATCACCAAGGGGCGGCACGGCCTCGCCTCAAACTCTGCGCTGAGAGGGCTGCAGCTCGTCAATCTGGGCATCAGGAATATGGCACGGGAAAAAGGGATTACCATAAAGCCCCTCCGCGGAAATTGCGCCGGAATTGCTGCCGGGGGGGACGGGTGGTATTCGGAGCTCCTGCTTATCGAAAACGCCCCGGAGTCGTTTCCTGAGGAAATAATCACCTACGGTGCCATCACCCTCCTGAAAAAGATCCTGAAGGCCTGCATGCTCCAGGATCCCGTTCCCGATACCCTGCCCGGGCCGGAGGAGCTTCAGAGGTTCATCGAGGGCCTGTGCGACAAATACAGGGGCAGTTTTGATTTACGGGACGCAAGGAATACTAACCCCCTCCTGCCCTCCTGAAAGCGGCATGAAAGGGAAAGGCGCCGGCCCGGCATCTCTTCGCCCGGTCTCGTGACGAAACACGTTGCGTACACGACCTGGCCCCATAGTCCTCTTGGTCAAAAATTGATATAATTTAGTATTCCTTGAAATACGCTGGTCGAAATGCGCTGGTCATTACCCCCGCTGCTTTCAGGGCGCAATCATAGCGCCCCGGCGCCCTGCTCACACGGACAGAACGGGAGCCTCACCTCCTGACTGAAAGGGAAAATGAAAGAAGACAATCACTTGATCTGGCCCGACCTACTCAAGATCCTCTCCATTTACGCTGTCATTCTGATCCATAGTGCTGCTCCCCTCCTGGTCCGGTACCATGAGCTCGGTGAATCGTGGTGGTGGGCCGGTAATCTGTACGACTCCCTTTCACGCTGGTGTATCCCCCTCTTCGTCATCCTGAGCGGAACGTTCCTGCTCGGCAAAGCACAGGGGAACTCCCTCGGGCATTTCCTCAAAAGGCGGCTGCAGAGGGTCCTTGTGCCCCTCCTCATCTGGAGCTTTATTTACTTTCTCTGGAGAATATACGGCAACAAGGAGAACCTGGCATTCTCCTCCTTTCTTCCCCTGCTCCTCATGGAGCCTGTCTATTACCATTTATGGTTTCTCTACCTGATCATCGGGTTGTATTTGCTGGCCCCCGTCCTCAGCATCTACCTGAAGTACGCAGACCACAAGAACGTGCTGTATTTCCTCTCTTTGTGGTTTCTGCTCGGATCGCTCCTCCCCTTTGCCGAATCCTATTTTGAAATCAGAACATACCTTTCCATTGGAACATCCAACTCCCCCCTCAAATTTCTGGGATACTTTATCCTCGGGCACTTTCTTCGTGATCTCCAGCTGAGACCCGCGCAGGCAATCCTTTTCATTCTGCTGTTTCTGTTCGCCTTTTTCATAACGGCCTACGGCACCTACTATAGTACCGTCCGGCAAAACGCCGGGAGGTTTGACAGTACCTTCTATGAGTATTTCAGCGTCAACGTTTTTTCCATGTCCCTTTCCCTCTACCTGGTCGGGAAGAGTGCCGCGCTTCCCGCCTTTTTCGTGCGAATGGAAAACAGGTTCGGGGTTTTCCGCGCAACCGCCGCGTGCGTTCCGGGAATCTATCTCGTTCATGCCTTGCTGATCGAAATCGCAAAGGAGGGTATGCTGGGCTTTTCCTTCAACCAGCTCACCTTTCCTCCCGCCATAGGGATACCGGTATTCGCACTCGCTATCTTCCTGGTATCGTTTCTCATCATTTTCATTATCAAACAGCTTCCCTTGCTGAGGAACATTGTCCCCTAAGGGAGAGTGACATGAAAACATGAGGAAAAGCTTCGTCTTCCTCACAACGATATTCATCCTCATTGGCCTTGCGCTCTTCCTCCCCGATGGAGAAGAGGAGAAGCAAAAGGTCACCCTGGTAAAGGGGAGGGAGTATGAGACCTTCTCCCGGCTCGCCAAATCTCCCTTGAAGAAGATTCCGGACCTGCGGGCGTGGAAGAAGATCGTCCCGGAGGTTACCACCATTGCCATCAAATCCTCCACCGGTCAGACGAATCAGCCCGCCCTGTTTTACGATTCAGGGTCTGCCCGAAAAAAGCCGTTGCTCCTGGTCCTCCACAGCTGGAGCGAGGACTATCGGCAATATTTCAGTATTCCCTATGGGATATGGGCCGTGAAGAACGACTGGGTGTTCATGCATCCCGACTACCGGGGGGCCTTCACGAACCCGGAAGCAACCGCATCCGAAACGGCACTACGGGACATCCTGGATGCGGTGGAATATGCAAAAAAGAATGCCCGCATTGATGAATCACGCATCTACATAGCAGGGTTTTCAGGGGGGGCAATGGCGACCCTTATCATGGTGGGCAGGTATCCGGAGCTATGGGCGGGAGCAGTTGCCTGGGTGCCTGTCTACGACCTGACGGAATGGTATACAACCACCCGGAACGCCCGCCACGGCTATGCACGGCAGATTGCGAATTCCTGCGGCGGAACTCCCCTGCCCGGAACAAAGGCGGCGCGGGAGTGCAGGAAACGGAGCCCCAGTACCTATCTGAAGCATGCCCGGGGCAAGAATGTACCTGTGTATATTGCCGTCGGGATCGATGACAGATTCGTCCCTCCCGGCCACGCAATTATGGCGTTCAACGATCTCGCGGCGGAGGAGGACCGGATATCCCGGGCCGATATCGAGTATATAAACGCCCGTCACCAACTGCCTCCCCGCCTTTCCGGCGAGTATTCCGACACGCTCTACGCCGATGCCGGGGTGAAGCTTTTATTTGAAAGGGAATCGGCACATGCCGTCCTGAAAATTTTCGAAGGGGGCCATGACGTTATCTATAATGCGGGACTATACTGGCTGAGCACCCGGAGGAAAAGCGCTCCGGCGGGTTGGTAAAAAAAGCGGACATTCTGCTTAAATAGAGTGTAGTGGCAGAGGAGAGCCCCCATCACAAAGCAGTGTACCGGGAAGCAGTCCGTGAAAAAGCATAGGAGAAAAAACAAGAGGAGATGAAACGGGTACCCGTATCAGCCTTTTTGGTCGTGCTGTTCCTTCTTTGCGCGCCCCTTTTGCACGGCGAAGAGGAAAAGGAGAATACAGCAGTGCCGTCCGGAAATCCCGGGAAAGCGCTCAGTGCCTTTGAAAAGCAATTGCGCGAAGCGGGATTTGCGGATGTACAGGAGATAGATCCCACCCTCAAAGTGGAGTTGAAATATGCCTCCATGGAAAACTTCATGGGTATCAATGTGTATGGAGACCTCACGAGAGGCTATCTGCGCCGGGAGGCGGCGGAAAAGCTTGCAACGGCAAACCGTTATCTGAAGAGGCTCCATCCCCGCCTCTCCCTCCTGGTAGTGGACGGTCTGCGTCCGAGGCATGTCCAAAGGAGAATGTGGGAGATAGTAAGGGGGACGCCCATGCAACGGTATATCGCCAATCCCCACGGGGGCTCTCTCCACAATTACGGATGTGCCGTCGATATCACCATCGTTGATGAGCTCGGCAATCGTCTCGATATGGGTACCCCCATGGACCACTTTGGGATTCTCTCCCAGCCCCGGTACGAGAATACATTTCTGAAGGAAGGCAAGCTGACCGCCCAGCACATCGCCAATCGCCGCCTTCTGCGAAAAGTAATGGTAGCAGCAGGCTTTCACTCCATCCCCATCGAGTGGTGGCACTTTGAGGCTTTTAAAAAGCATATCGTCCGCAAGCGCTACTCCATCATCGAGTGACCTGTTTTCCCCGTGTTCCCCGGAAGGAAAGAGGCATTCCCCGCTCTTTTGCCGCAATGACAGGCAAATTATGTATAATACAACGAAAGAGAGCACCCTCTTCAAGGGAAAAACAGTATAAATCAGCACCATAGCAAAAAGGAACGCTCCCGGCAGATTCATGAATATGAAAGACCTTACCGGCAATGTCCATATGGAAGAAAGGATTTCCGCGGTGATGGATGCCGTCCACGCCGCCAAGAATTTCGATGAAATCATGATCGGCTGCAAGGAACAGATCCTGGGGCTGGTCAATGCAGACCGGCTCACCCTTTATGCCGTCGATTCGGTGTCCAACGAGATCTACTCACGGTTTTTTACCGGTGAAGGGGTCAAAGAGATCCGGGTGCCCATTTCGTCCGAGAGCCTGTCGGGCTATGCCGCCTTCAGGAAAAAAACCGTCAACATAAAAGACGCCTATAACGAGGAAGAGCTGAAGAGGATCGATCCTGCCCTGAGTTTCAACCGCAGCTTCGACCAGAAGACCGGCTACCGCACCCGCCAGGTGCTGGTGGCACCGATGCTCTTCAACGAGGAACTGGTAGGAGTCATCCAGTTAATCAACAAGCGGACCGGGGAGTTTTTCACTGAAGAGGAAAGACGGTCCGTCGAGAAGATCGCTTCCAAGCTGGCAATCGCTTTCCGCAACCAGATCGAAAGGATGCTCAAAAACCGCCTGGGGTACCTGGTGATCAAGAACATCATCCCGGAACAGGTGCTGGACAATGCCGCTTCCGAGGCGCGAAGGGAGGGCAAGGACCTCTCTGCGGTGCTCCTGACAAAGGGGGTCTCCCGGAAAGATCTCGGTGAGGCGCTGTCCCTGTTTTACGGGTGCCGCTTCGTCGAATTCGACGAGAATTGTCTGCTTCCCCTTGAAGTGCAGAAGGACCGGCTCAAAATCTCCTACCCCTACCTCCGTAAGGCTTTCTGGGCGCCCATCGGCTACGAGAAAGATGAATACCACATTACCATCGATGACCCCAAGCACATCAAAACGAGCGAAATCTCGACCCTTCTGCCCCCCGGGAGAAAGTTCAAATTGATGGTCTCTTTGAAAGAGGATATCCTCAAATTCATCGACCTGCTCGAAAAGGGAGGGGAAGTCAAGGCGGGGGCGGTGAAGGACCTTCCCTCTATCGACACATCGAACATCATCTCGGAACTGAATGTCATCACGGAAGAAGAAGAGGAGGAGCAGGATTCCGAAGTCAATGAAAACACGAACGCCATTGTCCGGTTCGTCGACCAGATCATTGTTGAAGCATACAATAAAGGGGCTTCGGATATTCATATCGAATCGGATAAAGGCCTGGGAAAAGTGAAGGTGCGGTACCGGACGGACGGCGTCTGCTTTGACCAGCATACCATCCCCTATAGTCACAGCAGCGCTATGGTATCCCGCATCAAGATCCTGTCCAGCCTCGACATCTCGGAAAGGCGCCTTCCGCAGAGCGGGAAGATAAAGTTCAAGTTGAAAGAAAAGATTATCGAGCTGCGCGTGGAAGTGACCCCCACGGTGAAAGGCGAGAACGTGGTCATGCGTATTCTGGCCTCGGGCAAGCCCATGGAGCTGGAACAGCTCAATCTTTCGGACCGCAATCTCGAGATGCTCACGGAGATAGTCTCGAATCCCTATGGCATCGTCCTGGTGGTCGGACCCACGGGTTCCGGAAAAACCACCACCCTCCATTCGGTCCTGAGGAGAATCAACACGCCCGAAAGGAAGGTGTGGACCGCCGAGGATCCCGTGGAAATCACCCAGGAGGGATTGAACCAGGTTCAGGTAAATACAAAAATCGGGTATACTTTTGCCCATGCCCTGCGCTCCTTTCTGCGCGCCGACCCCGATGCCGTGATGATCGGCGAGATGCGCGACCAGGAGACCGCACAGGCCGGCATCGAGGCGTCCCTCACGGGCCATCTCGTGCTGAGCACTCTTCATACCAACAATGCCCCTGAAACCATCATTCGTCTCATCGACATAGGGATAGACCCCTTTAACTTCGCCGACGCCTTGCTGGGAGTGCTGGCGCAACGGCTGGTGCGGACACTCTGCAAGGAATGCAAGATAACGTACCCTGCAACGCAGGAGGAAAAAGACTTTTTCGTGAATGCGTACGGGCCCGAGCTGTTCTATGACGACTTTGAAGGCATCGATATGGGCTCACTTCGTCTGGCAAAGGCGAAAGGCTGCGAGAAGTGCAACAATACGGGGTACAAGGGGCGCACCGGGATCCATGAGATCCTGTCGGGCACAAAAGAGGTCAAAATGGTCATCCAGAGGAAAGGAACCGCCGAAGAGATCAGAAGGCAGGCGGTCAAGGATGGTATGCGCACGCTGCACCAGGACGGTATTCGCAAAGTACTGAAAGGGCAGACGGATTACGGCCAGGTGCGAAGTGTGTGCATGACAACATAGAGAGGGAGCAGCAGCCCGGAGCCTTTCGGCAGCACGAGAGAAGGCCCCGGGGTCCTTGTTTTTCTTTGAGCAACATTCAATTCTGCTCTATACTTTTTATGGGGAGTACCCTGTCCACGCGACAGGGATACGGAATCCCACTTTCCCGATACTACCGCGCACCGGAAGGGAAGCCCCTTTCGCGTCGCACCGCCACAGCATTGGAAAGGGGTCACAGGAGAAAACGGATGCGCACGACCTAGTCCGACAGGCACAACAATGAATGCACTGAAAGAATACATACGGTCTAAACATCTCTGGGCCACACTGACGGCCGTCGTCTCGGGAAGCATATGCCTTCTGTTTTTGCCCGGGACCCTGGCTGCTATCCTGATCAAAGAAAACGGACTGATAGAAATCGCACAATGTACCGGGTATGCTGCCGGCGCGCTGATATCCTGGTCCTATGCAAAACGCGGGATATGGAAAGGAGGCCTGAACGGAGGTACGGTTCTTCTTCTCCTCGCACTGCGCGAGCTCGATTTCCAGAGGAGCTTTACCGGGATAAGCATTACGAGGACAAAGTTCTATTTCTCTGCTCAGGTCCCGATCCTCATAAAAGTAATAGGGGGATGTATCGCCCTTAGCATGCTTTCCGCACTCATGCTGCTCATAGCGCGGAATACACGATCCCTGGTACAAGGAATGAGGGAGCGGAAAGAGTGGGCTTTTTCAGCAGCTTCGGGAGTGATACTCCTACCCGTAGCGCTCATTCTCGATGCGAGCCTGCGCTTTCTCGAATTTTTCGGCATCAGGGCATCGAAGGAGGCTCACCTTGCCAAGACCGTCTTCGAGGAAATGACGGAACTGGCAATCCCCTCACTATTCCTTATCGCACTTATCCAGTATGGGGTGTCAGCTTCAAAAAAGGCCCGGAAACATTCGCTCCGGTGAGAGGGACTGTCTTCTCCAGGGGACCGTGCGCTCAAGCGCTATGGGAACAGGTACCCTCGATGACACTGACCGGCGAAAAGGTCGGAATAATACGATTCAGTTTGAGTCCTGCGGTGGAAAATATCGCACGATACTCCTCTTCCGTCCGCTCCCGTCCCCCGACGAGCAGCATCATCAGATCAAGCCACTTTCCGAAACTCGGTTCGTTCCCGGGCGGAATCACCGTCTCAACCACCAGTATCCTGCCGCCGGAACTCATTGCCTCCCGGCAATTGCGCAGTATGGTGACCGCCTCGTCGTCTTCCCAATCATGAATAATGTGACGCATCAGGTATGCATCGGCGCCGGCCGGTACCGAGGAAAAGAAATCCCCTCCTGTGACCTGGCAGCGGCCGGACAAACCGGAGTCCGCAATGAACGGCACGGCACGTTCCGCAACAGCCGGCAGGTCGAACAGTATCCCCTCGAGCAGGGGATGCCGGTTCAGAATGGCTGTCAGCACCGAACCATTGCCCCCACCGATATCGACCACCCGCCGGAAGGAAGAGAAGTCGCAGGCGTCGAGCATGGGTTCGGTCTCAGCGCCATGGACGCCTGTCATGGCCGCGTCATAAATCCGGTGACGTTCGGGGTTCTTTATCATGTATTCAAAAAAGGGCATGCCGAATCTCGCATGGAATCCAAACTCCCCGGTCTGCACTGAATGGAGCAGCTTACCCCAGGTTTCATAGAATTCAGCTCCCATCATGATGGCAAACGCCCGTTGGGACTGAACAGCATCACTTCGCAGCGGCTCGGACAGCGGCGTCTGGGAGAACCGGTGCTGCGCATCCTGAGCAAAAATACCGACACTGGCAAGGGCGCGCAATACGCGGTACAGCGCACCGCTCTCCGTATGCGTCTGTTCCGCCAACTCTTCGGCCGTACAGGGACCATGGGCAAGCAGGTCCGCAATCCCCAGGTGTGCTGCGACATAGATGGCCTGCGTTATCCAATATCCTCCTATCATCTGATTCAACAACTGCTTACTCGCTTGAGTATTTTCCATGGAAACCCTCCTTATCGGAATAATAAAAGCGTTACGAGCAATATTCTGATTGTCCACTCCTTATGATGCCCCTGAGATAGCAGTCAGTCATGGAGGCGAGAAGATCCGTAACCATTTCCACCGTCATTTCCGGCTCGCGGAAAAACGTGATGAGCGCCCCCATGTACAAGGAAAAGACCGAAGCGGCGGCTACCGTGGAGTCCACTTCCGGTCTGACGACACCCCGGGTCTTCTCCTCCTCTATGATCCCGCTTAAAAACCGGAGGTACTGTTCGGTGATCCGAGACATGAGGGGGGTTTCGCTCGCGGGCTCGAAGACGGTGTAGCGGATAAATCCCCGATAGAGGGCTCTGTTCTCGTTGTAGAGGGAGAAAAAGCCTTTCGATAAATACATGAGCCGGTCGAGGAGCCCTGTACTCTTCGGCACCGAGACGGAGAGCTCCGACACCGCCTTCCCGATATCTCCGCTGAGGACCTCCTCGAGCAGCGCTGTCTTGCTTTTGAAGTGTACCACCACTGAAGCGGGAGACACCCCCGCCTTCCGGGCAATGTCCCTGATGGTACATTCCTCCATGCTCCTCTGCGTAAAGAGCTTCCGGGCGGCTTTTAAAATAAGATGCCTGGTCTCTTGCTTTGATATTTCACGCCGGTTCATCTTTTTATTAAACATATTTATTTATTATACAAGTTTAATTAAAAGGAAACTTTCTGTCAAGAATTTTTGAGAGGCAAACAAACGCAATAGCACAAAGAAGGGCCTCAGAGGGAGAGGCTGCGACTCCACCGTCCCCCTGCTCTGAGGAAATAACGACCGGACCGGCGAAGCCGCTTCCAAGGCATTCCCCCCCAGGATCCCTCCGGTGTATGCCTCTTTCAGCCCCCCCCTCTCATTGAGATTGCTTCGCTCCGCTCCTAATGACGCGCAGGGTCATTTTAGAAAGAATCCCTGCTGCCCCGGGGATCAGGGGCTCGCAATAACAGAAGGAAAAGAGCTCTCTTCGTGTCCTGTCATTGCGAAGGGCCATTCCCTGAAGCAATCCCCCCCTCTTTCACCAGAAAGGACTGAGAGTGCGAGATGAGGAAAGGGAGCGGCAGAGAGGGAAGCCATGCTATGATCCGGCACTATGTCAGGAAAGGAGGACAACGCGAGAAGGGCAGGAAGGGTACGTCTGAACCTGTTTTGGACAAAAAAGTTTGACAGCAGCACTTATCGATATATAACGATTAATCCCGGGCCTCACTGTCAAACCTAACCACCGTTTTTTGCACGATTCACTGCCATGCACTCAGAAAAAATGGCAATAAAGTTTGACAGTGGATTTATACCCGCTGGTGCCTCTACTTTACAAATCTCTCTCTAATGGGAAAGCTTACGGGCTGACTTACTCCTCAGCAAAATAATAAAAAAATTGAGAAACCTGAGTTTATCATCGAGACTATCAGGTATAAACCCGTTATAGCTTAGAACATTAAATTAGCATCTCATCCGGTTATGCGATGCGGGAGCACCTCTGCGGCAAGGTATTCAAGCGAATGGTTTTTCCTGCATCGATTTTTAGCGATTTGTATTGTTTTCCCTTCACTTCTCCGGCTAACGTCCCTAAAAATAGCGCTTACAAAGCGGCATGAACTTTGCTTTCATTCAGTATAAATAGTATAAAGCCCGACCCTGCACTCTTACAAAAAATTCAATTTGAACAGAGGAGAGCACTGAAAAGAGTGCTTATATTTTGATGGCAGCAGGACTAATCGATATTCGTGATAAGAAAGAACCTTACGTGACCCATGTGCGACGCATTGACCTGTCGCTCCTGTCCGGCAGGTTTCGTCTTATAGTGCCGTTTATTGTTATCTTCTATCTCAATGGATGTGCAATTACGAAAAGGGTTCCTGTGGAATACCAGCCCATTCAATCTCATATGGAAGAAAATATCGAACGAAATGAGTTTTCAGTTGCAAAGGGAGATGATGTCATTGGCCGGCTGGCAATCATACGTCTTGAGAAGGGCGATACGCTGCCGGATAGTGCGAGGCACTTCAGCCTGGGAATCAATGCCGTCCGTGCAGCGAATCCGGGCGTGGATATATGGGTGCCCAATGCCGGAGAACGTATCCTGTTGCCTCTGAGTTTTATCCTGCCGGACGCCCCCAGGAAAGGCATCGTGATCAACCTGGCTGCAATGAGGCTTTTTCAATTCAAAAGAAATGCTGATTCACTGGCGGTTTTGACCTACCCGGTCGGTATCGGCACAGAAGAGCGCCCCTCGCCCACAGGGCAGATGTATGTAGAGCGGAAAGTAACCCGGCCGACCTGGCATGTGCCTGCCTCAATTGCAAAGGATCATCAGGAGAAAGGAGATCCTCTCCCGGCTGCAGTCTTGCCGGGACCTGAAAATCCCCTGGGAGAATATGCGCTCTATTTAAGTAAGCCGGCTTATTTGATCCACGGCACGAATAAACCGGCCAGCATCGGTCTCAGGGCAACCAACGGCTGCATACGACTCTACCCCGAGGACGTGAAAAGGCTCTATGAGAACACTCCGGTCAAAACACCGGTACACATCGTCAACCAGCCGTACCTAATAGGGCAACGCAATGGAGTAATTTACATGGAAGTTCATGCGACTCCGGAAAACCTGAATACTGTTGAGTTCGATAAGATATACAGAAAATTGAGAAATATTGAAAAGGAGACGGGGCGCACCCTCGACTGGAGCAAAGTCAAGAAAGTATTGGCAGACGCCCGGGGTATTCCTGTTCCCGTATTTGAAATCATGAACGGAAGTGAAAAAGAAATCGAAACCGTAGAGGTAAAGCACCCGGGCGAATTGAATGGCAGGCCGGAAATACCGGAACTGAAAGCAGATGCCTGGTCTGTTTTGGTTGCTGACTTCCCCGACGAAATTGACGCGGTGAGGCTCGCCGCCATAATCAACCACCAGGGTCCGCAAATCCCGGCAAGGGTGGTATCAAAGAACACCGGCTACAGGATCATCGCAGGCCCTTACCCTGATGTCAGAGATGCCAGGAATGCAATCAAACGGTTGAAAATTGATTTGGGAATAAACGGTACATTAATTGAACCTGTTAAAAAACCATCAAGAGGAAGGAGGTGAGGAGAAGATGAAGAAGAGTCTTTTTATAATCACAATAATGTTTGTTTTTGCTCTTTCGGTTGTGGGGTGTGCAACAAAAGGCGACCTCGCGAAAGTTCAGTCGGACGAAATGATGACGCGTTCGAAAGCTGATCAGGCGGCGCAGGATGCGCAGGCTGCCAAGGCGGCTGCTGATGCGGCCACGTTAAAGGCAGAGGATGCAGCAAAACGGGCCGAAGATGCCGTCAGGAAGGCGGAGGAAAGGGAAAAGATTGCAGAGGAAAAAGCGAAGGCCGCAGAGGAAGCGACGCAGCTCGCCAATCAAAAGGCCCGGAAGGCTGATGATGTTTTCCAGCAATCAATGAGAAAGTAAAGCACTGTGCGGGAAGCCGGGCGTGATTCATCACGCCCCTGCTCCCTTATGCTTCCACGTTCGAGGTTGGACCTTTTTCAGCACATTCGTCTCTTTTTATCAGATTCACTATGTAACGGGAGTGTTATCACGAAGGCGTATATGAGGAAAAAGCAAAACAGGATACATCCTTCCTTCTTCTTTGCCTGTATCATAATGACACCAGTTCTATTATGCGGCTGCAGTCACCAGGTCAAGTCAACCTTCATGGAAGCGAATGATCTTTTCGCCCGGGGAAACTACAATGCCTCTCTGAGCAAATATGAGGAGATTACTAAAAAACATCCCACGGAGGCGGATAGGGCCCTTTTCGAGATGGGTATTATTTATGCGTATTCCGGAAATGAGCAAAAAGATTATCAGAAGTCTCTGGAATGTTTCCGGAAAGTCATAAAGGAGTACCCGGGGAGTGGGTACAGGAAGGATAGCGAGGTGATGCTATTTACTATCAGTACTATCACTTTCAAGGATATGACGATTACTGCGCAGCAAAGACAGATCGAGACTCTCCGGGAAGAGATTACTAACAAGAGGAATGAGACCGTTACACTGCAGAAGAAGATTGAGGCACTCGAGCAGGATGTCAAGAGCAAAGAAAATGAGATTGTTTCACTGCAAAAAGAGGTTTTTGCACTCCAGAGGGGACCGGCAGACAAGATTCTGATTGAAAAGAAAGCGAGACGATTGACCTTGATCGCAAAGGGCAAGGTGTTGAAGACCTACAAAATAGCCCTGGGTGGGAACCCGAATGGTCCAAAAGAAAGGCAGGGCGATAATAAAACTCCGGAGGGGACCTACATAATCGATTCAAGGAACAGGAACAGCGGGTATCACCTGTCTCTTCATATTTCCTATCCGAACGAGAAAGACAAAAAGCGGGCAAAAGAACTTGGTGTTTCTCCGGGCGGAGACATCATGATCCACGGCATTAAGAATGGTCTCTCCTGGGTTGGTGATCTTCACACAAACGTTGACTGGACGAAGGGGTGTATTGCCGTTACAGACCAGGAAATCGAGGAAATCGAGAAGGTAGTGCCGAATGGTACGCTCGTTGAGATAAGGCCATAGGGGCCTGAGTGGACACTCCCTATGAAGCGGCGCTTCTGTCAGGGACCCCTGCCCGGAGCAAGCGTGAGTTAAGGAGAAAAGTGCCGTCCCCTATGCGGAAGCTTCAGAAACTTTCCCGAAGGGTGCAGAAATACTTTGAACATCCCGGTATAAAGTATGCGACGTAATGCTGACTGTTAAATTGCCGGGTTAATAAGTCGTTTCTCCTAGTAACTTTACAACTTTATTTTCCTTGAACACTCTCCCCGCCTATCCTCCCAGTTTCTTCTCGATCTGGGAGCAGATGCCGTGGAGCATCTTCAGCTCCCAGTGGGTGAGACCCGCCCTGCCGATAAAATACTTCAGGTTATCCATAATACGCCGCTGGAGGTCCAAGTCCCCCCTCGGGAGGTAATCGAGCAGGACGAGGATGTCCGCCATCCTTTGAAATAGAAAGGACAATTCACCATGAGTGACAAGGGTCGCCCTGCCCTCCGCATCCACCACCGAAGCGCCGGGGGTCCTCACCTCCGCCGTCTCCTCCTTCCGGTACTCCGTCCTGGACAGCTCGTAGGCCACCACCATTACGGCATGGGACAGGTTGAGAGAGGGCTGCTCTTTTGACGAGGGGATATGCAGCAGGAACCCGCATTCGTTCACCTCTTCATTATAGAGCCCCTTATCCTCCCTCCCGAAGAGGAGGGCGACTTTATTAGTGGCAACAGGCATCCCGAGGAGCTTCCTCACTCCCGTTTCAAGGGGAAGGCTCATCCCCCGCCTTTTGCCCTGCCTCCGGGCGATCCCCACCACAATTGCCTTGTCTCTGAGGGCTTCGGCAAGGGTATCGTACCTTTCCGCTCCGTTGAGCACTTCTTGGGCATTGCGGGCCATCCACCACGCCTCATCGTTATACTCGGGAGGAGGATTGACAAGGCAGAGATTCCTGAATCCCATATTTTTCATCGCTCGGGCCGTCGCCCCGATATTGCCGGGCTCCCTCGGCTCCACCAGGATAAAGTAGATATTGTCCTTCCAGTTTCCCATCCGTCTCCTGCCTTCCGGGCATACGGGGATGGGCCCCGCCGTGCCGCCTCTCCGGAAGAGGCATCCCTGACCCCCGAGAAAGCGGAAAACACCACCTCGCCTCTTTTTCCCCTGCCCGCAAAAAAAGGGGTGAAAGCCATTGCCTTTCACCCCTCTATGCAAAAAGCACTATTTTAATAGCCGCCGCTTGTCGCCTTCTTCTTCGCAGGTGCCGCTTCCTTCGTCGCAGTCCCGTCCTTGACAGTCACCATGTCGCCGACCTTTACGTCTTTTGCGTTCTTTACCTCAACGGTCGAGTCCTTCCCTGCTGCGTCCTTGATCGTCACCTTTTTGCCGTCAATCTTGGTGACGGTGCCCTTCATGTCTGTCGCAAAGCTGAGCCCCGCAACGCCAAGAGTAAAAACCATAGCCACCACTAACGCGATAAGTGCCTTCATCTTCATTCCCTCTCACCTCCTTTCTTTCGTAAATTTTCAAGAAGTGAAGCAGCTTATATGCCAGAGGTATAAAGCTAATTTTACCTTACTTCTGACTCTTTTCACAATAAGTATTTCCCTTTTGGGGAGGTCCATTCCCTTTCGGGAAGCATCGACGGCTCCCGGCAGCCCCTCCCCTGCTCATTGACATTTCCCGCAGGTTTGGGGAAAATTACACTATGTAAAACGCGGGATTCAAGGGAATAAACTTGTGGCACTCCCCACGGCGACGCGCCTGACGGAGGGGCCGGAAAGGGCAGGAAGAAATGAAGCTCGGTATTTTTGTGAACACGGACAGGCACCCGGATGATCTGGCCGGCATCACCAGGGCAGCCCTTTCAAAGGGTCATGAAGTCGTCATCTTCTTCATGGACAGCGGGACACGCCTCCTCGGGAACCCGGATATCAGAAACCTGTGCGCGGAAGGATGTATCTCCATGAGCTTCTGCGACTTCGATGCAAAGAGGCTTCAGGTCTCCCTTGAGGGAATACCCGGAGAGATCGTCTGCGGCAGTCAGTATGACAACGCGGTCATGGTAAACAAGTCGGACAGAGTGATCGTCCTTTAGGAGAGCCCACATGAAAATCCTCCATATCCTTAACGATGGCCCCACTCCCCTGTCGGATGCCGTCCTGCAGACGCAATCGGAGAGCCATGAACTGCAGGTGATCGATCTCTCACAACCGGACGGCCCGAAGGAAAAATTGTACGGGAGCATCGTCGATGCCATCTTTTCCTGTGACAGGGTCATTTCCTGGTAGCGGAAAGGCCTGTTCCCTGCACGTCAAATCATAGAGATGAAGGCGCAGTCCTGAAAACTACCGGCACAAATACCTCCTTCTTGCTCGTCTCCCTCCTGGTCCTCCTCTGCTTCCTTCTGCCTTTTTCGTTCCGCACCTTCGATGACAACCGGCTTACCAGTTGGGAGTGGGTGTTTGACGGTGCCAATGTCGTCCGGATGGTCTTTCTGCTCCTTGGCGGGATCTCCCTGGCCTACCTCCTTTCGAGGAGCCCGCTCCCCGAACGCGCCCCCTCCCTTTTCCTTTTCATGGCGGCGTTCGGCAGCGCCTCCCTCTTCCGGGGAGAGCCGGAAGCCATTGTGGACGCTTCACGGTACTTCACCCAGGCGAAATATTTGAGCGTTTATGGAGTGGGCTCCTTTCTCAGCGAGTGGGGGAAGGCCCTCCCCGCCTGGACCGATATGCCCCTCATCCCCTTCTTGTACGGACTGATCTTCTCCCTCTTCGGAGAGGAGAGAGGCGTACTGCAGATCTTCACCACCACCCTCTTCTCGCTGACAGTGGTGCTGATCTACCGGACAGGAAAAGAGCTCTGGGATGAAGAGGTCGGCGTCTATGCGGGAACCTCCTTTCTCGGCATCCCGTACCTCTTTACCCAGGTCCCCCTCATGATGGTGGATGTCCCCTCCACCTTCTTCCTTCTGCTCTCGGTCTTTACTCTCCTCAAAGGGATACGGTGCGGCGGGAAATGGGTCCCCCTTGCCGCCTTCGCCGCGCTTTTCGCCTTCCTTTCCAAATATTCCCTGTGGATGATGCTTTCCGTTCTCGGGATTGCAGGTGCGGTCCTCGTGCAACAGGGGCGTGCGACAGGAGAGGGGAAGGAACGGCTCCACCGCCTGCTCTCCGTCTTCCTCCTTTTCGCACTCCTTGCCGGAGGCTCGGTACTGTTGAAGTCCGGGGTCGTTGCGGATCAACTACGGCTGCTGTCCCTCTATCAAAAGCCGGGGCTGAAGAGATGGGGGGAGAGCTACCTGTCCACCTTCTTTTTCCAGATACACCCGTTTGTCACTCTTGCGGCCGCAGGGTCCGTCTTTGCGGCATTGAGGAAAAAAGACCTTACGTACCTGATTGTTGTCTGGCTCATAGCGCTTCTCTTCCTGTTACAGATCAAGAGGATCCGCTATTCCCTCCCCGCATTCCCGATGTTCGCGCTCATGGCTTCCTACGGGCTCCGGGAGATACGGGACAAGGGCCTGCGGAAGTTTACCGCTCTCTGCATCATGATCTGCTCCCTCGTGATAGCACTCTTTGCCTATCGTCCCTTCATGCAATCGATAAGCTCCGTCAACCTGAAGAACGCGGGGGAATTCCTCGATACCATCCAAGGGAAGGAGTGCGAGGTCTTTGTTCTGCCCTACGGGGATCCCGTGCTCAATCCCGCCGTATCCGTCCCCCTCCTCGACCTGTATACCCGGAAAGAGATCCGTTTTGAGCCCCTGCCCGGCCCACAGCCCCCTCCCGAAATCAGGACCGTTTCTCCCCTCCGCTTCACCTGGGAATACAGGAACCCGCCCTACTATTCCAGGCCTCGCCCACGGGGACACACACCAAAAGGCGCGGACCACCCGGTTCCGGTTGCGGTCATTTCCGAGCACCCCGTAAAAGAGCTCCCCGCCTTTATCAGGGAGAGGGTAAAGGGGCTTTCCGCTGTCCGCTCCTTCACCGTTTCCGACGACATCTTTCTGCATCAGACGGTGGTCACTGTCTATTACCGGCAGGGTACCGGCAACCAATAGTGTAGAAAATACTATTATTAAAATAATTAATTATCCCTCCCGTGCCGCTTTATGCAAGTATTATGAAACGATATCCCGGACAGGCTCCGGAAATCAGGGAGTGCCTGCGGAAGGAGAAAACGGTTAAAAAACAGTGAACTTACCCGTCAGTCCCTTCGTTGACAAAACAAAACGGGTGCCTCTATACTAGGGGACGTTGTGTCCGGGACAACGCAGCACGGGGGCTCTGCAGCTGGTCGCAGTAGAAAGCAGTTTGCAGACACACCCTAAAAAAATTTTCGGGAGGAGAGAGGATGGAAGAAACGGTAGTACAAAGCGCAACCTTTGGCTTTGTCCTGTCCGCACTCTTTTGCGGCGGACTGGTGGGGTTTATTCTTCAGAGAGGCAGGTTCTGCATGAATTCCGCCTTCAGGGATACGATATTCATCCAGGACTTTACCCTGTTCCGGGCCTATCTGATCGCTTTGGCGGTCATCATTGTCGGTTCCAATTTCCTTAATGATCTCGGTTTTATGGAGCTGAAGAGCCAGACATTCTTCCCCCTGGCCAATATCATCGGAGGTTATCTTTTCGGCATCGGCATGGTGCTCGCCAGCGGCTGCGGAAGCGGGATCTGGTATAAGGGCGGAGAAGGGCAGCTTGCCGCTGCCATCGGCGTTATGGGCTTTTTCCTCGGCATCGGCGCAACCAATTACGGCATATTGAACCCCCTGTATAATGCACTCAGGAGCATCAAGTTCGAGATAGCGGGAAAACCCAACGCAATGCTCTGGGAGGTTTTCGGAGATACCCTCACGGCGAAGTGGGCCGTTATCGCTGTTATCGCCGTTCTCCTGCTCATCGCTACGCTCAAGGACAAACCCTTCTCCCTGGGGAAACAGAAGGGATTCTACTGGTCGGTCACCGGCCTTCTCCTGGGGCTTGCAGGGGTCCTGACCTTCTGGGCGTCCCAGTACTGGGGCGGCGGTTTTGCCCGGGGAATGAACTTCACCACCCCCACCGGGGAGCTTTTCTTCACTATTCTGACCGGCGACGGAAAATCCCGGTTCTTCCCGATGTTCGATATGTTCGGCTTCAAGACAACCTGGGGAGCGTTCTTCATCGCCGGAGTTCCTCTGGGAGCCTATATCAGTGCGAAGGTCCTGAAGGAGTTCAAATGGACGCTTCCCTCCGCAGGAGAAATGCTGACGGTCCTTGGCGGCAGTGTCCTCATGGGCTTCGCCGCCACCGTGGCAGGGGGATGCAATATCGGCCAGGGGCTTACCGGGGCTGCCACCCTTTCCATCGGGAGCATCTCCGCCATCATCTCCATCATCCTCGGAAACTGGACAATGGTGTACTTCCGCTTTATCAAACCCATGCAGGACTGAAGGGGCGCAGAAAAGGACATCGGAGCCCGGGGGATATGTCTCCCGGGCTTTTTATTGCTGAGGGGCTCCGGTCCGGCGATGGAAAAAATAGTGGCGCTCCCTTTACACTAGAGAGAGTATGGTCATTGATGCGAGAGAGACGGAATCCCGTGAACTCTTTTTGAGGCTCAGGGAGCTCTTTGCGCAGAGCTGTAACGAGGAAATCTCGCTTGAGATCCTCCTCCCCTCCCGGCAGGAAGCGAAAAAAACGAAATCCTTTGCGGAGATGTCGGGCTACCGCACCGTAACAGAGGAGAGAGAGGGGTGCTACCGTGTGCTGATTGCCGGCGTTTCCTGCAGGTGCGGCAGGTAGGACGGTTCTCTCCGAAGGATTCCTTTTAAGACATATGGCAACTCCCTTCATTAAAGAAAAATACAGTGTTGTAGTGGCAGGCGGCGGTCTTACGGGGCTGGCGGCAGGGTACTTCCTTACAAAAGCGGGGATACAAGCCGCAGTCTTCGAGAGGGATTCCGCAGTAGGGGGACTCTCCCGGACGGTCTTGCATAACGGCTTCCGTTTCGATCTGGGCGGACACCGTTTTTTTACGAAAAACGAGAGGATCAACGCACTGATACGGGAACTGATGAAAGGGGAGCTGGTCTCCGTCCCGCGGAAGAGCAGGATTTACCTGAGAGGCAAATACTTTGATTATCCCCTCAGGCCCTTCAACGCACTCTTCGGCCTCGGCATCCCCACCACGGCAAGAATCCTGGCGGACTATTGTGCGGAACGCGTGAGGGGCTTGGTGCGGGAGCCCGGACAGGTCTCCCTGGAAGACTGGGTCATCAGCCACTTCGGACGTACCATGTTCACCATCTATTTCAAAGAATACAGTGAAAAGGTGTGGGGTGTGGACTGCAGCAGAATAAGCGTGGACTGGGTGGCACAGCGCATACGGGGCCTCTCTCTCACCAAAGCCATCAGGAACGCCTTTTTCCGGTTCAGCGGCAGAGATATTCCCAGTCTTGTGGACAGGTTCGATTATCCCGCTTTGGGGATCGGGCGGATCTCCGACAGGCTCAGGGAGGAGATCGAAAAGAGCAACCCCGTCTTCACGGATACCGGTGTCGAACGTATTCACCATTCCGGGTTCAGGGTCCGCAGTGTTGAAGTGGGAGGAAAGGGACAGGGCCGGAGGGTGGAAACCGGCCATTTCATCTCGAGCATGCCCCTCCCCGCACTGGTGCGCAGTCTCGATCCCCCTCCGCCGGAAGATATCCGTGCAGCGGCAGAGCGCCTCCGCTTCCGGGACCTCGTGGTCGTGGCGGTCATGGTGGGTCGCAGGAGAGTCACCGACCTCACCTGGATCTACATCCCGGAGCAGAAGATTCCCTTCGGCCGGATCCACGAACCCACCAACTGGAGCGGGGAAATGGCCCCCGAAGGCAAGACCCTCCTGGTCATTGAGTACTTCAGCACCGAGGGCGATGCCCTATGGAACGAGGGGGACGACACCCTCGTACGCATTACTGTCGAGAACCTGGAAAAGCTGGGCTTCATCGGAAGGGGAGAAGTCATCGACAGCTGCGTAGTACGCGCTCCCAAAGCCTACCCCCTCTTTGAGGTGGGGTACGCGGAGCTCTGCAGAAAGGTGTATGCCTATCTCGAGCGGTTCGGGAACCTGCATATCGCAGGGAGGGTAGGAATGTTCCGTTACTACAATATGGACCATGCCATCGAGTCCGGGCTGCGTGCGGCAGAGGCCGTGGCGGAGAGACATATCCGGGATGCAGGGGCCGACGGAGGGGGGCTGAAGCGGAGCAGAGGGGCGGCGGCCGGATGAGAGCGGCAAGGGTGATTTCCCACAGGGCGGGGTCGAAATGAGATGCGCGCTGATCATACCGGCATGGACCCCGGAGGATATCTTTTCCTCGAAGACCTCCAGCTCGCAGATCAACTACTGGCAGCCATTGGGGACCCTCTATGTCGCTGCCGTCCTCCGGAGGGCGGGACACGAGGTGGTCTTCCTCAACGGCGCTTTCATGACCCGCGAAAGCATCCTCTCCGCAACCCGGGAATTCATGCCCGATGTCATCGGTCTCTACTCCACCACTTTCGGCTGGAACAGGGCAAAAGAGGCCGCCGCTGATTTAAAGCGGCACTTCGGGGACAAAGTCTTTATCTGCGTGGGCGGTCCCTATCCCATTGCCGCACAGGAGCGCTGCCTCGAGGATGCCGGCGACTGCATCGATGCGGTCATCACCGGAGAAGGGGAGCACACCACCCTGGAAATGATGGAAAGGCTTGAGAGGGGGGAGTCCCTTGAAGGGATCGCCGGTCTTGTCTGCCGTGAGGGAGGCCGGATCGTCGGGAACCCGCCGAGACCCCTGATCACCGATCTCGATTCCCTCCCCTTTCCCGCCCGGGAGCTCCTGGGGGATGCGGGAAGATATATTCCGCCCCCCGCCACCTATCGGAGAAAGCCGGTGGCGGTGCTGATCACCTCGCGGGGATGCAACCGGCAGTGCATTTACTGTTTCCAGATGGATAAATCGCGCGCCAGCGGCATCCGGTATCGCAGCGTGGAGAATGTCCTGCAGGAGATCGAATACTGCCTCCGGCAGGGATACAGGGAGATAAAGTTCATCGACGACACGCTGGCCGCTGACTATGACAGGGCAATGCACCTGGCAAAGGAAATAAAGGCCCGCCGGCTCGACTTCACCTGGTTCGCCTCCGCCTGCGTGAACCAGGTGGACAAACCATTGCTCCGGGCCTTTAAGGAAGCCGGATGCTGGGCCATCCTCTTCGGCGCGGAAAGCGGTGTTCAGAAAAACCTCAACACCCTGCGCAAGGGAACGACCCTGGAGCAGATACGAGCGGCGGTTCAGGCTGCGAAGGAAGCGGGGCTCAAAGTGAGCACGCCTTTCCTGTTCGGCATCCCGGGAGAGACCTTCGAGGAAGGGCTCCAGACCATCCGGTTTGCCGTCGACCTGAACCCCGACATGGCGAACTTCCACGCCATCACGCCCTTCCCGGGCACCTACCTGCACGACAACATGGAAAAATACGGGACCATGTCCGGCGAGCTCTCCGACTTCACCTACCAGGGAGCGGCCTTCGTCCCCTACACCATGACACGGGACGAAATACGAAAGCTCCGGCAGATTGCCTTCAGGAGTTTTTATGGAAGACCCTCCTTCATCATCAGGAAAGTCCTCGAACTGCGAACACCCAGCGATTTCAAGGTCGCCCTGAAGAGCATCAGAAGTCTCTTCTGGCTCTTCGCAAAGAGGGATCTGTTCCGGAAATAGCCCCACTTCAAAGGGCGATCAGGCTGCAGGACCGGTTCAGAACATTTCTCTCGTCCAGGCACCGGGAGTATGCTACAATGAATTCATGAAAAGCACCGCCGCCTTCATCATCTTTGTTCTGGCTGTCCTGGGACTGCTCTTTTTCCTGTCCGGCAAACGCCACCCGCGCGTTCCGAACGATGCCGCACATGGTGCGGTGGCCCTCTCCGACAGCACTGCATGCATGGAATGCCACTGGCAGGGGAAAAGGGCACCGCTGAAAGCCTCCCATCCGCCCAAGTACGAATGCCAGAAATGCCATAAAGCCAGGATCATTCCGAACAAAAAATAAGCGGGAGAGGGACGGGATGTCTTCCGCTTTACGGCCCTCTCCCCTCCGGCGAGACCGGCTGTATCCGGTGCTGCAGGAGCCATTCGTACAGCTCCGGATTGTCGTATGTCTCCGTCCATGAATCGTGACCGGCATGGGGATACACGGCGAACCGCACATTCCCGCCGCACCGCTTGAGGGCATTCACCATCTCCTCCGATTCGGAAAGGGGCACGATGGGATCCTTTGCGCCGTGGAATACCCATGTGGGGAGATGCCGGATCCTGCAGACTTCGTCAGGATTGCCCCCTCCGCAGATCGGGACCAGCGCGGCAAAACGCTCCGGGTTTTCGATGGCCAACTGCCAGGCGGCGTAGCCTCCCATGCTGATGCCGGTCAGGTACACCCTGTCCCTGTCGACCCGGTGCGCCTCTTCCACCTCGTTGAGAAGCTCGATGAGCATGTCGCTCACCCAGAATTCTCCCATCGGACATTGAGGAGAAACGGCGATGAAGGGGAAACGGTCCCTCTTTACTGCGACTTTGGGAATCCCGTGGGTCTTTACCTTGTTTATATCGTTTCCCCTTTCCCCTGCACCGTGGAGAAAGAGAATGGCGGGCCAGTTTTCCCTGCTGTCCAGATACCCTTCGGGAAGAAAAAGAAGATACTGATATCCCACTGTCTGGGTAAAACTTTTCTGAAAGGGTTTCATATACTCCCTCTTTCCCGTGCGGAACGACGTCCGTAAAGGGAACTCCGTTCCGTACCGGTACTACGATAGTACTCATAACGGCTCTCCCCCTGTTGAAGATGCACTTCAGCACAGGGTGGCCGGGAGATCGGCGGCTACGGGGCAATACACTCAGGTCGAAAGCACCTTTTACCCGGCACCTGTCCTCCATGGAAAGGAGACCCGGAACGCAGGAACAGAGCGCAGGGAAGAAGAACCCTATTTGAGCTGCCCCCGTATTTCTCCATCAGGAAATTTCTCGGTATGAACATTGACGTAGGTATTTCCGGCCTCGATTTCCTTGGCAAGGTCATTGAGACTCTTCCCTTTCAACGATCCCATCAGGTCTTTTGCGGAAAGGGTACCCTTGGCGATGGTACCGCTCACCTTCCCCTTTTTCTTTTCAACAGAAAGGGGGGCAACCGGGGGACCGTTCTCTCCCTTCTTCCCCGTATGGATATGGGCGGCAGTGACATTCTCTATGCCGGATACGGTAACAGTATATTCAAGCCCTTTCCCGTCCTTGCTCATGTGGAAGGTCGCCTCGCCCTTTGCGTCCGTCTTCGCCGGAGGCACCTCTTCACTGCCGGTGAGCTTCGCACTGTACATGCCGGCGCCTTTTTCCTTGCCTCCCCTTGCCGTACCTTCATCCTGTTCAGCGGCAAACCCCAGTGACACAAGGCCGATACTCAACAGAAACACAAGCATAGGTACATATACTTTTCTCATACTACACCTCCTTCTTGCTCTTTCTCTTTTTATCGTATCTCCCTTGCCCGACAGCCCCGGCGCCAAGGCTGCCACTCCCCTTTTATTAATTTCATAGCACATATCCGGGGTGCTTGCAAGGAAACCCGGGGAAAGTTGCTTTTCTTTCCTGAAATCATTAATATCTTTTTACACGATTGCGAAAAGGAGGTATTCATGAAAAAACGCATTGTTCTGGCGGTCTCTCTGACTCTTTTCCTCTCTCTCGTTGCGGGATGCAATACCCTCCGGGGACTGGGGAAAGATATCGAGAAAGGCGGCGAGGCAATCCAGAAGGCGACGCAGTGATGGACCCGCTTACCGGGGGATTCCGCCTGAAGGAGGGGCTTCTCTATCTGAACCACGCGGGCGTTTCTCCCTGGCCCGAACGTACCGCCCGGGCGGTACAGCGCTTTGCCGAAGAGAACATGCTGCAGGGGTCGGTGGACTACCTGCGCTGGCTGGGAATAGAAGCCGGATTGCGCCGGAAGGCGAAAGAACTGATCAACGCTCCTTCGGCGGACGATATCGCCCTTCTCAAGAACACGTCTGAAGCCCTCTCCGTCGTGGCGTACGGCCTGGACTGGAAAAAGGGGGACACCGTCGTGGGCAGCAACCAGGAATTCCCCTCCAACCGCATCGTCTGGGAGTCCCTTGCGCTGAAAGGAGTGGAATTCCGGGAGGCGGACCTCCGGGGCGCTGCACGCCCCGAGGATGCGCTGTTCGGGCAGGTGGACACCCGTACCCGTCTCATTTCCGTCAGCTCGGTACAGTTTGCCACCGGACTGAGGATGGATCTCCCGAGAATCGGCGCTTTCTGTAAGGAGAAGGGAATCCTGTTCTGTGTGGATGCCATCCAGAGCATCGGGGCGGTGCGGTGCGATGTGCAGGAGATGCACGCCGATTTCGTCATGGCGGACGGTCATAAATGGATGCTGGGACCGGAGGGACTGGCCCTCTTTTATACCTCCCCCGCCGCCCGCGACCTCCTGCGCCTTACCCAGTACGGCTGGCATATGGTGGAAAGGGCAGGGGATTTCGACCGGAGGGAGTGGAGCATTGAGAAGTCCGCACGCCGCTTCGAATGCGGAAGCCCCAACATGCTGGGCATCCATGCCCTCGAGGCGAGCCTTTCCCTTCTCCTCGAAAAGGGCATGGAGCAGGTAGAGCGGGAAGTAATCGCACGGAGCAGGTATCTTATTGACAGGATCCTCTCCCTGCCGGAGCTGGAACTGCTCTCTCCCCCGGAACCCGGACGTTACGCAGGAATAGTCACCTTCTCGCACCGCAGCACCGATACGGATGCTTTGTACCGGCATTTGACACGGAACGGGGTGGTATGCGCACCGCGCGGAGGAGGAATCCGCCTCTCCCCCCATTTCTACACCCCCTATGCACACCTTGACCGCGTCCTCGAGCTGGCGCTGTCATACATTCCCTGAGGCCCTGGGGCGGACGTCTCCCCTTTCTGTGCCGGTCTCGAAAAAAGGTATAATGGAGAAAGCCCCGGGAAATTCATTCATCCGTTTCTGCAGGAGTAAGAAATGTTTGCTCATTACATAAACCGGAAAAGACTCAGCGATACCTTTTTGGAGCTCATCTCCATCAATTCCCCCTCCTTCAACGAACAGGAGATAGGAGAAATGCTCGCAAAGAAGCTGGAACATGCCGGATGCCGGGTGGAAATACAGGAGTACGACAGATCCTTCAACCTCCTTGCCTTCAGAAAGGGGGCCAGGCAGGAGGCCCCGCCCCTCCTCCTGAACGCCCATATGGACACCATCGAGCCGACGGAAGGCATCTCCTTTGTGGTGGATGACGAACTCGTACGGACAACGGGGAATACCGTATTGGGGGCAGACGACAAGAGCGCCCTTGCCCAGATCGTAGAGGCGGTCACTGTCCTGCACGAGAGGGACATACCCCACGGCGATATCGAAATCGCCTTCACCTCGGCGGAAGAGAAGGGGCTGTTCGGCGCGCGGAACCTCGACCTCGGCCATTTCCGGAGCAGGCATGCCCTGGTTCTGGACTCCAGCGGGAGCGTGGGAAGGCTGATCATTGCCGCTCCCTCCCATCTGACCTACGAGATGCAGATAACCGGGAGATCCGCCCATGCGGGGATAGAGCCCGAGAAGGGGATCAACGCCATCCGGATTGCCGCCCGCATCGTCTCCGGGGTGCCCGACGGGAGACTCGATGAGGAGACCACCGCGAATATCGGCAGCATCAGAGGGGGAACGGCGACCAATGTGGTGCCTAAAGAGGTGCTGCTCAGTGGAGAGCTGAGGAGCCATACCGCGGAGACCCTCGAAAAGACCAAGCGAAGCATTTACGAAACCGCCCATCGCATCGCTGCTGAACACCGGGCCCGGCTCCGTATCGAAGAGAATATAGAATACCAGGCTTTCAGGATAAAAGAGGACACCCCTTTCCTGCACTTCCTGCAGGGGGTCTTCAGGAAATGCGGGATAGAGCCGGTGCTCGCCGCAACGGGGGGCGGTTCTGATGCCAATATCTTCAACCAGAGGGGAATTACCGCCATAAACCTGTCCAACGGCATGCAGAAGGTACATTCCACCGAAGAATACATCTCGTTGAAAGACCTCTTTAACGGTTGCCTGGTACTCCTGACCGCAGTGGCCGACTTCGGGGATACCCCTTTGTGATTATATCCGCACAGGTATCCCTGGGTTTTGAATACCCTCCGCAAGGCGCGCACGCTGCAAATACCCGTGGAGCACTGGTATAATACGGGAGAGGACCATCCCTTGATACTCGACGATTTAAATCCCCAACAAAGAGAGGCAGTGGAGCATTTCGGCTCCCCTCTCCTCGTGCTTGCAGGCGCCGGCTCCGGGAAGACCAAGGTAATCACCCACAAGATCGCCTGGCTGGTAAAAGAGCGGGGCATAAAGGTGAGCAGGATTCTCGCCATTACCTTCACCAAAAAGGCCGCCCGTGAGATGCAGGAGAGGGTGGAGCAGCTTCTGGCGGTGCGTCCGCGCTGGATTTCCACTTTTCATGCCTTCTGCGTCCGGATCCTGCGGGAGAGCATCGACTCCCTGGAAAGGAATTTCGACAAGCGATTTCTCATTTATGACGAGGACGACAGCACAAAACTGCTGAGGGAAATCCTGCGCTCACAGAACCGGCATATCAAGGATGCGGAAGCGGCGAAAGGGATCATTTCCAAGGCAAAACAGGAGTACCGGGAGAATATCATTGATTACATCGCCCGGCTCCCCTTTCCCTTCTCCTCCTACGCCCCGGTGGCGGAGCTCTACCAGGCGGACCTGGAGAGGAGCAACGCCATGGATTACGACGACCTCATCTATTTCGTGGTGGACATGCTCATCAAAAAGCCCGCCGTCAGGGAGATGTGGCAGCAGCGTTTCGATTATATTCTCGTGGACGAATACCAGGACACCAACAAGATACAGTACCTCCTCGTCAACCTTCTGGCGGGGAAGGAGGGGAATATCTGCGTGGTGGGGGACCCGCAGCAATGCATCTATACCTGGAGGGGGGCGCACCCGCTGAACATTCTCAACTTCACGCAGGACTTCAGCGCCGAGGAAAAGCGGCTCGAGATCAACTACCGTTCCACGAAGACCATCCTTGATATCGCCAACAAGGTCATCGCACGGGCGGACCGGATGTGGGAGGGCAGGATACTGGAGCTCTCCTCCGTCAGGGACGAGGAGGGAGAGGTCAGATACGCGCGGAAGGAGGACAGCGTTGCGGAGTGTTCCTTTATTGCGCGGAAAATAAAGGACCTCGTCGACAGAGGGTACCGCTATTCCGATATCGCCCTCCTCATGAGAATGTCCTTCGTATCCCGCGGGATCGAGCATACCTTCCTCAATTACGGTATTCCGTACGAGATCGTCGGCGGTCCCGCCTTCTACGACAGGGCGGAGATCAAGGATATCCTCTCCTATCTCCGGCTCATCTCCAACAGGCGGGACAAGACCGCCTTCGAGCGGATCATCAATGTCCCACCACGCTCCATCGGCACCCAGACACTGCTCAAAATACGGGCCAACTACCAGACCGACTGGATACAGGCATTGAGGGACACTTCCCTTACCGCAAAAGCGAAAGCGCACGCCGGGAAGTTCGCACAGATCATCGAGAGTTACGGGGATACGGTAGAGGACAAACCCTATACTGTCCTCATGGAGCTCCTTTCCGACATCAATTATTCGTCGTATCTCATGGAGCATTACCGTGAGGACTACGAGGACAGGCGGGGGAATCTCTCGGAGCTCGCCAACGTGCTCAAGGCAGTGGAAGCGGAGGGCAGACCGTTCTCCGAATTTATGGAGGACAGTATCCTCTCCCATGACCAGGACAGGATCGGCAGCTCCGATACCGTCAAGGTGATGACCATCCACGCGGCAAAGGGACTGGAATTCCCGGTGGTCTTCGTCGTGGCCCTGGAGGAGGAGATATTCCCCTCCGCCCGCGCCATGGAAAGCCCCTCCGCCCTTGAGGAAGAGCGGCGGCTCTTCTATGTCGCCGTCACCCGGGCAAAGGAAAGACTCTATCTCTCCTCGGCGGCATACCGGATGCGGTTCGGGGATGCCATGCTCTCCCTGCCTTCCCGGTATGTGGAGGAAATCGAAGACGATATAGCGCTCTCCACTCCGGAACGGTAGCGGAGCCTGTTGCGGCAGGTCTTACGGTGCCTGCCGTCCGAGCTTTCTGAGACTCTCCCGGGCAGATTCCCGCTCCGGCTCCTTTTCGGAAAGGAAGGAGAGCGCCTTCCGGTAATGCTCCTCCGCCCTTTCCCGTCTTCCCATCTTTTCGTAAAGGCGCGCAAGGGCGTATGCATCCAATCCGATGCCCCTGCGGTGCCTCTCCTCAGCGAAGGGGAACACCTGCAAAGCCTTCTCCCTCACCGCCATAGCCTTCTCCCATTCACCGGCCCCCTCATGCACGCGGGCAAGCACATCAAACGGGTCGAGGCTCAGGGAAAGAAGATAGCGGGTATCGGCTTCACGGGCCGGATCATACTGTTCGATGATGGTGGAAGCGAGGGGGGCGATCTTTTTCCGGTAAAGCGCCTCATCCCGCAGGTAGAGATCGAGCAAAAGGGCCTTCAGGGGGAGGGATTCCCGGTAAAATGGCACCAACGCTTCCATCTTCCCGATAATTACGGAAAGGGAGTACATTCCTCCCGCAAACTTCCTCACCTCCCCTTCCGCCTCCGTGACAATGGTCTCCTCCCGCAGAGAGACGGCGATGTCGGTAGCCAGCTGCGCCAGCTTCCCCGGGATCTCCTCCTCCCCCTCTCCCGACAGGGTAAATGCCTTTACGGCACCGCCCTTCACCTCCGCGGAGTAGGCGTTTATCACCCATTTGCCGTCGAACCGGGAAATATCCCCATACACGGCAAAGTCTGCACGCACTCTTTGGGAAACCTTCTCCACCAGTTTCGGCTCTATTCTCCAGAGCACGCCGGTAACAGTGCCGGACCGATTCCTCTCCGTCCAGGCGAAGGAGGGCTCCACCTCCAGAATCACCCTCCTGACGACCTCCGGGGGTATTGTTTCAATGAAGTCCCTTGTGGCCAATTCCGCCTGCACCACGGAGGACAGACGCGTATCGGTGTCCTTGCGGGAGGTATCATTAAAAGGGAAGACGGTGATCCGTATCTTTCCGGAGGGGGACTCGATACGGGAGGACGCGGCCCGGGACACGCTTGCCGCCAGGAGGATTGTCAGAAGGAGCAGGAGGGCCTTCCGTATCATGGGGAGAATTATACCACCATCCTGAAAGGAGAGCAAAGGGAAAATGCCCGGCTCCCCTCCCCAAGCGCCCTGTTTTGGTATATAATTAAGCAAATCATATTTTCTACATCGGAGGGATATCATGAGGTTCGAACTTGAGGGGACACTGCTGCGGATGATTCCGGAAAGTGAGCAGGAGAAGGCAGAGCTGAATCAGGTATGGACGATCATTATCGGGTGCGTCAGCGAGGGCAAGAAGCTGGTGCCGGTGGGAGAATACCTGCCCGGCATAAAGGAAGTGGCGACGTTCAACATAGAGTAGAAAAGCAGCGCCGTGCAGGGGCCGGACCGTCTGCCCGAACGGCTCCGGCCCGGACTGCTTGCGCCCGGACAGATCGCTCTCTTTCCCGTTAGAGCAGTCGGAGCAGCAGCAGCTATTCGGTATGCATTTTCAGTATCTGCTCAAACTTCCCCGCCTTGAGCCCCGACATATACCACATGACATCATAGCTGGTCAGCATGCCCACAGGCCACTTTGTTCCCACGTGCGGGTCAACAATGATCAGGTGGTAATACTTCAGCTTCTTCATGATCTCGATGGCCTTTTCGATGGTCCATTGGGGATGGATCTCGATCCGGTAGGGCCTCATGATCTCCTCGGCCCTGATGGCATCGAGGTCTTTTCCATACAGGGGGATAAGCTCCATGTGAGAGATCAAGCCCCAAACCTCTCCCTTCTCATTGACCACCACCACCGACCGCACCTGGTTGCTCTCCATAATCCGGGCCACATCATGGGCAGTGTCGTCCACATAGCAGAAGATCACCCCTTTGTGCATGAGATCACACACCCTCATTCCCGGCCGCCTTTGCCCTCAGCCATCCTCCTGACGATATCGCTCGAAAAGACAATGCCCAGAACCGCCTTGCTTCCCGGACGGTCCGAGACTACGATGAGGTGCTCGATTCTTTTCCTGCTCATCACGTCTATCGCCTCGCGGAGGGGGGTGACAGGAGTGGTGATAATAGAATGGGGGAGGAGGATATCCGCCGCAGTCGTCGTATCGGGGTCCTTTCCGAAGGCCCTCAGGATGCTGTCGGCGGAGATGATTCCGGTGACTTCGTGCTCCCGGTTGATGACAACGCAGTAACGGGAGCGGTTTACGATCATAATCTGTGCCACATCGCGGACGCTCGTAGTCTCACTGCAGGTGATGGCGCCCCGGCGCATAATGCTTCTGACTTTTTCCTCCATGGGGGATGTTGTTCCTTCGTGCTTATTCGTACACGTCGATGTCCAGGGCATCGGCGACCAGCACCGACAGTGCCATCGTCAGCTCTTCTACATCGTCATCGTCGACACCGGAGAGATTCCTCTTCACCAGCTCATCATGGAGAGCGGAATAGATCTTTTCGAATCTCTCCGTGTGGCTGCGTCGCGGGTTGATGGGACATTGCGCCATGGCGTCCTCCTGTGGAACAGAATCTTTCGATATTCAAGCTGAGTATAAAAAGAACGTCGCGGGACTGTCAAACGGAAGGGAGCGCAATGTTGCAAAGGAGAAACTCCTTCAACTCCTCCATATCATCCGCAAGGAAACCGGGACTGCAGGAGGAGAGTTTCTCCCTTGTCTGGTAGCCCCAGGTGACCCCAATTGTCAGCACCTCCGCTCCTTTCCCCGCCTCCATATCGTGCGTCATGTCCCCGATATACACCGTTTCGCTGCTGAGGAACTCCGCTCTCTCCAGGATCACGCGGATCGCACTTGTTTTATCGTGCACACTCCCGCATACGGCAACAAACCATCCATGGAGGCCGAAGTCCCGCACCTCCTGTTCCAGTTTTTCCTGCGGATGGGAACTGAGGATCGCCAGCCGCACTCCCTGCTCACGCAGGATGCTGAGCAACTCCCTCACGTGGGGGAAGAGATCCGGCTCCTCCCCTCTGCTGATCTCCTCGAGAAAAAGAAAGCGCAGCTCCTCTTCGGGAAGGGAGACGAATTTACGGTAAAAATCCATATAGGGAAGGGTAAATTCCCTCCGGTAGGCCTCAAAGGTCAGGGGTGCCACTCCAAGCCGCCTGAATACGTTCATGGTGGCGGTATATCCCTGCACCAGATCATCGCTCAATGTCCCCGACCAGTCGAAGATGGCATTCCTGATCACCATGTACTCATTGTAACGGAGCGATCTCGGAAAAAGGAACCCCCTGTTCGCGGCCCGGAACTTGACTCCCGCTCACGAGAGGCTACAATTAAAGTAAGAGAAGCGGAGGTGCTTACGTATGGTCATTATCTTCGATACCCTCGGAACACTTTTTTCCTTTAAAAGCATACGAAATGAATGCCGGATGCAGGGAATCCCGGAAGAGACGGCAGAGGTATGGCTTTCGGCAATGAGCCAGACTTCCATGGCCGCAACCCTGTACGGCAGGTATATCCCGCTGGACGATGCCGCCGAAGCGAGTCTGAACCGGATTATCGAAGCGAAAGGAATGCCCGGCACCGCCGTCATCCCGCTCCTCAATGCGCTCCATACGGCAAAACCGCAGGAAAATGCACGGGAATGCCTGCGCACCCTTCGCACGGACGGACACCGGCTGGTGATCCTTGCAAACAGCAGCATTCAGGCGGCCTATTCGCTGCTGGAGAAAGCGGGCTTCACGTATCTCTTCGACCATATCTTTTCCTGCGATGCGGTCACTGCCTGCAAGCCCCACCCGGCGCCCTACCGCATGGCAGTGGACCGGATGGGCACCGCTCCCGCGGATGCATGCCTGGTTTCCGTCTACGGCTGGGAGGTGATGGGGGCCGACACCGTAGGACTCAATACCATATGGGTAGCAGAAATTGAAAAGCGCTGGCCGTTCCCGGGTCATCCTCCGGGAATTGCCGTAGCAAACCTCTCCGACGTGCCGGGAGCGCTCGCCCGCCAGCTGACTGCAGCCATCAGGTAAGCGCAACGGTTCCGGTAATGATACTTTCCGCCTCCACCCTGGCCCCCACTTCCATGGAGGTCCTCCCCACCAGGTTCAGGCTTGCGTAAAAAAACAGGAGGTCCCCCACATGGACCGGGTGGTGAAAATCAAGCCTGTCGATGGAGGCGGTCACGGTATGGGAGCGGGAATGACGGCTGGCCACCACGGCGGCGGCGGTATCGATGAGTTTCATGATCACCCCTCCATGCACATTTCCCGCGGGATTTGCATCCTGGGGATCCATGACCTGGGCAATGGTGACACTGCTGTCCCGCACCCTCTTTCCTTCCATACTCCCCCTCCCTGTCTTCTATTTTTTTTCAGGGCCCCAGCCGTCCGCGCAGGCAAGGAACTCCTTCACGTTCCGTAAGGGGGTGTCCAGCGGCAGGTCGCAGGAAGGCATAAGAATATACCGCAGAAAGGGATCCTTCACCTGGGAAACGCACTCCGCAACAGCCCGGCAGAGCCGGGCAGGGTCTCCCTTCCCGATTACATTGATGACATCAACGTTTCCGGCGGTGACGAGCCTCTCATGGTACAGGTCGTATGCTTCACGCAGGGTGACATGGTCATCAACGGTGATACAGTCGGCCCCGGTGAGAGGATAGAGGGGGAGCTGGGAACGGATTTCTCCGCATTGATGGAGGAAGCACCGGATTCCTTTCTGTTTTATGTGCTCGAAGAGTTTCCTCTGCAAGGGCAGGATCAGCTCCCGGTAATCTTCGTTAGGCATAAGAGTGGTCGACCCTCCCGTAATGGAGATGCCGTCGACCAGCCCCCGGTCGATGAGGAGATCGAAGAGCGTGGTGGAAAGCCGGGCTCCCAGTTCGCCCACCTCGCGGATAAATGCCCTGTCCGATACCAGTTTCTCTTTGAGCAACTCCCAGTCGCACAGGATCATCGCCCAGGTGAAAGGTCCCCAGGAGGTGACACAGATAAAACGATCGGGGAAACGCTTCCGTATTTCCCCGATCGTCCGGATCAGCGCGAAGGTATAGGGGGAGCGGGAGAGATCGATCCGCCCGCACCGTTGTATGTCCTCCCTCGTATGGATAACGGGGTGGGAGAGCAGAGGGGCCTGGGCTCCGCGGAAGGCAAGCGTCCCGCCGATGGCTTCGGCAGGAAAAGAATTGAGCCCTGAGCCGAGGAAAAGGATATCGGTTTCCAGCTCTCCATAAAGCGAGGAGAGCATCCCGGCAAAGCGTTCGGGATCTCCGGTTATTTCCTCAATACACAATCCGGCCTGCTTGTACGCCCAGAGCCCGCCCCCGAAGAGAGCGCGGGGCAGCCTCTCGTTTCGTTGCCCTTCCATCGTACGCTGAATAATCTCCCTGCTGTCCCTCATCGTTTCCTCCCGATCAGAATGCGGCGCCGCATACATTCCGACTCATTTTCACTTATCAATGTTTGAAAGCACGCTGCCCGGTGAAAACCATGGTCACCTTCGCCTCATTGCATGCCTCGATGACCTCGAAATCCCTTTCGGAGCCTCCGGGCTGCACCACTGCGGCGATTCCCTCCTTGATACCGACATCCACACCGTCCCTGAAGGGAAAAAAGGCGTCGGAAACCATGGTGGACCCGAGAAGACCGCCCTTCGCCTCCTTTGTCTCCTCGTCGATCTCGCGCAGGGCGGCGACGTCCCTCTTGCCCTGGGATGCTTCGAGCTCGAACGTCTTGTATGGGGCCCCGTATTTTTTGAAGCAGAGCGCGTCCGCATATTTGGTATAGGCCTTGAAAACGGCAATCTCCGCCACCCCCACCCGGTCCTGCTCGCCGGTGCCGATCCCTACGGTGACCCCGTCTTTCACATAGATGACGGAATTGGAAGTAACCCCCTGCTCCACACTCCAGCCGAAGAGCATATCTTCATAATCCCTGTCCGTGGGCTGCCTTTCGATACTATACTCCCTGCCCTTATAGGTGGCCTTTGCGGGCAGAAAATCTTCCTTGGTCCGGATCCTGTTGAGGGGGGACTGCTGGACAATGATTCCCCCGTCGATCAGCGACTTGAAATCCACAAACCGGGAGGAGCGGTACTTTTCAAGCTCGTGGATCTTGCCGATCCTGACGATCCTGAGGTTCTTCCGGCGCGCAAGGATATCCACCACTCCCTCCTCGAACTCCGGGGCGCCCACCACCTCGAGATAGTTGCCGCTCACCATTTCGGCGGTCGCTCTGTCCATGGCCCTGTTGACCACGAGGCATCCCCCGAAGGCGGCGATTCTGTCCGCCATGTTCGCCCTTTCATACGCCCCGGCGACAGTTGCGCCATAGGCGACTCCGCAGGGGTTGTTATGCTTCATGATGGTCGCCGCGGGTCTGCCGGAAAGGAATTTGAGGATATTCAAGGCATTATCCAGATCGGTAAGATTGGTTTTCCCCGGATGCTTTCCCGCCTGGATCATATCGGCTTCGGTAATGCTGCTCACCAGTCCGTTGCCCGGCGTGATAAAGGCACAATCCCCCAGGACCAGGTTCCCGCTCACCAATTCGTAGAGGGCGGCCTGCTGGTCGGGGTTCTCGCCGTACCGCAGGCCCTTCTCTATCACCTCGCCCGTTTTTTCATCGGGGATCTTCCATGCCCTCTTCCGGTAGAGCAGGGCCTGATCACCGAATTGTATGGTCATTTCATCGGGGAAAGCATCATCCATAATAGTGCGGTACATCTTCTTCAAGTCAGACATAGGACCTCCGAAAAAGTGATGGAGCAGGATTGCAGTGCGGTGCCTGTACACTCCGGCGCGTAAAAATAATGATACCAGAACGGGTTACCAGGAAGGAAGTACCCCCGGCGCGGGGCGCAGCGTGCGCCTCGCGTTTCCCCTGTATTCCTTGTGAGAATTCCCGGCTTGTGACGGGCTAGGGTGTCTGAAGAGGCAGGAAGAGGGGAGGGAGAAATGTATTCCTGCTTCGGGGTCCGCAGGTCCATGCCCTTTATAAAACAGGAGGGCGGAGGGGTTATCCGAACAGCTTTTTCAGGAGGACGAGCAAAGGGTATGCCACTCCTCCCAGCGCTACCGCAACTCCAAGGATAACGCTTCCTTTCAGCTCGATAAGCAGCATTCTCCCCAGAAACCTCCCCGCAGCCTCGGTGCCCTTTTCGATATAGACAAGACCAGTACCTGCGGTAAAGAGGCCGACATACAGCAGGATATTCAGGAGCGGTCCGAGCCCGGGAGTCCAGATATCCATGCTGTCCAGGAGGAGCATTGCCAAAAGAGCGGTGAGCGTTATCTCGCCCTTAAAAGGAATACGCCGGATGCCGCGCATTATTCCTTTTCCTTTGTAGACATCCCCGATCTCCACAGCCGGCTCGCTGCAGACCGGCTGCCCGAACCAACAGGGATCCGATGAAACAAGGGGCACCATGTTTTGTCTTTCCCGTTTTACCATTGATGACCATCCTCCTCTTTTCCCATCCGATTTGACTGACTCATCCGGGCCGGCCCCGTACCGCTCAAGGGGACAACCGGCTTCGCTTCCTTATGTATCGCGTCTGAATCCTACTTTAAGGAATAGCAAATTTTGTACCTGATGTCAAACGGTATTGAAACAAAAGAGAAATAAAGAGGAAATCTTTCGGGAGAGGGGGCTGGTGTATGGATTGCAGGACAGTGAGAGCGGTACTTTTACCGGGAAAACCCTACACAATGCCGAACAGATATTCAGGAGACAGAGAGAATCCTGCACGCTCTTTCGGGTCTCCGGGAGCTCAAAGGAGGAGGGTAATTATTTCACTATGTTTTCCCAGTTTTTCCGCAAGCTCCCTGCTCAGATTCTTGTATATTTTCAGCTGCACGGACAGCAGTCCGCTGTCGTCGGTCTCCCTGTTCACCAGGTACGGGTCGAGCTTGATCACAAAGGTCTCTTCCTTCGCCGCCACGTTCGCGCTCCGTGATTTGCCGGTCACCAGCGCCATTTCACCAAAGCACTGTCCCCGGGAAAGCTCGTTTATCTTTTTTGAATAGGAGGAGAGATGCATCTTTTTACTGATAGCAACACTCCCCTTCAGGATAATATAAAAGGAGTACCCTTCGTCTCCCTCCCTGATGATCTCCTCTCCGGGCATAAACTTCTCCACTTCGCTCTGTCCGACAAAGAGCAGCAGCTCCTTCTCGGTAAAGGAGTTGAAGAAGTCGATATGGCGCATCAGTTTGAGAATATCTTCCTGCTCTACCTCAAGTTTCTTCATGGGTGCCCCCTCCTCATCGCCTCCCGCGCATCAAAACAATCCGCCCGGCTCTTGCTGCTCCGTCCTCTCTTCCGGCTGCTCCGGGGGCCCGGACAGGGCCTTCTTCACTTCATCCTCCGCATTCCGCAACCTGCCCCTGCAAAAGGTAATCAGGAAAGTCGCCCTCCTGACCTTTTCCGCCAGGATATCCACATCGATATCCTCCGCCTCTATTTCACCGACAATCTGCTCAAGCTCCGTCAGCGCCTGACGGTAGGTAATCTGCCTGCTCTTGCCCACTCTCTGCCGCCTCCCTTATTTGTTCGACACTGCTCTTCACCGTTCCCCGGTAGAGAACGGTTTCAATACTCTCCCCCGCTGCGAGGAGAGAGGCATCCTTTATGACCTTTCCGTTATGCCGGGTTATGCTATATCCCCGCCGGAGCACATTAGCCGGATCCAGCAACCGTACCGCCTGTTCGGCTCGGGCAAGCCTGCCGTCCTCCCGTTGAAGGCATTGCCGCGTCCGGCTCCCCAGTTCGCTCTCCACGACCTCCAGCCTCCCCTGCACCACGGCCGTAATGCGGGAGGGGAGAAGGGAGAGGCGCTGGGCAAGGGCATCCAGCCTGAAGTACCCCTCCTTCAGAAGCCCCGCACAGCATTGATACATCCGGTTCTGCAGGGCAACGACCTCTTCCTCGAAAGTCCGCATCCCCGAAACAAGAAACTCGGCGACCGCGGTAGGGGTTTTCATACGCGTATGCGCCACCATATCGACAACACTGTCGTCCTTTTCATGACCGATGCCGGTGAGCACGGGCAGGGGAAACTGCGCCACCCGGGCCGCAAGGGAATAGAGATCGAAACAGCTCAGATCGACAACGGACCCGCCGCCCCTGATGATCACTGCCACGTCGAAGCGGTCTCTCTGTCCCATGATCGTGTCCAGTGCGGAAAGGATGGAGCGTTCCGCCTCTCCCCCCTGCATCACGGCGGGGAAGAGGGTATGCACGAACCGGTATCCGAACGGGTTACCGTCCAGCTGATTGAAAAAATCCCCGTAGCCCGCTGCCGCAGGAGAGGAAATCACCGCTATCCTCTGGGGCACCAGGGGAAGAGGAACGCTCCTGTTCAGTTCCAGGAGACCTTCCCGCGCAAGCCTTTCGATAACCTCCTTCTTCCTGCGCGCCATCTCTCCCAGGGTATATGAGGGGTCGATTTCCCGCACGTTCAGGCTTATCCCGTAGATTTCGTGGAAGGCGACCGTTGCAAGGAGCATGATTTTCATTCCGGGCTTCAGGGTCTCCCCGGTGGAAGACTGGAACTTCTGGATGAGCTTACGGTATTCATAGGCCCAGATGGTAGCCCTGCTCTGCGCAATCACCTTGTCGTCCCTTTTTTCCACAAGCTCGAGGTAGCAGTGGCCGCGCTGGTTGCATTTGCATTCGGCAATCTCCGCCACCACCCAGTACGCTTCGGGAAAGGAGCCGTCGAGGGTCACCCTGATGAGGGAGTTCAACTCAAAAAGGCTGTAAGACGGTGTATCCATTGCGTTTCATCATTATAGCAGGGAGAACGGGACGTTGTATACAAGGGTGCATATGCACTCAAGCTTTCCCCGGCTGATTTCCGCGGCAACCGCCCTCCTCCCTTTCCGGAGGAAAAGGTATTCAGTGAAATTTTGATAAAAAGTTGATAAAAAACCAGTTGACCAGCCCTTTTTTTTGTGCGATACTTTTTTTGAGATGTCAGAGTTTTTGTTGTAAAAGACCGCAAGAACCTGAACTTTGCGGTTTTTTTACGGCAGTTCTGTAATCCTCAATCATTATCCTAAGGAGGTAGTATCGTGACGAAGGGAACAGTAAAGTGGTTCAATGAATCCAAGGGATTCGGGTTCATCACCAGGGAAGACGGCGGCGACGTATTTGTGCACTATTCCGCTATTCAGGACACCGGTTTCAAATCCCTGACCGAAGGCCAGACGGTAAGCTTCGAGATTGTCGATGGCCCGAAGGGTCCCAAAGCCGAGAACGTCGTAAAAATCTAAACAAAAAGCGGGTCCCGCGCAGCCGGGACCCGCTCCTGTCACCCCTGCCACAAACAACTCCTCATTGTCGGTCGTTTTTCCCCTGCATCTCCGGGACAGCACGGCGTCGCCCGGCTACGGAGGGCATTTGCCGCATACCGAGGTAAACAGGGAGGTGGAGAGATAACGGTCTCCACGGTCGGGCACTATCACCACGATTACCCCTTCCCGGAGCTCACTGGACTTCTTCAGGGCTATACGCAGGGCAGCGCCGCCGGACATACCCGCGAAAATCCCCTCTTTGATCGCCAGCATCCTCGTCGTGGCGAAGGCCTCTTCATCATTGACGATGAAGCGCTCGTCGAGCCGTGCGGGGTCGAAAATCCCGGGCACGATGGACTCGGACATGTTCTTGAGCCCCTGTATCCTATGCCCCATTACCGGCTCCACACCGACAATTCTGATTTCCCTGTTGTATTCCTTGAGCCTTCTTCCCGCTCCCATAAGAGTACCCGAGGTGCCCATGCCGGCAACGAAATGGGTTATCGCTCCCCCGGTCTGCTCGATGACTTCCCGTCCCGTGGTCTCGTAATGGGCCAGGATATTGGCGGGATTGTCGAACTGATTCGGCATGAAATAGAGGTCGGGCGACTCCTCCAGGATCTTCCGGGCAAGGCGAATGGCTCCATCGGTACCCTCTTCCGAAGGGCTCAGGATCAATTCCGCGCCGAAGGCTTCGAGAATCCTGCGGCGCTCTATGCTTACACAGGCGGGCATGGTGAGCTTCACCCGGTAGTTTCTGGCAGCGGCGACCATGGCGAGGCCGATGCCCGTATTGCCGGAAGTGGCCTCGAGAATAATCTTGTCCCGCGTCAGCTTTCCCTCCTGCTCCGCCGTCTTCACCATGTACAGGGCGATTCGATCCTTGATCGACCCCCCGGGGTTGTTCCCCTCCAGCTTTGCGAAAATCTTTACGCCGGGGTTGGGGTTCAGATTGTCAATACTGACCAGCGGTGTATTCCCGATGCATTCCAGAATTCCCATTACCGTATCCCTCCTCTCCCGGCCATGCCCTTCGTCCGCTTCGGGCAGGCCGGAAAGGGGAATTGTAATATTTTGAAAACGCTCTTTGCAACAAGAGAGAAGGCTGCCCAAAAGAAGAGGACGTCCTGCATTGACAACACGGCGCAAAGTTGCTAAAAGGAAGATAAAAGGAAACAGATCAATGAATGAGAGCCAAAAGATAGTCACTGCGGAGGATTATGAAAAGTATTCCGGGGCCGAGGCCGTGGAGCGCGTGGCCAGGAAAGCGCGCCCCCTCAGGGACTACCATATCGCGCACATCAACTCCACCTATTACGGCGGAGGGGTGGCGGAAATCCTGTCCTCCAAGAGCCTCCTGATGAACAGCCTCGGCATCAGGACGGGGTGGCGTATCATCCAGGGCTCCCCCGACTTCTTCTCGATCACGAAAAAGATGCACAATGCCCTGCAGGGAGACAGGATAAACCTGAGCAAGCGCAAGATGGAGATCTATGAAAGCGTCATCTATGAGAATGCGGTACGAAACCATCTCGATCACGATATTGTCCTGGTCCACGATCCCCAGCCCCTTCCCCTTATCGACCACTACCGGAAAAGAGGCCCCTGGATTTGGCGCTGCCATATCGACCTTACCCGTCCGAACAGGAAACTATGGAGCTATCTTCTCTCCTTCATCAGGAAGTACGATGCGGTGATCTTTTCTCTGAAGGAGTATGCCCGCAGGATCCCTAAGCCGCAGCTTTTCTTTCTGCCCGCCATCGATCCCTTCTCCATCAAGAACCGGGAACTGAGCGAGGAAGAGATTGACGAACGTCTTGCGCATTACCGTATTCCCACCGACCTCCCGCTCGTGGTGCAGGTAGCGCGTTTCGACCGCTGGAAGGACCCTGAAGGGGTGATCCGGGCATTCAGAATTGCCCGCAGGCATGTCGAGAGCACCCTCGTTCTCCTCGGCAATGTGGCGACCGACGACCCGGAAGGCGAGAGAGTCTTTGAATCTCTCCTGCACCAGCAGGAGGAGCGCATTCTTATTCTGAGCCACCAGGACTCGGCGCTGGTAAACGCGCTCCAGAGGCGCGCGGATGTCGTCCTCCAGAAGTCCCTCCGGGAAGGGTTCGGCCTTACTGTCACCGAGGCCATGTGGAAGAGAACGCCCGTGATAGGGGGCAACGTGGGGGGCATACGGCACCAGATCGAGGACGGCGTCAACGGCTTCCTGGTCTCCTCCGTCGGGGAGGCTGCTGACCGGATCGTTCTGCTGCTCAAGGATAAGAGGATGAGGGAAACGATGGGGGCACGGGCACGGGAGACGGTAAAACAGAGATTTCTTATGATTCGCCTGGTGGAACAGTACCTTGACCTCTTCAATTCCTTCGAGGCTAATTACCGGCTGGTCCGAACACCGGGAAATTCGGCATAGGACAAAGACCGGAAATGCGCAAGAAAACCGCTCGTTCCTTTCCATCCCTTCTCCGGCATCATCCCGGAGAGGACAGCGCCTCTATACAGTCTTTCTCCTTGCCGGAATCGTAAAAGTAAAAGTGCTTCCCTTCCCGAATTCGCTCTCAACCCGGATCCTGCCGCCGTGCAGCTCGACGATTTTCTTCGAAAGTGCGAGCCCGAGTCCTGTTCCCTCATACTCTTTTGTATAAGGCTCCTGCAGCTGCGTGAACTCCTTGAACAGTTTGGGGATATCTTCCGCCTTGATTCCGATACCGGTATCTTTCACATATACTTCGATATATCCCTGAACGGGCGGATCGCCGGGGGGGGTCCGTCCGGTACTTTCTTCAACGAAACGCGTTCCTATCTCCACCCTGCCCCCGGCGGGAGTAAACTTCACCGCATTGCCGACCAGATTGTACAGCACCTGTTTCACCTTCCTGGGGTCGCCCTCTATGATCAGATTTTCCTTTTCCCCCTCCCTTACTTCAAGCTGTATCCTGTTCTTCAGCGCCTTCTCCCGGAATGCATAGAGAGACGATCGCACGATCTCATCCAGCGACAGTGCGGCACGCTCTATCTCCATCTTTCCCGCTTCCAGCTTCGAAAGATCCAGGATGTCGTTTATGAGACTCAACAGATGGGAGCCGCTGCCATGGATAAACCTGATACACTCCTCCTGTCCTTCACTGAGCTTCCCTTTTATTCCGTCCATGAGCAATTCAGAAAATCCGATGACCGAATTGAGAGGCGTCCTCAGCTCATGGCTCACGTTTGCCAGGAACTCGGATTTCGCCTTATTGGCGGATTCGGCCATGATCTTGGCTTTTTTCAACTCCGCCGTCCTCTCCTCCACTGTCCGTTCCAACTCTGCGCTGTAGTTCCTCAGGGCCTGCTCCATCTCCTTTCTTTCGGTGATATCGCGGGAAATCCCCCGATAGCCCAGGAGACTCCCCGATTCATCGAAGAAAGGAATGGCATTGGTATCGATGCTTATCTGTCGTCCGTCCTTATGGCGGCACACGTTTTCCAATCTGATACTCCGCTCTCCGCTGCCCGTCGCGGCTTCGAACACCGCCCTGCTGCGCATGGCCTCCTCATACACCATGAACTCGAAAGCCGTCCTTCCCATCACCTCTGAAGGGTCGTAGCCGAACAGGGCACGCATCTGAGGACTGCAGTAGGTACATACCCACTCCCGGTTCAGCTCCCACACCACATCATTCGTATTTTCGACAAGAGCGCGAAAACGCTCCTCACTTCTGCCGAGCTCGGCCTCAACCTTCTTGCGCTCCGCTATCTCCGCCTTCAGGATTGTATTGTTCCGGACCACCGAGCAGGAAAAGGCAGCCGCCACCATAGTCAGGAACAGGCTGACGGACAGGATAGTGACGGGCTGGTGCGAAGAGTGCGCCGCACCGAATTCCGGCACGGCAGCGATACGGACAATCCACTTCCGTCCCGCCACATCGAATGACTCTGTATGCTCAAGGGACGGCGCACCCTCCGTCCGTACAGCACTCTTTCGAAGACGGGAGGGATGATAATATAGAAAGCTCCTCTTTCCGGAAACAGATTCATCGTAGAGATAAACATCCAACCCTTTGGGAGCATATTCCGAGAGGGCCGTTTCAACGATATCGCCGACCCGAAAGACTCCGACGGCAAACCCTGTCAGGTACCGTCCCCTGTCGCCGGTGAGCTCTGTTGCCTTTCCTTTTCCATAGAGAGGCGAAAAAACCAGGAAGCCGTATTTATTCTCCTGCTCCTGCACCAGGACAATGCGTCCGGTCGCCATTTCCTTTCCGCTGTCGCGGGAGCTGGCGAGGGCGCGCCGGCGCATTTCATCCGAAGCGAGGTCGAACCCGATCGCAACCTCGTTGCCTTCCCTCGGTTCAACAAAATAGACAGGGAAATACTCGTCCCGGTTTCGGGCCCGCTCCAACCGTCCCCCCGGTCCCCGCTCCTTCAGACGAAAAGAGGAAAGCCCCTCCCGTACTGCGGCGTTTTCAAATGCTTTTCGTTCCGGATGGGGCACCCGGGGTGCCCATTCTAAGGCCTGGATGCTTGGAAGCTCTTTCAGGAGAGGCTGTACAAAATCGTGGAACTCATGGCGCTCCACCTTTACCGACGCATTGTAAAAAGCCTTTACTGCACGCAATGTCGCGAGGTTCAGCTCGATCTCCCTTTTGATAGCGGTATGGTAATTTCTCGCTTTCTCGGCGAATTCCGCCTGCAGTGCCATTTCGTTCCACCTGAAGGCGAAATAATAAAGGGAGAGGGAGAAGAGGATGCCGGCAACAGCGATCAGAACGGAAGGAAGATACTTGAAAAAAGAGTCATTCTTTTGCATAGCTCTTCGCTTGTCCTTTCAAAAGCAGATACGGCAGCCGTTCTGCACAATGGTCTAGTCTATAAACAGTGAAAGTTGTTTTTGTATGATCCATATCAGTTCCCCGGGGGCCATCTCCCTGAGGCATGGTTTTTTATGAGCTCCCGGAGATCCGGTCTTGGCCCCCCCTTGTCATATTTTTCTCTTCGCTGTATAGTTAAAAATATTCCGGATCTGTTTCCCGGTCTTGCAATGAAGGCAGTTTGCCTGCTCACCCCGGAAGAAGGACGGATTCAGAAACAGAGGACAAAAGAGGGTACCATGTCGGCAAATGGATGGACAAGAATGAAAGAAGGAGATCTCTACTCCCTTGCAACGGCGAGGAGAATCGTTAAAAACAGCGATCCGGGCGTCTCGCTCTTCATCTGGGGCCCCCCCGGCGTCGGCAAATCTACCATGGTGAGGGAGGTGACGGAGGAACTCGGAATCGGGCTCCTCGATGTGAGGGCCGCCCAGCTGGAGTCCATCGATCTGCGGGGCTTCCCGGTTATCGACCCGGAGACGAACCTGGCGTCATGGAAAGCCTTCATGAATGTGCTGCCCCATCCCGGAATCCACGGGGAAAGGGGCATTCTTTTCCTGGACGAGCTGAACCTGGCAACCCTCGATGTCCAAAAGGCCTGCTACCAGCTCATCAATGACCGGAGGGTAGGAGATTACGCAATGCCGGAAGGCTGGCGCATCATCGCTGCGGGCAACGAGCTTGAGCACGCGGAGGGGGCCATTATCGAGATGCCGCATCCCCTTAAGAACAGGTTCCAGCACATCACGGTGGAGGCCCCCACGTCTCCGGAACAGAGGGCCGACATGTACAACTGGTTCTACCGGCACGCTATCCATCCTTCCATTATCTCTTTCCTGAAGTTCAGGCCGGACGCGGTTTTCGATATGAGCAACGTGCATGCGGAACATGCCTACCCCACTCCCCGGAGCTGGCACAAGATATCCATCCAGATGAACCGAAAGGAGATGGGGCTCCTCGACGACGGGGGACGCCTTACCGATGACAGACTGTACCTGCAGCTCATCGCTGAACAGAACGTGGGAAAGGGGCGTGCCTATGAGTTCGTCGAGTATGTGACCACCATCTTCTCCAGGGTCCCTGATCCCGTGGCCATCCTGGAGAGGGGGTTGAAACGGGCACTGGAGGAATCCGCCATGCAAATGCCCGATGAGGGAGATGCGGGGACTCTTTTCGCCCTCTGCACCTCCGTGGTCGCACACCTCAAGGGGATGTGCCAGGATCCCGGGGTAGTGGATAATTTCTACGACTTCATCTTCTCCATCAGCCACATGGGTGAGTTCGCCATGCTCACGGTGCAGGAGGCATGGGCTATCGATGAGGTGCGGCATGCCATCGGCAGGTCGAAGAGCTCCGACAACTTCAAAAGATTCGCAAAGGAATTTGTCTACCTGGTAGGGTAGTCTCCCGCCCCCTGCGAAAAAGGGAGGCCGGCAATGAAAAAGAGGGTATACAATGGACACACAAGCAGGCACCCGCTCAGAGAACGGTGAGAAGAGCCGGGGCAAAGGCGCAGGTACCGGGGAAGGGAAGACCGCACGGGACATGATTACCAAAGCGCGCAGCGCGGTGATGCGGGAGTCTCCTTTCTTTGCTGCGCTCTGCATGCACCTTGTTCCGGTTGAGGCCCCCTGGTGCCATCAGGGAGGGCTCTACAGCGTGGCTACGGACGGGCGGCATTTTTTCTACCATCCGCATATTCTGGAGGCATTCCCCACTCTCTCCGAACTGAAGGGGCTCATTCTCCACGAAGTGCTTCACTGCGCCTTCCGGCATTTGGACCGGGGGAAGGACCGCCATCCCCTGGTGTGGAACATGGCGATCGACTACGCGGTCAACAGTATTATCCGGGAGATGGACGCGCACCTGAAAGAGCAGTACTCCCGCCTGCCCCAGGACAAGAGACCGGTGATGCAGGGCTTCTCTGTCGACAAGGGGCTGCACCGGGAGGACTTCAGGGGGATGAAAGCCGAACAGATTTACACTATCCTGATAAAGGAAATGAAGGACCCGCCCCGATCTGCTCCGAGGGCCGACCTGCAAACGGGAGGAGGGAGTGACAGTACAGGGGAGCAGCGAATTCTCGATGTCCATCTCGACTCCGACAAGGCGATAGACCCGGAGAGGGGGCCGATCGATCCGGGCACGCAGACCCGGAATACGGATGCCGTCATCCAGCCCCTTTCCAAAGGCGAGCAGGAGCATCTGAAAAGGGAGTGGGAGCGCAGGCTGATACAGGCGGCCAATAACCAGCATCTGGCCGACCGCCTGAAGGGAAGATCCGGGGGCCCCCTGCCGGGTCAGATCAAGGAACTGATCGAAACGATCAAAGCCCCCAAAGTCAGGGTTCTCAGCAAGGTAGCGAAATACCTGCGCCTGGCGCTCACCGAACAGGTCAACTGGATTCAGCCCTACACGAAACGCATGGCGGCGACAGGGATCTATATGCCCTCAAAGAGAAACTATGTCACCGACCCGGTGATCGTCATCGATACGTCGGGCTCTGTTTCCCCGGAAGATGCGGCCTTCTTCCTGGGCCTGGTGGACGAGGTCATCAGGAAGCTCCCGGTCACCAAGCTCCGGTACATTGAATGCGACCACGCTATCCAGACGGATAGAATCCTTCACAAGGTGCATCGGAGCAGAGGGGTGTACGGAGTTTTTCCGGAGCCCTCCCTGAAGGAGAAGGGCAAAGGCGGGGGAATCACCATCAGCGGGCGAGGGGGGACTTCGTTCAAGCCTCCCTTCGAGCTGCTGGAAAGAGATAAGCGCTTCAAACCGTCCTTTGTCCTCTATCTTACCGACGGCCATGGGGATTTCCCTGAAAAGAAACCCGCCTTCCCTGTCCTCTGGGTCTTCAACAACAAGGAAAAGCACAGCCCGCCCTTTGGCGACCAGGATTGCTTCGACAAGGTCGATGTCGATACCTGGAGGCAGAGCAGAAAGCGGAGAACTGCCTTTGTCTCGCCCATGCGCCGGGCCGGTGCCGGAAAAAATAAACCCCCTGCACCCAGATCTCTCTGAAGTGCAAGGGGTTTTCGCTACGGGGCGGACGGGGCTCGAACCCGCGACCTCCGACGTGACAGGCCGGCGTTCTAACCAGCTGAACTACCGCCCCAAATGGCGCCCGAATCAGCGCCTCACTTCCTGGCACCTCAATTTTCGGCGCCTATCGTGCATTCACCTGGATTGTCCCAGCCGGGACTTCTCTTCGATTCTACAGAGCGGTACGGCAGAATCGAATGGTAGGCGGAACAGGGATCGAACCTGTGACCTCTGCCTTGTAAGGGCAGCGCTCTCCCAGTTGAGCTATCCGCCCGGAAAGATTTTATTTAACTACAAAAGCCCCGTTTTTGTCAAATGTATTCCACTGTGCTATGATAATTTCTATGCAAAAGCAAAAGTTTTTTTCCGCTCTTCCCCTGCTTTTCCTGATCCTCCTTCCCCTGCTGCCGGCACATGCACAGGAATATCCCTTCGGGCCCGACGCCACCGTCATCGGGACCCTGAGGACCTATCGTATCACCAACGAGAAGGAATCCCTCATCGAGCTGGCCAGGGAATTCGGTGTCGGGTATAACGAAATCGTCGACGCGAATCCCGACCTGGACCCTTTTATTCCGGGCGCACCGGTCACCGTCACCATCCCCTCCGCATGGATTCTGCCCGAGATGAAAACGTACGAGGGTTTGGTGATCAACCTTTCCGAGATGAGGCTCTACTATTTCTACACAAAGAGAAACGAGCACCTCGCCATGACTTTTCCCATCGGCATCGGCAGTGAGGGACATGCCACGCCGGTGGGGAATTTCAGCATTGTGCAGAAGACCGTCAATCCAAGCTGGTATGTGCCCGAATCCATCAAAAGGGAGTACCCTGAGCTGCCGGATGTCGTGCCCCCGGGACCCGATAATCCCCTCGGCACCCACGCCCTGAGACTGTCCCTGCGCTCGATTCTTATCCACGGGACCAACAGGCCCTTCGCCATCGGCAGGAGGGCAAGCCACGGATGCATACGGCTTTATCCCGAGGATATCCCGAAGCTCTTCGACGCGGTCCCTTCCGGCACTCCGATCGCCATCGTCCGGCAACCGATCAAGCTGGGAATGCGCAAGGGCCGGATCCATATCGAAGTACATTATGAAGAGGAAAGCGAAACAAACTATTTCATTGAGGCAATGCAGTTACTGAAGAAAAAGGACCTCTTCGATGCCATCGATGTCGAAAAACTGTACCGTGCCCTGAGCGAGAGGAAGGGGATCCCGGCGGATATTTCAAAAGAGGGGGAGTAAAGGAAGAGAGGCCCTCCTTTCGTCAGGGAAAGCCCCTCTTCCCGAAAGAAAAGACTAACTACTTCCTCTGCTGCAGCTCAAAGGCTTTCTGCGACTTCTTTGAGGCCTGCTCCGCCTTTGAAGCCGCGGCTTCCGCTCTGTCCGCCGCAGTTTCGGCGCGCCGCGCGGCGTCTTCGGCACGGCGGACCGTGTCTGCCGCAGCACCCGTGTCTGCTCCGGCTGCCCCCGCTCCTGCTCCAGCGCCCGCACTCCTTGCCGTATTGAGGGCCTCCTGCGCCATGGACCTGGCCTCTGCGGCCTCTCTCCGGGCGGCATCCACATCCGCCGCGGAGACACCCGGTCTCTTCTCGAGGGCCGCCACCCTGTCCTCCAATGTCCCCACCCTCGACTCAAGCCTGCTGATCCGGTCCACAAGGGGATCCACCTGCTGCTTCACATAGTCCTTTGTCGCACATCCTGCAGAAAAAAAGAATACGAGACACAGCGCCACCAATAAGGACTTCTTCATCAGCACCCCTCCTCACGATAAAGGTTATTCAATGGTCCGCATACGCGGAACAGCTTCTCTCCCGACACATCCGAAGACACTCTCTTTAGTACATACTGCGCGCACACCGGCAGGAACCGGCAGCCCTGTCCCCCTCTTTTATCTAAAGAGTAGCACAAAAATCGCACTTTGTCTCGCGGGAAGAGATAGGGGCTACTTTCTGCCCGCACTTCTGCGGATACTTTTAAAAAGGAACGCCAGGACAAAAAACAGCAGGTTCAGGAGGACAATGGTTGCCCCTGAAGGGAGATTCAGCAGAGCGGAAAGGAAGATCCCCAGGAAAACCGAAAGGAGCGCGACAGCGGAAGCGAAGAGCATGGAACTGCGGAACCCCCGTGCCACCTGAAATGCGGTCACTGCGGGGAGGATCAGGAGGGAGGAGGTCAGCATGATTCCGACCACTTTCATGGTGAGGACAACGGTAATGGCCGTCAGGAGGACCAGGAGAGTATTGAGCCTTTCCGTATTGATGCCCGAGACCTTCGCGAATTCCTCATCGAAAGTAACGGAAAAGATCTCATGGTAATAGAAGATGACGGTCAGCAGGACCAGGACAGAAAGGCCGATGGCGGTAACGACTTCCGCATTGCTGATCGCCAGGATATTTCCGAAAAGGTAGCTGAACAGGTCCACATTGAAGCCGCCCGCCCTGCTGGCAAGGAGCACGCCCCCCGCAATCCCGAGGGAGGAGACGACACCGATGGCGGCATCCCCGTAGATCCTGGCCCTCTCCGTCAGCTTCAGGATTCCCAATGAGCCGAGCATGACAAGCGGAATAGAGACATAGAGGGGATACACTTTGAGGACAAGGCCCACCGCCACACTCCCGAACGTTACATGGGCAAGACCGTCTCCGATGAGGGAGAGCCTACGCAGTACCAGGACAACCCCCAGGATGGAGCAGAGGAGGGCGATAAACGACCCGGCCACCAATGCCCTCTGAATAAATCCGTATCTGAAAAGCTCCGCTATTTCCATATTCGCTCCTCTCCTGCCCGCTCCCCTCTCCGGTACTGCTCCCGCTCCTCACCTTCCCCTTCCTGCGCCTGGCGGGTGCACGACAGCAGGCCACCGCCTCTCAATGGTGCTTGTGGCAGATGATGTGCTGCGACGACGAGCCGAAAAACTTCGACATCGGATCGGAGAGGCAGAAATCGTCGAAACTGCCGTAGAATACAATCTTTTTATCGACATACAGGAGCTTGGATGCGTACTCTCCGATGCTCCCGATGTCGTGGGTGACGAGGACGACGGTAACGTTCCTTTCCCTGTTGAGGCGGCGCAGCACCGAGAAGAAACTTTCCCGCGTCTCCGGATCCAGCGCAACGGTCGGCTCGTCGAGGATCAGGAGCTCCGGATCATTGATCAGTGCCCGGGCGATGAAGACCCTCTGCTGCTGTCCCCCCGACAACTCACCGATGAGCCGATGGGCGATATCCCCGATATTCAGCATTTCCAGCACCTGTAGGACGGCGGCCCTGTCCCTCTTCCCCATTCTCCGGGGAAACCTCTTTTTTGAAACGAGCCCAAGGGAAACAATCTCCTCCACTGTCGACGGGAAGTGGGGATTGAAAGATTGCATTCTCTGCGGGAGATACCCGACCTTGTCCCATTCCTTCATGACAGAGATCTCCTTTCCGAAAACCTCCACCCTTCCGCAGGAGGGCTTCAACAATCCGAGGATCGATTTGATGAGGGTGGACTTGCCCGAACCGTTGGGCCCCACAAGGCCGACATAATCCCCGGCCTGCACCTCGAAGGAGATATCGCTCAGGACTTCGATGAAATTATACTCGACACCAAGGTTCTTGACGGAAACAACCGTCTCTAGCGGCATTGCAGTCCGGTCCTCAGGCTTTCAAGGTTCTCCTCCATCAGGGAAAGGAAGGTCACTCCCCTCTCCATTTCCTCCCGGGAGACATTATGCGCGGCATGCAGTTTCAGGAGGGTAGCCCCCGTCTCTGCTGCGATGGCTTCCGCTACGCGGGGCGTAAGGAGCTCTTCATAAAACAGGTAGTGGAGTCTGTTCTTTTTCAGTATCCTGGCGACCTCCGCCAACTCCCCGGGGGTCGGCTCCGCATCGGGGGAGAAGCCGTAGGCAGCACGGTATTCAAGACCGTACCTCCGTGCCAGATAGCCGAAGGCGGAATGTCCCCCGCTCACGAACATCTTCTGTCCGCATCCGGCAAGGGTACTCCTGAACTTTTCATCGAGGGCTTTCAGCTTTGCCTGGTACTCTTCGGCATTCTTCCGGTAAATGTCCCCGTGTGCGGGATCTACTTGAAGAAAGCCTTCGAGGATGGTATTCACCATCCTGATCGCATTGGAAAAATCGAGCCACACATGCGGGTCCACCGGATCATGCCCGTGGCCGTGCTCTCTGTCATGATCATGTCCGTCCTCCCCGCTCCCTTCCATAAGGGAGAGCCCGCTGCTGGCATTTACCACCAGGAGATCCTTGTTGGCAACCCCTTTCAGGATATCGTCCACCCATGGCTCCATGAATTTGTTGGTATAGATGAAGATGTCCGCCCTGGTGAGGGCTATGATATCGGCAGGCTTCGGTTCGAAACTGTGCGATTCGGTCCCGGGGGGCAGAAGCAGGGTGACATGGGCCCGCTCTCCTCCCACGTTCCGCGCAAAATCGTATAGAGGGAAGAGACTTGCGACAACTTCCCTCTTTTCCGTTTCAGCCCCCCTGGTTCTTCCCTCATCTTTTTGTCCCCTCTCTCCCTGGCCCCCGTCCCTCTGGCATGACAGAAGAGAGAAGGAGAGAAGCAGAAGCAGGATAGCAGTACTCTTCCTGATCACCGTTCCTCCCCGTCCGAGCAGTCCCTGCAGAGTCCGTTGATCTGCAGGATATGGGAAAGCACCTTCCCCTGTATCCTGCCGGCCACCTCCTCCTCGATCTCCTTTTCGGCGCAGAAGGAAATATCCTCCACCCTCCGGCAGGAGAGGCAGATGAAGTGGTGATGGTGCTCCTGCTTCTTGCAGAGAAAATAGTAGAGCTTCCGGTCGGGATGGACAACCTTTGAAATGACCCCTCCTTCGGAGAGCTCCTCGAGGTTCCGGTAGACCGTGGGCAGTCCGATCCTCTTGAATTTCGTTTTCATTCGCCTCCAGACATCATCAGGCCCGAGGTACACGAACTCATCCGCAAGGATTTCGAGAATAGCCAGCCTTTTGGGGGTCGCCTTGAGCTTCAGGTTCTTCAATGTCAGATGATAATTCACATGCATTGTCAATCAGGTGATCTAAATGAAAATTATTTCTGTTTATATAGTATCCACCATTTTACCCAACCTGTCAAGTTGAGCCGTTCCGGCTCCTCCGTATAGGCTCCCCTTGGCCCTTTTACCGGCAAGTAGGGTATCATATGTATACGGCATGCAAACCCCACAACGATTTTCTGCCCTTTATACCCGTGACTTCAGGCTCTTCTGGTTCGGACAGGTCATCTCCCTCTCCGGGACATGGATGCATTCCGTCGCCCAGAGCTGGCTTGTCTACTCCCTTACGAAGTCGCCCCTTTACCTGGGCATTATCGCCTCCGTATCCTCCCTGCCGATCCTTGCCTTCACGCTCGTGGGGGGAATCGTTGCCGATAAATACCCGAAAAGGACCATCCTCATTATCACCCAGGTCCTCTCCGTGCTTCCCGCCCTTGCCCTCGGCATTCTGACCGAAGGACGGATGATTACCATATGGCATGTGGGGATTATCGCCGCTTTTTTGGGCGCCATCAATGCCTTTGATGTTCCCGCCCGCCAATCCTTCCTCGCCGAAGTGGTGAGCAAGGGGGATATTACCAATGCCATCGCCCTCAACTCCGCAGCCTTCAACGGAGCACGTGTCATCGGGCCGGTCATCGCCGGGTTCATCATCACCCATTTCGGTCTCCCTGCCTGTTTCTTCCTTAATGCAGCCAGTTTCATGGCCGTCATCCTCGCCCTCTGGAAAGTAGAGGCGAAGGGATCGGCAGAGATTCCTGTCGGCGGCTTTACGAAAGGGATCGCCGACGGATGGAGATTCGTCAAAGGGGAGAGGCCCATCCTCTGCATCATGGCCCTCATCTCGCTGTTCAGCCTGTTCGGCATCCCCCATATAACCCTGCTTCCCATCCTGGCAGGAGAGATCCTTAAGGTCGGGGCAAAAGGGCTCAGCCTCCTGGTAGCTTCTGCAGGGGCAGGCTCCTTTGTGGCGGCGCTCACCATAGCATTCAGAGGGGAAGTACAGAGAAAGGATCTGTTCATTCCCCTCTCCGGCATTGTTTTTTCTTTCTCCCTTCTCGCCCTCGCCTTTTCCAGGGACTTTCTGCTCTCGCTGCTCCTTATCCTCCTTGCGGGATGGGGGGTAGTGAGCTGCCTCGCCACCAGTAACAGCTTTATTCAGCACCGGGTACCCGATGCCCTGCGGGGGCGGGTTATGAGCCTTTATATTCTGGTATTCCTGGGATTCGCCCCCCTGGGCAACTCGGTCGTCGGCCTTGCTGCCGAAGCAATAGGGGCAACCGCCTCCCTGAAGTTTTTTGCCTTCATCTGCATAAGCGGTAGTATACTATTCTATAAGGCATTTCGCGGGGCAACCCGGGACGAAGAGGAGGGGCACCATGCGCATCGCGAGAGCGACAGACAAGAGGCCGCTGCCCTGCCCGTGCAGGAGGACAGGAGAAACGAATGAAACTGCTCGCTATTGAGACATCGACCATGCTGGGGGGAGTGGCGCTCATGGAGGACTCCACCCTGGTTGCCGAAATGAGAATGAACATACAGGTTACCCATTCGGAGCGGATTCTGACCGGGATCGATCATCTGCTCCGCCATGCTGGTTTCGGCCTGGAGGAGATCGATGTTTTCGGTATCGCCATAGGCCCGGGGTCCTTCACCGGTCTCAGGGTGGGTCTCAGTACTCTTAAAGGACTTGTGTATGCCTCGGGGAAACCTCTTGTCTCGGTCCCGACCCTGGAGGCGTTCGCCTGGAACCTCCCCTTTGCCGCACATCCGGTCTGCCCCCTTCTGGATGCCCGGAAGAGGGAGGTCTACGCAGGCGTATTCATATGGAACAATGACGGGTTCACCCGTCTCGTACAGGAACGGGCGGTCAGGCTGGAAGACCTTCTGGCGGCACTCCAGGGAGAAGCTGTCTTCATCGGGGAGGGAGCGGTGCTGTACCGGGATACGATCTCCCGTATTATGGGATCCCGCGCCCATTTCGGACAGCCGCAGGATATGGTGCCCTCCCCGGCCAATGTCGCCTGTCTCTGTATGAGAAAGGCGGAAAGGGGTGAGTTCGACGACCCCGTGCGGCTCTCCCCCTTATATCTGAGAAGATCGGAAGCGGAAATAAAAATGGGCGGATGAGTGAAGGACGCCCCCCTTTCGGGAGAGGCGGACCGCAGGCCGTTTCTCCGGCTGCGGCTCCGCTTTCCCTCCACCGTTTGGTATGAAGAAGGTTTTCATTCGAGAGATGTCGGAGAAGGACGTGCCGATCATTGCGGACATCGAGAGGATGACGTATACCATGCCGTGGTCGGATACTTCCTTTTACAGCGAGGTATACAGCAGGTACTCCCTCACCAGGGTCGCCGAGCTGGACGGGAAAATCATCGGGTATATCTGCGTCAGGCAGATAGCGGATGAATGCCACCTGCTCAATCTGACCGTCCACCCCGATTTCAGAAGGAGGGGGATCGCCACCCTGCTCTTCACCGATATCCTGAAAGACCTGAAAGAGAGCGGAGGGAGGTTCCTCTACCTCGAAGTCAGGGCGTCCAATCATGACGCGAGAAGGCTCTACGAAAAATTCGGGTTCAAAATGGTGGGGATCCGGAAGAACTACTATATCCGCCCCGAAGAAAACGCCCTCATCATGATGATGGAGATCGGGCCCCCCTCCCCCGCATAACGGTCTCTCTTTCCGCCATGGGGGGAGCGCCTTGCGTCAATTGAAATCTTCGAGCCAGATGCACCGCACCACATCGAGGCTGGGGTAGCGCATGCATCCGTTGCAGGAGATACAGTCGGCGGTCTCCTTATCCTCTTCCCTGAACTTCAGGGGAAGGTCGGGCTCCCTTACCAGGGGACGGGAAAGGGCGATGAGGTCTGCGTCGCCCCTGGCAAGGACATCTTCTGCAACCGCCCTCGACCGTATGCCGCCCACCAGAATGACCGGCACCCGGACATTCCTTTTGAAGAGCGCCGCGGCTTCCCTGAAGTATGCCTCCTGTTCCTCCCCGGCGATATCCGTCCGGATCGTCTTCATTCCCGACTCGTACATCCCTCCGCTTACTTCGACGGCGCTGATCCCCAGGTACTCGAGACGTTTTGCGACAAGCACGCTCTCTTCAGGGGTCAGCCCTCCCTCCAGGCAGTCGTCGGCGTTCATTTTGATCATGAGGGGAATCTGGTCTCCCACCTCGCTCCTCATCGCCTTGACCACCTCCTCCGCAAAGTGAAATCTCCTCTCCTCGTCCCCTCCCCAGTAATCATCACGCCGGTTGGTGTGGGGCGAAAGGAAACTGCTTATCAGGTACCCATGGGCGCCATGGATCTGTATGCCGTCGAATCCCGCGTCCAGAGCGCGGCGCGCCGCGCTCCCGAAGGCTTCGACAGCCTCCCATATCTCCGCATCGCTCATCGCACGGGGTGTCACCTTGAGAAACGGCTCATAGACTGCAGAAGGGGCAAGAGGCGGCTCTCCGCCCAGGAGCGCAGGAGGGGACTGTCTTCCTCCATGCACCAGCTGGATGACGATGAAACCGTCCTGACGGTGGACCGCATCGGTAAGCCTCTTCAGCCGGTCCACATAATGATCGTTATGGATACAGAGCATCTCCGGCACGGACCTGCCGGAGGGATGGACAAGAGCGTTACCGGTAATAAGCATTCCGGTCCCTCCCCGGGCGAGCTCTTCATAGAGCTCGATAAGGGAGTCGGTGGCAAATCCGTCCACATCAGCCCTTTTCTCATAGGTGGCGGAACGGACAAGGCGATTTTTCAGCGTCGTTTTTGCAAAAGGAAAAGGATCGAACAGCATGAAGCTCCTCCCGGTTTTCGGTTCCCGTCCTCAGGGACAGGCTAGGTCTCCACAAAGCATACAGATAATAGTAGATATATTATATTTTTTTCAGGACAGACGCCATCCGTATCGCAGCGATCATGCTGGAAGGGTTCGCCTCCCCCTTCCAGGCAATATCGTATGCGGTCCCGTGGTCCGGAGACGTGCGGATGATCGGCAGCCCCACGGTGATATTGACCCCCCTGTCGAAGGCGATCATCTTGAGCGGAATAAGACCCTGGTCGTGATACATGCACACGACAATATCAAAATCGCCCCGGTACATCCGGTGGAAGAGGGCATCCGCAGGGTAGGGGCCGGAAACGGGAATGCCCGCAGCCTGCGCATCGCGCACTGCAGGGGAGATGGAGTCCTGCTCCTCCATGCCGAAAATCCCGGATTCTCCCGCATGGGGATTCAGCCCGGCCACTGCGATCCGCGGACTAACAATGCCCATCATGGCGCATGCCCTCCCTGCAAGGGTGATCGTCCTGAGGACCCTTTCACGGGTGACAAGGGCAGGCACATTCCTGAGGGCGGTATGGATCGTAACGAGAATGACCCGCAACGGCCCGCCCACGAGCATCATGGCGAAATCCCGCGTGCCGGTCAGTTCCGCAAGCATCTCCGTGTGGCCGGGCCACGGGAGATTCGCCCTTTTCAACGCCTCCTTTGAAATGGGCGCGGTGACCACGGCATCGACCTCCCCCCTCAACGCCATTCCGACCGCCTCTTCAATGTACGCGGCGCACGCCCTGCCCCCTTCTTCAGTGGGAACATTCTTCGCAAAGCCCCTGTGGCCGATAATGCCGGGGGCGATCACCTCGGCTTCCCCTAGGACGGCACCCATTCCGAACCGGTCCGCCGCTTCGTCGAGGACCGCCCGGTCGCCTACCAGGACAGGAGTACAGACTTCCGCCACCTCTTTCGAAAGGAGGGACTTGAGGACGATTTCGGGTCCGATGCCGGCGGGGTCCCCGAGGGTAATGGCGATTCTCCGCACTCTCATTGCCGGAGGATATTCACTCCTTCCGGTGGGGTGAATTCGAATATCCTGTCTTTCAGCCCCGTGTTGACGGTGACGTCCTTCAACTGGACATCGATCCTGTTGGAGAGGGAATCGACAATGGTAAGGGCACCGATCGGGAAATCCCCTTCGGCGGGGGTGATTTCGATATACGCGATAGTCCCCATGGGCTTTTTCGGCTTCAGGTGCAACCGGTCGCCCTTCATTGTCACCTCGAACTCTTTCCTGATATCGCCGAACCCGCCGAGGAGCGCAATGGGGGCCTGGCCGTAGGTAGACCTGTCAAAGCGGGATTGAAACGCCTGGTTCTCCTTTTTCTGATAAATGATGATTTCCTCGCCGGTGATGAAAACCGTCTGGGCTTTCTCTCCTTGGTACTCCCATTTCATTTTCGGGGGTTTGATAAAAAACCGGCCCTGATAGGTATCGGTCCTCTTCAGGTCCCTGACGTGGCTCTTCTGCACAAAGCTCCCCTTTACGTCCTTTATCTTTTCATACGCCTTCTGTATCCGCGCCGCCTCGTCCTCCGCACCCGCAGAACAAAGGGTGGCAGCGAGAAGCAGGAGAGAGAAAAAAAGAACACTGCTGATACCATATTTTATTTTCACAACTCCTCCTGGTTTTTCATTTTTATCATTACAAAACATTTTGCCCTATTACTACAACGAGACTTCGACTTGTCGTACTGTTTTACAATTGCTTTTGCCATTCCGGCTCTTGTCCCGGCCCAGTCCGGGATCAGTCCGGAATCCTTTCTCTCATTCATAAGAAGGATTCCCGCGATCCCCGACAAGCGGGGACAAGCTCTGCTTTGCTTGCGGGAATGACGGCAATGAATCGCTCTTTGCCATAGGCTTACCTGAAGTTTCGTTGTAGTCCTATCTCCGGCCCAAAAAGTCCCTCGGTTTTCCCGCCCCCCGGGGCGGTCCTACAAGACCGTCCTCCGCAAGCAGTTCCATGAGGTTCGCCGCCCGGTTGTACCCTATTTTAAACCTCCTCTGGATGGAGGAGATGGAGACCTCCCCCGCTGATTCGGCGAATTCGATCACCCGCTGGTACATCTCGTCCCTCTCCCCTGCATCGCCCTCTCCCTTTTCCTGATCATCGGCCACCACGATGCTGTCAAAGGGCGTATAATCGGGCCTCTTCTGGGCCTTCGCAAAGTCCGTCACCGCCTTCACCTCGGAATCGCTGACATACGCACCGTGAATGCGTGTCATCTTCACCCCGGGGACCATGAAGAGCATATCCCCCATGCCCAGCAGCTGCTCGGCCCCCTGGGAGTCGAGGATGGTGCGGGAATCGATCTTCGAGGTCACCTGGAAAGAGATCCGGGCGGGGAAATTCGCCTTTATCAACCCGGTGATCACATCCACCGACGGCCTTTGCGTCGCAAGGATGAGGTGGATTCCCGATGCCCGCGCCATCTGGGCAAGCCGCGCGATGGCGTTCTCCACGTCGGCGGGAGCGGTGAGCATCAGATCGGCGAGCTCATCGATGAAAACGACAATATAGGGGAGTCTTTCGGAGGGGGACGCCTGGCGGTTATACGTGTCGATATTCCGCGCGCCCCTCTCCGCCAGGAGACGGTACCTGCGCTCCATCTCATAGACCACCTTCTTCAGCGCCTCGGACGCCTCCTTGGGATTCGTGATGACAGGGGAAATGAGGTGGGGGATATCCCCATAGGCCGAAAGCTCAAGGAGCTTGGGATCCACCATGAGCATCTTCACTTCGTCCGGTGTCGCTTTGTACAGGAGGCTCATGATCATGGCGTTTACGGAGACGCTCTTGCCCGACCCCGTCGCTCCCGCCACCAGGAGGTGGGGCATCCGGGCGAGATCGGCCACCACCGGGTTGCCGAAAATATCCTTGCCGAGGGCCAGGGTCAACAGGGAAGAGCTTTTGCGGAACGGCTCGGAGGAGAAGATCTCCTTCAGATAGACAGTGGCGCGCTGGCGGTTGGGCACTTCAATGCCGATGGCCGCCTTTCCCGCTATGGGATACACGCGGATACTCGGCGCGCGCAGGGCAAGGGCGAGATCATCGGACAGCGAGACGATCCTGTTGATCTTCACCCCGGCCGCGGGCTCGAATTCGTACATGGTGACCACCGGTCCCGGGTACGCCTGTTTTATTTTTCCGCTCACCCCGAAGTCGGCGAGCTTTTTCTCGAGGCCTGCGGCAGCGTTGTTCAATTCCTCCTTTGCGGGCCCGGAAAAGCCCTCGCTCTCCCGGAGAAAGTCCAGGGGAGGAATCTGGTACCCCCCTGCGGGGGAAGCCTCCTTGACAGGGCTTTCCTTTTCCGGTTTCGGAGGAGAGGGGGCCCCGATCTTTACTTCCCCTTTCGCCGGTTCATGAATAATGATCTCCCGCTCCTCCACCGGGTCTTCCACAGGAGTTTCCGAGAGCGGCTTCCCTCTCTGCCTCCGCCCCCTTCCCTTCTCCCGCTTCATGGCGGCAAGGGAATCGAAGAGGGAAACAGGGCTGACGAGGATGAGCGCGATAAGAAAAAGGGCCGCACTCACGATATAGGCGCCGACGGTGGAGAGGAACCCTTCCAGCAGGCTGCCCAGGAAGAGGCCGGCGACCCCGCCGGGCGGTTCCACTAAAAGGGAAGCGCTCTTTGCAATAAGATGAAAGAGCAGGGACAGGGAGATCAGGAGGAGGAGTGCCCCCACGATATGCACCGTGTTCCGCTCCTTCCCGGCAATCTTCCTGATGCCATAGAGGACCAGAAAGACGGGGATCAGATAGCCGGATACCCCGATAAGGGAGAAAACGATATCGGCCAGGTATGCCCCCACGACCCCGCCGTAGTTGTTCACCCCTACCCGGGAAAAAGTGAACAGGGAGGGATCCCACCGGTCGTAGGACAGGAGGGATACGGCGAGGTACAGGGCTCCGATAAGGGAAATGACACCGGCAATCTCCTGCACCCGTTTGCTCTTCCCGGGGGTTGGCTGCATTCCGCTTCCGGAGAGGGGAACTGTCTCTTTTTTCTCTTGCCTGTTTATTGCCTCAGCCACCATACGCCTATTATAGCAGCAAGGGCGAACCGGTAGTATACGAAGACATGGAGGGGATGACGCTTCAAAAATCCCAGGAGGAAGCGTATCGCCAGGTACCCGGAGACGAAAGAGGCGATGATGCCGGTAAGGATGATGTCGAAGTGATAGACTTCCGGGCTCGCCACGAGCTTCCGCCCCTCGAGGAGCACCGCCCCCGCGACTACGGGGGTCGAAAGCAGAAAAGAGAAACGCGCAGCGGATTCCCTCGTGAGATCCTTGAAAAGACCGGCGGTAATGGTAATGCCCGAACGGGACACTCCGGGAACCAGGGCAATCGCCTGGGCGACGCCGACAAAAAGGGAATCGGACATGGACACGCACTCCCTGCTCTTTCTGCTCAGTCTCTCGGCCATCACCATGAGGACACCGAAGCCGATAAGGGTGAAAATGATAAGGAGCGGATTCCTCAACGTACTCTCGATGTGCTTGTTCAGCAGGATACCCGCTGCGCCGGCGGGGACGATTCCGGCAAGGATATACGCAAGCATGCGCCTGTCGTTGAGGAACAAGTGTACCCAATCCCTGTAGAAGCAGACCAGCAGGGCGAGAAGGGTCCCTCCGTGCAACGCTACATCAAAGGCGAGGGTATCGACCTGCCCTCTCCATCCGAAGAACCAGGGGAAAAGGATCAGATGAGCAGTGCTGCTCACCGGCAGGAATTCCGTCAATCCCTGCACAATCCCCAGGATAATCGCCCGGAAAAAATCGTTTTCCACTATACCTCCCTCTTTTGGCAAAAAACTACGGAAAAAGCCTGCAGAAACGACGGAAAAGCGCTTTCCACTTCGCCTTTCCCTGAAAGGCACTCCTTCTCACAGTTTACCACAGGATCTCCGGAAAAGCCCGGCATCTAGAGACCGAGCTTATCCTGCTGGGCAAGTGCCTTGAGGTCCACGGTAATCTCCTTGGAGAAGGGGTTCAGCGCCCAGGCGTTCTTTATGGCACGAATGGCCTTGTCCTTTACTCCCATTTCGAGGTAAGTCTTGCCGATGCTGTAATGGACATCCGCATTGCCGGGGGCTACCTCCAGGATTCGGGCATAGGTTTCCAGGGCCTCTTCGGGACGCCCTACCTTCCGGTATGCCTCCGCCAGGCTCTGCAGGAGAGAGATATCGGAAGGGTTCATCTTGTGCGCCTTGATGAGCATCTCCAGTGCCTTCTCATTTTCGCCCTTCGAGAGGTACATCACCCCCATGAGGTGGGCCGACGTGGAAATATCCTGCCTCGTATCGGCAATGGCACCCTTCAGTATTCCCTCGGCCTTCCCCTCTTCCCCCGTCTTATAGAACAGCTTCGTGAGGGCCAGCAATCTCTCCGTATTGGCGGGACTGATTCCATGGGCCTTCTCGTAGTACGCGATGGCGGAGGGGAGGTCACCGATGTCCTCGTACAATTCACCCAGCGCATTGTACGCTTTCACGAAGAGGGGATTCTTGGCGATCGTCTCCTTGTAATGCCCGATCGCCCCATTCACATCTCCGCGGGCGTGGGCGAGCTGACCAAGACCGAAGGTGATCTTCGCAGCATCAGGCGTAATCGCGGCGGCCTGGAGGAGCTCGGCCTCCGCCTTCGGGAAATCTTTCATTTCCATATACCGCCTGTAATTTCTGAGGTGCATTTCAAGCGGGTTCGGCTTGTGCTTCTTTTCGAGCACCTTTACGATCTTCTCCTCCAGGGTTGCCATGACAAAAGGTTTGATGACGTATGCCTCGCCGCCGTCTTCAGCGGCTCTCGCCACCATCTGCCGGGTCGCCTCGGCGGTGACGAATACGAAGAGAAGATGCTCGTACCTCCTGTCCTCCCTCACCGTCTTGAACAATTCGACCCCCGTCATTTCAGGCATATTGACGTCGCACACCACCAGATCGATGGGACGGATCTTGATAAGGTCGAGAGCCTTCTTCCCGTTTTCAGCGGCGGCGATACTCGTGAACCCCATCCTGGTCAGCATATTATTAAGGGTGACGCGCATGGTGGACTCGTCGTCCACCACCAGACAGTTCATTTTCAAGTACTGCAAAGGGACTGCCATAGAAAATCGCCTCCTTTACGGCTGAAGGAATTCGGGGAGCGTAAAAACGAACCGCGCGCCGCCCTCTCCGGAATCTTCGGCCCGTATACTGCCGCCATGGGCGGTCACCACAATCTTGCAAAAGGTAAGACCCAGTCCTGTAGTGGTTTTCCTCTGATCGCGCCCCTCTTTCCGGACCTGGAAAAACTTGTCGAACACCTTATCCTTGAGCTCGTCGGGAATGCCCGTCCCCTGGTCGGAAACGGCAACGACCGTTTCCCTGGCGGCACCGTCATACCTGACCGTTACCATGATCCGGGAGCCCCCGGGGGAATGTTCGAGGGCATTGAGCAGGAGGTTGGAAAGGGTCCTTCCGATGAGGTTTTCATCGATAAAACAAGGGGGGGACTCTCCTTCGAGGACGACATCAATATTCTTGCGGGCGGCGGCGCTCCTGAGGGAAGAGATCTCCCTCTCCGCCAGGCGGCAGATGTCCGTCTCCTCGCGAAACATCTCTATTTTCGATTCCTCCAGCTTCAGAACATCCAGTATGTTCATGACCATCCTCTGCATCTTGTAGGTATCCTCGATGGCGATGGAGAGATACTCGGACTGTTGCGGGGAGAGGGGCTCGTAGCTCAGCATGTCGAGGTTGGCGATAATAGTGCTGATGGGACCTTTGAGGTCGTGAACGATAAAATTGGTGAGGTCCGTTTTCAGCTCATCGAGACGCACCAACTGTTCATTCTTCTCTTCCAGCTTCCGTATGTGTACCCTGCAGCTTTCCCCCACCTGCGCAGCGTAGAAGTAAGGGGCCAGGTGTTCGAAGATCTCGACGAGTCTCCGCTCCTGCTCGCAGGTCAAGGGCTGTCCGTCCTCCGTATCGGTGAAATTGACCACCCCAAGCCTCCGGTCGAGGTACCTGATGGGAATGCTAAGGGAGAATTCAGAGGAGTAGGAGGAGTTTTCCAGGGGAGCGAAGTACGACCTTTTCTTCCCGTCGACAAGGAAAGGGGTGTTGTCGATAAGGGCCATTGTCGCGATAGAGACATCGGACAATTTCCTCGTGCACCCGACAATTGCGGGGGTCGTCGCCGCCATTACCTCAAGGGTAAGGGTATCGTGGTTGACAATCATGAAAGAGCACTTCGTTATCCTGAATTTTTCCGCAAGAAAATTCACCACCTTCTGCAGCTTTTCCCGGAAGGGGAGCGCCTCCTGCAGGAGAAGTTCCTCTATCTCGCAGATATGTCTCTCACACGGTTCGAAGTGCACGGTACAGTATACCAGATTTCTTCCCCTGCAATCAGAGGAACAGAGGGCATCCGGAAAGGACCGCACGGGAGTCCGGCATCTTCCTACACCTCCATGACGACCGGCATGATCATCGGCCTTCTGTCCATGGTATTCCTGAGATATTTCTTGAGAGTGGAACGGAGCTTCGCCTGGATGAGCGCGGAGTCGGCAATGACGTCCTCTTCCAGTCCGGAAAGGGTGTTTGTCATTAAGTCCCTCACTTCGTTGATGACTTCCTGGGAGGCGTCCTCGAAGATGAAGCCGCGGGAGATGATCTCCGGACCCGCGATGATCTTATTCGTGAGCTTCTCTATGCCCACAAGGACAATAACGATGCCGTCGTGGGCAAGCCGTCTCCTGTCCCGGAGGACGATGTCCTCCACGCTGCCCGCATCCCTCCCGTCGATAAAAATGCGTCCCGCGCTGATCTTCCCCCTCTTTTCGATCCCCTCGCCGGTGACTTCAACGACCATCCCATCTTCGGCAATGACGATATTTTCCCTGGGGATACCGGACTTTTCGGCCAGTTTTGCGTGGTACCGCAGGTGCCGGTATTCCCCGTGTATGGGCATGAAATAGCGGGGCCGCACCAGGTTCATCATCAGCTTGAGCTCCTCCTTGGAGGCATGTCCCGACACATGGATTTCCGATACCTTTTCGTAGATCACATCGGCGCCCCTCCGCATGAGGTGGTTGATGATACGACCGATGGAGCGCTCGTTGCCGGGGATGATCTTCGCGGAGAGGATAACCGTATCCCCCTCCTTCACCCGTATCTGCTTGTGCTCGCCGGTGGCGATCCGCGACAGAACGCTCATGGGTTCCCCCTGGCTCCCCGTAGTGATGATTACCACCTCCCCGTCCTCCATGTCCTTGAGGTCCTCCAGCCGTACCCAGGTCCCCTCCGGCATCTTCAGATAGCCGAGGTCGAGGGCAATCTGGGCGTTGGAAACCATGCTCTTGCCGCACATGATGACCCGCCTTCCGCACTGTACCGAGACATCGATGGCCTGCTGAATGCGGTGGATATTGGAGGCGAAGGTGGCGATAATGATCCTTCCCTTCGTTTTGACGAAGATGTCTTCGAAGGCCCGCCTTACTTCCTTTTCGGAAAAGGTGAAGCCCCCCTTTTCCGCGTTGGTGCTGTCGGAAAGCAGGAGAAGCGTGCCCTTCTCCCCGTATTCGGAGAACTTATGGAAATCCATCAGCTCCCCGTCCACCGGGGTGGGGTCGAGCTTGAAATCCCCGGTATGGATAATATTCCCGAGGGGGGTCTTTATGCCCAGCCCCACCCCGTCCACAATGCTGTGGGTCACCCTGATGAACTCGACGGTAAAGCATCCGAGGGTGACAACGTCCCTCGGTTTTACCGGGATCAGGGGAATGTCCTCCACCTCATGCTCGTCCAGCTTCTGCTTTACGAAGGCAAGGGTCAAAGGGGTGCCATAGACGGGGACTTTGAGCTCCCTGAGCAGGAACGGCAATGCCCCGGTGTGGTCTTCGTGGCCGTGGGTGAGGAGCACTCCCCTCACCTTCTCGCTGTTTTCGAGAACATAGGTGAAGTCGGGGATGACAAAATCCACCCCCAGCATATCCTCTTCAGGGAACATCAGTCCCGCATCGACGATGATCAGGTCATCTCCGAACTGGAAAAGAGTCATATTGAGACCGATCTCTTCGAGGCCGCCAAGGGGGATTACCTGGAGGGAGCCGTTGTTTACACTCAGTGTTTCATTGTTCATGGATGATTCCTCATGGTTGACGGCAGGAGTCTCATGACCGACGGGCAGGGATTCGCAGATGATAAGTCGTTATCAGTCTACCTCCACCTCTCGATGGACTGCTCTATACTGATATCCCCGTCGATAATCTGCATGATGATCGGCTTCATGGCAGGTCCGTCGGTCTTCGTCTGCTTTATTTTGATAATCTTATCCTTGATAGTGAAGAAAGCATCCACCACATCGGGATCGAACTGCTTTCCCCTCTGTTCCTCGATATAGTCCAGAGCCCTCTCGATAGGCCAGGCAGCCTTGTAGACCCTGTCGGACGTCAGCGCGTCGAACACGTCGGTAACAGAAACAATACGCCCCGACAGGGGAATATCCTTCCCTTTCAGATGCAGCGGATACCCGTTACCGTCCCATCTCTCGTGATGGGAAAGGGCGATCTCCCGGGCAAGCTCGAGGAGAGGAAGGCTCGTTCCCCCGAGGATCTTCCCGCCGATGACCGTATGGAGCTTGATGATCTTGAACTCGTCATCGGTCAGCTTCCCCGGCTTCAGCAGCACGCCGTCGGGAATGCCGATTTTCCCTACATCGTGCATGGGAGAGGCATACCGCATCATCATGCGCTGTTCCCTGTTCAGCCCCAGCTCATCCGTAATGAGATTCACATAATCCGCAATCCGCTCGATATGCCGTCCTGTCTCGTCATCCCTGAATTCCGAAGCCTTACCCAGCCTGATGATCACCTCCACCTGGGTATGTTCGAGCATCTGGAGCTTCTCCAGCAGGTTCGACTCCATGACATCGAGGGAGGTATTCAGGAACTCGTCGCGCTCCTTCAGCTTGAGCATGTTGCTGACCCGCGCCTTGAGCTCTTCCACGAAAAAGGGTTTCGTCACGTAATCGTCGGCACCCATGGAAAGCGCCTTCACAATGCTCTGCTTGTCGGTAAGAGCGGAAAGCACGATGATGGGGAAATAGTTCCTCTCCCGCACGGGCTTCAGCCTTTCGAGAACATCGAACCCGTCCATGATGGGCATCATCAGATCGAGTATCAGAAGGTCCGGAAGCCCGTTCTGCCCTATGGAGTCCAGGAGCTCTTTCCCGTGCTCCGCCTTTCTGATAACAAGGTCCGGATCATTCCTGAAAACGGATTCCACCAGCTCTATATTGATGGAAACGTCATCCGCCACATACACCGTTCTGGTCATCGATTCCTCCACAAGCCGGGCTCTGTCGTCCGTTCCGCGTTTATAATCTCTTCCCCCTCAAGCGCAAAGAGTTGCTGACCACCGACACCGAGCTGAAAGCCATGGCAGCAGAAGCAATCATGGGATTGAGCAGCGGCCCCCCGAAAACATAAAGGAGACCCGCCGCAACCGGGATGCCGACGATGTTATAGAAAAACGCCCAAAAGAGGTTCTGCTGTATCGTCCTGATGGTCAGCTTGCTCAGTTTGATGGCGTCCACCACACTCTTCAGGTGTCCCTTGATCAGGGTGATATCCGAGGCCTCGATGGCAATATCCGTACCGGTGCCGATGGCGATCCCCACGTCCGCTTCGGCAAGGGCCGGCGCATCGTTGATGCCGTCTCCCACCATGGCGGTTATCTTTCCTTCCGACTTTATCCTCTTCACCACTTCGATTTTCTTGTCCGGCAGAACTTCCGCGAAAAAGGAGGTAATACCCACCTCCTTCGCTATCGCTTCCGCCGTGTTCCGGTGATCTCCGGTAAGCATTATAACATCAATGCCCAGGGAATGTAACTCTCTGATCGCCTCCGCGGAATCGGCCTTTATGGTATCGGCAATGGGGAAAACCGCCCGTATCCGTCCGTCGAGGGAGACGAAGACGGGAGTCTGCGCAGCGGCCGAGATCCGCCCGGCAAGGGACCTTACCGGAGAGGTATCGATCCCCTCCCGGGCAAGCATCCCCTCATTGCCGATGAACACAGTGCGGCGCACGCCGGTCCGCAGGGCGCCGTCCGTCCCCCCCGCTTCCCCTCCGCTCGGGGAAGCCGCATCGGGACCTTCGATTGCCACGGTCGCCCGGATTCCTCCCCCCGGCACTGCGACGAAGTCCACAGGGTCAAAGAGGGGGAGATGGTAGTCCCGCGCCTTTCTGACAATGGCCTGTCCCAGGGGGTGCTCGGAAAATTTTTCGGCGGAAGCGGCAATCTGCAGAACCCGCAGCACCTCACCGGAGGGAGAAGCAGCACCGCTTTCCGTTGCCCGCACTCCGTCCGGCTCCTCATGCCCCTCTTCAAGAAGAAGGATATCCACCACCTCGGGCTCTCCCTTGGTAATGGTGCCCGTCTTGTCGAGGACCACCGCCTGCACCTTGTGGGACAGCTCCAGCGCCTCTGCGTCCCGTATCAGAATCCCGTTCTCCGCCCCCTTTCCCGTCCCCACCATGATGGCGGTGGGAGTAGCGAGCCCCAGGGAGCACGGGCAGGCGATGATGAGAACGGCGATAAAGTTCATGAGGGCGAGGGTGAAAGACGGCTTCGGCCCGAAAACATACCAGACAATGAAAGTGACCACCGCAATCGCGATGACCACCGGTACGAAGACCGACGCAATCCGGTCGGCAAGCCTCTGGATGGGGGCTTTGCTCCCCTGCGCCTCCTCCACCAGACGGATGATCTGTGCCAGGGCTGTCTCCTTGCCGATCTTCACCGCCCTGAGCTTGAAGCTGCCGGCCTTGTTCACTGTGCCGTTATAGACAGTGTCTCCCACGGCCTTCTCCACTGGCAGGCTCTCGCCGGTGAGCATGGACTCGTCGACGGTGGATGCCCCCTCCACCACCTCTCCGTCCACGGGAATCCTCCCTCCCGGCCTCACATAGACGATATCTCCCGCAACCACTTCGTCGATGGGGACTTCGCGCTCCACTCCATCCCGCAGTACGGTAGCGGTCTTTGCCTGGAGCCCCATGAGCTTCCGGATTGCCTCGGACGTCTTTCCCTTCGCCCTGGCCTCAAGAAGCCTGCCCAGCAGGATAAGGGTGATAATGGTAGCCGACGTATCGAAATAGACATGGGGCATGATCCCCCCCCTGATGAACAGGTGCGGCACGAGGGTGGCCGTCACACTGTAGAGATAGGCGGAGATCGTCCCCACGCTGATCAGGGTGTTCATATTGGTAGCCCCGTGCCGCAGCGCGGAAAGAGCAGCGGTATGGAAACGCATCCCGGCCCAGAACTGCACCGGTGTGGTAAGGAGAAAGAGCAGATACCAGTTGGAAAGCAGCGGAACGGAGATCATGCTCCCGATGATTACCGGGACCGTAAGCACCGCGCTGATGGTGAACTGTCTCTTCAACTCGTTGTATTCCCTCTCCCGGCGCTCCTTCTCCCGGTCCACGAAAGCTTCGGTCATCAGCTCGGCGGAGTACCCGGCCTCCGCAATCGCCCTTTTGAAATCCTCGAAGCTCGCAATGGTGGGAATATATTCGATGGACGCCCTCTCCGCGGCGAGATTCACCGTGACAGCAAGGACCCCGTAGATTTCCTTCAAAGCCCTCTCCACCGCCCCCACACATGCGGCGCAGGTCATGCCCCGGACCGCAAAATCCATCCGGGCAACAGCGACCCCATAGCCCTCTTCCCTGATGGCATTGATCAAGGTGATCAGGGGGACAGGGGCATCCGGATCGGCGAATTCGACAGTGGCCCTTTCGGCGGGAAAGTTGACCGAGGCGTTTTTAATGCCCTCCACCCGGGGGAGAGCCCTCTCGATGGCAGCGGAACAGGCGGCACAGGTCATCCCCGTAACCGGAATATCGATTTTTTGCATCATGACTCCTTATTGTAAAGGATGAGGGAAGAAAAAGTAAAAACCGGACACGCGGAGGGTGCAGGAAAAGGGAGGTAGAGAGAGCGGGGGTTGTGCTATAATGTCGCATGCCCTCACTGATTGATTCTTTTACCTTTTTTTTCCCTGTTTCCGGGGTAACATCCCACATTCTGCTCCCCCCTCTTGTCGCGATGCTCATCTCCTTTTTTACCTCCATGGGGGGCATATCGGGCGCCTTTCTCCTCCTTCCCTTCCAAATGAGCTTCCTCGGCTACACCAGTCCATCGGTAAGCGGCACAAACCACGTCTTTAATATCGTAGCGATCCCGAGCGGAGTCTGCCGGTATATAAAGGAAGGACGCATGGCATGGCCGCTGGCGGGGGTGGTAGTAGCCGGGACCCTGCCCGGAGTGTTCCTCGGCTATTACCTGCGCGTGGCGCTTCTCCCCGACCCGGGGGTCTTCAAGCTCTTTGTGGGATGTGTGCTCTTCTTTATAGGCGTCCGCCTGCTGCAGGAACTGAAGGGGAAGGCAATCCCGAAATCTTCTGCGGCAAAGGCCCTGGAGGAAAAATTCAGGGCGCGCGCGGAAGAGAGGAAAAAACAGCAGAGTTCAAACCTGGCACCGGGGCTGCCCGCCGGAACCGTGATAAAGACCCTTTCCGTTTCCCTCCGCAGGGTTGAATATGAATTCTGGGGGGAGAGATTCTATTTCAACACCCTGGGGATGTTCCTCCTCACCTTTGTGGTGGGCATCATAGGGGGCGCATACGGCATCGGGGGAGGGGCCATCATAGCACCTTTCTGTGTAGCGGTCTTCCATCTCCCGGTATACACCATTGCAGGGGCGACACTCATGGGGACCTTCATTACTTCGGTTGCGGGGGCTCTCTTCTTCACCCTCATGCCCCCTGTCAACGGGGTTTCACCGACTCCCGACTGGGCACTCGGCCTCCTCTTCGGACTGGGAGGCTTTGTGGGCGTCTACCTGGGTGCCCGCTGTCAGAAGTACGTTCCCCAGAGGCTCCTCAAACTGCTCCTCGGCACGGGTATCCTCTCCCTGGCAGGCACGTACATCGTTCACTACCTCCGGCGTTAAAGAGAGAGCGGCAGGAGTAACGCGAGAAGGTCGTCAGGGGAGAAAGGCTTTCGGAGAAAGGTGTCGGCTCCCGCCTCGAGAAAAGCAGTCCTGTTTGCACCGGCGCTTATGCCGATGATGAACGACCGCGGACAGAGGGCCCGCACTTTCCGTATCACCTCCGCACCGTTCATTCCGGGCATCGAGTAATCCGAGATAATCACGTCGAAGCACGTCCTTTCCGCAAGGAGAGCGGCAGTCTCTCCGTCGCAGGCGCAGAGGGATTCGAAATTGTTCATCAGCAGGACCATGCTGAGCATATCCCTGATTCCCTGCTCGTCATCGATGATCAGAACTTTTTTTCTTTCTGTCATAGCGCGTCCTGAAAAATAAAAATGAATATATAGTAATACAACTTTTGGTTGTTATTGTCAATAGACGCAACCCTGAGTTTATAGATTTTCGGCACGGCCTCCATTTAAAGTGTTCTGAGTGAAAAAGGGAGACAGGAAAATAGAACGCCTCATCCGTGAGATCAGGAAAGCGAAGGGCATCTCCCAGATGGAACTGGCGGAAAGGATCGGCGTATCCTACCAGCAGGTGCAGAAGTACGAAAAGGGCGTGAGCGCCCTGAGCGTCGGTCGTCTGCAGCAGATAGCGGAGGCCCTGGAGGTCCCCCTCTCCCTTTTCTTTCCCGCTGAAAGAGAGGTGATAGCGGAAGCCATCCCCTGTTACGGCGTACTGACCGAGGAGGAGCAGCTCCTCCTCGCCTCCTTCAGGAGCATCAGGGACAAGAGGATAAAGGAAGCTGTCCTTTCCTTCCTGCACGCATTGTCCGGCAAAAAGGAAGTATGCACCGACAAAGACAGGTAAAGACAGAGAAAAAAACAGAAAGATAAATTCGGGGCATATTACTTTTACTGCACATCCCTTTCGGGAGGAGAGGGGGATTCGATGTTCTTGCAATGCGACGAATCACCGTATTCCCTCACGGATCTCTGTTCCAGGTTCTCGTATCCTCCCCCCCTCTCCTTCATCATGCATGCCCATCAAACACGCTCTCTCCGTCCTTCCCGATGAAAGAGGAGGGGATTCCCATTCCTCAGGGACGGCTGCAGCCGATCGCAGTAGAAATACTATGCGTTCACGGTCTACTATATCCGTCATGCGGGAAACCGACGATACTGCCCTTGTCGAACGCTTCAAAAACGGCGACGAATCCGCCTTCGAGGAGTTGGTCCGGGCTTACCAGGACAGGATCTATACCCTCTGCCGCCATATGCTCGGGGACATCCACGATGCGGAGGACGCGGCGCAGGATTCGTTCCTCAAAGCTTACCAACACCTGAAGAGCTTCGTACCCGAAGCATCCCTGTACACCTGGCTGTATCGCATTGCCGTGAACACCTGCATCGATTACCGGAGGAAACCCTTCTGGGAATCCCTTTTCAAACGCTTTGCGGAAGGAGAAGAGTATCTTGCCGAGCCCCCTTCCGGCGCGCCCTCCCCCGATAGGCTGTACGAATCAAAACAGATGGGAGATCTCCTGCGGCAAAGCCTTGCGCGGCTCTCCCCGAAACTCAGGAGCAGTATCGTCCTCAAAGAGGTGGAAGGGCTCTCGTACGAGGAGATCGCAGAGGTGCTGGACATCTCCATGGGGACCGTGAAGTCGAGGATTGCCCGGGCACGTGACGAGTTGAAGAAAATGATGAAAAAATATACGGAACAAAAATAGGAACCTTTCGTTTAATGAACAGGAGGCAGCAATGAGATGCAAAAAAGCACATAGGCTTCTTTCACCCTACCTCGACGCGGAATTGCCCGCAGGGGAACGGCATGCACTCGAAACCCACCTTCGGGAATGCGGCGCCTGCTGGAAAGAGTACGCAGAGCTGCGGGAAGTGAAAGAGCTCTTCTCTTCCGCTGAAAGGTACCCCGCACCTTTCGGAATGGCCGCCAGGGTTGCGGCCCGGGCCAGGGCATCCGCCGAGACATCAGGGAAAAAAACGGAAAGAGGGATTCCTTGGGGGACTCTTCTTCTCCCCCGCCTTGCCGGGGGACTGGTGGCACTCGCCATTATCGGGGCGGGAATCCTCTCCGGGAGCATCCTTGCGCACTCCCTCCCGCCCCTGAATGCAAAGGGGATAGCCTTTTCCCTCTCTCTTGATTTCTTCGAGGCGGCGCCGCCGGAATCCCTGGGAGGAGCCTACCTTGCCATGACAGGGGAGAGGACACAATGAAGGGCGTCACGCTGAAGTTCATCCTGTCCGCCTCGCTGCTTCTGAACATTACCGTCCTTTGTACCGCGGGATACCTGTACTACAAACAAACCCGCTCGTGGGTCTCCCCCTTCGGGCACAGAATCGAGCGGGACAGATTCCTCTTCGAAGAGCTCTCTCTTCAGCCCGGGCAGATGAGGGCCATGCGGGAAAAGGCCATCCCCTTCCGGGCCGAAATCGACGGGAGGCGCAAGACCATCGAAGAAAAGAGAGAAGCCCTCTTCGCCCTCCTCCGTTCCGATCACCCCGACAGGGAGGCGATGGAAGCCCTCATCGCGGAGATCAGCAGGATGCAGGAAGAGATGCAAAAAAGAATCGCGCTGCATATCCTCGAGGAGAAAGCCTTGCTGACGAAAGACCAGCAGGAGAAGTTCCTCGATCTGATAGAGAACGCCATGAAGAACGGGAGGCAGAAGGGATGTCCGACGCAGTGAAGAGCCTGAAGGGAAGAGGGAACAAGCGAACACCGCAACCGCACCGCGGGACCGGAAGGGAGAAAAGGCAAAAGTCCCGGGGAATAGCCGCTCTCACCGTGTTCTTCCTTCTGATGCTTCTCTTCCCCTTTGTCCCGTCCCTGTACGGAAAAACAGAGGGCGTTGCCGGAAAATCCCTCACCCTGGAGGAATGCGTCTCCATCGGGCTCAGTGCCAATCCCGCGTTCGAGGTTTCTCTCCAGAGCCTCAGGGCCGTCCAGGAGCGTGTGGGGGAGGTGAAGGGCGGGTACTACCCTTCCTTCAAAATTTCCTCCTCCTATACCTATACCACTCCCCAGGATCTGCGGATGACCTTCCAGGAAGACGTCTACGATACCCGCCTCTTCATGCGGCAGACACTCTTTGATGCCGGGGCCACCGCACAGTCGGTCGAGACCGTGCGCCACAGCATCAGGGCGCAGGAGTACGAGGTCAGGAGAACCGGACTTGATATCGTTCAGGCGGTCAAAACGGCCTTCTATGATGTACTGAAGAAGAAAGAGCTGGCGGAAGTAGCGAAGACGGCGCTGCAGGGCGCAGAGAGACACCTTGAACAGGCGCATTCCCTCTACCGTGAGGGCCTGGCCCCGCGCTCCGATGTCATCAAGGCGGAGGTGCAGGTATCCAATGCGCGCCTCGACGTGGTGAAAGCGGAGAGTTCCCGGCTCTCTTCGCAGGCGGTCCTTGCCTCCGCCATGGGAGTTCCCGCTCCCGTGCGTTTCGACATCACCGGCCGCGAACCGGACCTGCCCATCGTCATTCCCCCCCTGAAAGTGCTCATGGACAGTGCCCTCGCGCTGCGTCCCGAGCTGAAGGGGAGTGGCGCCCGCATCGAATCCGCAGGAGCCGTGGTCAGGCAGGTGAGGAGCGGCTTCTATCCGAATGTAAGCCTTGATGCCTCCTATGGCTGGCAGGAAGGGAATTTCCTCCCCAACGACAGGAAGTGGAGCGTGGGAGTGACCGTGGGCATTCCCCTCTTCGAGCAACTCACCACCCGTTCGAAGGTAAACCAGGCAGTGGCGAATCTTAACGGTCTCCGGGCAGCCGAAGAGCAACTGGCGCGCGTGGTCGAACTGGAGGTGGAGCAGGCATGGCTCGCCCTCAAAGAGGCGGCGGAGCGCCTCGCCGTGACGCAGAAGTCGCTGGAGCAGGCGCAAGAGGATATGAGGGTATCGGAAGGGAGATACCGGGAGGGGATCGGAAATATTCTTGAAGTGATCGATGCGCAGACAGCCCTGACGCAGGCAAGGACAAACCGCGTGGCAGCGGCGTACGATAGCGCCCAGGCGCAGGCCAGACTGGACAGGGCGGTGGGCAGAGGGATAGAGGAGGAGACACGGTAAATGAAAAAGAAGTGGGGTATCACCATTGTGGTAACCTTGGCAGTTCTGGCAGGGGCGGCGCTTGCGTACCGGCAGCTCTCCGCCGGGAACGCAAAGGAGACGGGGTTCCTGACGGAAGCGGTGCGAAAGCGGGATATCGCCTCCTCGGTTCAGTCCACGGGAGTGATCAGGGCGAAAATCGGTGCCGAGGTGAAGGTCGGGGCACGGATATCGGGGAGGGTCGAGAAACTCTTCGCCAATATCGGTGACGTGGTGAAAAAGGGCCAGGTAATCGCCCGGCTCGAACAGGAGGACTTGCGGGCAAAGGTCAATGAGGCGAAGATGAACCTGAAGGTAGCGGAAGCGAACCTCGATCTCGCCCGGAAGAACCTCCAGCGCATGCAGAACCTCTATGCGAAGGATTTCGTTTCGCGGGACAAAGTCGATGTGGCGGAGAGGGACTACAGGGCGGCCGAGGCGCAGGCACACCAGATCATGGAGACCATACGCTATAACGAGGCCCAGATGTCCTACGCCACCATCGTCGCCCCCATTTCCGGGGTCATCGCCTCCGTCGCGACGCAGCAGGGGGAGACGGTCTCGGCCTCATCCCTCAATGTCCCCACCTTCGTCACCATCGTCGATCTCAACAGGCTTGAAGTCCATGCCTATGTGGATGAAACCGATATAGGAAAAGTGAAGCCGGGACTGGAGGCCACCTTCACGGTGGACTCCCTCACGGAAAAGGATTTCAGGGGCAGGGTAAGCGCCATCTACCCCAAAGCCACCCTTCAGGATAATGTGGTCTACTATATCACCATTATTTCCATAGAGGACCCGAAGGGGTCCTTGAAGCCTGATATGACGGTAACGGCAACGATCTACCTGAACAAGAAAAGCGGCGTCCTCGCGGTCCCCAGCAAGGCGATCAAGAGGGAGGGGGGCAGGAAGGCAGTCCAGGTGCTCGAAAACGGCACACCTGTCCAGAGGTTCGTCAGGACAGGCTGGAAGGACGGCAGCCATACGGAGATTCTCGAAGGGCTGAAGGAAGGAGAGCTCGTCATCACGGGGGAAACGACGAAGGCGGAAAAGGAATAGATGCTATAATGCAAGTATACCGAAATTGCTTATAAGATAGTTGATTTTACATCATAAAATAGACAATAAAAAAGTTCCAGGGACACATTGGGAACAGTTACCCAGGAATGAGAGATTTTTGTCTTTTCTTTCCCATTCTCTTCCACTCCCTCTGTGGATTCCCTAAAGTGAATCAGGGGAAGAGGGCAGGGTTCCCTCTTGTCCGGCTGGCCGGCCTATCCCCTGAAAAGGGTTACATGAATCTCCTCATCAGAAAGTAAATCCCTATCTCCACGCTATCCGCTCCGATGTCAAACAATGAGAATTCCCGGAACGGAAGGGAAAGCTATTTACGTATAGCTCAAACAAGTATCGTATTTATTGAGGGACGGTATGGATATCCTTATCGGCTTCTGTCCGTCCTCCGATTTTATTGCCTTTATCTGCGAGACCGTTCCCTCAAGCACCTTATGGCATTTCTCTTGTACCGTCTGAATGTAAATCATCCTTATTAACTTGTCGCTCACCATACCTATCTTTTCAGTCTCATTCTCCCACCGCGATACAGTTACCGGACTGACGCCTAACATCAAGGCCAGCTCCTTGGCACTGCATCTCATCTCTTTTCTAATAAACCGCACCTCCCTACCTGAAAGAGGGGTTTTCTTTTTTACGAGAGCATTAGCAATGACTCTATGGAGCCCCTCGATATTCCTAATCTCCGGCATTGCTTCACCGCATGAGCATTTATGGAGAGGGACACCTGTCAGTATGATGTTATTCAATCCGGATTCTACATACTTGTAGGTTCCATTTACCGTCTTCATTGTCTCGCCGCACATAGGGCACTTCATGGTATTCTCCTTCTTAATTACGTTGTTCCTGTGAGGATTACAATGCAATTATCTTCCTCTCTTATATCAATGAGAACGTGCAGTCTTTCACCGTCCAGGGTCTTTCCCTCTACTTTATAGGTCCATCTTCCCGTTTTAGAATGAATCTCCGGCTCGCTATAAATTGCTCCACTTTCTATCACTTGAAGGACATCTCGCGTTTGAAAATTTCTCTCTACCATCCTTTGCTTTACATGGCCCGAAAGAATAAGCCCATTTTTAGATAACTTGCGAATGAGCTTTAATGCTTCAGCTTTCGAATATTTCTTTTGCATTGTCCTTTGATTAAAACTAACATAATGTTAAGTTTATTTCAACAGCCCCTCATCTGTAAGTCAAATAAGAAAATTTCGAAAGTGTCATTTACTTCTTAAAAGGGTAACATTGCGCATTAGTGCCCTTGGTTTCCATGTCTGGAAACCCGCAAACCATACAGTACCAACGGTTTCCGCCGAAAGCTCCAGTTTCCAGGGTGTAGGTGGAGACCACAGGAAACCGGGAAACTCCCCCGAAGGGAGAAGATCACCCAGGCACCTCTCCGGGGAGTCATCATGACCTTCCCAGTTTCCCTGACTATATACATGGAGGGAAGCTGGATTCTTACCCTTCCACCTCGTGAGGTCTCTCTCCTCTTTTCGGGATATTTTTTCTCGCATCCTCTCCCCTTCCAGGGACACTTCAGGGACACATTGTAACTATCCAACAATATCATATGGTTATGCCTCATTTTGGCGTAAATAAGCCATTCCATAAGTTGTTGATATTCAAATTAAAAATGGCATTATGCTATAATGTGAGTATACCGCCGGGTTTTCCCCGTGAGATCCGGTATAAGGGACCGAACAGCTTCCCCCGGTTCTCCGCCCCATGGGCGGAGGCGGGGAGGAAGGATGCAGGACAGCGCATGAGTATACTTATCGTCGATGACTCCCCCGACCACAGGGTTTTGCTGCAGAGAATCCTGGTCAATGCAGGTTTCACGGACATTCTTTTTGCCGAATCGGCAGCGGACGCTTTCCGTATCCTGGGGATGGACGGTCCCGGTCCCGGGGCGAGTGGGGTCGATCTGATCCTTATGGATATCGTCATGCCCGGGGTCGACGGTATCCAGGCGTGCCGCCGCATCAAGGAGCACGAGCCCCTCAGGGATATCCCCATCGTCATCATCACCGGCCGGACCGAAACACAGGACCTTCAGGCGGCGTTTGATGCAGGGGCCATCGATTTCATCACCAAACCGCTCAACAAAATCGAGCTGCTGGCCCGTGTCCGGTCGGTGTTGCGTCTGAAGCAGGAGACGGACCGGCGCAAAGAACGGGAGAAAGAGCTTCTCGAGCTCACCCGTCAGTTCGAAGAGGCAAACCTGACCCTGCAGCGCATCGCCTCCACCGACAGCCTGACCGGAATCAGCAACCGCAGGCATTTCGACAGGGTCTTCCCGGACGAATGGCGGAGGGCGGAACGTGAAAAGGAGCCGCTCTCCGTCATAATGATCGATATCGACTTTTTCAAGGCATTCAATGATACTTACGGACACCAGGCAGGGGACGAGTGCCTGAGGAAAGTCGCCGCAGCCCTCCGGTCCTCCCTCAGGAGGCCCGGAGATGTCGTGGCCCGGTATGGCGGAGAGGAGTTCGTGGCGGTTCTGCCCGGTGTCGACCGGAGAGGGGCCCTCCGGGTTGCAGAAGGAATGCACGAGAAGGTAGCCGCACTGAAGATCCCCCATGAGCAGTCTTCGGTGAGCGAGTGGGTGAGCATCAGCCTCGGGGTGGCCACTGCCGTACCGGAAAAGAACAGGGCACCGGAGGAGCTTCTGGAGAGAGCCGACAAGGCCGTCTACTCTGCGAAACAGAAGGGGAGGAACCGCATAGAGGTGCACGGGGAAGCAGACCTCGGCACTGCTGCGGTACAGGAAGAAAGGGTAAAGAGAGAGCTCCCCGCTCCCCCCGCCAGAGAACAGGCAACAGAATCCGGAGAACCCTGCCCTACCGAAAGCGACGTGAAAATCCGGGCCATCGTGGACACTGCGGTGGACGGCATTATCACCATTAACGACAGGGGCATTATCGAAAGCGTCAACAAGGCAGTGGAGCGGATCTTCGGGTATTCGGCGGGAGAGCTCATCGGACAAAAAGTCAACATCCTTATGCCCGAGCCCTACCGCAGTGAACATGACACCTATCTGAGCAACTACCTGCGGACGGGAATCAAGAAGATAATCGGCATCGGTCGCGAAGTGAGGGGAAGGCGCAAGGACGGGACCGTCTTTCCCATTTACCTGGCGGTGAGCGAGATTCCCCTCGGATACAGGAGGATGTTCGCCGGAATCACCCGTGATATCAGCGATATCAAAAGGACCGAAGAGGAACTGCGCAGGGCGAAGGAGGCCGCCGAAGTAGCCAGCCGCGCGAAATCAGACTTCCTCGCCACCATGAGCCACGAAATCCGCACTCCCCTGAATGCCATCATCGGGATGGCAGACCTCCTGTGGGATACCGCCCTTACCCCGGAACAGCGCCATTACGTTCAGATTTTCCGTTCTTCGGGAGAGGCGCTCCTGGTGCTCATCAACGACATTCTCGACCTCTCGAAAATCGAGGCGGGGCGCCTCGCCCTCGAAACTACCGGATTCGACCTCAGGGAAATCATCGAGAACACCTGTGAAATCATGGCCATAAAAGCCCATAGAAAAGGGCTTGAGCTCACCTGTCATATCGACCCTGCCGTGCCGGTCGGCCTTGTCGGCGACCCCGTCCGGGTCCGCCAGATCATCATGAACCTGGTGGGCAATGCCATCAAATTCACCGATACAGGAGAGGTGGACCTGGAGATCAGGCAGAGCGTCCCGGAGCCCCCCCCTGCCGACGAGGCGCATATCGGGCTGTTTTTCTCGGTACGGGATACGGGGATCGGTATCCCCGAAAGCAAGCTCGATACCATTTTCGAGAAATTCATCCAGGCGGACTCTTCCATAACGAGGCGCTACGGGGGCACGGGCCTCGGACTTACGGTCTCAAAGAGATTGATCGAGATGATGGGGGGAAATATAGGGGTACAAAGCATCCCGGGTACGGGGAGCACGTTCTACTTCACCATCCCCTTCGGAATACAGGAGAAGAACGCAAAGAATATCCCTGTCCGGAAAGTCGATCTGAAAGGACAAAAGGTCCTCGTGGTCGATGACAACGCTACCAGCCGCAGGGTCATCCGGGAAACCCTTTCCCTCTGGAATGCCTCCGTTGCAGAGGCGGAAGACGGCAGGAGCGGCATCGAGGAAATTCGCCGCGCCCGGCAATCGGGCATTCCCTATCACCTGCTGCTGATCGACAGCCGCATGCCCGGCATGGACGGCTTCGGTATGGTGGAGCACCTCAAACGGGAAGAGGGAGGCCCGGAAGCAGTGGTCCTGATGATCCCTTCCGACAGGAGAAGCGAGGACGCGGAGAGGGCGACGGCACTGGGAGTCAGGGCGTATATCGTCAAGCCCCTGAAGCTTTCCGGGCTGTATGATGTCCTTACCATCGTCCCGGGCGGGAGGGAGCCTGAAGAAAAAGAGCAGGCTGCTCCCCCTCCTGCCCGGACCACTGCGGAGGAGCCCTCCCTGCGGATACTCCTCGCCGAGGATAATGAGGATAACCGCCTCCTTATCCAGAGGTATCTCAGCGGGACGCCCTTTTTTCTCGACTACGCCGAAAATGGAAAAGTTGCGGTGGAGAAATTCAGGACGGAGAGATACGAGGCCGTTCTGATGGATATCCAGATGCCGGTGATGGACGGGTACACGGCAGTCAGGGAGATACGTAAATGGGAGAGGGAACAGGGGAGGAGAGAAACCCCCGTGATCGCCCTCACCGCACACACCCAGAAGGAGGCGCAGCAGCAGAGCATCGAAGCGGGCTGCACCGCCTATCTGGAAAAGCCCCTGCGGAAAACGAAGCTCATAGAAACCCTCGAAAAATTCACGGGAACACTGGAAAGCAAGTAGGGTGCGTTTGCAGACACACCCTCGCCCTGCCTCTGTTTTTCACGGAACAAAAATCCCCCCCGTCCGTTTATACTCCAACAAATAACAAGTTAGAAGGGCTGAGCAACCCCTCCCACCCTTCCCGTATCAAAGGGGAGGAGTCTGTATTCCCCCTCTTAGTGTAAGAGGGGGTGGAGGGGGAGTTATTCAGTGTAGATTTATCGCAATAAACTCACTACAGGAGGCTCTGCATGATTCGGTTGAAAGGGATGCACAAGTCGTACCGGAAAAACGGCAGTATCGAGGTAAACGTGCTCCAGGGTATCGACCTCGAGATTGCGAAAGGAGAATTCGTGGCCATCATGGCACCGTCGGGAATGGGGAAATCGACCCTCATGAACATTATCGGCTGCCTCGACCGGCCCACCGGCGGGGAGTACCTCCTCGACGGAGCAGAGGTCAACTCGATGGACGACGACACTCTCTCCCGTATCAGGAACAAGAAAATCGGCTTTGTCTTCCAATCGTTCAACCTTCTGCCCAAAACCACCGCCCTCGAAAATGTGGAACTGCCGCTCATCTACTCTCCGGACGCCGGAAATACGAAAGAAAGGGCCGCCGCCGCCCTCCGGTCGGTCGGCCTCGGAGACAGGGTGCACCATGTCCCTTCGGAGCTCTCCGGCGGACAGCAGCAGAGGGTCGCCATCGCGCGGGCCCTGGTGAACGACCCGGCCATCATCCTCGCGGATGAGCCCACGGGAAACCTGGACAGCGCCTCCAGCGAGGAGGTCATGAGCATCTTCAAACACCTCAACCGGGAAGGCAGGACCATTATCCTCGTCACCCACGAGCCGGACATTGCGGAACAGGCGAAGAGGATCATCAGGATGAAGGACGGCAGGATCGTCAGTGACGAAAGGAGGGCCGCGTAATGTCCCTGTCAAAGGTAATAAGCCTCTCCCTCAGGGGGCTTTCGAAATACAAGATGAGGACTTTTCTCATGATGCTCGGCATCATCATCGGTATCGCCACCCTCACCGCCATCGTCTTCATCAGCAAGGGCGCGCAGGTGAAAATCATGAAGGGCATAAAGAGCTTCGGCACCAACGCAATCATGGTTTCTGCAGGAGGCGGCAAGATGTTCGGCTCCCCCGATGATGAGACGACAACCCTCACCCTCGAGGATGCCGCCGCCATCAGGGAATCCGTCAGGGACATCCAATACATCGCCCCCTTCACCGTCAGTGTTTCACAGGACATTATCTATGGAAACAGGAATGCCGGTTCCTCCGTTCTGGGAGTCACCCCGGAATGGATGGACGCATGGCAGTGGTATGTGGACAGGGGAGAGTTCATCAGCGAAGAAGACAACAACTCCCTTTCCAGGAATTGCGTCATCGGCCGGACCGTGGCGAGGGAGCTCTTCGGAGATCAGAACCCCCTCGGCGAGACCATCCGGATCAACAATACCGGATTCAAGGTCATCGGCGTCCTCCGTCACCGCGGCACGAGCCCTATGGGTATGGATATGGACAGGAGGGTCCTCGTACCCATGACCACCGCCATGAAGAGGCTCTTCAATATAACCCATGTCGGAATGATCCGGATGCATGTAGAGGATGAAACGAAGCTCCGGGAAGTGACCATGAACGTATCGGCGCTCCTCAGGGAGCGCCACCACATCACCCCGCCCCAGGAGGATGATTTCAGGGTAACCAATACTATGAAGATGTCCATGATAGCGAAGGGAGTCTCGGGTACCCTGCGTACCTTTCTCCTGCTGCTTTCGGTCATTTCCCTGGGGGTGGGCGGTATCGTTATCGCCAACATCATGTTCATTTCCGTAAACGAGAGAAAGAGGGAGATCGGTATCCGCCGGGCCTTTGGAGCCAGGGCCCGGGACATAATGCGCCAATTCCTCGGCGAAGCCTTGGTAGTAACCGGCAGCGGCGGCTTTGCGGGGACCCTTTTGGGGATAGCGATCTCGAAGGGCATCTCCCTGATCCCGATAGCGTCCTCCATGGGCCCTATGGGGAAAAAGAAGATGATGACCCTTCCGGTGGTCATCTCATGGGAACCCTTTGTCCTGGCATTTCTCTTTTCTGCGCTCATCGGCGTGCTCGCAGGCATGCAGCCGGCAAAGAAGGCGGCGTCCATGGACCCGGTCGAGGCGATCAGGGGATAGGGTGACAAGGTAGTTTGCAGATACACCCTGTGACATCATGAAACTCGTCAAAGGCGCGCGTATCGCCCTCAAGACCCTGTTCAGCCATAAGGTGCGGACCGCTCTTGCCACCCTCGGGATCGTCATCGGGGTGTGCGCGGTGATCGTCATGGTGGCCATCGGTGAAGGGGCGCAGAAGCAGGTGCTCTCGAAGATACAGGCCATGGGCACCGACCTCGTGATCGTTACCGCAGGACAGGTGAAGATCATCGCGGGAAGGCCCCGGCAGACAGGCAACGTGACCACCCTTACCCTGCGCGACGCAAAGGCGATCAGGGAGGAGACCCGGTTCATACGGGCGGTAGCCCCCGCCCAGAGCAGGAAAATGGCGGTAAAATACGATCTGCTCAGCACGTCCACCACTGTCACCGGCACCACGGAAGAGATCCTCCCCTTGCGCACCCTCTCTGTCGAAAAGGGGAGATTTTTCAGCGACGAAGAGAACAGGACGCTGCAGCGGGTGGCGGTCATCGGAAGGACCGTAGCAAAAAACCTCTTCGAGGACCGGAACCCCTTGGGGGAGACCATACGTATCGGGAAGGTCCCTTTCGAAGTCATCGGCATTCTCGGGGAAAAGGGTACGGACCTTGTGGGGACCGATCAGGACGATATCATTTATATCCCCCTGAACACGGCACTGAGGAGACTGTTCAATATCACCTACCTGAACAATATCTACGTCCGGGCAGAGGGAACGGAAATGATCGATGATGCGGCCTCCGGGATCTCCTCTCTCCTGCGGGAAAGGCACCGGCTACGGGGAAAGGCGGACGACTTCACCGTCCAGAGTCAGACGGAGATCCTGAGAACGGAGAGGGAGACATCCCGGACCTTTACCGGTCTGCTGAGCGCCGTGGCCGCCATATCGCTGCTGGTGGGCGGGGTCGGAATCCTCGCCGTCATGCTCATCTCGGTCCGGGAACGAACCCGGGAAATCGGCGTGCGGAGGGCGGTGGGCGCGTTGAAGAGAGATCTCCTGCTCCAGTTTCTCATGGAATCCCTTGTCCTGAGCGTGAGCGGAGGTCTTGCGGGCATTATCCTGGGGGCGCTCATTTCCCTGGGAACAGCCTTCCTCACCAAATGGCCCATGAGCCTCTCCCCCGTCGCCATCGCCGTCGCCTTCCTCTTCTCCGCCTGCATCGGGGTCGCCTTCGGCGTCTATCCCGCGGTAAAAGCGGCCCGCCTCGATCCCATCGAAGCGCTGAGAGCGGAGTAACCCCTCCCCATCTTGTAGTTGACACTCTTCGGCCTGACTGACACTGTACAAACAAATTCCGCCTTCTCTGTTGGTTACACCAAGTAAGGTGTGGGCGGGCGACTCTCTCCGGAAGTTTGTTACACTTGCGATTCTACAGAAATAGGAGAGAGGCAATAATGTGAATTATTGGTTGAAATATGTAGAATGCTCAAGCTAAGGGGCGCGGCGGCTTTATGCCGCGTCCCTCTTGAGCGCCTTGTTAGCCATTGTTTCTTGGTTCGCTCATGCGCGTATAGATTTTCTTGAGTATAGAGGCTGCATGAACTAGATCAATACTGAATCCAAATATACCGGGTTTTGCCTCAAAAATTTTTGCACACTCTGCCGCATGAATTTCATGTTTCAAATTATAAGCTGCTGTAAAAAAATTCTCGTTTGCGTTAAGCACAACCTGCACTAAATCATCTAAAATGTGCTTAAAGGGTATTTGCCCGCCATACGTTCCAGTTACCCTCCGCCCAAAATTAATAATCAACCAAGGATGGCTACGAGGGTCAAAATTATCAAAATCCTGATCAATCATGAGTAGGGCCGGTGTATTTTGTACTTCTTTCAATTGATCCTCTGTCCATGGCTTATCCAAGACCTGTTGCCGAACCGTGTCGATATCTCCGGTGAAAGGCCGAACCAGTGCGGCACTGTCACGTAGGTTACGAGCAAAGCGTTCAAGATGTAAATCCAAGTCACGCGCAAAGTGGGTCTGGGCTTCAATATAATCTTCAAGCAGGAGAAAGAAAAGACAGCGATACGGCTTCATTATTGTACCGATATAACTATAGGTAATATGCATAATCTTCCTTTCTTATTCCATGGCTAACGTTTGAGGTAACCGGCCGCCGGAGCGCGAAGCGCGGAGGGAACCCGCAAGCGCAGCTTGCGGGCGGTCCGGTTGACCGAGAGGTTAGGTTTCAAACTTAGATTGAAGCGCATGGTTTTCATTGGCTAGCTTCTTTATGAATTCCGCATCAAGCCCGATTAGCCTGAGGAAATGCAACTGAAACAGAGCTTCAAGCTTCATGCATAGCTTCCATAGAGCCTCCCCATTGGCAGCTTGCTGCGCAAGCTTCGGATCGTAATGCGTGAGATAGTTTCGCGTATCAATGACCTTTCCGATGAAGTGCTTACGCGCTTTTGAGTCGCCATATAGGCTTTCAAATGGCTCAAGCATTTGCCGTATTCTTTGGCGTAGCGGGAGTTAGTTGGCATATACAAGCTTCTTCGATAGCCATTCTCTTCTCTCGGCAGGGCAGCCCTTTACGATAGTTTCAATAAGCTGATCGAATTCGCCTTCAGGCATAAAGGTCTCTTGTGAATTCCGCCTGTGTAGTGTCTCAATCCCTTGGGCGAGAGAAAGAAACCTGCCATCAAGATACTTGTGTACGCCTGACTTGGAAGCGAAGTAAAGGTTGAAGGCAGGGGCCGATATCTCATAGTTACTAAGCCAGTTATTCAGAATTGGTTCGAACTGATTGGCGATGTGGCCATAGCGAAATAGCATGTTGTGCCAGTGGAGCTTTGGGCGCCCCTCTGAAACCGGAGTGCTTTCGTAGTAAACGGCAATTGGCACTTCCCGCTTTTCGCCATTTCCGACTTCACGCGTTATCTCATGCGAAAAGCCTGTGGCAGAGTCGAGAGAGACGGTTTCGTCGGTAGCGAAACACAGGATAGTTATTCAGCTTAAATACCAAAGCCAAGAAGTCCGCGATAGGTCGCAGTGAGTCCGATGTGAGGGTTATGTACACCTTCTGCGTGATCTTCGCTTCCGTAACGATTGGAGCGCCCGGAAGTGTCCAGCCAAATGCGAACGTAAGGCCAATGCCATCGGCGAGTTGAACGGCTATCTCTTTTGGTGGGTTGAAATGGATGGAGGCGCTTTGCTCGCTCCAATTGTGCTCAACGCGCAGCCCTGATACTGATAGCCACTCGTCGAGCCCTTCAACTGAAAATCTAAAGCGAGAGAAAGTAACAGGTTCGCTCTCGTCGTATTGAACGCCGCGAAGTAAGAAGTTCGCGTGGATAGTCGATTTCGAGATGCCACCAAAACTGATGTTTCGGTTCCTGTAGAAGCAGCGGTCTAGAGTAATAAGGTCGCCATTTTCGATTACGCCGACAATCCGCCCCAGTTCTGGAGTGGAGTCGTTCATTGCGGCGAGAGTGTCACCAAAAACGCCGATCACTTCTACATTCGTCTCTCCGGTATCGGTGACGCGCAAGACGCCGGGCAGGCGATTGTCTGGTTTTGCGGGCAACCAGAAGTAGCCAGACTTCTCAATTGGTTCTGATAGTCGCACGCGAAATGCTCCGTAGGATGAAACCTAACCATTTATTAGATAGTTTCCCGATAATACCAGAAAACTTCTCTCCTGTCCAGATAAATTAAAAAATCTCTTAATGTAACTATCTAATTTGGTTAGGATCCTCTTAAAGACTAATATCCCAACTGAAATATTATAGGACTTACGCGTTTGGAGTTTGAGAGCCTATTGTAGCAGTATTAACTAAACTTTCCATATTTAAAAACATGTAGTTATCTGCCAGAGAAAATGGCGGTTTCAGCCGAGGAGCCCCTATTTTCAGCACCTGAGAGGGAAAACGCGCAAGTCCTGTATTAGTCAGGAGAGGACTATAATACCATACAGAAAGTGCCCTGCGATATTTGGTCCCGCTACGATGCCTTCCTTAAGGCCAAGGTAAAGGATGCTGCGCAGCATGAATCCCTTAAAAAATGGTTGTTATATTTTTGGGACTTTCGTGCCAAGTACCATCCGCCGGATTCCAGGTCCGAGCAGGTACGTTTGTTCATCGAAAAGCTCCAAGGGAAAAAACAATCGCAGGCACAGCAAAAACAGGCTTCCTATGCCGTTTCGCTTTATTTTCAGATGCAGGCCACAGAGGCAAGGGCTTCCACATCAACTCCCGACGCCCTCTTTGCCAAGGAGGAATATGCCACACCTGATCAGAAACAATCACATAGAACGGGGATACCCCGGAAAGTATCAGATTCGACAACTCCCCTGCGCATACCTTCCGCCACTCTTTTGCCACTCACCTTCTGCATGCCAACTATGACATCCGCACGATCCAGACGCTGCTCGGCCACAGCGATATCAGGTCAACGATGATCTATACCCACTGCATGCCGAGCAAAACGGCGAAAGAGGCAGTAAGTCCGCTGGATTTCCAAAACTGAACCTCGACAGGAGAGCACTTTTACCTGGAAAGACACTCATTGAGATCCTGCCTCGGGGAAAAGTCGATATCATCAGAATGATTTTCCGCGCAGACATGGAGAAATAGTTCTCGATCAGCACGTCTGAATTTTCAACTGCACTCTGCATGCAGTTGCAACAGACTGAATCTGCGCATTCCCTGAAAAAGCGCGCAATCGCCAGGGTACTCCCAAGGTGAAGATTATAAAGAGAAAGTTAACACCTTGTCTGACATTGACTGAGAGGTCGAGTCTTGCTTTTTACACCTTATAGCCCTGAGGGGAGGTGCAGAACCTCCCCCCTTCCTAAAACTTTACCTTCGGCGTTTCCCGTTCCGTTGCAGGGGTTTCGAAATACTTTGCTTCGCCCACTCCGGCAAGGGCGGCGATGAACCTGCCCATGAAGCTCCTCCGGTACGCATTCAACGCCTGCACCGCCTCGTTATACCTTTTCCTCTCCACCGCAATCCTGTTCTCCGTCCCCTCCAGGCTGTCCTGGAGCTTCAGAAAGGACTCGTTCGCTTTCAATTGCGGGTAGGTCTCCCGGAGCACCAGGAGCCGCGATAAAACCCCCTCGAGCTGCTGCGAAGCCTCTATCTTTTCGGCAGGAGTTCTCGCCTGGAAGTATTGGGTCCTCGCCTGGGCGATATTCTCGAATATCCCCTTCTCGTGCGCGGCATACCCTTTTACCGTCTCGACAAGGTTGGGAATGAGATCATAGCGTCTCTTCAACTGGTTGTCCACCTGCGCCCATTGGGCCTTCACCTGCTCGTCCATGGCAATAACCCTATTGTACTGGCCGATTACCCAGCCCCCGATCATGATACCGATGACGACAATGATTCCGACAATAGCCAGACCTATCTTCACTCCGTTACTCATAGGAACCTCCGCATAATATGCTCTTTCACCACTTCCCCGAGGCACCGCCGCCGCCGAAACCGCCACCACCGCCCCCGCCGAAG
>NSJL01000040.1 GCA_002634385.1 Nitrospira sp.
GATAACGTAACCATAACGGTCGAGCTGATAGCACCCATTGCCATGGAAAAGGAACTGAGATTCGCCATCAGAGAGGGCGGCAGAACCGTGGGTGCAGGTGTCGTTACTGAGATCCTGGAGTAAATAATGAGAGATATCATACTTTTTCAGTGCACGGAGTGCAAAAACAAGAATTATTCCAGTATGAAGAATAAAAAGAATACTACGGATAAGCTGCAGCTCAAGAAGTATTGCAGGCACTGCAGAAAGCATACGCCGCACAAGGAGACGAAGTCATAAATACAAGGATGAATTCCGGAAACAGGCACCGGATTCCGGGGTCCCCTGGGTTTGGTGTCCGGAATAGGGAATTCGTTGTTGAGGCTAGGCCAGTAGCTCTAACGGCTAGAGCATCGGACTCCAAATCCGAGGGCTGGGGGTTCGAATCCCTCCTGGCCTGCCATTTTTTCTCATGGTTTGTAGCGGGGACGGAGCAGGGATCCGTTATCTATGAACCATGAATCAATGAACTGAGTGAAGGAGCGGGGATGATCGAAAGACTGAAGGGATTCTTTCATGATGTGAAGATTGAGGCAAAGAAGGTCAACTATCCTTCGAAGGATGAGCTTATCGGCTCCACATGGGTTGTTATCACGACCGTGATAATCTCCTCACTCTTCCTGGGCATCATCGATCTGAGCCTCGCTAAAATAATCAAGCTGCTGGTAAGGTAATCGGAATGGGTAAAAGCTGGTTCGTTGTCCATACATACTCCGGATATGAAGAGAAGGTAAAGGCCTCCATCGAGGAGAAGGTCAAACTAAAGGGGCTCGAGGAGAAGATTACGCGGATCCTCATTCCTACCGAAAAGGTAGTGGAGCTCAAGGGAAAGAAGAAAAAGGAGACCGACAGGAAGTTCTACCCCGGTTATATCCTGGTGGAGATGGAGCTGGATGATGAGACGTGGCATCTCATCAAGAATACCCTCCGCGTTACCGGCTTTGTCGGAGGAAGCAAGCCTGTTCCCCTTCCTGAAGAGGAAGTTGACGTAATAGTGCAGCAGATGGAAAAGGGTCCCGCGCCCCAGGTGAAGAGCCAGTTCGAGAAAGGGGAGAGCGTGCGGATAACGGACGGGCCCTTCAGTAATTTTGTCGGATATGTGGACGAAGTCGATATGGATCACGGAAGGCTTCGCGTCATGGTGAGCATCTTCGGAAGACAGACCCCGGTGGAGCTTGCCTTCTCGCAGGTGGAAAAAGCGTAACGAGCTGATAGCTCATTGCTCATGGTTCCGGCTATGAACAATGAGCTATCAGCTATGGACTACATTAGGAGGAAATAAATGGCGAAGAAAGAGGTTGTCGCACAGGTTAAACTTCTGATTGCTGCAGGGAAAGCCAACCCGGCACCCCCCGTGGGACCCGCCCTCGGCCCCCATGGGATCAACATCATGGGCTTCTGCAAGGAGTTTAACGCCCAGACGCAGAGCATGGGGGAAACCCTTGTCCCTGTGGTCCTGAGTGTTTACAATGACAGATCGTTTACCTTTATCCTGAAGACCCCCCCCGCATCCGAGCTGATCAAGAAGGCGGTGGGAATTGTGAAGGGGTCCAGTGTTCCCAATAAAGACAAGGTCGGCGCGCTGACCGGTGCGCAGGTCGAGGAGATTGCGAAGACGAAGCTTCCGGACCTGAACACGACCTCCCTTGAGGCCGCCAAGAACATTATCCGGGGAACGGCGCGGAGCATGGGCGTGGATATAAAGGAGTAAGGAGGAAGAGACATGGGCAAGAAACTCAGCAATGCGGAAGCGAAAGTCGATACCGGCAAGGAATATTCCATAGAAGAAGCCCTCGCCCTTGTAAAGGAGACCACCTTCGTCAAATTTGACGAGACGGTGGACCTGGCAATAAACCTCGGAGTCGATCCGAAGAAATCGGACCAGATGGTCAGGGGCACGGTGGTGCTGCCGTACGGGACGGGAAAGCCGGTGCGTGTTCTCGTTTTTGCCAAGGGAGAGAAAGAAAAGGAAGCGAGAGAGGCGGGTGCCGATTATGTGGGCGCTGAGGACCTCGTCGAAAAGATCCAGCAGGGCTGGCTCGAATTCGACAAGGCGGTGGCGACTCCCGACCTGATGGGCCTGGTGGGAAAGCTGGGTAAGGTCCTCGGGCCGAGGGGGCTGATGCCCAACCCGAAGCTGGGGACGGTTACCTTTGATGTCGCGAAGGCGGTCAAGGAAATCAAAGCGGGTAAGGTTGAGTATAAAGTGGAAAAGGCGGGCATTGTCCATGTCCCGGTAGGGAAGGTCTCTTTCGACAGGGAGAGGCTCCTGGAAAACGCCCTGGCGGTCCTCAAATCGGTGGCAAAGGCGAAGCCCTCGACCTCAAAGGGAAAGTATCTCAAGAGGATCACCGTATCGTCGACCATGGGACCCGGCGTAAAGGTCGATGTTTCGCGTCTGAAGATTTCATAGAGAGCATCAGGCGGCTCATGGCCTCCCGTCGGCGGGACGGGGCGCCGTGAGCCATGAGCACTATGCGGCAAACAGGCGTTGCCTGTATTTATTAATGTCAGAGACAGCAGGCAGGACGAAGAGAGTCGTCCTTTAATTGATCTGAAGCGAGGCGGCCTGCCGAGACAGAGGCAAGAAAAGAGAGCGGTACGCCCGGCGCGGCGTGCCGGTTTTTGGTCAACGCTTGCTCCCTGCTTTACGACAGTCTCTGGGAAAGGAGAAAGGTTCTGATTACCAAAGAGAAGAAATCCCAACAGATAACCGAGCTTGCCGAGAAGTTCTCTCAATCGAAAGCCGTTGTCTTTACCGAGTACAAGGGATTGACCGTCGCGGAAATCGCTGCACTGAGGGGCCTCCTGCGGGAAGTGGGTGCGGAGTACAAGGTGGCGAAAAACACCCTGATCGCCATCGCTTCGAAGGGAACCCCGGTCGAAGCGGCCCGTGACCACTTTGTCGGGCCCACCGGCATCGCCTTCGGTTTCGATGATCCCGTCGCGGCCGCCAAGAAGATCCTCGAGTACTCCGCCAAGAACGATAAGTTCAAGGTAAAGAGCGGCATTATCGATGGAAGCTTCTTCACGGCTGACGAGCTCAAGGAAGTAGCGAAGCTGCCGCCGAAGAATGTGCTCCTCAGCATGATGGCAGGCGCGTTCCAGGCCCCGGCGGCGAAACTTGCCGGCGCGTTGCATGCGACCGTTGCGCAGCTCGCCTATGCCCTGGAAGCGGTACGGAACAAGAAGAGTGCCTGAAAAAGCTTTGCGCTTACGGAAAACGATACCCGGAAAGATAAACAGTAAATAAGGAGGAAGTACCCATGGCCGTTACAAAAGATGATGTTTTCAGCTTTATCGATACTATGACCATTCTCGAGATGTCCCAGTTCATCAAGGAGTTCGAGGAGAGATACGGCGTTACCGCAGCAGCGCCGGTGGCGGTGGCCGCCGCCCCTGCCGCAGCGGGAGCAGCAGCCCCTGCCGCCGAGGAAAAGACAAGCTTTGATGTAGTTCTTTCTTCTGCCGGAGACAAGAAGATCCAGGTTATCAAGGTGGTACGGGAACTGACGGGTCTCGGCCTCAAGGAGGCGAAGGACCTGGTGGATGGAGCTCCCAAGCCGGTGAAGACGGGCGTCTCCAAGGAAGAGGCTGACGCGATAAAGGCGAAACTCGAAGCGGAAGGCGCAGGAGTAGAAATTAAGTAGAGACAGGAATAGGTGTACGGTATGGGTGGCAGGGTCCCCTGGGAGTCCCTGTCACCCCTATTGCTTTTTACGAACCTATAACCTGACAAAAGGAGAGCTATGGCTAAGCTTTTGAGAGAGAGGGTAAATTTCGGAAAAGTTCCTCTGGTTCTGGAGGTCCCCTACCTTGTGGAGTTTCAGAAGAGGTCTTTTGACAGATTTCTGCAAAAGGATGTGGACGCGGACAAGAGGGTGGACGAGGGACTGCATTCCGCCTTTAACAGCGTGTTCCCCATAACCGATTACAATGATACCTCTTCCATAGAATTCATATCGTATACACTCGGCGAGTCGAAGGTAACCCCGCGGGAGTGCATTCTGAAGGGACTGACCTATGCCGCGCCCCTCAAGATAAAAGTGAAGCTGAACATCTGGGAGAAGGACGAGAGGGGCAAGCGGGTATTGAGAGAGTCGCGGGAACAGGAAGTCTATATCGGCGACATGCCCATTATGACCGAGACGGGCAGCTTTATCATAAACGGAACGGAAAGAGTCATTGTCAGCCAGTTGCATCGTTCCCCCGGGGTGTATTTCGCCCCGGATAAAGGGAAGACCCATGCAAGCGGCAGACTTTTATATACAGCGCGCGCTATTCCCGCCAGGGGATCCTGGCTGGACTTCGAGTTCGATTCGAAGGATATCCTGTATGTGAGGATCGACCGGCGCAGAAAACTGCCCGCCACCATCGTCCTCAAGGCCCTCGGGTACTCCAATGAGGATCTGCTGAAGACCTTCTACCCGGTGGAGGAAGTAAATCTCCAGGGCAGGGAGGACTACACGAGGGTAGTGAGCGAAGTGCTCGCAGGAGTCAGGACGAAGCAGAGCATCGTTGCTCCGCAGTCCCATGAAATCATCGTAAAAGAGGGGAGCAAGATCACCAAGGCCTCCCTCAAGAAGATGGAGACCGCCGGCATCAGGGAGATACCCATACCGAGGAGCGAGATTGTCGGACGAGTGACCCTCACGGATATCGTCGACCCTTCGACGGGCGAGATCATCCTCGACGGGAACAAGGAGATTACCGAGGAGATCTTCCAGAAGATCGTCTCTCTGAAGATACAAACGCTGCACCTGCTGTTTATCGACAATGTCAACTACCTCCCCTCTTTCAGGGAGACGCTTTTGACGGACAAGGTGACAAGGCAGGAAGAAGCACTGAAGGAGATCTACCGGAAGCTGCGGCCCGGAGAGCCGGCGACGGAAGATGCCGCCCGGGAGCTTTTCAACGGGCTGTTTTTCGATCCGAAGCGGTATGACCTTTCCCCGGTGGGGAGGCTGAAGGTCAATGAGAAGCTCGGTCTCGACGTGCCCCTGGATGTACGGGTTCTGACCGACAGGGATATCGTGGAGATCGTCCGCTATCTCCTGAATCTCAGGACGGGAAAAGGGGAGGTGGACGATATCGACCACCTGGGGAACCGGCGCATCAGGGGCATCGGCGAGCTCCTCGAGAACCATTTCAGGATCGGCCTCGTACGTATGGAGAGGGCGATCAAGGAAAAGATGACCCTCACCGAGCTGGATACCGCAATGCCTCATGACCTCATTAACGCGAAACCGGTTATGGCCGCGGTAAAGGAGTTCTTCGGCTCCAGCCAGTTGAGCCAGTTCATGGACCAGACCAACCCGCTGTCGGAGATTACCCATAAAAGGAGGCTCTCCGCCCTCGGGCCGGGCGGTCTTACCCGGGAAAGGGCGGGGTTCGAGGTCAGGGACGTCCATCCGACGCACTATGGCAGGATATGCCCCATTGAAACCCCGGAAGGACCGAATATCGGTCTCATTACCTCCCTTGCATCGTATGCGAAAATCAACGATTTCGGGTTCATCGAGGCCCCGTACCGCAAGGTAATGAACGGCCGCGTCTCCAACGAGATCGTTTATCTGTCCGCTATCGAGGGCGAAAATTACATCATTGCGGAGGCCACGTCGCCCATGGACAAGAAGGGCAATCTCCTCGGCGAGGCAGTTTCCGCCCGGGTGGGCGGCGATTTCAAGATCGTCTCCCCGATGGAAGTCCAGTATATGGATGTCTCTCCGAAGCAGATCGTGAGCGTATCCGCCTCATTGATTCCCTTCCTCGAGAACGATGACGCGAACAGGGCCCTGATGGGTTCCAACATGCAGAGGCAGGCGGTCCCCCTGCTGGAATCCGACGCCCCTATTGTGGGCACGGGGATGGAACACGCCGCTGCAAAGGATTCCGGGTGGCTTGTCCTTGCGAGGAGGGCAGGTGTGGTGGAGAGCGTCGATTCCGCCCGCATCGTGGTGCGCGCCACGGAAGAGGGGGGCGTCGATATCTACAACCTCGTCAAGTTCCATCGCTCCAACCAGGGCACCTGCATGAACCAGAAGCCCATCGTGAATGTGGGGGATGTGGTCGGGAAGGGGGATATCCTGGGTGACGGTCCCTCCACCGACCTGGGCGAGCTGGCGATGGGCAAGAACGGTATTGTCGCCTTCATGCCGTGGGGAGGGTACAACTTCGAGGACGCCATCCTCCTGAACGAGAAGCTGGTAAAGGACGATGCCTACACTTCCATCCACATCGAGGAGTTCGAGGTGGAGGCGAGGGATACCAAGCTCGGTCCCGAAGAGATCACCCGCGATATTCCCAATGTAGGGGAAGAGGCGCTGAAGGATCTCGACGAGAGCGGAATCATCAGGATCGGAGCGGAAGTGAAGCCCGGGGACATCCTGGTGGGCAAGGTAACCCCGAAGGGGGAGACCATGCTGACTCCCGAGGAAAAGCTCCTGCGGGCCATCTTCGGCGAAAAGGCCGAGGAGGTAAAGGAGAGCTGTCTTTATGTCCCGCCCGGCATTGAGGGCGTTATCGTCGATGTCCGGGTTCTTTCGAGAAAGGGCGTTGAAAAGGACGAGAGGACGAAGAGCATCGAGGAAGAGGACATCAACCGGCTCCAGAGGGACCTCGAAGAGGAGATCAAAATTCTCAAGGAGGAGAGGGCGGCCAAGATCAGGAGGCTGCTCATCGGACAGAAGGCTGCCGATGACGTGAAGGATCCCAAAACGAAGGAGACCATCTGCGCCCGGGGCAAGAAGCTCACCGATATCCAGGTGAACAAGATCCGTGACGACTATCTGCTGCGGGTGAAGATAGAGGACAACGATGTCAGGACGAAAATCGAGGAGCTGAGCGGCGAGATCACCCATTATATACGCTACCTGGAGTCCCGCTACCAGGAGAGAATCGAGCGGGTCAAGAAGGGCGATGAGCTGCCTCCCGGGGTGAACAAGGTGGTCAAGGCTTTCATCGCCATGAAGCGGAAGATCCAGGTGGGGGACAAGATGGCGGGACGCCACGGAAACAAGGGTGTCGTTTCCATGATCGTTCCTGAAGAGGATATGCCTTATCTGCCAGACGGGACACCCGTCGACATCGTGCTGAACCCCCTGGGCGTTCCCTCCCGTATGAACGTGGGACAGATACTCGAAATTCATCTCGGGTGGGCTGCGAAGGCGCTGGGACTGCATGTGTCCACCCCTGTTTTCGAAGGGGCAAAGGAGAACGAGATCAAGGACATGCTGAAAAAGGCCGGGTTGCCCTCCTCGGGGCAGATAACCCTCTTCGACGGTAAGACAGGCGAGCCGTTCAAGAGGCCGGTGACGGTGGGCTGCATGTATATGCTGAAACTGCATCATCTCGTTGCCGACAAGATCCACGCCCGTTCCATCGGCCCTTACTCTCTCGTTACCCAGCAGCCTTTGGGCGGAAAGGCCCAGTTCGGAGGCCAGAGGCTGGGAGAGATGGAGGTCTGGGCATTGGAAGCCTATGGCGCCGCCCACACCCTGCAAGAATTCCTCACGGTGAAGAGCGACGACATCAGTGGAAGGTCGCGCATGTACGAGGCTATTGTGAAGGGCGATCCCGTCCTCGAACCGGGAGTGCCCGAGTCCTTCCATGTATTAATAAAAGAACTCCAGAGCCTTGGTCTTGATGTAGAGCTCCTGGAGAAAAAGAAAAAGAGGGAGGAATAGTGGTAGAAGATATTTATGCCATTTTTCAAAAACCTAAAAATCCCAAGGACTTCGATGCTATCAGGATAAAGCTCGCTTCCCCCGAGAAGATCCGGGAGTGGTCCTACGGCGAGGTGAAGAAGCCGGAGACCATCAATTACCGTACCTTCAAGCCGGAGCGCGACGGCCTCTTCTGCGCCAAGATCTTCGGACCGGTGCGGGACTGGGAGTGCCTCTGTGGGAAGTACAAGAGGATGAAGCACCGTGGAGTCATCTGCGACAAGTGCGGGGTCGAGGTTATCCAGTCGAAGGTCAGAAGGGAGAGGATGGGGCATATTGAGCTTGCCACCCCGGTGGCCCATGTGTGGCTGCTGCGGGGTGTGCCGAGCAGGATAGGTACCCTCCTCGATATGACCATCAGGCAGTTGGAGAAAGTGTTGTACTTCGAAGAGTACATCGTCATCGATGCCGGAGATACTTCCCTGAAGGAGAAGGAGCTCCTCCCCGAGGACGAGTACAAAAAGAAACTGGCAGAATTCGGCAACAGATTCAAAGCGGGAATGGGAGCCGATGCCATCCGGGAGCTCCTGCGGAAGGTCGATCTCGATGCTCTTGCAAAAGAGCTGAAGGAAAAGATCGATGCCGTGGCGTCCCTGGGAGTGAAGAGGAGGCTCACCAAGCGGCTCAAGATTGTGGAGGCCTTTATCAAGTCGGAGAACAAGCCCGACTGGATGATCCTGGATATCGTTCCGGTGCTGCCTCCCGACCTGAGGCCCCTTGTTCCCCTGGACGGCGGACGTTTCGCCACCTCCGACCTCAACGACCTGTACCGCCGTGTCATCAACAGGAACAACAGGCTCAAGAGGCTGATGGAGCTGAAGGCTCCCAGCGTTATTATCAAGAACGAGAAAAGGATGCTCCAGGAGGCGGTGGATGCGCTCTTCGATAACAGCAAACGGTCGAAGGTGCTGAAGGCCGGGGGTAAGCGCGCCCTGAAGTCCCTGAGCGATATGATCAAGGGCAAGCAGGGACGTTTCCGCCAGAACCTCCTCGGGAAGAGGGTGGACTATTCCGGCCGTTCCGTCATTGTTGTTGGCCCCGAGCTGAAGATGAACCAGTGCGGGCTCCCCAAGCGCATGGCCCTCGAGCTCTTCAAACCCTTTGTCTTCAACAAGCTCGAAGAGAAGGGCTATGCCACCACCATCAAGCAGGCGAAAAGGCTTGTGGAAAAGGAGAGACCCGAAGTATGGGACGCCCTCGAAGATGTGATCAGCGAGCATCCGGTGCTCCTGAACCGTGCACCGACTCTTCACCGGCTCGGTATCCAGGCCTTTGATCCGGTGCTGGTCGAGGGAAAGGCCATCAAACTGCATCCCCTCGTGTGTACCGCCTTCAATGCGGACTTCGACGGCGACCAGATGGCGGTACATGTGCCCCTGTCCATCGAAGCGCAGATCGAGGCGCGGGTGCTGATGCTGTCCATCAACAACCTCCTTTCCCCTGCCAACGGGAAGCCTATCACGGTCCCGACGCAGGATATGGTTCTGGGTATCTACTATCTCACCAAGCAGAGGAAAGGCGCTGCAGGAGAAGGGAAGGTTTTTGCGGATACGGAAGATGTCCGCGTCGCTTACGACTCCGGCGTGGTGGACGAGCATGCTCTGGTCAAGGTGAGGATGGACGGCGGTTTTGCGGAGACCACCGTGGGGCGTATTCTCTTCAGCGATATCCTCCCGAAGGATATCCCTTTCTCCATGGTCAACAAGGAAATGACCAAAAAAGAACTGGGCAAGCTGATCGAGTACATCCATAAGGTGTCGGGAAAGCGGGAGACGGTGGTCTTCCTCAACGAGCTCGAAAGGCTGGGATTCAAATACGCCACCAATTCCGGAATCTCCATCTGCATCGACGATATGCACGTTCCGTCGAAGAAGGCGGAGCTGATACACGATGCCGAGCAGGAGGTCATCGAGGTCCAGAGACAGTATGCCGACGGTCTCATTACCCAGGGAGAGCGCTACAACAAGGTCATCGACATCTGGGCGAACGTGACCGAGAAGGTCGCAGACGAGATGATGAAGGAGTTGGGTGCCGAGGAGGGCAAGGAGCTTTCCGAAGAGGAGATCAAGGAAAGACGATCTTTCAACAGTATCTTCATGATGGCGGACTCGGGCGCGAGGGGTAGCGCTGCGCAGATCAGGCAGCTGGCGGGTATGAGAGGTCTGATGGCGAAACCTTCCGGCGAGATCATCGAGACCCCTATCACCGCGAACTTCAGAGAGGGCCTCACCCCGCTGCAGTACTTCATCTCGACCCACGGTGCCCGTAAAGGTCTGGCCGATACCGCTCTGAAAACGGCGAACGCCGGGTACCTCACCCGGAGGCTCGTGGATGTGGCGCAGGATGTGATCCTGACGGAAGAGGACTGCGGAACGAGGGAAGGTATCACCGTGGTGCCCCTTATCGAGGGTGGCGAGATCATCCAGGCCTTGGAAGAGAGGATCTTCGGAAGGACCCTTGCGGAGACCCTCAAAGACCCGGTTAACCATGAAGTGATTGCGCAGAGGAATGTGGAGATCGACGACGAGCTCGCCCGGAAGATTGTGGAAGCGGGCATCGACCGCGTCAAGATCCGCTCGGTGCTCACCTGCAACTCCCGGATCGGCGTATGCGGCAAATGCTACGGCCGCGACCTTGCCCGCGGCGGAAAGATCGAGATCGGTGAGGCTATCGGCATCATCGCGGCACAGTCCATCGGCGAGCCCGGCACGCAGCTTACGATGAGGACCTTCCATATCGGAGGCGCAGCGACCAAGGTTATCGAGCAGGCGACCCTGGCGCCCAAGAATACCGGCTATGTGAAGTTCATCGACGTCAGCGCGGTCAAGAACAAGGAGGGCGTGCTCATTGTCCTGAACCGTAACGCCATGATCGCCATCGTAGACAAGTCGGGCAGGGAGAAGGAGAAGTACAACCTGGTATACGGTGCGCGGATCTTCGTCGAGGACGGACAGAGGGTCGAGGCGAACCAGAAACTGGTGGAATGGGATCCTTATTCCACGCCCATCCTCACGGAAATCGGCGGACGGATTGCGCTGGGCGATATCCTCGAAGGCGTCACCTTCAAGGAAGAGGTGGACGAGACCACCGGTCTGGCCCACAAGGTCGTCATCGACTATCCGGCGAACATGAGGCCGCGTATCTCCATCAAGGACGAGCATGGCAGGACCGTGAAGATACCGGGGACGAACAACCCCGCGCGCTACCTGCTTCCCTCTGGCGCCCACATCCTGGTGGAGAAGGGAGACACCATCGCGCCGGGCGACATCCTGGCGAAGATCCCGCGGGAAACCACGAAGACCAAGGACATCACCGGAGGTCTGCCGAGGGTGGCGGAACTCTTCGAGGCGCGGAAGCCGAAAGAACAGACTATCGTCAGCGAGATCGACGGTATTGTCGAGTTCCGGGGCGCTCATAAGGGAATGCGTGTCGTGGTGGTGAAGGGCGGAAGCGAGTCCCGTGAATATCTCATTCCCAAGGGCAAGCATGTCACCGTTCACGAGGGCGATTGGGTGAGGGCCGGAGAGCCCCTGATGGACGGCGCGGTGAACCCCCACAGCATCCTCGACATCCTCGGCCCGAAGGAGCTGCAGGGCTACCTGGTGGATGAGGTGCAGAAGGTCTACCGGCTGCAGGGCGTCTCCATCAACGACAAGCACATCGAAGTGATCGTGCGCCAGATGATGCGGAAGATCCGCATCGAGGACCCGGGCGATACGGCGTTCCTCATGGGGGACGAAGTGGACAGGCTGGCTTTCGTGGACGAGAACGAAAGGGTGAGGGCCGAGGGCAAGAGGCCCGCGCAGGGCAAGCCGTTACTCCTCGGTATCACCAAGGCGTCCCTCTCCACCGAGAGCTGGGTGTCCGCCGCATCCTTCCAGGAGACCACCCGGGTTCTCACCGAGGCTGCATTGAGCGGTCTTGTGGATGAGCTGAGGGGTCTGAAGGAGAACGTGATCATGGGGAGGGTCATCCCCGCGGGTTCCGGGATGCAGACCTACCGGGAGACCTTCATCAAAGGCGACTTCTATAACATGCAGGTGGAACACGAGCATGAAGAGGCGGATGCCGAAACCGCCGAAATAACGGAATAGCCCGGATCACCATACACCGTGAAAAAGGCCATGGGGCGGATGCTCCATGGCCTTTTTTGAATGGCTTTCTTCGACGGACGCTTGTGTATGCCGTCCTGACGTATCAATTCCTCCTATCCTTGCCGTTGCTCCTCGTCTGTAGCGTAGAGTTTGACCCCTGACGTGAATCTAAGTACCCGTATCAGGGGCTTTCCCCCATCAGGTTTCGCCACGCTCTTGCGCGAACCGTTCTTTCGCCGTACGACGGAGAAAGTACCGAAGCCGGTCAGCATTACCTTGCGGCCCTTTGCCAGGGAGCAGGAAATTGCATCCAGCATCGTTTCAAGGGCGCGGCCAGCCTCCTCCACCGTAAGATTTGCGGAGTTTGCTATTGTTTTTATGAGTTCATTTCGTCTCATTTTTGATGAAGGGATGCGGAATATTTCCAAAAAGTAATTCGAGAGACATTGCAAAGAATATGCCATAGATGCGGGTGAAGATTTCATTTGAATTACAACGCCTTAGAAAATGTCTGGTGACGAAGGAGCAAATGAACGGTAAACAATAGTTGACAGAAAAGGAATTAAATGAAAAAAGAGTGTAAAAACAGGAGCTTTTAAGGTCAGAAGAAGAGCAATTTTTGTCGCTCCGGTAAAAAAACGTCGCTATTGCTTTTTCTTTTTTAGTCTCTTATGCAGGGCTTGCCGCGTCAGTCCCAGCAGGGACGCTGCCCTGCTCTGGTTGTCTTTCGAAAGGGAGAGGGCCTTGTTGACCAGATACTCCTCCATCTCGTCCAGGGTGGGGAAATGCCCGAAGAGCGTATGAAGCACTTCGGCCCCCCTTTCATCGAGGGGAAGGCGTCCCGGAGCAGAGGAAGGGAGGGAGCCCATCACTTCCCTGAAGTCCCCTATGGTCAGCATTCCCGACCTGTTGCGTATTACGGCATCATAGACCGCTTCCTGGAGCTCCCGTATATTGCCCGGGAAATCGTACTGCGATAGATAGGTGATCAGTCCGGGCTCGAAGGAGGGACATTCTCTTTTAAGGGACTTTGCGGTCTCTTCCATGAAATGGGCAACCAGCAGGGGAATATCCTCTGCTCTCTCTCTCAGGGGAGGAACATGAATTCTGTGGGCGCACAAACGATAGTAGAGATCTTTGCGGAAGACACCGGCGGCAATGGAATGCTGGATATCCTTATTGGTGGCGACAATGATGCGCGCATTGCTTTTTTGGGGAATGTCGGAGCCGAGGGGATAGTACATGCGCTCCTGCAGCAGGCGCAGGAGTTTCACCTGGGACGCACCGCTGAGGTCCCCGATCTCATCGAGGAAGAGGGTCCCCCCGGAAGCCTTTGCGATCAATCCCTCCCTCGTATCGTCTGCGCCGGTGAATGCACCCTTCCGGTGGCCGAAGAGGGTATCGGAAAAGATGGTATCATCCAGTCCCGCGGCATTGACCGGGATGAAGCTTCCGCTTCTCCTGCTCAGGGCATGGATGGCCCGTGCGATCAGCTCCTTGCCGACACCCGTTTCCCCGCAGATCATAGCAGGACGGGGAGAGGGGGCGATCGCTTCGATATATTGAAAGATGGCGCGCATCTTTTTGCTCCGGGTGATGATGTGTGCAAAGGCGTCCTCGCAGCGGAGGGCATCGGTGAGGAGGTACTGTTTGAGGGAGCTTACCTCGTCGAGGAGGGTCCTGATCTCCAGGTTTTTCTTGATCACCGAAATGAAATGGCTGTTCTCCACGGGCTTTACCAGGTAATCCGCTGCCCCGGCTTTTACGCACTGGACTGCGGTTTCGATGTCGTTCAATCCTGTCATGACGACCACCGGGATGTGGGGGTAGTTCATGGCGATGGCGGTGAGGAGTTCCTTTCCCGGGATATGGGGCATATACAGGTCGAGCACAATAAGGGCGATATCATCCCCCCGTTCGGAGAGGAGGGGGAGCACCTGCCTGCTGTCCTGCACTGTCAGCACATCCCTGAATCCCTCGGACAGGAGCACCATCCTGCTGCTGGTGAGAATGCCCGGCTCGTCGTCTATGAGGAGGATGAAAGCGCCGGAGATATCAGATGAGGTCATGGTTCCCTTCCTTTCCGGTGAGCCCCGTCTGTACCGGCAACCTTACCTGTACGATGGTGCCCTCTCCGGGTTCCGACTCGAAAAGAATCGTGCCGTTATGCTCCCTGATGATGGAATAGGCGATGGAGAGACCCAGCCCTGTCCCGCCTTCGCTGCTCTTGGTCGTGAAGAACGGCTCGACGATCCGGCTCTTGATCTCCGGAGGCATCCCTATGCCCTCGTCCCTGACCTCTACGACAATATGGCTTGCCCTCTCATCGAACAAGGTGGCGATCCATATGCCCCTGTCCGCATCCGGGAGTGCCTCCAGGGCATTCAGAATGAGGTTAATGATCACCTGCTCGATCTTCGAGGCGATACCCCGCACCGGGGGGAGATCCTCTCCCCGGTGTACGGTGAAGTTCCTGGTTGCCTTTCTGATGGGGGTGCTGAGCATCCGTACCGAGTTCTCCACGCTCTTATTGATGCTGAAAAGCTCGAAGGAGCTCCTGTCCTGCCGTGAAAAATTTTTCAGGTCATCGACGATGTTTTTTATCCGGTAGGAGCCGGTCACGATGCTCTTGATCATTCCGGGCACATGCTCGCGTGCTTCCGGAAAAGAGAGGCCCGCAAGGGAGAAATCCCCGTTTTCCCTGTGGTATTCTGCAAGAACCCGTACGGTATCTCGCCATATACCGGCGAGGAGCTCGGCATTGGAAAGGATGAAGTTGTTGGGGTTGTTGATTTCGTGCGCCATTCCGGCGGAAAGCTGTCCCAGGAGCCGCAGGTTTCCCGCCCGCATGGCCTCTTCCAGGATCGCCTGCTTCTCCTGCTCCCTCTTCTGCAGGGCCTCGACCATGGCATTGAAGGAGGAGGCGAGCTTGCCGATCTCGTCGTCCGTCTCGCAGAGAATCTTCTCCACAGCCTCTCCCCTGCCGTATGCCCGGACTTTTTCCTCGAGGAGCAGGAGCGGGCGGGTGATGATCCTGAGGTTGAGGGCCGATATGGCCGCCCCGAAGAGGAGAAAGAGGAGCGCCAGGAGAATACCTTTCGAGATGATCATCGCCGTCTTTTCCTTCAGCGATCTCTTGTCGATGAGAATGCTGACGTACCCGACCACGTGCTGCTTGTGCGCAGGAATATCCTTATCGAAAAACATCCCCTCCTCCACTGCAAAGGATTCGGTGAGGACGGGCATCCGGAATTCGAATCCATCGCTTGTTTCCGACCATTCCAGCGACATTTTTTTTGTCGTCCCGGTTCTGATGTTCCCCACCCGTACCCCTCTTCCTTCCGCAAGCGCATTCCCTTGAGAGCGACCGTGAGAGAGCAATACTTTCCCTTCATGATCGAACACGGACGCCGCAACGACATCCTCCTGCTTCATCACCCCCTGGAGGGCATCCTTCATCAGTTCCCTGCTTTCGAGGTAAATCCCTTTGAAAGCGCTCTCCGCAAGTACCTCGGCAAGGATCCTCCCTTTGCCGATCAGGTCATTTCTGAGGTCCTGCGATTGGTAATAGACGGAGAGTCCGGTAAAGACAGCCGAGGTGGCGATGACCAGGAGCATGAAGGAGACGAATATTTTTGCCCTGAAGCTCTTGCGCAGAGGGGTGAGCAGGCCTCCCTTTGCCCTGTGCTCTGTCTTATTCAATAATCCTGACCTCCCTCAATACCTTGTCACTGAAAGTAATCCATAGTTTGCCCGCTATTTTCAAGTTGATCGTCGTCCGCCCCTTCCGGGCCTCCTCCCTGATACGTTGTGCGTCTTTTGAGGAAAGGAGCCTTTGGGCGATATCTCCTGCCTGTACGCCCATGTCGAAGGGATCGATATCCAGCGTCATGAGCGCCCCCAGATCTATGTGCTGGGAGGTAAAGCTGATGACGGGGATGGCGTGCTGGAGAGAGTACTGCATCAGCAGTTTCATGGTATCGGGGGAGACGACAGTGGTGTCCGGGAGGAGCCAGAGCAGATCGATCCTGCCTTTGAGAGAGGCGAGGAGGGGCATGACATCCCCCGGGACGTCCGCCTTTCGCAGAATGATCTCCAGCTCCCTGGCGCGTGCGGCGTGCTGGATCTTTTCGACGAAAAAGGACGACTTCGCTTCGTCATAAATCACCCCGATCCGCCTCTTCCCGGGGAAGGACCGTGCCAGCGTGGCCAGGTAGACTTCCGGAGAGAGGTAGAGGCTGACTCCGGATATATTCTTCTGTTTCGAGAGGGAAGGGGGGAGATTGAGCACCATGAGGTAGATAAGGGGAATATCTTCGATCTCGCTGATGCTGGAGAGGGCGTTCTGTCCTATGGCGAGAACCAGATCGGGTTTCATTCTCCGGATCCTCCGCACGATATCGGCGTTCCCCGGCTTCGTAAGCGGCAACTCCCTCACCGTGAAAGGGACGGAGCTCCTGAACCCCTCAAGCGCTTCTCCGTAGGGCCTGATGGAGTTGCTCTTTACCACGGCCACCTCAAGGGCTCCGGCAAGGGGAGGAAATGCCAGAAGGGGCAGAAACAGCAGCAGCGTTGTGCCGAAGCGCAGTAGTCTATGTGCAATGAATGAGCGCATCTGTCGCCGGCACCTAATATGCGCGCTCAGAAATGCCTCCCCCCGCTCCCCCTCCGGAGCAGAAAAAAGCAGTCACTCCCTGTAAGAGAGGGAACAAACAAGCAGAAAGACGCCGTGGACATCCATAACTCCATGAAGCATAAATTGTCAGAAATTATAGCAAACCCTGCCGTCTTTTGCTGGAAAATGTTGCATTTTCGTGCGGGGTGTTTGAACCGGCGGAGCTCTTCCTTTGCGCCCCTCTTTCTGGGCGCGGTGCAGGGGCGGAGAGCATTTTTTGTTTGACAATTGAAAATACCGGTTCTTATTCTATAGAGGTTTTTCGTATCCATGCCTGCCTTCCGGCAGAGAGGAGCGCCTTCATGGGTGTAAGAAGCCTCATGTTTCTCATAGGAGCAGCCCTGACCGCAGTCCCGTTCCTGTTTCCCCTGACGGGATTTGCCCAGACCGAAACTCGTACCGCATTCCTGCATAGGGATGAGGAATCTCTCATTTTCCAGGAGATTCCCTCCATCTACGGCGCTTCCAGGTTCGAGCAGGAGGTATACGAGGCGCCCTCCTCGGTCAGTATCATTACTGCCGACGAGATACGGAAATACGGATACCGGAACCTCGCCGACGTGCTGCACGGCGTCAGGGGCTTTTTTGTCACGTACGATCGCAATTATCACTATATCGGAGTCCGGGGGTTCGCCCGTCCCGGTGACTTCAATACCCGTATCCTGCTCCTGGTGGATGGGCACCGGTTGAATGACAACATCTACGAGCAGGCATCCATCGGGACCCTTTCTCTCATCGATGTCGATCTTATCGACCGGATCGAGATCATCCGGGGGCCGGGATCGTCCCTGTACGGATCCAATGCTTTTTTCGGGGTCATCAGTATTATCACCCGGAGCGGCAGGCACCTGAAGGGCTTTGAGGCCTCAGGGGAGGTGGGGAGCTTCAGTTCCCGGCAGGGGCGGATCAGTTACGGCAACAGATATGCGCGTGGTATGGAGACCCTCCTTTCCGGAACCGCGTACGAGAGCCGAGGGCAGAGCACGATCTACTACAGGGAATTCGACGATCCCGTGACAAACGGCGGGAAGGTGGAGAACGGGGATGGCGATCGCTTCCACAGCCTGTTCGCGAAACAGTCCTTCCGTGATTTCACCCTCGAGGCGGCATTCGTGCGCAGACAGAAAGAGATCCCCACGGCATCATACGGGACGGTCTTCAATGATTCCCGGAATCAGACCATCGACAGCCAGTCTTTTCTCGATCTGCGATATGAGCACAGTTATTCCGGGCAGTTCGAGGCGATGGCACGGGTTTTCTATGACCACTACTCCTATGACGGCGATTACGTGTATGACCGCGCTGCACCCGACGGGACCGGAAGCAGGGTCCTGAACACGGATTATGCACAGGGCGACTGGTGGGGCGCTGAAGTCCAGCTGACGGGACGTTTCCATGAGAGGCACAGGATTGTCGTTGGAGCCGAATACCGCATCACTATCCGGCAGGAGCAGGGCAATTACGATACGGAAGTGTACCTGGACGACAGGAGAAAATCGAGGAACTGGGCATTCTATTTCCAGGACGAGGTGTCTCTCCATGATGCTCTCGTCCTCAACGCGGGGGTGCGCCTCGATCAGTACCAGACCTTCGGAAGCACCGTTACCCCGCGGGCTGCCCTGATCTACAGGCCCTTTGAAAGGACGTACCTGAAGTTCCTCTACGGGAAGGCATTCCGGGCTCCCAACGCCTATGAGAACTATTACCGGGATTTCGGAGTAATCAAGGCCAATCCGGACCTCAGGCCGGAAATGGTCTCCACCTATGAAGCGATTTTGGAGCGCTATTTCGGGGAGAACTACCGCGGTGCCCTCTCTGCGTTCTATTACCGGATACATGATCTGATCAGCCAGCAGACCGATCCTTCCGATGGTCTCCTGGTCTTCAGGAATGTGGATGAGGTAAAGGCGAGGGGGCTTGAGCTTGAAGTGGAGGGGAAATGGGACGGAGGGTGGGAAGGGAGGATACGGTATGCCCTCCAGAAGGCGCAGGACGGAAAGAGCGGGGAGAGGCTGACCAATTCGCCGGAGCATGTCGCCTCGTTCGCGGTTACTGTTCCCCTTACGGGGCAGCGACTCTTTTCCAGCCTCGAGGAGCAGTATGTGAGCAGGAGAAAGACCCGGGGAGGGGGGACCACGGGGAGCTATTTCCTGACGAATATAACGCTTTTCGGCCGGGGAGTGGTCAAAGGGCTGGAAATGTCGGGAAGCGTTTATAATCTTTTCGATACGAAATACGAAGATCCCGGGGGGGCGGAACATCTGCAGGATGCCATTCTGCAGGACGGCCGTTCTTTCAGGGTGAAACTCACCTGGAATTTCTGATGCGGCTTTCCGGTGCTCTTGTGAAAGGATACATGGCGGAGTGGGGAAATCTACATAGCGGCAGGAAAGGAAGACGCATCCGGGGTTTCTCCGCCATGCCTCTTCTCCTGTGGGTGTTTTCTCTTGCGGTGCTCCTCATGGCCCCCGATGCCTCCCATGGTGCCGGCGGAAGCAGAAATCCGCAGATTCTGGTACTCAGCAGCCATGATTCCGCCCCGTACCGGGATACCCTTGCCGGCTTCCAGCAGTATCTCCGCAGGCAGGGGGTGCTGGCCGATTTCGAGGTGCATACCCTGAAGGGCGATACTGCGGCGGCCGCACAGGCGCTCCAGGGTGCGAGGAGGAACCGTATCGATCTGATACTGACCCTGGGTGGTTTTGCCACGGAGGAGGCTGTCAGGAGAATTGAGGACATTCCGATTATCTTCGGTCTGGTGGTCCGGGCGGATGAGGTGAGGAGGACCGGCAATGTCACCGGGGTCTTCCTCGCCTTTTCCCTTGAAACCCAGTTCGAGATGCTGCGCCGCCTGCTGCCGGACGTGAAAACCATAGGAACAGTCTACAATCCGAAGGAGAATCAGCATACCATCAGAGCCGCCGCCCGTGCAGCCCAGAGGGCGGGGCTGAAGCTCGATGCCCGGAGAGTGCTGACTCCCCGGGACCTGACCGGGGCGCTGGAAGGACTGGCGAACAGGGCCGACGTCCTCTGGGGAGTAGCCGACAAGCTTGCGCTGAATCCGCAGACAGTCCGGTACCTGCTCCTCTTCTCGTACCGGAACCGCATCCCCTTCATCGGCCTTTCCCGGGAATGGGTGAAGGCGGGCGCCCTCTACTCCCTGGACTGGGATTTTGCGGATGTCGGTGCGCAATGCGGGGAAATGGCTGTCAAGGTGCTGGGGCGGGTGCCGGTAAGCGCACTCCCGCCGGTGCCGCCGCGCAAGGTGGCCTATTCGATAAACCTTACGACCGTACGGCATATGAGGATAGAGATAGCGGATGAAAATATCCGGAATGCTTACCGTGTTTTCGAGGGAGGATCTGATGAAGAAACCCCTGGCAAATAGAAGAGTGAGCCTATCCACCAAATTTATCCTTTTGACGAGCGTACTGGTTCTGTCCACTTCCTCGATCATCACCCTCTTCGTCATACGGAATGAGTTCAACCGTACGTATCGCGACATGCTGAACCACGGGCGCTCCCTTGCCGCCATGATGGCGCAGAACAGCGAATACGGTATTTATGCCGAGGACAAGCGGGCGCTGCAAGGGGTAGTGGACAGTGTGGATTCCAATCCCGATATCGTCTATCTTTTCATCTATAACAAGGACGGGCAGGTCCTTGTGGAGAAGCACCTGCAGAGGGCGGCGAGGGAGATTCCCGTGCGTCCGCCCCTCTCCGCTCCCGACGGGAGCACACAGATTCTGTCCCGCGAGTTTGTCGACCCAAAGGACGGACGGCACTACATCGACATTGTTGCCCCGGTGGCAAGTCAGGGATGGCAGTATATAGAGGGGCTTATTCTTAATGACAGCATGGATGTGGAGCCCGAGATCATCGGATATGTACGGCTCGGGATGAATAAGGAGAAGGTGTATGAGCGTATCCGGGAATTCCTTTCCCCCACCCTGCTTTTTACCGCCTTGCTGGTACTGCTGGGCATTGCCCTGAGCGTCTATATGACTCGCAGGATCGTCTCCCCGATCCGGAAGCTGAACCACGCCGCCCGGAGTATTGCGAAGGGGAGGCTGGACCAGCACATCGAGATCGGGTCCCGTGACGAAATTTCCGATCTGGCGCATGCCTTTAACCAGATGCTGGAGAGCCTGCGTACGTACCGGGACCAGGTGGAGGAGCGCACCGAGGAGCTCTATGCCGCCAACAGGCAGATGCAGCAGGAGATCAGCGAGCGCAAGAAGATGGAAGAGCGGATCAAGCATCAGGCATCCCATGATTTCCTGACCGGCCTGCCCAACAGGATGCTATTCATGGAGCATCTCGCCATGGCGCTGGCCAAGGCGCGCCGCGAACGTACCCTCCTGGCGATCATGTTTATCGATCTTGACCGTTTCAAGAACATCAACGACTCTCTCGGTCATGCAGCCGGAGATCAGTTGCTGAAGGACGTGGCGGTGCATCTCAGGGAGTGCCTGCGGGAGGAGGATACGGTGGCGCGTATCGGGGGAGACGAATACACGGTCCTGCTTTCGAGTATTGCCCGCGCCGAGGACATTGCGGGAGTGGCGCGGAAGATCCTCTCTCTCTTCGAGAGGCCGTATTCGGTGGAAAGCCACACCTTCCATATAAGCGCCAGCATCGGGATCAGCACCTATCCCGATGACAGCGAGTACGCCGAGACCCTGCTGAAGAACGCCGATATCGCCATGTACTATGCAAAGGAACAGGGGAGGAACAACTTCCAGTTCTATAATCCCTCCATGAACGTCAGGACATTGGAACGCATGATCCTGGAGAACAGATTGCGCCAGACACTTGACCGCGGCGAGCTTGTGGTGCATTACCAGCCCCAGGTGTCCATCGAAACGCGGCAGATCGCCTACGCGGAGGCCCTGGTGCGCTGGGAGCATCCTGAGCTTGGATTGCTCAACCCCATGCATTTCATCCCCCTCGCCGAGGAGACAGGGTTCATCATCCCTCTTGACGAATGGGTGCTGCGGACGGCCTGTGCCCAGAACAGGGCATGGCAGGACGCGGGATATCCGCCCCTCTGCGTTACGGTGAACCTCTCCGCCCGGCAGTTTCAGCAGCCGAACCTTGTGGAACTGGTCTTGCAGGTGCTTCACGAGACCGGATTGCGGCCTGAATTCCTCGAGCTCGAGATCACCGAAAGCACCGCAATGCAGAACATCGAGCTCACCATCCCCAATCTGGCCCGTCTGAATGAGATGGGGGTGCGTTTTTCCATTGACGATTTCGGGACCGGGTATTCCTCCCTGAGCTACCTGAAAAAACTGCCCATACAGAAGCTGAAGATCGATAAATCCTTTATCAGGAGCCTTATGAAGGACCCCGACTACAAGGCGATTGTTACCGCGGTTATCGCCATGGCGCACAATCTGAAACTGAAGGTGGTTGCCGAGGGGGTGGAAAACCGGGAGCAGTTCATGTTCCTGGACGAGAACAAGTGCGATGCGGTGCAGGGATATTTTTTCAGCGAGCCCCTCCCCGCGGAAGAGTTCGAGGCGTTGATGGCATCGGACGGGGAGAACAGGAAGACCCTGGAGAACCGCCCCCTTTTCCCCTGAAGCGCTCCTCCTGCCCGCCCGATTAATGGTATAATGAGGAGAAAGCGAGAGACTCTTTCCCCCCTGGCGGTGCCCATGTATGAGCGACCCCGTTTTATCGCCGATACCATGCTCGGGAGCCTTGCAAAATGGCTCCGTCTCCTTGGCTTTGATACCCTCTATTTCAAAAAAGGTGATGACAGCGAATTGGTGCGTATCGCACGACAGGAAGGGAGAATTCTTCTGACCAGGGATACGGGGATTGCCCGACGGAAAGGTACGGGTGCGCTTATCCTGCTGCAGGCGAATACTACCCGGGAACAGGTGAGAGAGGTGGTACGGGCACTCTCTTCTCCGGGTTTTCTTCAGGGGCTTCAGGGGGCGACCTCCCGCTGCATGCGTTGCAACGGAGTGCTTTTTGCCGCGGGAAGGGAAGAAGTGGCGGATGCTGTTCCCGAGCATATCTTCCTCAGCTACGCATCTTTTTTAAAATGCGGGAGTTGTGGTAAAGTTTACTGGGGCGGATCGCACTGGAAGCATATTGATGCACGGATCCGGGAGATCATGGGAGAGATTGCCGGTCATTGGAAGACCTCAGGAAAAGACTGATACTCGCCGGGCTTTTCATATTCCTTATCATTTCCCTCGGTACCGCCGGATTCATGGGAATCGAAGGACGGGACCTTCTCGACTCCCTGTATATGACGATCATCACCCTTACCACAGTAGGATACAAAGAGGTGCACGAGCTCTCCCGGGCGGGCATTGTTTTCAATATCTCCCTGATTATCGGGGGGTTGGCACGGTACTCTATGCCCTCAGCACCGGTGTAAAAATTGTCCTCGAAGGGGAATTGCAGGAAGTATACGGGAGACGGAGGTTGGAGAAGAGGATAAAAGATCTGAGAGACCACTATATCGTCTGCGGGTATGGCAGGATGGGAAGAATCATCTGCCGTGAACTGAAGGGCAGGGGAGTACGCTATGTGGTGATTGAAAAAAATCCCCTGAAGCTCCAGGGCAGGGAGGAAACCCTCATCATGGAAGGGGATGCCACGCAGGACGAGGTGTTGCGCGAGGCAGGCATCGAGCGTGCGAAAGGGTTGATCTCCGTTCTCCCCACCGATGCGGAAAACCTTTTCGTGGTGTTGAGCGCACGGGGGCTGAACCTGAAGCTCCTGATCGTCGCACGGGCGGAGGAGGAAGGGTCGGAGCAGAAACTGATCAGAGCGGGCGCCGGCAGGGTGATCTCCCCATACCATATCGGCGGCCTCAGAATCGCTCATACCGTGTTGAAGCCGGCGGTGGTGGCCTGCACCCTTGATGAGTGCGGTATCGGGAGGGAGCTGGGGAGTATCATTGTGGCGATTCGAAGGGCTTCCGGTGAAATGAAGTTCAATCCGACCTTCCGCAGTACCATTCAATCGGGGGATATCCTGATAGCCCTCGGTGAAATCTCGAAGCTGAAAATCCAGGAGGAAATGGCGGCAGCCGGGCCATAGAGCATGAAAGGACGTAAGAACAGAGGGTTTGCTGAGTCCTTCGAGGCTCTCATCGAGCATATCAAGGGTTTTGTCCTTGCCGCGTTCGTTATTGTTGCCGTACTCGGCGCCCTGGTGGGATACCGCTACCATCGCTATACGCAGGAGGATCCCGAGTTCTGTGCTTCCTGCCATTTAATGTCCGATGCCTTCAAGGAGTGGCAGAAGGGAAGACACCGGGATGTTGTCTGCCAGAAATGCCATCATCTCAGTATTTTCGAGAAGAATCAGCTTCTTATCGCTTTTGTGGTGAAGGGAAAAGAGCCTCTCGCTCAGACCCATGGCCGCGAAAAGCCGTGGAAGGCATGCAGAGAGTGCCATATGGATAATATTGCACAGGGATCCCTCACCATGAAGAAGTCGTACGGGCATGCGCGGCATGTCTTTATGCAGGGGATGGAGTGCAAAGCCTGCCACAAGGGTACGCTGCACTATTTCCGTCCCAACGAGGATTCCTGCCGGAAGTGCCACCAGGAGAGGGGAGTGCACGGTATCGGGGCGGAGGCATTCTCCTGTCTGAAGTGCCACTCCTTTTCGGAGAAGACTCCCACGATGGTTCCCAAGGATGTGTGCATACGGTGCCATACGCATATTCCCCGGAAAGGCCCCATGGCAGACCTCCTCTGTCATCAGTGCCATAAGCCCCATGGAAAGATCAACCCGACTTCCGCTTCCTGTATCGCCACCTGCCACAGCAACGAGACGGCGGTGGGGCAGCATGGGATCCATATGAAAAGAGGCCTCGATTGCATGGATTGCCATAAACCCCATTCGTGGGTGGTGGGACAGGAAAGGGCGAAAACCCTCTGCAGCCGCTGTCATCCCGCTAAGGATCCCAAGCTTTTCATTTATTGATCTTTCTTTTTTGTTTATCTGTTTATCTCCCCCATTTTTGCATTTTTGCGAAGAGAAAGGGTGTTTTTGCAAGAGTGCAAAGGGAGTTCTCATTATTTCTCTTTAAAGACAATGCGGTATCTCTGGCATAGGAGATGCATATCTTTGCAGTGTCATGAAAAGCTCGCGCCAAGGAGGTGTCACCATGAAAACGGGAAGGGCGACAAGAAAAGGCTTGTATATTGGAGCCGGTGCCGGTCTGGTCTTATTTGCCCTGGCAGGATTGCTCCCGGGTTCGTTTATCGGCGGAGTCATCGGCATCACCATCGCCGGGAAGTTTTTCGGGGCCCCCTTGGCGCCGGCAGTGCTGCCGCGGGTGATTGTGGGCATGTTCATGGTACTGGGGGTGTTCACCTCGGGCGTGGTTTTTGTAACCGGGGGGTCTCTTCTGGGATGGTGCGCCGGAACGGTGCTCGATACCGTACGGGAGAGAAGGGCTGCCGCGGCCGCTGCGATGGAGAAGTGCAAGGAGACTTCGGATAGATAGTCTTATAATTTTAATAAATAGAACAATTAAAGTTTAATTATTTACAAACAGTTTGCAAAGAAGGTAAGATAGTTTTGAAAGCGATATCGCTTCTGCAGGTGCTTATTCATTATATAAAAGAGGAGGTCTGATGAAACGGTTTTTCGCGCTGCCATTACTCTTGTTTGTTCTGGTATGGTTTGCCGGTTCTGCGAGCGCCGAAACCTTCACCTGCCTTGCATGCCACAGTGCAATGCAGGGGAAGGTACGCACGGAAGGAGGGGCTCTTATCGAGGTGAACGTAGACGGAGACAGGTATGCTAAGTCGGTTCACGGCGGATTCGACTGTATCATGTGCCACAAGCAGTTCCCGTCAAATCCCCATGAAACCGCCAAGGCGGGCGCAGTATCCCCGGGCATCGCTTCGTTGGCAGGCAAGCTGGCTCCCAAGGCGAAGTCGGATCCGGTGGCCCTTGCCGTCTGTTCGGAATGCCATGCCGATGCGTATAAGGAGTGGCAGGACAGCGTACACGGAAGGAATATCATCGAAAAGAAGCAGCCTGACGGCGCCTCCTGTATCGATTGTCACGGCTCTCCTCATTATATTACCCCAAGGAATACGAAGGAATCCCCCGTCAGCAGGACACATATTGTAAAGACGTGCGGTGAATGCCATAAGAACGAAAAGATATCCGAAAAATACCATTTGGGAACCCATGTGGTCGAGAGATATCAGGAGAGCTTTCATGGGAAAAAATATACACTGGGCCATCCCAACGCCCCGACCTGCGTACATTGCCACAACTCTCATCAAATCAGGCAGTGGGAGGACCCGCAGTCCCCGATGGCATGGGACAACAGGACAAAGACCTGCGGTACCTGCCATGAAGGTGCCACCAAAAAATTCGTCTCCGCTATCACACACCGCCCCTATGGAAAGGACAACCCCATCCCGTACTACTTCGAAAAGGGGCTGATTGTCCTCCTGCTGGGCGTTTTCGCCTTTATTGTCGGACATGTAATTCTGGAGGCATTCTCCGAGATCAGGGATAAGGTGTTACGGAAGGGAAAGGAGGAACATCATGAATAGAGAAGTCCCCGCGGAGTATCTCCGCTTTAACGTCACGGAAAGAATACAGCATGTGATCATGTTCGTTACGTTCCTGCTGCTCTCCTTTACCGGATGGGCGCTGAAGTACCCTGAGATCGAGCACTCCAAGTGGTGGGTGAGCATGTGGGGCGGTGCGAAAACGGCGGGTATCATCCATCGTATCGCAGGGGTCACCATGCTCCTGGATTTCGTCTGGCATGTCGTCTATCTGGCCTATATGCTGGGAACGGGCAAAATGAAAGTGCGCAAGGATACCACGATCATCCCCCTTCCCAAGGATGTGCTGGACGCTATCAAGAACATCCTCTATTTTCTGGGTCTCAGCAAGAAGAAGCCCCAGTTCGGGAGGTTCAGCTATATCCATAAGTTCGATTACTGGGCAGTCTTCTGGGGAATGGGAATTATCGGGTTGTCGGGGCTTTTCCTGGCGTTTCCGGTATGGGCCTCCCAGTTTTTTCCTGCCTGGAGCGTAAACTGGATATGGGAAGTCATCTCGATCATGCATAGCGACGAGGCGCTTCTGGCCATCGTCTTCATCCTCTTCTGGCACTTTTACAACGAGCACCTGCGGTATGACAAGTTCCCCATGAGCATGACCTGGATTACAGGCAGGATTCCCATCGAGCAGATGAAACATGAGCATCCCCTCGAATACAAGCTTGAGTTCGGCGATGAGAAAAAGGATCGGTAAGATGAGAGGGGCACTTGTTTTTATCATCGGTATCTTGCTGGTAAGCGGCGTTTCCTCCTTTGCAGGGGTCTCGAAGGAGCAGAAGGCCCCGGAGAAGGTGACTTCCCGTGATGAGGCACTCGGCAGCCTGCCCTGCTTCAAATGCCATTCCTACCAGAAGTTCGCCGCGAAGCCGAAGCCGGGAGTTTTTTCCCACCAACTCCATGCCACTACGGGGTACCATTGCAACCAGTGCCATGACTTCAGGGGGCATCAGCATATCAAGGTGAACAAGGACGTTTGCGGGAACTGTCACGGGATCAGGACTATCACTCTCAAGCAGACGGCCCTTCCCTCCCGTTTCGACCACGAGGGGCATACAAAGAGGCTCGGGTGCAGGGAGTGCCATCCGAAGCTCTTCCTCATGAAGACCGGATCTTCCCGTATGACAATGGCGGAGATGAACAAGGGCGCTTTCTGCGGCGCCTGCCACGATGGCGCCAGGGCGTTTTCGACAGCGGAATGCATGAAGTGCCACGACGTGAAGAAATACGAAAGGGAGCTCGTCTATAAAGAGAAGCGAGCGGGAACCGTAGTGTTCAGCCATAAATTCCACACCGCTGCCTTCTCGTGCAACGACTGCCACCCGAAACTGTTCCGTATGCAGAAGACACAGGGAAGGATGACCATGGAAAAAATGGAAAAAGGCACGTTCTGCGGCGCCTGCCATAACGGGAATATTGCCTCCCCACTGACCGATTGCACAAAATGTCATAAGAGCTGACAGACTATCGATTTCAGATAGGAGGGGCTCCGGCCCCCGCGCCCCTGCCTGTGTAAGCC
>NSJL01000011.1 GCA_002634385.1 Nitrospira sp.
TGTGCATGGCATGCGCTTCCCCGCTGCTCAGCAGGAGTCCGAACAGCAGGGAGACGGATACATACTTCTTTTTCTTTGAAAGTTCCATTTGTCTCCTCCTCCCCCTACAATCTCACGGTTATCCCTGCAAGGACCGCATAATCCGCCTCGGGCCTGTTCAGCCCGCCCTTTATTCCCGCATCAAGATCGATGTTTTCCGAAAGGGAATAAATAAGCCCTCCCAGAATGAAGGCAGGAGCCGTTGACAAGGCCGGGTCGGGATTCCTCTCCACCCCGATATTGGCTACTGCCCTGAGGTCCTTCAGCACCGCCACCTCCGCGGCAAGGGACGCATGCCACAGGTCCTTTCTCTCCTCCACCTTGTTCTCGTTCCTCAGGTAGCCTGCGTTGACATGCACTGCCCACGGCTTCATCTCCTTGGTGCCGATGAGGAACACTCCATAGGTTACCCTCCCGGCTCCCAGGCCTTTGTCCTCATCCCCGGTAGGAAGGGTGATGCCCGGTTTCAGGGCAAAGCTCAGACCGTCCTTTTCATAGAAGCGCCACTTCACTTCGAGCGAGGTGTCGGAGATCCCTTTCTCCCTGCTGGTCTCTCCGTCCTCCTTCGTCCGTACCGAGAGGTAGGAGATCCCCAGGACAAGATCCATCGTGTCGGTCAGCCCGTAGGAGATGACCGGAAGGGTCGGGGCCGTCAGGCTGTTGCTGCTCACGCCATCCTCGCTGTCGTGCTCATATTCGGCGATAAACTCGAACTGCGTCTTCCCCTTGCCCTGCGTCCCCGTATCATCGGTGATGAGCGGGTGGGCCGCATAGGCATTCGTGCATACCAGAAGCGCCCAGAACACTAGTACTGCTTTTCTGATCATATTCCTCTCCTTTTCTCCTTCTGAGAACAAAAAAAATCCTCAAGGCAAAATGCCCTGAGGATTGCACCCTGATTTACTTCATCCTCTTTCCTTCCAGCCACGGAAGGAGGGTAACAGGTGACATGCCGGGGGAGAGCGGAGGAGTCATCCGGATATTGCCTGAATGAACTCCTGTTACCGGCAGCATATCACTGAGCCTCACAGGCAGGTCTTCTGGCTCCCGGATCTTTCTACTCACCGGCCTTCCCAGGGTCATTTCCCCAGTGGCTCAGTCGGCTTTCGTCCCCGGTCACAGCGGCGGGCCCGCTCCCGAATCGGCATTTTCTGCCCCACGGGATTCCCTATTAATCCTTTCGGCGCCTGAGATGATATTTTATAAACAGAAAGGAAAGGTTTTGTCAATCAAATAATGAGGAACTCAGCAATTCCCGGCAAAAAAACACAACAGTTTGATTCTGCGCGTCGTGCGGCGTTCAGGGGGTGATCTCGATGGGGGTTCCGTCGGGCACCAGTTTCCATATCTCCTCGATCTCCGCATTGGTCACCGCAATACAGCCGTCGGTCCAGTCCTCCCGTCGATGCCCCTTGCCGAGGGGCTCCCGCAAAGAAGACAGTCCGTGGAGCATGATATCACCCCCCGGGGGAACCCCCAGGCGCAGCGCCCTTGCCGTATCTGCCTCATTGGGATAAGAAATATGGAATCCCTTATGGAATCTGCTGTTGGGGTTCCGGTAATCCAGAAGGTACGTGCCCTCGGGGGTACGCTTGTCCCCTGCCCTCACCTTGTGCCCCAGGGGTTGCCGCCCAAGGGAAATCCGGTAGGATTTCAGGATCTCGCCCTCCCGCAGCAGGAACATCACCCTCTTGTTTTTTATAACGAACACTTTGTCGGCCGTATCGGCGGACGCCTCTGTGCACTCCGGTACGGTCAGGCCAGACAGGATCATCCCCGCCAGCAGGATTATGCCGGCAGTCATAGCGCTTTTCCGTAGCCTTTTTCGTCTCCCCATGAGATCGACCCGGGGTATATACTACCGCAGCGGGAGGGGAAAAGTCTTCAGAAAAGCACGCCGCCACCACGGACGGGAGACTCAGGAGTGCATCTCTGCCGGGGAGAGGGGATGGAAAGCGCGGGGAAACCCGGCTACTCGAAATCGTAGTACCGCTCCTCCCCATGGGAAAGTATCTGCCCGCAGTGCGGACAGAAATTAATCCTGATCCGGTGCACCCTGAATTCAGGATATGTCTCCTCGATAGGCAGGAACTCGATACCGCTCTCCTTGACCGCGGAGCAGCACCAGTTCTCTTTTACCGGATGTCTCCGCAGGTCCTTCCATAAAACGAGTGTGGAGACATCCCCTCTTCTGTCCTCGTCGCTCATGGCGCCTCCCTTCCGTTCTCGCGGGATCACGTCCCCGCACTGCACATGCCGTACGGGAAAAAACACCTTTGTGCCGAAAGAAACTCCCCTTACCCATATTATGAGATTTTTTTTTGCATTTATAAACTTTTTTTATGGAAGGACTTTTCGAGGAGGCAGAAGAAGGGGCACCACAGAACAGTGGGGTTTTCCAGGACAAGTAATTCTTTGCCGATCTGGCAGCTTTCCGGATGCAGGGTATGCCTGCAGGCACACCCTAGTGCTCATCGGTGATGGAGATGTGGCGGTGAGCTCAACCTGACGCAGGTGCGCCGTGTCGCAGCAGAGCGTTGTCCTCCGGCCCCGGCATTATGCGCTCCCCTCTGCCTCAAGCAATGCGCGCACTTTCGCCAGGACATCCCGATCAGCGAGGAGGAGCAGCCTGTCTCCCGGTTTGATCGTCGTCCCACCGCCGGGGACGAAGAATTCGCCGTCCCGCCCGATGAGCACAATCAGTGCCCCCTCGGGAAGCTTGATGTCGACAAGCTGCTTGTCTGCCACCGCTGAAGTGCGGGGCACTTTCACCTCGGTGAGGTCGCAGCGCATCTTTCCCGTGGGCTCACACTCGATCGGGGCGGTGGGGATCACCGGCAAGGGAGCATCGAGACCAAGCTTCCGGGCGAACCAGGGAATCGTGGTGCCCTGAAACAATGCGGAAGTGAGCACAATAAAGAAGACGATATTGAAAATCATATCTGCCTTGGGAATACCCGCCAGAAGGGGAAATGTCGCCAATATGATCGGTACGGCCCCGCGCAGTCCGACCCACGATACCATGATCTTCTCCCTGAAGCCCGTGCGAAAAGGGAGTAAGGTAAGAAAAACCCCGAGGGGACGGGCGGCAAGCATCAGGAAGATTGAAACAAGCAGTCCCGCGCTTATGACGTGAACAAGACGGGAGGGAAATACCAGGAGTCCCAGCGTCAGGAACATGGTTATCTGCATGAGCCAGGCAAGGCCGTCGTGAAATCTCAGGAGACTTCTCTTGTGGATAAACTTTCTATTCCCCATGACAAGTCCCGCGATATACACGGCGAGGAAGCCGTTGCCCTTTAATGAGGCAGTCAGCCCATAGGTAAGGAGTACAAAGGACAAGCTCAGAACCGGATAAAGGCCATCATATTCCAGTTTTATGGTATTAATCAAAGCCGTCATGCCTCTTCCCATTATGTAGCCCAAGGCGGCCCCGAGCGCCATCTGAAGAACCATCATCGGAAGAAGACCTGAAAAGGAACTGTCCTGACGGGTCAGCAGGCTTATAAAGCCGATGGTCAGAAGGACCGCCATAGGATCGTTGCTGCCGGACTCAAGCTCCAGCAGCGGTTTCAGCGGTCTTTTGAGACTCACCTTCCGGGATCTGAGGATAGAAAAAACAGCGGCGGCATCGGTAGAAGAGATGATGGCGCCAAGGAGCAACCCCTCAAGCAACGTAAAATCGAGAATTGAAGCGGCAAACCACCCCACCGATACCGCGGTAAAAAGTACACCGGCCGTGGACAACGCTATCCCCTGCCATAAAACAGGACGAATGCTCTCCCAGTTGGTATCCAGCCCGCCTGCAAAGAGAATGAAAGCGAGGGCTACCACACCGATCAGTTGCGTGAGATAGGGATCATCAAAATGAATACCGCCGGGCCCATCGGAGCCTGCGAGCATTCCCACGATAAGAAATAAAAGAAGAGAGGGCACGCCGAGCCTGCCGGAAGCTTTGCTCGCAATGATACTCAGAAGCAGGAGAATGGCTGCCCCAAGCAGGATATATTCGATAGGAATATAGGCGGTCATGAATGCCCCTTTTATGGTGCCCTGAGGAAAGAGCAACAAACCGGTTCCGGTACCGTACCTGTCACCTCATGCATCCTGCGCGAATGCAGGCTCAATCGCTGATTTCCTGCCCAGGGCTAAGGTAACGGTAAGGTTAAAGGAACACCCTCTATCACCGATGAACACATGAGAATATGCAGGCACATAGAGGGTTTGCCCCTTCTTCAGCAGGGCCGTGCAATCAGCATACAATGGGGTCGCAAAGAGTACAGCAAGAATGACAGCGATACATGAAAGACAGCGTTTCATTGCTCCTCCTTACCTCTGAAAACAGATTTTTCAAACTTCCTTAATGACCTCCCCGCCAATATAAAGGGTAAGGCGAGAGCACACACCTTTCTTCTATTCGGTGAGGGCTTTACGATACTCGTTCCACAAGGTCTCCTTATCGGTCCCGGTATCGATGAAATCCCAGGGGAGGTTCTCTCCAGAATCCCGTTTCCTGAAGAGATAAAAATCCCTGTCCACCTCCTCTGCCGAGCAGGCATCCTCCCAGTCGTCCGTGGTGACCATCGCTTCCAGCACCTTCAGGAGCCTCCGGTCTCCCCGTGCGAAGAGACCCTGCAGATGCGCGTATTTTGGAACGTCGTGCAGCACTCTGACTCCCCGCACCTCCTTCAGTTCCCTCTTGATACGCTTCAGCTTCTCCTTTATTTCGGAGAGGGGGGCCATGGGATGCCACTGAAAGGGGGTGAAGGGTTTCGGAACAAAGGTGCTGACACTGAGGGTGATATTCCCCTTTGCCGAAAGTCCCCGTATCTTTTTCACCAGGCCGGTAATGCCGGAAATGTCCTCGTCCCTCTCCGACGGCAGGCCTGTCATGAAATAAAGGCGGAGGGTCTCGATCCCCGCGGCAAAGAGAAGTGCGGCAGTGGAAAGGATATCCTCCTCCGTCACCTTCTTATTAATAACTCTCCTCATCCTCTCCGTTCCCGCTTCAGGGGCAATGGACACGCTCCTGCTGCCTTTCAGGAATTGCACCAGGGCGGCACTCCTCTCGCTGGCACGCAGTGAGGTGAGGGAGAAACTGACCCCCTCCATGCAGAGGATCTCCTGGATACGGGGATAATCGCTCAGGGAGGGACCTATCAGCCCCACCTTCCGGGAGAGCTCTCCGGCAGCATCGATCTCCGCGGAAACGGCGGCGGGATCCTTCTTTCTCAGCGGATTATAGATATGCCCGACGAGACAGAAGCGGCAGCTCCAAGGGCACCCCCTCATGACCTCTACCAGATACATGGAGGAAAATTCGGAATCGGGAGTGACGACCGCCGTGGTAAGGGACGATTTCGAGAGGTCTCTCAGGTATCTCCTCCTGACCCTCCCGGGAGCCCCGTCCCGGGCAATCCTGCCGGCGACGGTCCCGTCCGCATTGTACGTCACGGAGTAATATTCAGGGATGTAGACCCCCTCGAGGGAGAGGGCACCCTTCTTGACGGCCGGCTTCCTCTCCTCAGGCCTGCCTCCCCGCTCCCGCTCACCCTTGTACACATCGAGGAACTCCTCCAGGGATTCCTCCGCCTCGCCGACAAAGACGACATCGAAGACCGGCGCGAGAGGCTCGGGATTGAAAAAAGCGAAGACGCCACCCCCAATGACCAGGGGATGATAGGGATTCCTCTCCAGGGAGCGGAAGGGGATCTTCGCCAGGTCGAGGATCTTCAGGATGTTCGGATAATCGTTTTCAAAGGAGACGGAGAATGCCACGATATCGAATTCGCCCAGGGGCATTTTGGATTCCAGGGAGAAGAGGGGGGTTCTCGTCCTCCGGTGTTCTGCAAGGTCCCCTTCTTCGGGCAGGAAAGCCCTCTCGCAGACCACATCGTCCCTCCGGTTGAGAAGACCGTAGATACCCTGAAAGCCGAGGTTCGCCATGCCCACCTGATAGGTATTCGGGTAGACCAGGCAAATGCGTATCCTGCCGCCATGGGCTTTGCGGATAGTACCCTTCTCCCGGGATAGGAGAGCATCCGCCTTTTCGATAAGCCTGCGATTCACGGCACCCCCTTACTCCGCATACAGCATGGAAGGACTAGGGTGTGTTTGCAAACTGTATACGGTGCAGCCGGTCGCAGCAGAAGCCGCCGCCGCAGGAGAAGATAGTCTGCATACACACCCTATGTCTGCTTTCTCAGGAATGTGGGAATATCGTACACATCCTCGGAAGACTCGAAAATGGTTTTGTCACGCACATCGGGAGAAAGACCTTCCGGAAGCGGAGGAGCATTCCCCGCCGCAGGCTTCTCTTCCCTCTCTTTTGCGCGGAGGGAAAAAGGATCGCTTTCCCTGCTGCGCGTCCCGGTATCCGGCCCCTCAAGGGGCAGCAGGTCGTCTTCGTGCTGCCCTCCCTTCGGATGTCCCTTCGCCGGGAAGTGCTCCTTTGAAGAGGCACCGACATTCTTCGCCAGTATCCTTTCGGAGCCCTTGAGGCTCATAGGCTTCTTTTTCGGAGCCCACTTCTTTATCTGGGGCAATTCAGCCTTCTCTATCCGCTCCTCGAGTCCGGTGGCGATAACGGTAACCCGCACCTCCTCTTCCATTTCAGGGTTGATTACCGCACCCAGGATGATATTCGCCTCATCGTCCGCAGACTCGTGGATGAGGGTCGCCACCTCCTGGACGGCGTCAAGGGACATGCTTACCCCCCCGGTTATATTGATGAGAATGCCCTTAGCCCCCTCGATGGAGGATTCCTCGAGAAGGGGGTTTGAGATGGCTTTTTTTGCCGCCTCGAAAGCGCTCCCTTCCCCCTTGCCGTACCCCATCCCGATGACCGCTTTGCCCGCGCCCTCCATTACCGTCCGGACGTCGGCAAAATCGAGGTTGATCAGCCCGGGGATAAGGATCAGATCGGAGATGCCCTGTATCGCCTGCCGGAGCACGTCGTTGGCAATGGAGAAGGATTTGAGCAGCGGGGTGCCCTTTTCCACCACGAGATGGATCCTGTCGTTGGGGATCACGATGAGGGTATCGACATTGTTTTTCAGCTCCCGGATCCCCTCTTCCGCATTGATGGATCTCTTCCTGCCTTCATAGTAGAAGGGCTTCGTCACCACCCCCACGGTGAGTATTCCCATCTCTTTTGCGATCCCCGCCACCACCGGCGCCGCACCGGTTCCCGTGCCGCCTCCCATGCCCGCGGTAATGAAAACCATGTCGGCCCCCTCGATGCAGCCGGCGAGGGTATCCCTGTCTTCGAGGGCCGCCTGTCTCCCGATGTCGGGGTTCGAGCCCGCGCCCAGCCCCTTGGTCAGTTCCGTGCCGATCTGTACCTTCACCGGTGCCTTGGAGGCGTCAAGGTGCTGGTTATCCGTATTGATTGCGATGAATTCCACCCCGAAAATATTCGCATCAACCATGCTGTTGATGGCATTGCCTCCGCCACCCCCGATACCGACAACCTTTATCTTTGCAATCAGTCTCCCGACGTCTTCCAACTCAAACATGGGCCCTCCTTTTCACCATACGCGCCAAACGGAGCGGCAAGAACCTTGCGCCGCATCTCTTTCGTCCCTCTCTCTCACCGCCCGCTTTTTCCTGTTGCCCTCTCTGCCGCCTGCCGTCTTCCGCAGCAGCTATCCCCTCACTGCTTGCTGCTCACGATCTTTTTGAACCACCCTGTCATCGTGTTCACGATCCTGTTGAACAAATCGGAAGAAAGAAACTTCTCCTCGACAGGGTCGACGGACTCCGCACCGTACAGGACGAGCCCGATAGCGGTGGCATACATGGGGCTGTTGTATTCGCTCTTCAGCCCGTTCACCTGCTGCATTTCCGTCCGGGAAAGAGAATACCCGTTCCCGGCAGGGGTGCGGGGAGACCTGTCAGGGTACCCGATCCTGACCGGCAGACCGAGGATCGCCTCCGCCATCCTGTCGAACCCGGAGAGAAGGGAAGCCCCCCCGGTGAGCACGACCCCGGATACCGCTATCCCGCTCTGCTGTATTGCCCGGACTTCCTGCTTCACCAGGTCCAGCAATTCCTCCCCGCGGGGGTGAAGTATTTCCGTAATGTATTTCCGGGGAATTCCTCTCACCTGTCCGTCGATGGCCACCACATCCACTTCCGCTCGTCCGTCATCTTCCGCAGTCCCGGAAGGCAGCACGGAACCGTATTTTTTCTTTACCCGTTCCGCCTCGGGGAAGGGCAATTTCAGTCCGATGGACACGTCATTGGTGAAGTGATTGCCGCCGATTCCGAGCACCGCGGTATGCCGCAGCCATTCGTCCCTGTACAGGGCGATGTCCGTTGTCCCCCCTCCGATATCCACCAGCACGATTCCCATCTCCCTCTCGTAAGGGGTGAGTACAGCATGGGAAGAGGCCAGAGGCTGGAGGACGATATCGATCACCTCGAGGCCGGCTCGCTCGCAGCACTTCAACAGGTTCTGTACCGAGGTCACCGCACCGGTGACGATGTATACCTTTACTTCGAGACGGACCCCCGCCATCCCCACCGGGTCCTTGATCCCGTCCTGGCCGTCGAGGATAAACTCGGTGGGAAGGACATGGAGGATCTCCCTGTCGAGGGGAATATAGACAGCACTCGCCGAGTCGATCGCCCTCTCGACATCCTCATGGGTCACTTCCCTCCCCTTTATGCCCACGGCACCGCTGCTGTTGAAGCTCTTGATATGGCTTCCCGCAATGCCGACGTAAACCTCAGTGATCTCCAGGCCCGTATCTTCGGACACGCCGGCAATGGCCTTCCTGATGGAGTGGGCAGTGGCTTCGATATCGATCACCACCCCCTTTTTCAGTCCGTTGGAAGGATAGGCGCTGACAGCGAGAATATCGATTCCTCCACCCGTTATCTCTCCCACGATGGCACAGATCTTCGTAGTGCCGACATCGAGTCCGACAACAACAGTGCTGTTGCTACCTTTTTTCCTTCGTTCCATTCTTCTGCCCGGTTTTTCTTTTACCTTCTCTCGCCGTCTCTTTCTTGGCGGCTTTCTTCCCGGAACCCTTCCCGGCCTTTTCGATCTCCTCCTGCGGCTCCGGCGTTTCCTGCACCACCGGCTTTACAATGATTTTATTGGAGAACCGCAGGTCGATGTACTCCACTGTCATATTCCTCTTCTGCACCTCTTCCCTCACAAAGGCGAGCCGCTCCAGCTTCTTCTCAAAATCCCCCGTACCCACCCGTATGGCGATGCCGCCGACGTTCATGGTGAGGTCCTCGGGCCTGTTTCCCGTAATCACCACGTTCCCGTCATACAGGACCGACTTACGGCCGCGCAGCATCTCTATGAGCCGGACCGCCTCGCCGTACGTGCTTTTATTCGTGCCGGGGTCTATCTCTTTAATCACAGGGAGGAACAGGGCAGTCCCCTCTTTTATCGGCTCAAGGATAACCCCCTCCCGGTCTACCAGATAGGGACGGTCCGCCAGACTTACCACGGCAAGGGGGACTCCCTCCATCACCCGGACGAGCACTCTGCCCGATAACTCCCTGCGGATGATCGCCTCCTTGATCCAGGGAGACCGTTTGAGGTTATGGTAGATCTGCCGGCCGGAAAAACGGAACATCTCCTCGTCCTGTTTTAGTTTCACCAGGGAGCGCAGTTCCTCATTCCGGAGATGGCTGTTTCCGAGAAAGACAATTTCCTTTACCCGCACAAGGTATTTCAGGGAGTAGAAGATTCCGAGGCAAACGGAGAGGGACAGAAGCACGGCAGCTGCGACGAGCCGGTACTGTCCTCTTTCCCTTCTCCTCCTCAATGTCCTCAGGTTTCTCCTATCCATACCACCGCCCGTAACGGCCGAAACTACTGCTCAAGAGACAGCCTGAGGATCTCCTCGATCAGGGCGGGAAAATCCATTCCCGAAAGCAGCGCTATCTTGGGAAGGAGGCTCGTCTCCGTCATTCCCGGGATAGTGTTTACCTCGAGAATCCAGGGGTTTCCGTCGTTATCGAGGATAAAATCCACCCGGGTCGCTCCCCTGCACCCAAGGGCATTATGCGCCCGCAGCGCCATGGCGGAGAGTGTCGCATAGGCCGAAGGCGCCACTTCGGGAGGCAGTATATACTTCGTGAGACCGGGAGTGTATTTTGCCTTGTAACTGTAAAACTCCGCGGAGGGCCTGACTTCGACGCCCCCCAGGACCCTCTGTTCAAGAATACCTATCTGGATCTCTTTGCCCGGAATATATTTTTCGACCAGAATCCTGTCGCCGTACCGGAAGGCCTCCCGGACGGCGGCCTCTGTTCCGGACATGTCCCTTACAATGCTGACGCCAATGCTGGACCCCTCGGTTACCGGCTTAATGACCCACGGCAGGGAAAAATCGGCGAACGCTTCCAGCAGGGAGGGATCTATCTTCCCCCCATTCCCTACCTGGCTCTTGTTCACCACAACAAAGGGGGGCACGGGGACGTTGTTGCCGAGAAACATTCTTTTGGACGCCTCCTTGTCCATCGCCAGGGCGGAAGCCAGAATGCCCGAACCCGTATAGGGGATGCCCAGCACTTCGAGCAGCCCCTGCACCGCTCCGTTCTCGCCCCAGCCGCCATGAAGGGCCAGAAAAGCGATCTCGATTCCCTCTCTCGTAAGGTCCTGGCAGAGGGAGTCCGATGCATCGATGAAGACGGGAGCGTACCCGAGCCCCTCCAGCGCCTTGTGGATGGCGCTTCCGCTTCGCAGGGACACCTCCCTTTCCGCGGAGGCCCCGCCCGCAATAACGCCGATGCGTTTATTCGTTATCATCACTCCGTGCTCCTTGCATTTCGTTTTGATGCCCTCTATTGTATCAGGGAACCTCTCCCTATCTCCATTATTTTCTTATGCGGGGGAAATCCTCTTTTTTTTTCAGCTCTCGGCACAATAGCCCTCCCATAATAAAAAAGACGGCCTGCTGCGGGACATGGCCGCACACTCTACACAAGAGCGGAAGTTCCGGTACGGCGGGAGGGAAAGGGATAGGGAAAGGGAACGCCTGTACGATCCCGGGGCAGGAGCACGCAGTGCCCCCGGCGGCTTCCAGGGTGTGTAGGCAAACTATGTTCGCAGCGAGGCCGGCTGCAGCAGAAGATAGTTTGCCTACACACCCCAGAGCTTTTGTGCTATCTCCTCGCCCAGCTTGTAGACATCCCCCGCTCCGAGGGAAATCACTATATCGCCGGAGCGGAGCTGCGCGAGGATACTCTCCCGCATCTCTTCCCTGTCGGGGATATAATGAACCTCCCTGCCGGCCTCTTCCCGTATGCGCCGGGCAAGTTTTTCCGCATGGACCCCTTCGATGGGCTTCTCCCCCGCCGCATAGATATCCATCAGGAACAACACATCGGCATCCGTAAAACTGGTGATGAATTCATCCATGAGATCCATGGTTCTCGTATACCGGTGGGGCTGGAAAAGGACAATGAGCCTGCTTCCGGGAAAGCATTCCCGCGCTGCTTTCAAGGTAGCCTTTATCTCGGACGGGTGGTGTCCATAGTCATCGAAAACCCGTATTCCCTTTGCCTCGCCTTTGGGCTCGAATCTCCGGTGAATCCCGCTGAACGAACTGAGGGCCTTTGCCGTCACTTCGAGGGGAATCTGCAGCTCGAGGGCGACGGCGAGGGCGGCCAGGCTGTTGAGCACATTGTGTCTGCCCGGAATGGGGATGGTAAAGAACCCCATGGACTTCCCCCTGAAGACGGCCTCGAAGCTCATTTCCGTACCGGAGTGGCGTATGTCCCGGGCATAGATATCCGCCTCCTCCGAGAGTCCGTAGGTAATCACCTTCCGTTGAATGCCGGGGAGAAGCTCACGGAGATAGGCGTTCTCGATGCATACCACCGCAATCCCGTAAAAAGGGATCTTATTAATGAAGGACAGGAAGGCATGCTTCAGGATCTCTATATCCTGAAAGAATTCCATGTGCTCCCTGTCGATGTTGGTAATGACCGCAATGGTGGGGTTGAGCTTCAGGAAAGAGCCGTCGCTCTCGTCGGCTTCGGCGACGAGGTAATCCCCCTGCCCGAGCCGCGCATTGCTTCCGATGCCATTGAGCTTCCCGCCGATAACCACCGTGGGATCAAGCCCCCCCTCTCCGAGGATGGTTGCCACGAGAGAGGTGGTGGTGGTCTTCCCGTGGGCCCCGGCCACCAGGATACCATATTTGAGCCTGCCCAGTTCTGCAAGCATTTCCGCCCGGGGAATGACCGGAACCAGACGTCGTTTCGCCTCCCTCACCTCGGGATTGGCAGGCGATACCGCAGAAGAGATGACGACCACATGCGCGCTGTCGACATTTTCCTCCCGATGGCCGATATGCACGGTGATGCCGAGCCTCCTAAGCCGGGTTGTCGTTTCGGACTCCCTGATATCGGAACCGGTCACTTCATAGCCGAGATTATGCAGCACCTCCGCGATGCCGCTCATTCCCACTCCGCCGATGCCGACAAAATGCAGTACCCTGTATTTATTGAACATATTCTTCTCCTTCGTTTTCCGCTCTTCTCTGCCGCGCTCTCTTCCTGCCGGTCTTCCCCACCGCTACGTTTTCACCAGGCTCAGTGCGATATCGGCGACCCTCTCCGCGGCATCGCCCCTTCCGAAAGCCGAAGATGCTCTCTGCATCTCCTTTCTCGCCCTCTGGTCGGCATAGAGAGTCCGGATGGTCGTGGATAACGTCTCCCCGTTCAGGTCCCTGTCGAGGATCACCCGCGCGGCGCCCATGTCTTCCAGCTTTCTCGCATTGAACTCCTGGTGGTTCGCAGCAGCGTACGGATAAGGAATCAGTACGGCGGGCTTCCCGACCGCGGTCAACTCCGCCAGGGTCGAAGCGCCCGCCCTGCAGACTACCAGGTCGGCCAGGGAATATGCCTCCGCCATCTGGTAGATGAAGGGAACCACCATCCCTTTGAATCCGAGCCTTCTGTATGCCTCCATCACCTTCTCGTGATCTTTCTCTCCCGTCTGGTGGAGGAACTGGATAGTGTGCCGCAAATCCAGCAGGTAATGCAACGCCTCGACCATGGCGGTATTGATGCTCCGCGCACCGAGGCTCCCCCCGGAAATAAAGACGGTGAACAGGTTCTTTTCCAGATGAAAAAGCGCGTAGGACTGATCACTGTCCTTCCCGGGTTCCTTCTTCAGAATATGCCTGCGGATGGGATTCCCGGTCAGATATGTCTTGTCTTTCGGGAAGAAATCCATGCTTTCCTGGTAGGTAACGGCGACCGCGTCCACGAACTTCCCCAAAAACCGGTTGGTAAGCCCCGGAACGGAGTTCTGCTCCAGCACCAGGGTGGAAATTCCCTTCAGATGCGCTGCCAGCAGCATCCCGGCGGAGGCGTATCCCCCGACCCCGATAACGATATCCGGCCGGACCGAGCTCAGGATGCGGCGGGAATCATACAAGGAGAGAAGGAAGAGAAAGAGTGCACGCGCCTTCTTTGCAAAGGACTTCCCCACCAGCCCCTCCGCCCGTACGAAACGCAGGGGATATCCCTCCCGGGGGACTACCCTCGCTTCGAGCCCGTGCTCGGTGCCGACAAAGACGATATCCCGTGCGGCCCCCCGATCCCGGAGCTCCTCCGCAGTGGCGATGCCCGGGAAGAGATGACCGCCGGTCCCGCCCCCGGCTATGATTACCTTTACCAACGATTCCTGTTGCATATCCATCCTAACGGCAGAGTAAGACAGGTAAAGGTAAAGAGTAAAATAAAAAAGAAAGAAAAAATGCCCTACCTCTCTCTGTTTTACTCTTACTCTCCGTCGCCTTACTCTTTATCTGTTTTTTCTGTCTTTTCTGTCTCTCTCTTTACTTTAACTTCTATTTATCTATCTTTCTCTGTTTTATTCTGTCTTTTTTGTCCTTTTCTCTACCTCTACCTTTACCTGTTTTATTCTGTCTTTTACTTTCTGTACCGGCTGTAGCCGTATCCTCTCTGCCAGCGGGGGGGGCGGGGGATGCTTACGGTGTCACGGACATCACGGGAGAGGTGCGCCTGTCTTTTGGGAACGCCGCCCGGAAGCGTCTCGACTCCTTTCTTTCCCTTCGAAACGTTCAGCAGCAGTCCCACCGCCATCATATTGACGATCATCGACGATCCCCCGTAGCTGATGAACGGCAGGGGAAGACCCTTGGTAGGCACCATTCCCGTCACTACCGCAAAATTCATTATAGCCTGGATGGCGATCATCAGGGACACGCCATAGGCGAGATTGCAGGAGAAAGGGGACGCCTCCGCCCTCCGGGCGATCTGTATGCCTTTCAGGAAGAGCGAGCAGAACAGAAGGGCGACCAGGACAGCCCCGACAAAGCCCAACTCCTCGCCGATCATCGAGAAAATAAAGTCGGTATGCACCTCGGGAAGAAAGAAGAGCTTCTGTTTTCCCTCTCCCAGCCCCACTCCGGTAAGCCCTCCGCTTCCGAGGGCGATAAAAGACTGGACGAGCTGGAAACCGCTCCCCTGGGCATCCTTCCAGGGGTCCAGGAATGCCACAACCCGCTTCCACCGGTAGGGCTCCGAGATGAGCTTGATCACCACCGGAATTCCGAGCGCCCCCAGGGAGAGAAGGTATTTCCAGTGGATGCCCGCAAGGTACAGCATCGCCACGGTAAGAAGCGCAAGGCTCATGGCCGCCCCGAAGTCGGGCTGCTTCAGGAAGACGACCTGGAATCCCCCCATTACGGCTATGGGCAGAGCGAAGGATTTGAGGCTCTCCCCCCGAAAGCCCGGCAGGCTCGTATACCAGGCGAGGAAAACCACCATGGACAACTTTACCAGCTCGGAAGGCTGAAAGGTGGAGGGCCAGATCCGGATCCACCTCCGGGCTCCTCCTGCGGTGATACCCAGGGGAGTGAAAACCAGCCCGAGGCAGACAAGAGAGAGCAGCAGCAGGGGGATCGCCATCCTCCTCAGGGTCTCCAGCGGAACCTTATAGGCGGCGAACAGGACGGCAATGCCGAGAAGCACCGTGAAGAGCTGCTTCTTGATGAAGCCGAACTGACTCAGCGCAACCCCTTTCTTCCGGTATTTCTCCAGCAGGTCGGGGGATATGACGGAGGTGGAGCTGTACACGGCGGTCAGTCCCACCAGGATAAGCAGGAGCAGGATGAGCAGAAGCCATTTATCGTATGACTGCTTCATAATCCTTCCACGATCCTTTTGAACTGCTTGCCCCGGTCCTCGAAGTCCCTGAACATATCGAAGCTGGCACAGGCCGGGGAGAACAGTACCACATCGCCCGGCACCGCAAGGTCGCGCGCCTTTCTCACCGCCTCCCCGAAGTCGTCCGTCAGAAAAACCTCCTTGCCGCCGCCCACAGCTTTCCGTATTTTCTCCCTGGCCTCTCCGATAAGGACAAGGGCTTTGACCCTCTCCTCGATCAAGGGGCGCAGAAGGGTGAAATCGCTGTCCTTGTCCCGGCCCCCCGCAATGAGAATGATCGGAGAGGAGAAGCTCTCGAGGGATTTGATCACCGCTCCCGCGTTGGTGCCTTTGGAGTCGTTGATGAACTGCACGCCGTTCAGCTCACGGACGAATTCGAGCCGGTGCTCCAGCCCGGGAAAAACGGAGAGGGCTCCGCGCACCGCGTCCTTGCTGCATCCCGCCAGCAAAGCCATGAGCGAAGCCGCCATGGCGTTCTCGATATTATGGACGCCCCGTATCCGGAAAGTTGCGGGGTCAAGGGTAAAGGCCCCGGAAACCTGCGCGGGTTCCGGGAGAGCGAAATGGATCAGTCCCCCACGGTAATACGCCCCCCGCACCTCCCGCTGCCTGCTGAAGAAAAAAACCTGCGGCCCCTTTTCCCGCCCCCTGAGCCTTTCCGCTTCCAGCGCCGCGGTAACGGGATCGTCGGCGTTGAGCACAAGGAAATCGCCCGCTCCCTGGTTCTCAAAAATCCTGCATTTCGCGGCGATGTACTCCTCCATGGAGTGATACCTGTCGAGGTGATCGGGAGTAATATTCAGGATAGCGGCCCCTTTGGGCCTGAACGCATCGATAGTTTCCAGTTGAAAGCTGGATACTTCGGCCACGATACTGGTGAGAGCCGGGGATGTCCGGCAGCCGTCCTCCGCCCTCTTCAGGATCTCCTCCGTCAGCGCATTCCCGATATTCCCCCCCACCATGACCCCGGTCCCGTTCTCTTTCAGCATCTCATACAGGAGGGTAGTGGTGGTGGATTTTCCATTTGCCCCGGTCACGGCAAGAAAGGAGGGAATCCTCTCTTCTCCACAGGCCATATCCAACAGACCATGGGCCACCGCCTGGTAGGCCAGTTCCAACTCCCCGATGATCTTCACTCCCTTCTCCTTGGCCCGTTTCAGGGGAGCGATGGTGAGGGGCACCCCGGGGCTCACCACGATCAGGGAGGCCTCTTCAAAAAGCCCCGGCGGATGTTCGCCGAGGACGTGCCTGATCCCGGGCCCGAGCAGCGCAAGATAGGGCCCAAGGTCCTGCGGCCCCTTCTTGTCGGTTACGGTGACGCGGGCACCAAGCCGGTCAAGCAGACGCGCAGCCCCCACACCGCTCCGGGCAAGACCCAGGACCGTAACCGCCTTTCCCTTTACCTCCATGCCCCTCCCCACCGGAAAGCGGCACGGCTCTTTCTGCCGGAGGGAATTCGTATAATGCAATACATCATGACAGGTCTCTACCCGGAAGTTTTTTCCCTTTTTCGGCAACTCTTACCCGTCCGCCTTTTTTCTTCTTACTCCTCTTTTCCACTGCCTTGACCGCCTTATCCCTCTTACCGCCCTTCCCCTTTGCCAGCTTCGGACGGCTGTCGGATTTTCTCTGCTTGCTCTTGCTCTTTACGAGCTTGTGCCGGGCGGACTTCTTTCCGGTCTTGTAGGAAGCGAGAACGATGGGCTTCTCGTTGCTGCTGGTAAAATAGATCATCGGCTCCGCCTTCTGGGCCAGGATATCGTATCCTTTCGCCAAAAGCGCGGTGGAATCTCCCCAGAGGTCGTCCCTGACGGATTCGCCCAGGACAGCGGTTATCAGGGTTGCCTGCTCCTTCTTCGAGGCGGAGACAAAGCAGTGGCGGGCTGCCCTCGTATAACCGGTCTTGCCGCCGATGCAGCCGTCGTCCGTCCAGAGGAGCTGGTTGGTATTCTTTACGAAGAGGCGTCTTCCCTCCAGGGAACGGATCTCCTTTGTCCTTGTACCAAGACTTTCCTGGAGCAGGGGATATTTGAGGGACTCCTTCATCACCTTCGCAAGGTCGAAGGCGGTAATGTACTGATCGGCCCCGGGAAGTCCCGAAGCATTGATAAAACGGGTATTTTCAGCCCCCAGACGCATGGCCTTTTCGTTCATGAGATGGGTAAAGGCCGCCTCGGATCCCGCAACCGCCTCGGCCAGGGCCACGGCCGCGCCGTTGACGGACCGTATCAGGGCGAGGGCAAGGAGATCCCTCATGAAAAATCTCTCCCCCGGCCTCAGGTGCGGGCTCACCGAAGGGGTGTTCGCCGCTTTGGGGCTTATGGTGAGGACCGCATCGGGGCTGAGCCTGTCGAGGGCCACCATGGCCGTAACGAGCTTCGTCGTGCTGGCGGGGGGAAGCTTCCAGTTGGGATTCTTCGCATACAGTATCTTTTCGGTGGCGTTGTCGATGACCACGGCAGCCCGGGCGGTAATTTCGTCGGCAGAGGAAGGAAGCGGTACTCCCTGCAGGGCGAGTACGAAAAAGATAACCAGGAAAAGGAGTTTTCTGATAAACGACAAGCGGCGGACGGCAGACGGAAGGGTGCTGCTTTGGCTCATGGTCAACTCCTCGTTTTTTTTCATCTCAATTTTAAAGATGCAAGACTGAATAATGCAAGTACTATGCCGATAATCCAAAAACGAACAATAACTTTCGGTTCCTGCCACCCCTTCAGCTCGAAATGATGGTGCAGGGGGGCCATCTTGAAGATCCTCTTGCCGGTCAGTTTGAAAGAGGCGACCTGCAGGACGACAGAAATGGTCTCGATCACGAAGATCCCGCCGACCACCACCAGGACGATCTCATGCTTGGTCACCACGGCGAGGGTCCCCAGGGCACCCCCCAGGCCGAGGGAGCCCACATCGCCCATGAATACCTCCGCGGGATAGGAGTTGAACCATAGGAACCCGAGCGCCGCGCCCAGCATGGCGCCGCAGAACACCGTCAACTCCCCGATACCCGGCAGGTAGAGAACCTGCAGGTACCTGGCGAACTGCGCATGGCCGGATACGTACACGAGGGCCACATTCGCGATGGTCGCTACGGCCACAAGCCCTATGGCAAGCCCGTCGATGCCGTCGGTAAGGTTTACCGCGTTCGAGGCCCCCACGATGACGAAGACGGAAAAGGGGATGTAAAACATGCCGAGATCGAAAAGCCACTTCTTGAAGAAGGGAATGCTCAACACCGTATTGTAAGGGTCGCGGGGATTGGCGTAGAGGAAGATCCCGATGACAAAAGCCAGGAGCAACTGCGCCCCGAATTTATACCATGCCCGCAGGCCCTTGGGATTCTTCTTCACCGCCTTCAGGTAGTCGTCCACGAAACCGATGGCGCCGAAACCCAGCAAGGAAACGAGCACCACCCATATATATACGTTCGTAAAGTTGCCCCACAGCAGCATCGAGATCGTGATGGCAGCGAGGATGATGATCCCCCCCATGGTCGGTGTCCCCGCTTTTGAGTAGTGGCTCTTCGGACCGTCGTCCCGTATCTGCTGGGTCATGCTGATCCTTTTGAGCCACCTGATGAGGGGGGGCGCGATGATCAGGGAGATGATGAGGGAGGTGAGCGCCGCCAGGGCGGTCCTGAAGGTAATGTACCGGAACACGTTCAGGGGAGAAAAATAGGAATGAAGCCCGTACAGGAGCTCGTACAGCATGCTTACTCCCCCTTTCCTTTCATCTCTTCGACAGGAGGGCCGACTTCCTCTTCCAGGGCCGTAAGGACCCTCTCCATCCTCATCCCGCGCGACCCCTTTATCAAAACGATATCCCCCTCGCGCACCATTTTGGCCAGTTCAATTCCCGCCTCCCGGGAGGTATCCCTGTGCATTCCCTTCTCCCCGAATTCTTCCACGGCCAGCGCCATCAGCGGTCCGACCCCGATAAAGATATCCACGGGCTCCTGCGAAAGCTTCCGTCCCAGCTCCCTGTGCGAGGGGACCGCATAATCGCCCAGTTCCAGCATATCCCCGAGGACGGCGATCGCCCGTCCCGATGCCCTGTCCCGCAAGGATACCCTCCTCGCAAGTTCCCGTACGGACACCTCCATGGAGGAAGGATTTGCATTGTATGAATCGTTTAAAATCGTCACGCCTCTCTGTCTCCTGATTTCGAATCTCATTTTTACGCCCTCGAAGGCCTCCAGCCCGCGCCGTATCTCCTCCGGCCGGAACCCGGCGGCGTAGGCGGCGGCTGCCGCCGCGAGGGAGTTATACACATTGAAATACCCGGAAAGGTGTGAACGGATAGCGACCTGCTCTCTCCCCACACGGAGGGTGAAATGCACGCCCTCATCCGATAAGCGGACGTCACTGGCGGAGACGTCCGCGTTCCGGGTCTCGATGCCGAAGGTGATACGCTCGCCGGCGAAACCCGCTCCGATCCCTCCGAGGAGAAAACGGTCGTCCGCATTTACCACCAGCTTCTTCACATACGGAAGTATCTCCATCTCCGCATCCCGTACCTTTTCAAGGGAACCGAAGCCTTCGAGGTGCTCATAGCCGATATTGGTGATAACGCCGATATCGGGCAGGGCGATGCCGCACAGTTCCTTTACATCGCCGGGCCTGTTCGTCCCCATCTCGAGGACCATGGCGGCGACGCCCTCCTCCATCCTGGTGAGGGAAAGGGGCATGCCGATATGGTTGTTGAGGTTGCCTGTCGTTTTGTGCACAGGCCCCCTTGTCCCCAGAATCGAAGCCGTCAGCTCCTTGGTGGTCGTCTTGCCGTTGCTCCCCACGACCCCGATCACCAGGCCGCCGAACCTCTTCCTCAGAAAGCGGGCCAGGTCCTGAAGGGCCCGCAGGGTATCGTCGACAAGAACCACTGTCTTGCCGCCAGTGTAATCCGCACTGCGCAATCCGCCGTCCTTTTCCTCACCACCCATTGCGCACTGTGCATTACAATGGAGAAGGGCACCTGCTCCCTTCCGCAATGCATCGGCCACGAAGTCATGGCCGTCGAAGCGCTCTCCCTTCAGTGCCACGAACAGGTCGCCCTCCTGTATTGTCCGGGAATCGATGCAGATTCCGGAAAACGCCCGTTTCCCCTCCGAAAGGATCTTTCCTCCCGTTGCTTCAATTATATCTTCAATCCGTATCATCTACAAAGCTCCGGCTCTCCCCGTGCATCCCCCTTTACAGGGTACAATTTCTGTCGGGACGACGGGCTCCCTTTACGGGTGAATCGCCTCTGAAAGCCCTGCTGGTCGTCCTTTTTATGGCATCCTCGAGAGCAATCCTGTCGCTGAAACGGTGGCGCACCCCTTGTATTTCCTGGTAATCCTCATGTCCCTTTCCCGCGACCAGCACAATATCCCCGGAGGACGCCAGCTCAACGGCCATGCTGATGGCGACGCTCCTGTCGGGGATGACGATGTAATTGTCATTTTTAATGCCCTTTTCGATATCCCTGATGATGGCCCTCGGGTCCTCATTTCTCGGGTTATCGGAGGTCACGATCACGAAATCGCTGAGCTTCGACGCAATTTCTCCCATTTTCGAGCGCTTGCCTTTATCCCTGTTGCCTCCGCAGCCGATCACCGTAATGATCTTTCCCGTCTCCGCCTCCGTCCCCCTCTCTCCTCCCCCGGGAAGGGAAAACTGCCTTTTCTTCACCCGCATCATTCTGTCCGTCCTCTCCGCAAAACGGTACGCCTCGAGGAGCTGGCGGGAGGTCATCAAAAGCCGCTCCAGGGCGTCCTCCGTATGCGCATAATCCACTACTGCCAGGAAATCCTGCCCAAGATCCACTTTCTCAAACCTTCCCTTGACGAGCCCTGCCATAGACACTCCCTCCTTTATCACACGTATCGGTATATGCAGCGACAAAGCGACACAGACTGCCGAGAGCACGTTGTACACATTGGTGTACCCCACCAGGGGGGTCGAGAGCTCCTCCACCATTTCCCGGGAAGAAGCGCGGTGAGCAGGGATACCGGTGCTCTCTGATCCGCACCTTGAAAGCCGTCCCCTTGAATGTCGCTTTTATCTCATAAGCAACCACATCCGCTCCCCCGTCCTCTATCCCGAAGGTGAGCACCCGCATCCCCGCTCTCCGCTCCCGGAGCATGTCGGCCAATCTTTTTCCGTAGGGGTCGTCGGTATTGATGACGGCGGCTCCGCTCCCTTCCACCAGCTCGGTAAAAAGCCTCTCCTTCGCCCGGTAGTACTCTTCCATGGTGAGGTGAAAGTCAAGATGGTCACGGGTAAGGTTGGTAAAGACTCCTACCCGGAAGCGCGTGTACTCCACTCTCTTTTGCGCCAGGGCGTGAGAAGACACCTCGCTGATCACGTGGGAGCACCCCTCTTCCACCATCGCCCGCAACAATTTCTGAAAGTCGGGTGCTTCAGGGGTGGTGTGGGGAGCATCATACGTCTTTCCTTTTATCAGGTAGCTGATGGTCCCTATCAGGCCCGCACTCCCGCCCCCTCTCTCCACGATATCCTTGATCAGATAGGAGGTGGTGGTCTTCCCGTTGGTGCCGGTGATGCCGATCACCAGGCACTCCTCCGAGGGTCTGCGGTAAAGGATATTCGAGACATAGGCGAGGGCATCCCGGCAGTCATTGACGGCAATCCATGCCACTCCGGGAAATCTGCTCCGCAGCGTCTCGTACTTTTCGGTCCGCGCGGGGTCTTTCCCGTAGAGGACCGAAACGGCGCACTTCTCCACGGCGGCCTCGATGAAATCAGCGCCGTCGAACCTTCCTCCGCGCACCGCGACAAAGAGATTGCCGGGCTGCACCGCGCGGGAGTCGCAGGCGATACCGGTGATCTCCCTCTCCCGGTCGCCGTACACCTCGAAATCCTCTCTTGCTATATCCCTCACCCTCATTCCTGCACCCGATAGCCGGAGGACCTCGTTCCTCCGGAATTCTCTTCCTTAGTACGAAACCAGCAGCAACCGCTTCTCTTCGAAATCGTCCCGTGGCACGCTCATATACGAGAGGGACTCGTCGGCAATCTTCTTGAACACCGGCCCCGCCACCACTCCGCCGTAATGCGCGCCCTTCGGTTCATGGATAACAACGATCATCACGATTTTCGGGTTGTCGGCAGGAACGAATCCCACAAAGGAACTGACGAATTTATCTTTCGAGTACCGTCTCGTTCCCGGATCGATCAGCTGTGCCGTCCCTGTCTTTCCCGCCACCTGATTCCCGTCCACCGCCGCACCGGTTGCAGTGCCCCCCTCCTCTGTCACCGTCTTCAGGATCTGCCGGAAGGTGCCGATGGTCTTCTCGGAAAAAATCCTTTTCTTCTCCGGGGCCGCCTGGTACAGAGTATGCCCCGACGGTGACCTGATCTCCGCCACCACATGGGGCCTGACAAGGAAGCCGCCATTGGCTACCACCGCATAGGACCTCACCACCTGCAGGGGAGTCACGGCCACCTCCTGTCCGATTGAGATAGAGCCGATGGACATCCCGGACCAGCGGGCGGGCGGACGTATCCATCCCGATACCTCACCGGTGAGATCGATGCCGGTCTTTTCGCCGAAACCGAATTTCTTGACGTACTGGTATACCTTGTCTTTGCCTAAAGCAAGGCCGATTTTTATGGAGCCGACATTGGAGGACTTCTGAATAACCTCTTTGAAGCTGAGGACGTCATGCCTGTGGGCGTCTCTGATTTTCCTGCCTCCGACCTCTATGAATCCCGCACTGCAGTCGAATTTCGTGTCGGGGCTCACCAGGCCCTCTTCAAGGGCCGCCACGCCAACCACTATTTTAAACGTTGAGCCCGGCTCATAGCAATCCGTGATGGACCGGTTCCTCCTCTGCGCCGCGGTTACGCCGGCGGGATTATTGAGATCGAAGTGGGGCCTGCTGGCCAGGGCCAGCAGTTCGCCGGAGTACGGGTCCATCATGATGGCAGTGGCGGAAGCCGCCTTCCACTGTTCCATGGCAGCGTCGAGGTTCTTCTCCACGATGTACTGCAGTCCCTCATCGATGGTAAGGACAACATTATTCCCCTTGATCTCCCTGGTCATCCCCTCGGAGAGGACATTCCCCTTCGCATCCCTCCGCACCGATATCTTTTCACCCTGTGCGGAAAGGTACTTGTCATATCTCTGCTCGATCCCTTCGAGGCCGTTGTTGTCGATCCCCACATAGCCGATGAGGTGGGAGGCGAGCATCCCTTTGGGATAGAACCGCTTTATCTCAGGAGCAAAGCCGATGCCCTTCAGCTTCAGCTCCCGTATGCGCTGCGCCTGACCGGCATCCAGCTTTCTTTCGATCCAGTTGAAACGATTCCCCGCTGTCAGCTTTGCACGGATGAAGTCGGGATTCCTGTCCATCGCTCGGGAAAGGGTGGAGGCCACCCTTTCGGGGGCGACCACTTCAGCGGGGTCGCAGTAGAGGGATTCGGTTTCAAGATTGATGGCAAGCTCCCTTCCCTTCCTGTCCACGATAATGCCCCGCTTGACCGGAATGAGCTCCTTCTTGGTCTGCTGCCCCACCGCTTTTACAAGAAACCATTTATGGTTTGCCAGCATTATATCGGCGAGCCGGGCGACCACCGCCACGAATCCGAGGACGACGAGGACGGCCAGCAGGGTGGACCGCTTTCTCATGCTACTCCAGCCCCGTTCTCATCAGAGGCCCTCTCCCTCTTCCCCGGTCACTGTCATCGCCACCTTGTACGGCTCCTGCTTCATCTCCCTCTTCACGTACACCACCTTCATCCTGTCGGGGAAGACAAAGCCGGAACCGTTGGCAGCCACCGCCTCCAGCCTTCCCACATAGAGGAGGTTCGCCCTTTCCGCAACAAGCGACTTCTTCTCCTTGGCAAGGTCCGTTTCCCTCTTTTCGAGCCTGCTCAGGGAATACTCGAGGGATACGACACTGGAGCGAAGCCATACAATGGCAAAAAACGAAAAGAGCAGCGTTGCAACGGACAGCCACCGCAGGAAACGGACGAAGAAGCTTTCCTTTCTGTACCTCATATCCTCTCGGCCCCCCTCAATTTTGCGCTCCGTGACGCGGGATTCCTTCTCGTCTCCTCAGGACCGGGCGTGACGGGTTTCTTGGTCAGCACCTTTATTACTCCCTCCCTGGCCTTGTCCCGCATGAAATTCTTTACGATCCTGTCTTCCAGGGAGTGGTAGGAGATGACGCAGAGCCTTCCCCCTGCCTTCATCATTCCCAGGGCGGAGGAAAGGCCCGCCCGCAACTCGTCCAACTCCTTGTTCACCTCGATTCTGAAGGCCTGAAACGTCCTTGTGGCGGGATGGGTCTTCCCCCGTCCGCCATACACCGCGGCCACCACCCCGGCCAGTTCGGCGCAGGTGGTGATAGGCCTTTTTTTGCGGCGCTCTACGAGCGCCCGGGCGATCCTCCGGGCAGAGGGTTCTTCGCCGTACTCCCTCAGAATCCTTTCAAGGTCCTTCTCGGGGTACCGGTTGGCGATATCCCAGGCGGTCAGTTCCTGTCCCCTGTCCATCCTCATATCCAGCCTCTCCTCCGAAAGGAAGCTGAAACCGCGTTCCTTCTCCCTGAGCTGCATCATGGAGACACCGAGATCGAAAAGGACTCCGTCGATCTCCCGTATTCCCAGCGATGCAAGCAACTCCCCCATTTCGGAGAAACTGCCCTGCTTCAGCACCACCCTCGTATCGTCGAGCCGCCGGCGCGCACGCCCGAGAGCGTCTTCATCCCTGTCGATGCCGGCAAGCCTGCCGTGAGGACCGAGACGGGAGAGGATCGCCTCCGCATGCCCCCCCAGTCCGACAGTGGCGTCCACATACGTTCCGTCCTCCTTCACCGCCAGCATCTCCGTTATCTCCTGCAAAAGGACCGGAACATGTAACGGCTCGGGGTTCATACGATACCGCTCCTCACTGGAGAAGAAGTCATATGGAACAGGGGCGCGGGCATCCCGTTATGCACCGCACACTATAACCCATAGCTTGCGAGCGCCGATGCATACGCTTTCACATCGATCTTGCCGGGATCGGTGACCCTATCCCATTCAGACCTGTCCCATATCTCGATCTTTTCCAACTGTCCGACAATAACGACGTCGCTGCCTATCCCTGCGTCCTGCCGGTGCTCATAGGGGATCAGAATTCTCCCCTGTTTGTCGATCTCTCCCTCCATGGCGGAAGCGACGACACGCCTCAGGTAATACTGCACCGCGGTATCCATTTTCGGCATCGACCGTATCTTCTCCTCGAGGCGGTTCCATTCTTCAAGAGGATAGAGGTGGAGGCACTTGTCAAAAGCGGCATTGGTAATATATAGTTTTGAATTATTGTATTTTTTCGTAATTATTTCGCGAAGAGGAGCGGGTATGATAATTCTTCCCTTGGGGTCAAGCGTGTAATAATATTTTCCATGGAAAGAGGTCATCTGCGAAACTTTCCTCCACTTTCTACCACTTTTCTCCACACACATAATAGGGAGAAAGGAGGAGAGTTGTCAAGCAAAAAAAGACGAAAAGAGCAATATTATCATACACTTCAACATAATGTGCCCGATTGGCACTGCGAGCACTATATGTTGTACCTATGGAGAGCGATGTATTATGTTTGCCGATAAACTCGGGGAATTGCTGCAGGAAAATCTGCTCAGGTTCGTCAGGGACCGCGAAGCCCCTCCCGGCCGCGCCGCAGATCTCTCCCGTATTTTCATCGATGGAAACGAATTGATAAATTTCGCCTCCAATGATTATCTCGGGCTCGCCGGGCATAGCACCCTTACACGTGCCGCCAGGGAAGCCATGGAGACCTTCGGATTCGGTTCGGGGGCATCGCGCCTCCTGGCAGGGGGCACTTCGCTCCACGGAGAGCTGGAACGGGCGGTCGCCTCCTTCAAGGGTACGGAATCCGCCCTCGTTTTCAATTCCGGATATGCCGCGAATACCGGCGCCCTCCCCTCCCTCGCAGAGGAAGGGGACACCCTTTTCAGCGATGAGCTGAACCACGCCAGCATCATCGACGGATGCAGACTGAGCAGGGCGAAGACAGTTATTTACCGTCACCGCGATCCGGACCACCTGGCGGAGCTCCTGGAACGCGAGGGAGGCAGGAGAAACGTCGTTGTCACCGATACGGTCTTCAGCATGGACGGTGATATCGCCCCGCTGGGGGATATATATACAGTATGCGCACGGTACAATGCCCGGGCAGGAGCCAGCAGCGTACTCCTTTATATAGATGATGCGCATGGAACCGGAGTATTGGGAGACGGGAAGGGCGCCCTGTCCCACTTCGGCATAGGGCCCGAGCCCTGGATACTCCAGATGGGAACCTTTTCCAAGGCCCTGGGCTCCTTCGGCGCCTTCATTGCAGCGGAGAGGGATACCGTCCAGTGGCTCCTCAATACCGCCCGGGGGTTCATCTACTCGACAGCGCTCCCCGCTGCGGTTATCGCAGCATCCATGGCGGCCTTGCAAACCGTACGGGAGGAACCGTTGCGGGTGAAAAAATTGTGGGAAAACAGGGCAAGGCTCCACGAAGGATTACAGGCAGAGGAATTCGATACCCTGCAGAGCGAGACCCCCATACTCCCCATCGTAATGGAGACCTCCGGAGAGGCGCTGCGGTTTGCGGAACAGCTCGGGAAGCACCGCATCTATGCCCCGGCCATACGCCCCCCCACGGTGGCTCAACCGAGAATACGGCTCACTGTTACCGCCGCGCATACCTTCGAGGACATCGATGCGCTTCTCGGCGCCTTGGCCTCGATACGGAAAGGAAGACGGGTGTGATGAAAAATGGCTGCACGTACCCTCTGGTATGGGGGAGTCAGCAAAGAGGCATCGCTCTCACGGGAGATTTCTGCGTCTCTTCATAATGCACTCTGAACAATGCGCTCCCCTTCGGGAGGGGTCGGGGCAGGGGGATTCGATGTCCTTGCAATGCGACAGGATCACCGTATTCCCTCTGTTCCGTGTCAGGGGAGTCGTGAAGTCCTTTACTCCCCGACCTCTTGTTCTGCCTCTCTACCGCTCACTCCGTTACCACAGCGCAAACTCGCTTCCGCTCAAACATGCACTGTGGTGGCCACTCCGTTTCACGAAGAGAGGAGACGAACAAGAGCTAAGGTCCGCTCAAAACTCCCCTCCTCCCCTCACACTGACAGGAACAGGGAGAGGGTCTTTTCTTCTGTCGTCATCCCGGCGGATCCTCTGAGCCGGGATCCAGTCCTTTGAATAAGGAACTGGACCCCGGCTTCCGCCGGGGTGACGGATTCTGAAACAGACAGACACAGGGGGGCAGGAGGTATCCTCTTCTCTGCCGCGAGTGTCTGGGATAGCAGAGGGGACAGGTAACGCCCTGTCCCCATGCTTGGTTGAAGAGAAAGTGGTGTATTATCATGAACAGATATTCCCCTGAGACCACGGAGGAATTCACTCGCAAAGAAAGAGGGTGCCCCCTTGCCCCTCACCACAGGATCCCTTTTCAGGCTTGAGAGGCTCCAATGAGATCAACCAGCAGAGACGGAGGAAAGGTGGACTGAATTTACTACGCAAAGGGGTTTTTGGTATGGTATAGTGTAAGCTTATGAAATACCCCACTGGATATATAGCAGTAATAGGGGCGGGCAGCTGGGGGACTACCCTTGCGTCGCTGCTTGCGGAAAAAGGCTACGGCGTTGTCCTCTGGGCATACGAGGAGGGACTGGCGGAGCAGATCGAGGCAAACAAGGAGAACCCCGTCTATCTTCCGGGCGAGCATCTCTGCGAGGACCTCCACGCCACCGGCACCCTTTGTGAAGCCGTTGCCCATGCCCGCTATATCATAAACGCGGTCCCGACGCAGCACATCCGTACCGTTTTCAGCGGGATTGCCTTCTCTGTCAAAGACGACGCCATTGTCGTAAGCGCATCGAAAGGTATAGAAATGGGCACGCTGAAGACCCCCTCGATGGTCCTCAGGGAGGTCCTCGGGAGGCCCGTCTCCGTCCTTTCGGGGCCGAGCTTTGCAAGGGAGGTCATCGCAAAGCTTCCCACCGCGGTTACCCTTGCGGTGGAGGAACAGAAGACAGCGCTGCTCCTCCAGGAGCTCTTCAACACGGATTACTTCAGGGTCTATACGCACGATGACATTACCGGGGTGGAAATCGGCGGCGCATTAAAAAATGTCATCGCCATTGCCTCGGGTATCGGAGACGGGCTGGGCCTCGGTCACGACGCACGGGCAGCCCTCATCACCCGCGGCATCTCCGAGATCGCCCGGCTGGGCATAAGCATGAATGCAAAAAATGTCACTTTCTCCGGGTTGAGCGGTCTCGGCGACCTCGTACTGACCTGTACCGGGCCGCTTTCGAGAAACTATACCGTAGGATACAAGCTGGGACAGGGAATACGGCTCCCGGAAATCGTAAGCCAGACACCCTCCGTAGCCGAGGGAGTGACTACCACCCAGTCCGCCTTCGAGCTTTCCAGGAAGCAGGGAATCGATATGCCCATAATCGAACAGGTATACCTTACCCTTTATAAGGACAAATCTCCCATTGAGGCGGTGAAGGCGCTCATGAACCGCTCCCTCAAATCCGAATTTGATGGATACTAAGACCGTACAGGCCCTCCTCAACGACTTCAAGGAGGGGAGGCTCTCCATGGAAAAGGCGCTACAGCTCCTCAAGAACCTTCCCTTCGAGGATCTCGAGTTCGCCAAGGTCGACCATCATCGGGGGTTCAGAGGTACAATACCCGAAGTCATCTACGCCCGCAGTAAGAGGAAAGAGGAGGTCGTCGCCATCGCCCGTGCCATGTATGAAAAGTGCAGGCGCTTCCTCATTACCAGGGCAACGGAAGATATCTATCAGGAATTGGGTATGAAGGAAGCAAAGTATTATCCCGCCTCCGGGATGATCGCCTGCGGGGAAAGACAGAGGAAAAAGGGCTCGGTTCTCGTCATTTCCGCAGGCACCTCCGACATCCCCGTGGCAGAAGAGGCCGAAGTGGCGGCGTCATTTCTGGGCAGTTCGACAGGGAGGCTCTACGACGTAGGGGTTGCCGGTATCCACCGTCTTTTCAGCCGGAGGGAAGCGCTGCAGAAGGCCCGGGTCATCATTGTGGTGGCAGGAATGGAGGGGGCTCTTCCTTCGGTGGTGGGCGGCCTCACCGACAGGCCGGTAGTGGCGGTCCCTACCTCCGTAGGATACGGGACGAGCCTGGGAGGCCTTACCGCCCTCTTCTCCATGCTGAATTCCTGTGTACCCGGCATGGCGGTGGTGAACATCGATAACGGCTTCGGCGCCGGATGCCTGGCCCACAAGATCAATATGATGGGGAGCCGGTAAACACGCGGCACTCTTTCTGCCTGACAAAAAAAGGGATGGATTCTGTCCATCCCTTTTTTTGTTTCTCTCGCCAGACGAACCGTCTAGCAGGAAGGGCCTCAGCCTCCTCCGCTGAAACCGCCATGGGCCGAAGCACCCCCGGAAGCGGGGGAGCAGCAACTAAACGAAGAGATCTTCTTGACCACGTCGTTGGACCCGCACTTCGGGCACTTTGTGTCCTTTTCGGAGGCGTTCATACTCTGGAAAACCGAGAACACCTCGTTACACTTCTTACAGGAATATTCATAAATAGGCATCGCTGCCACCTCCTCGATTATGCGAAGGAATATTTACTGTCTAATAATTGCATACCGGCCGGGCGAAAGTCAAACCAGAGCTGCTCCCGGCCCCCGACAAAAGGCCAGTCTCTCTACCCCTTCTCCTTCAGCACCTCTTCCACCGTCTTCTTCAGGGCTTCAGCAGAAGCACCCTCCTCTGCCCTGTTCAGCGCATAGAGGGCAACACGAAGGGGAACATCCCCTCCCTGCCTTTCCGCCACCTCCACATCCGGTCTGATGCCTCTCCGGATCAGCTTCCCCGAGGGGAGATAGTACCTTCCCGTGGTAAGACTCAGGGTAGCCCCGTTGCTGAGGGGAAAAAGAGTCTGCACCGATACTTTTCCATAAGTATTCCTTCCGATGATCACCGAACGGCGGTAGTCCTGCAGAGCCCCCGCCACGATCTCGGAAGCGCTGGCGGTTTCGTCGTTCACCAGGACCACCATGGGCACGACATCATGACAGGGGAGACGGACTCCGGGCCTCCTTCCCGTATATCTCTGCCCGGTATCCTCCGCCCTCTCTTTCAAATATACGATAATACCCGAAGGGATAAACTTGCTCGCCACTTCCACTGCCTCACGGATCAGACCTCCGGGATTATCCCGGAGGTCGAGCACCAGGCCTTTCAATTCCCCTTCGGACGAACGGAAATGCTGCAACGCCTCCTCCACATCCCGGGCCGTGTTCCTCTGAAACTGTTTGATACTCAAGTACCCGATACCTCTTTCCAGGAGCCGGTATTCCACGCTCCTTGTCCTGACGGCATCCCTGATGACCGTAAAATCCTTCGGCTGCTCCCATCCCTCCCGCAGTGCGGTAAGGGTGACAGCCGTCCCCCTGGGTCCTTGTATCCGGGAGATGATCTCCCGGAGATCCATATCCTTTGTCGGCCGTCCCTCAATCCTGAGTATCCTGTCGCCGGCCCGTATCCCCGCCCTGTGCACGGGGCTGCCCTCATCCGCAGGCAGGGCGGTAAGCATTCCGTTCTCCAACCCCACCCTGAGTCCGAGCCCCACCGCTTCCCCCTCAATATCCTCCCTCGCCTCTGCAGCGGTCATATATGCGGAATTCTCATCGAGGGAATCAAGCATACCCTGTATCGCAGCATATTCCAGCTTTTGAGGAGATACGCGCGCGGTACGCCGGTAATAATCGAAAAGGGAGGAAACCAGGTGCACCAGCTTCATCCTGTCTCCCCCGATGCGCTTCCATTGTATCGCGGGCCTCGTGTACGCCTTTCCCTCCTCCCGCAGCAGCGACTCCATCCCGCATATCGCCCGGTGGACGAGATGTGCCGCATCCGGTTGTTCATGATACTGCTCGATGATCAGGAGGAAAACCTCCGCTACTATCTTTGGGGGACTATGGCCCCTGGAAGGGCCGGGAGAGGAAAAGAGGAAAAAGGGAGCCCCTTCCAAAGGGGGCATCATCGCAAGGGAAACCAGGAGAAAGAGGAGAGCGATAGTGTGCAACGCCCTGTTCGCCGCAGCGGTACCCGTGGCTTTTGATAAGGCTTTCAGGAATTGCATGGCGACTCCTCCCCTCGACCTTACGTGCGCAACGTCTTACTAAGAGTATAGCACGGCCCATACCGGACAAGCCCATGGGACAATCAGGGCATTCCTCCATCCCCCTTTTTAGGGTATACTACCTATGGGGAGGTGCCTGTATGAAGAAAGCGGATACTATACTCAGGGGAATTCTAAGAGGCGCAGTCTTTGCCGTCGCACTGCTCGTACTTCCGGCGTCCGCCCTCGCGGCTTCCGGAAAAAGCGGATGGAAAAGAAACTACATGCCGAAGGACAGCAGCGGGCAGGAACTGCTCAAGGCATGCGGCTACGGCAATATCAAGGCATGCTTTGCGTACCATAAGAACTATATCCTGAAGGATGCGGCGCTGCACCCCCGGGAGAAAGCAGAAAGGTAATCCGGCCCGTCTCCCTGTTTCATCTTTTGAAAATAAGGAACGCTCCGGCAAAAAGCAGCACTGCTCCTGCAGCACGCTTCGCATCAAAGGGAAGGGGCCTGAAGCCGAAGAGCCCGAAATGATCGATAAGGAGTCCCGTGATCAATTGTCCGGCAATTACGGCCGCCATGGTCGCGGCAGTGCCGATGCGGGGGACAGCGACGATACTCATGGAGACAAAGAAGGCCCCCAGCACCCCACCCGTCAGTTCCCACCAGGTCGCCTCCCCTATTCCTTTAAGCCCCCCCCGGCCGGCAAGCAGGACGAGGGCGAGCAACACCGCGGCTCCCACCGTAAAAGAAATGAAAGAGCTCTCGATGACTCCCACTTTCCGGGCAAGCCGCCCATTGATGGACGGCTGCACCGCTGCAGCGATGCCCGCGCAGAACATGAAGAGGAAAAGAAAGATTTTGCTCATTACCCGGCTCCTTCTCCCTGCCCCGCGGAGGCCCTCCGCTACGCGTGCTCCGCAGACGGCATAGAGTACAACAGGAAAAATAACGGCATCACGCTGCGCCGGGGAACATCAAAAACAGTGAAGGGCTGACAGCGCGTGCCACTTTTACGCGGAAAGGGGTCTTGTCTCGACCACTTTGAAATATCCCGCATGTTTTACGAGAGAGGCGGCCTCGGGGCTTACCCGTTCAGCCGTATCTCTCTTTATTGCGTTAAGCATTTCACCCGCATCCTCTATCCTGATCAGGGTGAGTCCCAGCCGGATGCCGGAAAGAACATCGCCCGGCATCATGTACAGGTAAGCGGCGTGGGGATTCTCCCGCACATTGGCATAGGAGCGGCCGTCGCCCATTCCCCAGACAACGGTCTCCTCATCGATAATATGCGGTGCGGCATAGAGTGCGACATTGGGTATCCCCGCAGGACCGGCAGTGGCAAGCACTCCCCTTCCTCCCGGCTTGAAGTATTCCGAAAGCTGCATATCCGCACCTCCTGGGAAAGAACTGTAAAAGAATTATACCACAGATTTCCGCCTTCCCCGCTGCGGAGCCCCCCATTACTTCATCGCCATGATCGAGGACACCAGCGATCGCAAGACAACGGAAAGGGAACTGGAAAAAGAGCGCAATTTCATCTCCGCGGTCCTCAATGTTGCGGGTGCCCTCGTGATCGTCCTCGCCCCCGGGGGACGCATCGTCCGTTTCAACCATGCCTGCGAGACGACAACGGGATACACCTTCGGAGAGGTCGAGGTCGGGAGAGCGCGGAGATACGGGAGGCCCCTCTCCCTGATCATGTTCGATATCGACCACTTCAAGACGATCAATGACACCTATGGCCACCTGTTCGGCGATTTCGTCCTGAAATCCATCGCCTCCCTGGTGAAGGGCAACATCAGAAACGCAGACTTTCTGGAACGGTGGGGAGAGGAAGAGTTCATGGTCCTTGCCCCGGAGACCTCTCTGGAAGAGGCGAGAGCGATGGCGGAAAAGCTGCGCGTCCTGTTTAGAGGAGTACTCTTTCGGGAAGACCGGCACCACAACCGCAAGCTTCGGAGCAACCCTTTTCGGAAGCGCTGATACGGTGGACTGTATGATAACGAGGGTCGATAATGCCCTTTACGCTGCAAAGCGCAGGGGGAGGAACAGGGTAGAGGTCGCAAAGGTCACCCCTACCGGGTAAACGTCTCCCGGATCCTCACAAGGTTTTCCACCTCAATGGATGCGGGATTCCGGAACACCTCTCCGGGTGTGCCGGTCTGCACCACTCTGCCCGCTGCATAAACGATCAGCCTGTCCGCGAGAGAGGATGCTTCGGACAGATCGTGGGTCACCAGTACCACAGGGATGGAGAACACACTCCTTACTTCCTTTAAGAGTGTCCTCATCTCGAGGCGGACGGGATTGTCGAGTGCGGAGAAAGGCTCATCCAGGAGAAGCACTTCCGGCCTGCGGATAAGGCTCCGGGCAAAAGCCACCCTCTGTTTCTGCCCGCCGGAGAGCTCCGCAGGGTACTTTCCTTCCAGCCCCTCGAGCCGGAACCTTTCCAGCATCTCCTGCACCCTCGGCTCACGCTCCCTCCTCTCCATGGCGTTCAAGCCGTACGCAATATTGGCCCGCACGGTCATATGGGGAAACAGGGCGCAATCCTGGAACACATATCCGATGTTGCGCCGGTGCGGGGGAACATTGATTCCCCGGGAACTGTCGAATACCACGACCCCCCTCATTCTCACCAGCCCCTCGTCGGGCTCCATCAAACCCGCAATCGCCTGCAGGGTGAGGGATTTCCCGGCGCCGGAATAGCCGAAGAGCACCGCGAGCTCATTCTCCATCTCCCACTCCGCATCGAGGAGGAAGCCGTTCACCTTCTTTCTCACTTTCAGGAAGATCCCCATCAGATCACCCGTCTTGTGTAGCGGTTGGCGAGATACAGAAAGATTCCCGACAGAGCGGTGAGGAGGACCACCATACCGTGGGCCCTGGACCACTCCCCGCTGCCTGCGAGGGAATAGAGGGCAAGGGGCATCGTATCTGTCTTTCCGGGGATGTTCCCCGCGAGCATAAGGGTGGCCCCGAATTCACCCATCGCCCGTGCGAAGGAGAGGACAGTGCCCGCAATGATGCCCCTCTTTGCAAGGGGGAGGATGACCTTGAAAGCGGTCTCTCCTTCGGCATGTCCCAGCGTATAGGAAGCATTGATGAGGTTCCTGTCCACCGATTCGATGGCTGCCCGGGCCGTCTTGATCATCAGGGGGAGCGCCACGGTGAAGGAAGCGAGCACCGCGGCCTGCCAAGTGAACATAAGGGTCCACCCCGTCAGCTCGTACAGGGGTCCTCCGATAAGACCCTTTCTCCCGAAGAGGACGATGAGGTAATATCCCGTCACCGTAGGCGGCATCACCAGGGGAAGGGTAAAGAAGACATCCAGCAGCTCTTTTCCCCTGAAATCCCTCCGGGCGAGAAAATAGGCGATGAAAGTCCCCGCCAGGACGACAAAGAGGGTAGCCACCGAAGCCACCTGAAGGGAAAGCCTCATGGAAAAAAGCACCGAGCTATCCATTCTCCCCTATTATCCTCTTATCCTCCCGTCCGACGGAACGCCGCTTTCCGCATAGACGTGCTATTTTCCCCGCCCCGCCATCCTGAATCCGTACTTTTCGAGCACCCTTCTCCCCTCAGGGGACATGACAAGGGCAAGAAACTCCTTCGCCATTTTCTCATTGCGGGTTCCCTTGATCACCGCAACGGGATAGACGACCGGAGAATGGCTCTCTTCGGGAGCGGTCGCAGCGGTCTTTATCTCCTTTGCCCTGGCCACGACATCGGTGGCGTAGACCACTCCCGCATCCACCTCGCCCCGCGCAACGTAATCCAGCACCTGCCTGACATTCTCTGCATATACCAGTTTACCATCGAGGGCGGACCGGATTTTGTAATAGGTAAAAACCTCCTCAGCATATCTTCCGGCAGGAACGGACTTCGGATTGCCTACCGCGATCCTCTGCACCCGCTCCGTCCTGAGATCTCCGAAGGACCTTGGGGAATTCTTTTCATGGGCAGGGGCAACCAGCACTACGGTATTTGCCGCAAAATCCGCTCTTGAACCGGGCAGGACAAGCCCCTGCCTTTCGATTTCATCCATGTCTTTTCGTGCGGCCGAGGCGAAGACATCCACCGGAGCTCCCCCCCCGATCTGCCTCGCCAGATCCCCTGACGCTCCGAAATTGAAGAGAACCAGCACCCTGTTCTTCGTCTCGAAGATCTTCCCGATTTCCTCAAAGGCGTTCTTAAGGCTGACAGCCGCCGATACGACGATTTTTCCGGAAGGCTCGGCGGAAAGCGCGTGACTGTGGAACGAGAACAGAGTTACCAGGCTTGCGAGCAAAAAAAAAGTGATTTCCGTTTCATTATTTCCTCCTCATTTTATCGTCTTTTGGGTATCCGTTCCGGCAGATGTTCCGCTTGCGGCGCTCCGCGTCAGAAGTCAAAGACGACTGTCTCCTCCGTCAGGAACCGGTTGAACCGTTCATGAAAGCTCCGGAAAGACTCTATCGCCCTGACGCCTGCCTCGGTCAGCCTTGTTCCCCCACCACCCCTTCCCCCGGCGGCGGTTTCTACAAGGGGCTCTTTCGCCTGCCGGTTCATGGAGTCTACCAACTCCCAGGCGTGCCGGTACGACATATTCATAGTTTTCGCGGCCTCCGTTATGGAGCCGTACTGCTGGATCCTCTCAAGGAGCACAATTCTCCCGAAGCCCAGGAAAGTCCCCTCTTTCCCCTCTATCCATATGCGCCCCCGGAGACGGTACTCCTGAGAAGGAGAATCGCTGCGGGAAAACCTCTTTTTTCTCATGACCGTAATATACCAGAGGGAATAACGGAATGGCAATACACCCCCTTCGAGCAACAAAAGCAATATTCCGCCACGGTTACCTCTGCGGGTCACCCTCTCCCGCACCCTCCCCCCTCAAGGGGGAGGAAACTGCTTTTAGAGAATCCCTTTTACCCGCTTCACCCACCTCCTTCCCCAGGAGGAAGAAAATGTTTTAAAGAATCACCTCTCCCCCTGGGGGGGAGAGGGCTAGGGTGAGGGGATCCCGCTAAAAGGGCATGAAGAACCGGTATCCCCTGACAAATGCCGTAAAGGCGCGGGCTGCAGCGGTGATAGGCACTTCCTCAACGCTCACCATGCAGAAATCCCGGACCAGCTTCGCGCCGGATACCTGCAGGATCCTGATCGTCCCCTCCTTCACCGCCCTGAAGACCGACCACTTCGACAGGAAGGAGATGCCGATCCCCGACTGAACCATTTGAATAATCAGCTCAGGGCTCCCCGCGGTCATTCTCACCTTTACCTCTTCCGGCGGTATTCCGGCCTTCCGGAAAAAATCATCGAGGAACTCCCGTGAAGCGGACCCCGCTTCGGGGAGGATAAGGGCATGGGATGCGAGATCGCCGACCGATGCCGATTCGCTCCCGGCCAAAGGATGATCGTCCGAAACGATGGGGACGATCTCGTCCCCTGCTATTCCAACGGCATGAAAAGGGAAGTCCTTTGCGTCTCCCTCTACGATCCCCACCTCGATGCGTCCCTCCCGGAGGTCCTGCACAATCTTTTCGGAACTCTCCACTTTTACCTGAAGCACCACCCCGGCATACTGCTTCGAGAATCCATAGAAAACCTCGGGGAGGAGATAGGCCGCAGCGGTGGCGGTGGCCCCTATGGACAGGGGGCCCTGCACCCGGCCGACGAGGTCGTCCATATCCCCTCCCATCTTCCTGTAGTGGTCGAGGAGCTGCCGGGCATGGCGATACAGGAGCTCTCCGGCAGGAGTGGGACGCACCTCTCTTCCCCGGCGGTAGAGGAGCTTCACGCCGAGCTCGTCCTCAAGACTCTTGACGAGATGGCTCATAGCCGACTGGGTCAGGAATACCGCGTCGGCCGCTTTTGAAAAGCTCCTGCTCTCCACAATAAGACAGAAAGCCTTCAAGCGGTGATCTTCCATAGGCACTATTGTAAGGGGTCAAATGACAGGAGTCAATGAACCGGCAGAAGGACAAATATCCGGTCGTTACACCGTACGCTCAGATTTTACTCCTTCTCGATCCTCACCGCACAGACCTTGTACTCCGGCGTGCCGGTTATCGGGTCCCTGTGCTCCGAAGTGAGGATATTCGTAAGGACATTTCTGTGGTGAAAGGTCATGAATACATTTCCGGCCTGAGAGCGCCCGGTAACCTTGGCCTTTACCGACACCTCGCCCCGCCTTGAAAAAACTTTTACCCTGTCTCCGCTCGTCACCTTTAATGCCGCTGCGTCCTCAGGGCTTATCTCGATGCATTCTCCGGGCACTATTTCCGCAATTCCGGAGGAGCGCCCCGTCATCGAGCCGTTATTGTAATGTTCGCGAATTCTCCCCGTTATCAGCACGAGCGGATAGTGCTCATCGGGCACTTCTCCGGAACCCGTGTGGTCGAGTGCCACGAACTTTGCCAATCCACCGGGCCTCGAGAAGAGGTCGGTATACAAGGTCGGCGTCCCGGGATGATCTCTCGTGGGACAAGGCCACTGAATCCCCCCCTGTTCGAGACGGCCGTAATGTATTCCTCCGTAGATCGGGACAAGGCGTGCGATTTCATCCATTATCTCCGAAGGATGGTGGTAACGCATCGGGTACCCCATCAGTGTCGAAAGTCTGCTGATGACCTGCCATTCGGCCATCCCCGCAAGCGGCTCAATCGCCTTTCTGACCCGCTGCACCCGGCGCTCCCCGTTTGTGAACGTACCGTCTTTCTCCGCAAAGCTCGCGCCGGGAAGTATTACGTCCGCAAAACGTGTCGTCTCGGTAGGAAAGATGTCCTGGACAACAAGGAATTCGACGGATTCCAGCGCCTTTCGTACATGGTGAAGATCGGGGTCCGTCTGCGCCGGGTCCTCCCCGAGGATGAACAGTCCCTTGAAGTTTCCCTTCCTGCATTCATCCAGCATCTCGACCGACGTAAGCCCCGCCTTCGGGCTTATCCTGACATTCCACGCCTTTTCGAATTTTTCACGCGCCGTGCCATCGGCCACCGGCTGATACCCCGGGAGAGTGGCCGGAAGAGGACCGAGGTCCGAGGCGCCCTGCACATTGTTCTGTCCCCTGAGCGCCATGATACCCGTGGAGGGCCTCCCGATCTGGCCGCAGACAAGCGCCAGGTTTGCAATTGCCATCGCGTTTTCCGTGCCTGTCCGGTGTTCGGTGACGCCGAGCCCATAGACGATCATGGCGCTGCCCGCATGTGAATAAAGGCGGGCCGCCTCGATGATTCTTTCCTTTGGAACCCTGGTCAGTCTCTCTACCCGGTCGAGGTCATATTCCCCGACTTTTCTTATCAGCTCTTCGAACCCCTCCGTTCTTTTGGAGATGAACTCCCTGTTTTCCCAGCCCTTCTCCAGTATCACGCGAATGAGGCCGTTCATCAGGGCGATGTTGCTGCCGGGCTTCAGGTTCAACCATACGTCCGCACGCTTCGCCATCCATGTCTTGCGCGGGTCTCCGACGATGAGCTTCGCCCCTTTGCGCAGCGCCTTCTTGAGCCAAAGGGAAACGATGGGATGCGCTTCAGTCGGGTTCGATCCGAAAAGAAAGAGGGTGTCCATATCCGGCATCTGACTCAATGAATTCGTGGCAGCGCCCGCTCCCAGGCTGGTGGCCAGACCGGCCACTGTCGGAGCGTGTCAGACCCGTGCGCAATTGTCGACGTTATTGGAGCCGATTGCGCACCTCACCCACTTGGAAAGGAGATAGTTTTCTTCGTTCGTGCACCGGGACGACGAAAAGCCTCCGACTCTCTCCGGCCCGTGCTTTTCAATCAGTTCCTTGAACTTTTTCGCTGTCAGTTCGAGCGCCTCGTCCCATGTCGCCTCGTGAAAGACACCGTCTTTCCTGATGAACGGCGTCCTTATCCTCTCGGGGCTGTGAATGAAGTCGTAGCCGTACCGTCCCTTGATGCACAGGTTGCCCTTATTCACGGGCGCATCGTAGTCAGAGGTCACTTTTGTGACCGCGTCATCCTTTACATTCAAGTAGAAGTTGCATCCGGTCCCGCAATAGGAGCAGGTTGTCTTTACCTTTTTCATCCCCAGAGAGCGTCCCCTGCCCCTTCCTTTTCTGTCTGTCAGCGCTCCTGTCGGACAGGTGGATACGCATTGTCCGCAGAACTCGCAATTTTTTAAAGAACGCGGGCTCCCGAATGCGGTGTCGGGCATTGCATAAAACCCCCTCCCCGTAAGGTCGATCGTCCCGGCCATGACCACTTCATTGCATATCCTCGTGCATCTGCTGCAGAGTATGCATTTATTGGGCTCATACGTTATAAAAGGGTTGTCTTCTCTTACGGGCAGGTCCCATTTCTCTCCGGAGAACTCACCAGGCCTGACGTTATACCGGTACGCCAGCTCCTGAAGGTCGCAGTCGCCCGCCTTTTCGCAGCACATGCAGTCGTCGGGATGATTCGAGAGGATAAGAGAGAGCATTGTTCTTCTGAGGTCGGTAAGCCTTTGGCTCTCGGTCGTGATCTCCATGCCGTCTTCGACCGGAGTTGTACAGGAGGACAACGGTTTCGCCAAGCCCTTTATTTCCACAAGACAAAGCCTGCAGCCGCCATAGGGCTCAAGGCGCTCGTCATAGCAGAGGGTGGGGACATAGACCCCGTTTTTTCTGCATACCTCCAGGATGGTATTTCCCTTTTCGCAGGGAGCCTCCTTCCCGTTTATCGTAATCTTTACCGGTTTTCTCATCGCAGGTATCCTCTTTTCCTAGTGTATGACACAGTCTGTTTGCGCACGCACGCGCAACTCTAAATTCTTGCAATTCTTAGTATAAAAACACGGAAACGGCTGCAGTCAAACTCGAAAAAATAATACCGGAGATGAAAACATTTCATTGACAAAGAACAATGAAATGTTTTCATATTTATCATTAAAGAAATGCATTTGACTTACTCAGGAAGCAGGACTTATGGTAAAGAGCAGGGGGGGACAAAGCGGAATGGGTAATGAAACTACACGACTGATCATCGCCTCCACCACGAGCACGCAGAACTCCGGTCTTTTCGATATCCTCATTCCCGCCTACGAGGAGTCAGGAGGACGGACGGTCAGGGTGGAGGTTATCGTGGTGGGAACGGGCAAGGCGATCCGCATCGCCAAGAAGGGAGAGGCGGATCTGCTCTTCGTCCATGACCCCTCCAGGGAAGAGAAGTTCCTCGTCGGAGGATACGGAGTAAACAGGAGGGCGGTCATGCACAACACCTTTGTCATAACCGGCCCCGGGGAGGACCCTGCAGGGATCCGGGGGGCCCGCACCGCAGCGGAAGCCTTCGAAGAGATCGCAGAGAAGGGATCCCCCTTCGTTTCCCGGGGTGACGACTCGGGTACGAATATCAGGGAACTGGATATATGGGACGACACCGGCATTAATCCGAAAGGCAAGGGTTGGTATTTCGAGACCGGCGGAAAGATGGGGGACACCCTGCTGGTAGCGGACAGGAAGCGGGCATACACCCTTGTGGACAGGGGAACGTTCCTCAATTACGAAACGCAGGTCGACCTGGCGGCCCTCTTTGCGGGCGATCCCGTACTGCGGAACCATTACAGCGTCATCGCGGTCAATCCCGATCGCTTCCCCGGCGTGAACTACCGCGGGGCCATGGACTTCATCGCCTTCGTCACTTCCCCCGAAGGACAGCGACTCATCGCCGGGTACATAAAGCACGGGGAGAACCTCTTCTACCCCGACGCCGTACCCTCGATTCTGAAAGAGGAGAATCAGGAACACCGGAAATAAACAAAAGAAGACAAAAACAGGAAAAAGGAGAAACCATGGCACGTCATTTTTTCATCTCTCTGCTTATCGCGCTCTTTTTCGTCGCCGGAAGCGCTTCCGCCGAAAGCACCCTTCTCTGTGCCTCCACCACCAGCACAGAGAATTCGGGACTGTTCGGTCATATTCTTCCGTCGTTCGAAAAGAAGACCGGGATCAAAGTCAGGGTTGTCGCCCGCGGTACCGGCGCCGCCATCGAGATGGGCAAAAGAGGAGATGCCGACATGGTTTTCGTCCACGCAAAGGAGCAGGAGGTGCAGGCGGTGAAGGAGGGCTATTTCGTGAACCGCCGCGACGTCATGTACAACGATTTCGTGCTCCTCGGACCTGCCAGCGATCCTGCGAAAATAAACGGAGTGAAGTCCGCCGCCGATGCGCTGAAGAAGATCGCCGGAAGCTCCACCCCCTTTGTCTCCCGGGGAGACGCCTCCGGCACCCATACAAAGGAGCTGTCGCTCTGGAAAAAAGCGGGCATCGAACCGAAAGGGCAGAAATGGTACCTGGAGGCGGGGCAGGGAATGGAGAAAACCCAGCGGATCGCAAACGAAAAACGGGCCTACACCCTCTCCGACAGGGGCACCTGGCTCGCCACAAAGGACAAGGATACGCTGGATATGGTCATCGTGCTGGAAGGAGATCCCGTCCTCTTCAACCAGTACGGCGTTATGGCCGTGAGCCCGGAGAAGCATCCCCATGTGAAATATAAAGAGGCTATGGAATTTATAGACTGGCTTGTCTCGAGGGAGGGGCAGCACGCCATCGCTTCTTTCAGGGACAAGAACGGGAATGCCCTTTTCATCCCCAATGCAAAATGACCGGAAAGACCCCACAGGGAGAGCGGTTCCCGCTCTCTTTCTCAGCGTTGTGGCCTGCGGCACAGCATGTTTTTGATCGATAGTTTCAGGACCGTTTTTTCGCTGATTCTCCATCTCGATTCCACGCTGCTGGAGATTATCCTGCTCTCCCTCAGGGTATCGGGGGCTGCCCTCGTCTTTGCCTCGGCAGCGGGGCTCCCCCTGGCTGTCCTGCTGGGCATGAAAAGGTTCCCCGGCAGGAGCGGCATCGTAAGCGTTCTGAACACTCTCATGGGCCTGCCCCCGGTGGTGGTCGGTCTCTTCCTCTATCTCCTCCTTTCCCGCAGCGGACCGCTGGGATACCTGGGACTGCTGTATACCCCTTCGGCAATGGTGATCGCCCAGACCCTCCTGTCATTCCCCATCGTGGCGTCGCTCAGCCATTCTGCCATCGTGAACGTCGATCCCGTTATCAGGCAGGCGGCGGTGTCTCTGGGTGCACTGCCCGCACAGGTGGCGGTAACAGTGGTAAGAGAGGCGCGCTACGGCATTCTTGCCGGAGTCATCGCCGCCTTCGGCAGAGTAATGGCGGAGGTTGGGGCGATTATGATCGTCGGCGGCAATATAGCGGGACATACGAGGGTGATGACCACCACCATCGCTCTGGAAACGGACAAGGGGAACTTCGAGCTCGCACTTGCCCTCGGCATCGTCCTTCTGGGTATTTCGCTCCTGATCAATTCCGTTCTCCATGCAGTTCAGAGAAAAGGAGCCCTGCAATGAGTCTGCACCTTTCCGTTTACGGCGTAGAGAAAAGCTATGGGGGAGACCCCGTGCTGAAGGGATGCTCCCTTTCCCTGGACCGCAGCGGTATCTATGTCCTCACCGGGGCCAACGGGAGCGGCAAATCCACCCTCCTCCGGGTATGCGCCCTTCTCGAAGAGCCGGACAGGGGAACGGTCGAATACTCTTCCGGCGGTATCGCCCTGGCTAAGAATATCTCTCTCAGGCGAAGGGTTACTCTTGTCCTTCCGAGGGCGGGGGTCTTCTCCACAACGGTTTTTAACAATGCAGCATACGGGTTGAAAATACGGAAAATGGAGAGGAGAAAAATCGACGAAAAGGTAAACGATGCGCTCGACTTCGTGGGATTGAAACACAAGGCAAAGCAGGATGCCCGGACTCTTTCCAGCGGAGAGACCCAGCGGCTCGGCCTCGCCCGGGCCCTGGTAACGGAACCCGAAATGCTCTTCCTGGACGAGCCCACCTCTTCGGTGGACCCGGAAAGCACTACAGTACTTGAAGGGAGCATCCTCTCCCTGGGAAAAGAGAGCGGGAAGACCATCGTCGTCACCACCCACGATAAAGAGCAGGCGCAAAGGCTCGCTGATTTCCTTCTGATAATGGAAAGAGGCCGTGTACGCCGCCTCTGATAACCAGGGTGTGTTTGCAGGCTATCATCTCCTGCGGCCGCGGCTTCTGCTGCGACCGGCTGCCCAATATCTGATAATCCACGGATCTGCGTCCCACTCCAAAAGATCTCTGATCTTTCGGGGACCCCTGTCCTTGCCCAGAAGCTCTTCGTCCGGCCTCGCTACGAACACCGTGTGCAAAACACACCCCAGGTCATATACGCGCCATGCTTCTCCTTTTCCTCCCCCGTCAGTATCTCACTACCTATACGGGATCTGCTCTGGCCGGCTTCTTGACAACGCTCCGGGCATCTGCTATAAATGTAGCAGGGAGTGATGTCCATCCAAATATTCTGATAGGGTAGAGTACCGCTTCCCCTTCCTCCGACGCCTACTGCTCCGGATACTATTCCGCACACGGGCCTGACACACTTCACGAAACACCATCCGAAAACCAGCACCTCTGCACAGAGCTCCCCCGGCGAGAGAGCTGCCATCCCGCGTGATCCCGGCACGCACCGGAAACGCGTGGTATCCGCACAGTAGAATCCGGGGACCACGGGAGCGGAGGGAAGGGAGCTCCCGCCCTTCAGGAAGTCCCGGCGGCCCCCAGCACGTAACAGGACAAGGAGGTGTTATATGTTATCCTGGGCGATTGTCTTTCTGATCGTGGCGATTATCGCGGGTATCTTCGGCTTTGCAGGAATTGCGGGCACCGCTGCGTGGTTTGCAAAGGTGCTCTTCATTATCTTCCTGGTGCTGTTTCTTGTTTCCCTCATCTTTGGCCGAAGATCGCGCATCTGAGGGAATGACGCAAGAACTTCTGTACGAGATCCGGAGGATCTGAGAGGGAAAGCAGGAGTGGTGCACGGGGGAACGTCTCCTCACCTGGCCTCTCCTGTTTTTCATCCCGGATATCAGAGCAGGGTCTTTCTGCCGGAGGAGAGTTCCTCCAGGGCGTCTCTATCCTGTATCCTGATCCTGCGACCCTGCACTTCGATAATGCCCTGTGCAGTCATCTTTCCGAGAATCCTCGACATGGTCTCGGGGATGGTGCCCAGGAGGCTCGCCAACTGCCCCTTCGTGACATTCAGCTCCAGATCGCCCGACCCGTTCTCCCGGTCGCTAAGGTAAAGGAGATAGGCAGCAAGACGCCCCGGGACCTCCTTCAGGGAAAGCTCCTCCACCAGCAGGGTAAAGCGCCGCAGGCGCATGGAAAGCTCCGCCAGCATGTTCATGGCAACGGCGGGGTCCCTTTTTATCAGATCGAGGAAGAAAGAGCGCGGGAAAAAGAAGAGTCTGCTTTTTTCGATAGTCTCGGCATGGGCGGGAAAATATCCACCGGCAAACATGGGCACCTCTCCGAAGGATTCGCCCGGACCCACAAAATGGAGGACCTGCTCCTTTCCTTCCGAAGAGAGTTTGAAAATCTTTACCCGTCCGGAGATTACCACATAAAAGCCCGTCGCTTCCTCACCTTCGGAGAAAATGGATTGTCCCCTGCCGAAGGTCTGGTCCACCATAATATCGACAATCTCTTCCAATTGTTCCCTTGGCAGACCGTGAAAAAGCGGAATATTTGCAACCAGATTCATAATGCTCATCACACAATCACTCCGATACCGCGAATAATGATTCAGGGAGTATGACACAGGGAAAAGGCAGGCAGAAACCAGGGATCTCCCGAACAGGCCGCCGGGGAGCCGGGATCCCCTCCACAGATCCTGCATCAAAATCTTTCTAATTGTAGCAATATTTCCCCTTCCGGGGCAAATGGGGGGCACGGAAGCAGCCCGAAAACAGACCCGAAAACAGAATAGAACAGCCATGTTGAAAGCGCCGCAGAAGTATGGGAGAATTTAATAGAGGACAGAAGAAAAGAGGTATCAACAAGTAGGAATTTCAGGAGGTGAACCATGCTTAAATGGGCGCTCATCTTTTTAGTGATAGCGATCATTGCGGGGATTCTGGGATTTTCCGGTATTGCGGGAACGGCAGCCGCCATCGCAAAGTTCCTGTTCATCGTTTTTCTCATCATGTTCCTAGTATTCCTGCTCCTCGGATTCACCGTGTACAGGAAGATAACCTGACCAGAAAACAGAGGGCAGCGCACGCATCGTGCCCCGTGCGTGCGCTGCCCTCTGCACTACCTGTCCGCTTTCCTGTTTACCGGAGCAAAGCCCTCGCAGGGAGCTTCAATTTTTTCATCGCCCTGATCTGGATCTGCCGGACACGCTCACGCGTAATCTCGAACAAACGGCTTACTTCCTCCAAGGTATGCGGGTTTTCTCCGATACCGAAGCGCTTCCGTATTACCATCTCCTCCTTGGGGGAAAGGGTGCGCAGGATCCTCTCGAGATTTCTCTGGATATCCCTCTGAAGAGCAGACTCGAGGGGCGAGTCCAGGGATGTATCTTCAATGAAGTCCTTGAGCAGTGTATCCCCTTCCTCACCCAGGGGAGTCTCTATGGACAGGGGTTCACGGGCGATCTTCATCGCCTCGATGACTTTTTCGAGGGGTATTCTCGCCCTCTTGGAGATCTCGCAGGGACCGGGTTCCGCTCCCGATTCTTGTACGATTTTCTGGATGGTTTTGTTCACTTTTTTCATGGTATCCTGCATGTGGACGGGAATACGGATCAGTCTCGAATGGTCCGCTATTGCCCTGCCGATCGCCTGGCGTATCCACCAGGTGGCATAGGTACTGAACTTGTATCCCCGCCGATAATCGAATTTGTCCACCGCACGCATCAGGCCGATATTGCCCTCCTGGATAAGGTCTCCCATGCTCAGACCCTTTCCCAGGTACCTTTTTGCAACGCTGATTACCAATTTGAGATTCGCCTCGACCAGCCGGCTCTTGGCATCGGTGGCATCCGCCTCCCGCCGGGCAAGCTCCTCGATAAAAGCCCGGATTTCGGAAGCGCTCAATCCGATGGCGGCTTCCAGTGTTTCCATTTCAGAGGCCAACCTTGCCTGTGTATCTGATCCGTGTTCCGCTTTCTGCGCCCTGGCATACTCACCGCTCAGGAGGTCAAGCCGCCTTCCCAGTACCTTGACCTCCTCCGAAAAACCGTCGATGACCGACTCCCGCAGCCCCAGCTCCCTTACTTTTGTCACCAACTGCTCGCTGTTGTCCTTCAGCAGCTGATCCATACGCTCCTTCCTCTTCGGCCAGGAGACTCTTCTCTCCCTGAGGAGCATTTCCCTGCGGGCAAACAGGCTTCCTATCTCGACGGCAATACGGGAAAACCTTTCCTTTTCAGCAAGGAGATCCTCCTCCGACAGATCTTCCCCATCAAGGATAAGGTCTGCCAAAGGGGCCTCCCCCCTTTCTACCCGTTCACCCAGAGCCATAAGCTTCTTGATGACGAGGGGTGTGGTAAAAAGCGCCTCTGAGACTCTCCTCTTACATTCTTCGATCTGCCGTGCTATCTCGACCTCTCCCTCTTTCGTGAGGGGCTGAATGCCCTTTATTCCCTTGATGTACATATCGACAGTGCCGCATTCCGGGCCGGGAGGAGACTTCGGCTCCCCGATGAATTCCTCCGAGAGAGCTTCTACATTGATGGGCTCCCTGCCTTCAAGAAGGGTGGTATCCTCAAAAGCATCCAGGAGGGAATCATCGACGAGCTCCTCCTCATAAAGATCCAACATCTTTTCCACTCACCTGACCTCCTTCAAACATATCTTCCTGCACTCTCTGGGGTGTACAGGCAAACTATCTTCTACTGCGACCGGCTACACCGTCCCCGTGCCAGTCTCACCCCGGCAAGATCTTTCTTGTCCTCTTTACAAAAAAAGAAGCAAGAGCAATGCCAGGCAGAAGTTATTGCTTTTATATCAATATGTTATTGATAAAAACGCGGATTTACGCAGGAGATATGTTCATTTTAGGTAGGTCATTTTAGGCCACCACAGGCCAAATTGAGCCGATAGAGCACCCGTGCATACATTATCTTGCAGGTATTTCTATTGCAGATCCTTCAATTCAGCGATGAGAGCATCCATCTCTTCCCTGCTCACCGGGAGCGCAGGCATAATAGCCGGATATCTCTTTACCACATCCGCTGCAGGCTGCAGGATCGACCTCCTCAGATACTCTTCGTCGATCACGATCTGCCGTTCCCTTCCTCCGGTTACCACAACGGTACTTCGCCCGAAAACACCCTTGAGAGTCGGTCCGACGCCCGTCGACCCGTCTACGCTATGACATCCGAGGCAGCCCTTTTCACTGAGGAGCCTTTTTTCCGTTTCTTTTTCCCCTTCTCCGCCCTGTCCCGAGTGCCAGGATTCGAATTCGTCCTCCGGGAGCACCACCACCTTGGAGCGCATATGGGAGTGCCCTGTCCCGCAGTATTCCGTGCAGTAGATTTCATAGGACCCCGTATCACGGGCAATGAACCACAGGCGGGTCTTCATTCCGGGGACCGCATCCTCCTTTATCCTGAAGGCGGGAATGTAGAAACTGTGGAGCACATCAGCGGAGGTAAGGACAAGCTTTACCGCTTTATTGCGCGGAACCTTCAGCACATCGCTTTGCATGCCGTTTTCATAGGTGAAATGCCATGACCAGTTGCGCCCCGTCACCTGCACCGGGAGGGCACCCTCGGGGGCGTTGCGGATATAGGCGAAATCGGACCACCCGTAGTAGAACATGGCGAGGACGATTACAGTGGGGATTACGGTCCAGATTATTTCGAGGGGGAGATTGCCCTCTATGTTCTCGGATACCGGGTGCCTCTTCCTGTTGTATTTGATCACAAAGAAGAGCATAAGGGCGGTGATGAGAACCAGAAGCGCCACCGACAGCCCCACAATGAAAAGAAAAGTGCTGTCTACTTTTGCTGCAGTATTGGACACTTCGGAGATCATGCGCCTCACCGGTACCACACATCGATAAAGGTAAGCATGATCAGTGCGGTCAATGTCAGTACCGACACCGCAACGGCCCCCTTGAGAAAGCCCCCCTCATGCCGCATGTGCATGAAAAAGACGAGGACGAGGCCCGCCTTGCAGGAAGCGATGCCAAGGGAGAGCAGAATCCCGTACCGCAGGCCGGTTCCGGATGCGGCGACCGTGACAGCGGTAAGGAGCAGGAGAGCCCCCCAGACGGCGAGGTACGTCCGGGGGCCTTCTTCGGGAGCAGGCGTCTTTTCCTCTTCCATGTATTTCTCCTTATGTCACCAGGTAGAACAACGGGAAAAGATAGATCCATACGATATCGACAAAATGCCAGTAGAGCCCCGTATTCTCCAGCTTCACGGCATCCAGGGCGGTGATCTTCTCCCGAACGGTAAGATATGCCATTGCCGCGATGACTCCGATGCCGATAAGCACATGCAGGCCGTGCAACCCTGTCATGACGTAATAGAGACTGTAAAAAAGGGTTTCTCCTTTTCCTTTCTGCAGCAGCACCGGCGAATCGGGATACATTCCGTGTGCAATCTTTTCTCCCCATTCAAAATATTTGTTCACCAGGAAAGCGATCCCGAGGAGCAGGGTCACTCCCTGAAAGGACACAGAGAGTCCCTTTCTTCCCCCCTTCAGGGCGGAGAGAGAAAGAGCGATGGTAAGACTGCTGGTGATGAGGAGGACGGTGTTGACCAGGCCCAGAACGGTATTTTCCGTATGCGCGGCGGCATGGAATTCCTGCGGGTATTGTGCGCGGAAAACCGAATAGAGAAGGAACAGTCCCCCGAAAAAAAGGAGCTCCGTAATGAGGAACAGCCACATGCCGAAGGCGGCGCCGTGGCGTTCCATCCGATGCTCTTCCGCTGGAGGGGCGGCATTGTGGACGGAGGGAGGGATCATCGGTATGAATACGGTCCCCGGGTAATCACCGGGATCTCCTTGAAATTTTCCGCCGGGGGGGGAGAGGGGAGGCTCCACTCCAGGGTTCCGCCACCCCATGGGTCTGCGGGGGCGCTCTTTCCCCTGAAGAGCGCATGTATCAGGTTGACAAGAATGAGGGCAAGTCCCGCAGCCACTATCCACGAACCGACAGTGGAGACGAGGTGCTCCGTGAAAAAGTGGGGAGGATAATCGAAATACCTCCGCGGCATTCCCCGGACCCCCAGAAGGAACATGCTGAAATAGAGGAGATTGAACCCCACGAAGAGTACCGCCCCTCCGATCTTCGCCGTCCGCTCATCGTACATCTTTCCGAACATCTTGGGAAACCAGTAATGCAGTCCCGCCAGGAACGCATACCCGACGCCCCCGAACATTACGTAATGGAAATGGGCGACAATGAAATAGGTACCGTGCAGGTGCAGGTTGGTGGCCAACGCCCCGATCACGAGGCCAGTCAGTCCGCCGATGGAAAAGAGAAAGATGAAAGTCAGGGCGAAGAGCAAGGGTGCATCCACCGTAATAGAGCCCTTATGGAGCGTCGCCACCCAGTTGAAGACCTTGACCCCGCTGGGCACCGCAACCAGGAAGGTGATCAGGGAGAAGACCGCCCGTGCCGTATCGCTCATCCCGCTGGTGAACATGTGATGGCCCCACACCAGGTATCCGACGCTGGCGATCGCCAGGGACGAAAAAACCACTGCCTTGTATCCGAACACCGTCTTCCGGGCGAAAACCGGGATAATTTCAGAGATAACCCCCATGGCCGGGAGGATCATGATATATACCGCGGGATGGGAATAAATCCAGAAGAGATGCTCAAAGAGGAGCGGGTCCCCGCCCTTTGCGGGATCGAAAAAACCGAGACCGAAAAACCTCTCCAGGATAATCAGGAGCAGGGAAAGGGCGAGCACCGGGGTGGCGAGCAGCTGCACCCATCCGGTGGCGTAAAGGGTCCAGACGAAGAGGGGCATGCGGAACCAGGTCATGCCCGGCGCCCGGAGGCGGTGAATGGTCGTGACGAAGTTCAATCCCGTGAGAATGGAAGAGAAGCCGAGGACAAAGACCGCAAACACCGCGAGGGACACATTCGTCCTCGTCTGAAGGCTGTACGGAGCATAAAAAGTCCACCCGGTATCCAGGGCCCCGCCCCCGAAAAAAAGAGACAGAAGGACCAGTACCGCACCGGTCAGGTACAGCCACCAGGAAAGGCGGTTCAGACGGGGGAAGGCGACATCCCGGGCCCCGATAAGGAGCGGAAGAAAAAAATTACCGAAAGCCACGGGGATTCCCGGAATGATGAAGAGAAATATCTGGACGATCCCGTGCATGGTAAAGAGCCGGTTATAGGTATATGCGGACATGAGCCTTCCGGGATCGATAAGGTTGAGCCTGATAAGAAGTCCCAGGACAGTTCCGGAGGCAAAGAAGACGAGGAGCGCGGCGAGGTACATAATACCGATCCTCTTGTGGTCCACCGACATCATCCAGGCAGAAAAGCCGCGGTACCTCCCCCGGTCCTCGTAGAAACTCCCCTCCTCCCGAAAGCTATTTCCCTGTTCCATCTCTTTTCCGTATCTTTCTGCCCGCTACGGCCATACCGACAAGGGCACCGACGATCAGGAGCAACGTCACTGTACCGAATATCTTCAGAACAGTGAAAAAGGCCTCCTGACTCTTCGGCTGGTGGGGGAAGCAGTATGCGCCATCCCTCTTCACCGTCGGCACTACTTTCCCCTTTGCCGCACCGGTGACAGCCATGGAGAGATCGAAAGGGAGAAAGGTAACCCGGGAGGGCGAGCCATAAGCATAGTTGGTAGTATACAGGTACCGCACGATTTTCCCTTCGGGGGAAAGGACAACCAGGGCGACGGGATGGGAAAAACCGTGCAGTTCCTCTCCCTTGATGCTGAACCCCACGGAATCGAGGAGCTTCTGGATGTTCTTCGCATCACCGGTGAGGAACCGCCATGCCTCCTCGGGGAACCCCGATCCCATCGCCCTCAGGTAGTTCCTTTTGGCATTGCGCGCCCCATGAGGAGTATCCTTCGGATCGAAACTGATGGTGAGGACGGTGTACTCCTTCCCGGGAACCGGGGTCGCCTTGCCCAAGGCTTCGGCAAGACCTCCCAGGAACTGCGGGCAGATGCGGTCGCAGTTGAAATAGATAAGACTCAGGATAACGGGCCTGTCCACCCATTGACGCAAAGGATAGGCACGGCCTTTCTCGTCATAGAAAACCGCATCGAGGGGCACATACTGCCCGAGTCTTTCTATAATCCCCACCTCTCCGGGAGCTTTATCAGCCGGCGGTCCGGTCGCCAAACCATACGGACGACCGGCCGGCTGTCCGGCCGGCAGTGCGGAGGGAACCGTTTCAGGTGAGGCATCCTTCTCATGCCCCGGGGAAGATACCGCCCCTGAAAGGAAAAAGACCAGGCACAAAGCCAGGATTTGTCCTTTCCCTACGGCACGCCGGCGGCGTATGCCTGCTCCGTATCCCGTTCCCATCGGCTATCAAAAGGTAGCCAGAACGTATTCCGCTATTTCGAGGGCCTCCTTGTCCGGAACTTTCGCAGAATCGAACTGCGTCATTCCCGGCCCCGGGCGCCTCATCTTCTTCACAATATCCCCGGGAGCCTTAATCCCATTGGCAGCGAGGTCCGCCTTTTTCAGGGTTTTCTTGGGATTGATCACATTTCCTCCGTTAGGGTGGCATACGGAGCAGTGTTTCTTGAAGAGAGCCTCCCCCGACTTCAGCTTCCCGTTATCCGCAGCAAATACCGCCATGCCCCACAAAGTCACTGCCACCGTGTACACTATGATTCCCGTCTTCAGTCTCATTCCTGTCTCCTTCATCACTGTTTTTCAGTTCCCGTTCTTCTGCCGATCCATCGCTTCCGTAGTAAGAGAAAGGATAGTATAAACGATCCTTTTCCGCTATGATAAGACCTCGCCCTCTGCTTTCACCCGGGCATCACTCCCTGAGCTGGTATTCCTTGAGCTTTCTCTTGAGGGTGGAAAGGGATATCCCCAGCGTTCTGGCCGCCCGGGTATGATTGCCGGACAATTTCTGGAGAACATACCTGATATAGCTCCTTTCTACCGCCTCAAGGGGAATAAGGTCATCTCCGGGGAACCCGGGAGGGCAGACCCGCGCCGGTACGACCTTCACCAGAAAATCGGAAGGGGCAAGCAGAGGCCCCTTCTGGAGGAGAGAGGCCCTTTCTATGACATTTTTCAGTTCCCTGATGTTGCCAGGCCAATCGTATTCAATGAGTCTCTGCAGTTCGGGCTCCGAAAGGTGTGCTTCCCGGCCGCGGGTAACTTTCCTGAGGATATAATCGCAGAGCTCGGGAATATCCTGCCGCCGCTCCCGCAAGGGGGGAATATGAATCCGTATGACACTCAGGCGGTAGTAGAGATCGCTCCTGAATGTCTTGCCGAGGGAGGCCTCCAGATCCGCGGAGGAGGCCGCGATGATGCGGACGCTCACCGGACGGATAAAATCGCCCCCGAGACGCCGGATCTTCTTGTCTTCCAGCGCACTGAGAAGCTTCGTCTGCAGGTGCATCGGCATTTCCCCGATTTCGTCCAGGAAGAGGGTCCCTCCTTCCGCCATTTCGAAGATTCCTCTGCGGGACGCCGTCGCCCCGGTAAAAGCGCCTTTCTCGTATCCGAAGAGCTCCGCCTCAATCAGGCCTTCGGGAAGCGCCGCGCAATTGATGCTGATGAAAGCCTCCTTGTGCGCATTGCTTTTATAGTGAATGGAGCGGGCGGCAACGTTCTTCCCCGTTCCGGTCTCCCCGGTAATCAGGACAGGGGCGTCCGTCGAGGCGGCCAGGTCCACAAGCCGTACCGTTTCGACGAGCCCGGGACTGCTGCCCACCAGGACCGCCTCTTCGCTTTCCTTGTCCCTCTTGTACCTTTCGATCTGCGCGATCTTTTCCAGGGCAAGGGTATTCAGGGCATTCTTGATGGCAAGGGAGAGCTCCTCCATTTCGAAGGGCTTGGACAGATAATCGTGAGCCCCCGACTTGATGGCCTTCACCGCCCCCTCGAAGCTGGGATGAGCGGTGATGAAAATAATCTTCGACTGCTCGTTATGCTTCAGAATCACAGGGCAGAGGGCATGCCCTTCCGTATCGGGCAGATTCTGGTCGAGAAGCACAACGTCCACCTTTTTCCGCGCGCAGAGGGCAAGACCCTCCTCACCCGTGTAAGCGGCGAGCACCTCCATTCCACCGGTTCTGAAGTAGTCCTGCAGGGCATCGCAGAGCAGCTTGTCGTCGTCAATGATGAGAAGCACTTTCCCCACCCTGTCACCTCTCATCTTTCCCCTCCGGGAGAAGAATATTCACAATGGTGCCCTCTCCCTTCCGGCTCAGCACCTTTATCGTACCGTTCATCTTCGCCAGCATCTTTCGTACGATGACCAGACCGAGGCCGGTACCATGGGCCTTCGTGGTATAAAAAGGATTGAAGATCTCCTTCTGCTGCTCCTCCGTCATGCCGATCCCCGTGTCCGCAATGCGTATCATCACCATGCGCGGGACCTTCAGCAGGGTGATATAGATACTCGGGTCCTCCTCCCCGGCGCAGGCGTCCGCGGCATTGGTAAGAATGTTCAACAACACCTGCTGAAGCGCCCTCGGGTCTGCATGGCAGAGCTTCACCTCGGGTCCCACGAACATGGTAAGGGGGATCCCTTTCTTCATGAAATCATCCTTCACCAGCACCAGGAATTTATTAAGGAAAGTAACAAGATCGAAGTCCCTTGCCTCGAGCTTTTCGTGCATATTGAAGCTTTTCAGGCTTTTCAACAGATACTCGACCCGGGAGATCTCTCCCAGGGAGCGGTCGAGATATGCGCCGACAGCCTCTTTATCGAGGGAATCGAAGCGGTCCCGCACCACCGTCAGCGCCGCCCGCATCGAATTAAGGGGATTACCGATCTCGTGGCGTATTCCCGAGAAGATGTAGCCGATGTTATTCATGGTATTCACCGCTTCGACGATGGCTTCGAGCCGTACCTTCTCCGTGATATCCCTTTTCACCGCCACATAGCCCAGCACCTGTTCGAACATCCCCCGTACCGGGGAGAAGGCGACATCCTCCTCATAGAGAGTCCCGTCCTTCTTCCTGCTCTTCATGCGGCCGCGCCACACTTCTCCCCGCAGAAGGGCATTCCCGATCTCACGGTACAGCTCGTGCTGCTCGTCCTCCTTCAGGAGATGAAGGTTCCGACCGACTACCTCCTTGCGGGAATACCCGGTAACCTGTTCGAAACCGGGGTTCACATACTGCACCGTCCAGTCGGTATCGGTAACGGCGATGGCGTCCGCAATGGAATCCAGGGCTGCCACCAGGCGTGCCCGCTCGTCCTCCGCACGTTTGCGGTCGGTAATATCGCGCACGACGGAGATAATGTAATACTTGCCCTGATGAGCGACATACTTCGCATTCACCTCCACCGGGAAGAGGGTTCCGTCCTTGCGCCGGTGCAGGGTCTCGAAGGTCAAGGACTCCCTTGCGCGGAGCTCCTCGATGTAGCACTCCCACGAAGAGAACGGCGTATAGGTCCTGCAGTGGAAAATCTTCAGCCGCAGGAGCTCTTCTTTCGTATATCCCAGGGCGCGGAAACCCTTATCGTTGCAGTCGAGAATCGCCGCCGTCCCGGGGTCCACCAGGTAGATGGCATCGTTCGACCAGTTCACCAGTGCCTTGAACAGGCGAAGGCTCTCGTCCGTGAGCCGATGTCCGAGGATTTCCCGTCTGAGGGTCTCACAGGTCGTCCTCAGTTCCCGGGTGCGCTTCTCCACGAGATCGGCGAGATGCCCGCGGCTCACCCTGAGCTCCTCTTCCATCCGTACGCGCGCGGTGATATCCAGTACCCGCGACAGCACCGAAACGAGCAAGCCGGAGGAGTCGAGGAGCACCGAATTGTACCACTCGCAGTGAATGACAGTGCCGTCCTTCCGGTAGTTCCGGTTCCGGCAGATGCTCTGCGGACTGTTGCCGTTCATAATCTCTTCCATGATCAGCAAGACCGCGTTCCGGTCCTCTTCATAGACCATGCACAATTCGTCAAAGCTCTTGCCAAGGATCTCCCGGGCATTCCAGCCGAAGATTTTCTCCGCTTCGTCGGACCAGCAGATTACCCGGTAGCAGGGGTCCCATTCGATAACGGCAAAGGGAGCTTTCTCCATATGAAACTTCAGCCGCTGCGAGGTGGCGTGCATCTCCTCAGCGGACTGCCGGAGCCGGCTCTCGCTCTCCTCCATCGCGGCGACACGCCCGCGCAGCGCGGCGATCTCCTCGATCAGTTGCGTCTTTGTTTTCCGTGAATCCTTCATATCCAATCCCGCGGAGGGCATCATCAGTACCGGCATCTCTCCCTCCCGGCATATATACAGTATATTCAGCATTATAACAGAGTAAGACAGGTAGAGGTAAAGCAGACAAGAGGGAAATAGTTGTCCTTGTTTTTTTCTCTACCCTTACTTATCTTTACTGTGTTCATAGCGCTGCACCTGGTGCAGGGAAAAGCCTGCACTCCGAAGGGCTCTGCAAGGCCCTTCTGCATGGCCTCCCACGCCGGTGCAGGAAAACCCAGACATCCGGCACCCTGAACGAGGCAGGGAATTTATTTCAGATCAAGTAGTTAGCATCCGGCGCTTTCAGGCACATTCCTTGCTTTCATCAAAGGAAAGGCTCACGCAGTAAGCCGAAGAACACCAGGACAATGGCAGCAAAGGAAGGAGGAAGGAATGCAGATGAAAAAACGGGGCCTCATTATAGCAGGGATCATTATGGGAGCGCTACTTCCGGGGGTACCGAGAAGCGCGGGGGCGGATGTCACTATCAATGTCGATCTCGGCGTCCCCCCGCCGCCGGTGGTCGTTGCTCCCCCTCCCCCACGGGTGGTTGTTGCCGCACCGCCTGAAGTGGTCCTGATTCCGGGCACACGTGTCTACTTCGCTCCGGATGCAGGGATCGACATATTCTTCTATTCCGGGCGATGGTATCGAAAGCACCACGGCACATGGTATCGGGCAGCATATTACAACGGCCCCTGGGTCTATCTGCCCCCCCGGAAGGTGCCGGCGGCATTCGTCCACCTGCCGGGGGACTGCAGGGTCTATTCCGGATACAGGCGTATCTCTTATGGCCAGTTGAAAAAGAAGTGGAAAGAGGAGGAAAAGGAGCGCCGCAAGCATTGGGAAAAACATCATAAGCATCACAAGCACCACGAAGGAAAGGACGATTAGGGTGTGTCTGCACACTGAGTTCGTAGCGAGACCGAGCGAAGAGTTCCTGGGCAAGGCGGCACGGGTACAGCGCCCACCCGAATGAGACGGTATCTAGCAGAAGCTACGTCGAGGACGATGTGCCCGGGACAACGCAGTACAGAGACTCTGCAGCCGGTCGCAGCAGAAGCCGCTGCCGCAGGAGATGATAGTGTGCAGACACACCCTAAGGCCGCAGGCGGTTGCCTGACGGGGAAGCACCTGTATCAGACAACCGCTCTCCGTTTCCTCTTCCGTTTTATTCTTTTCTTTCCTACTCTCTCCCTCTCCCCTTCCCTGTCTTCCCTTTGCAGCCGCAGCGCTCTAACCCATTAATTCTCCTGCTGAATTTCTCATTCTTTTTTGATTTAAGTCAAAGCCCCCCTGGAGGCGTCCCTGTTACAATGAGTTCATGAAAGCGGAATGCATCGTTTCTTTAAAGGCTCCGGCGGTTTGCCGGATGCAAAGAATATATCATTACCGTATAATTTAATGAGCAGGAGGAATGCAATGAGGATCAAGAGAAAGATTGTGGAGATCGATGAGGAAAGGTGCAACGGATGCGGACAATGCGTACCGAACTGTGCAGAAGGAGCGTTGCAGATTGTGGACGGAAAAGTCCGCCTTGTATCCGAAATCTATTGCGACGGCCTTGGCGCCTGCCTCGGCAACTGCCCGCAGGATGCCATACGGATTGTTGAGCGGGAGGCGGAAGCCTTTGATGAAGAAGCTACGGAACATTACCTGAAGGAAAAAGCGGAGAGGGAGAAAAAAGAGGCAATCCCTGCTCCTGCTCCCCACGGCAGCGGGTGCCCTTCGAGCCGCATCCAGATGTTCGGGGGTAGCTCCCCCTGTGCCGTAGCGAACAAGCCGGTTGCACAGGCCGCGTCCGCATCGGCGCTCTCCCATTGGCCGGTGCAGATCAGGCTGGTGCCGCCCACCGCTCCTTTCCTGAGGGGCGCACATCTCCTGGTGGCCGCAGATTGTACTCCGGTGGCCTACCCGGATTTCCAGAGGGATTTCCTCAGGAATAAGGTGGTAATGATCGGCTGTCCCAAGTTCGACAATGCCGACGAGTACCTGCAGAAGTTCGCCGATATTTTCCGTACGGCGGATATCAAGAGTGTCACGGTGGCCATCATGGAGGTACCCTGCTGTTCGAGGCTTCCCATGATCGTAGAAAGGGGTATGGCCGTTTCGGGCAAGAAGATCCCCGTCGAGGTGGTAGTTATCAGCACCAGGGGCGAGATTATCAACCGTCAGGCGATAGCGATTTAGGGAGAGGGCACACACTGCAGGCGGCTTTCGGGTCGCCTTTCGATCCAATTCAGGAGGTCGGATATGGAACTGAGTGCCAAGACGAAGATCGACGAACTACTGAAGACATACCCGTTTTTACAGGATTTTCTTGTCCATCGTTCGCCTCAGTTCAAGCTCCTGCAGAGCTCTTTCATGAGGAAAACCGTCGGGAAAGTGGCCACCCTTTCCCAGGTGGCGACAGTCGGCGGCATTGACATGAACCGTCTGCTCTCTGAAATTGCGGAGGAGATACGTTCGAAAACAGGGGAAAGCGTGACAGTGCACAGAGAGATCTCCGGCGCGGCACGGGACTCGCGGGAGCGGCAGGAAATACTGAAAGGCATCATCCTGGACCTCCACAAGGGAGAGGATATGACGGTGCTGAAACGGAGATTCCATGAGCTCATCAGGGACATCGATCCCTCCGAGATAGCGAGAATGGAGCAGAAGCTCATCGAGGAGGGGATGCCCGAGAGCGAAATAAAGCGCCTCTGCGACGTGCATGTGGAGGTCTTCAAGGAGTCCCTGGAACAGGCAGAGACGCCCGTCGTTCCGGCGGGGCATCCCGTCCATACCTACATGCTTGAAAACAGGGCTGCCGAAGGGATCATCGACGAGATCTCGCGCATCCTGGAGCAGCTCTGCGACACCCCGGACAGGGAGGTCTTCGAAAAGTACCGGGAGAGTCTGCGCGCCCTGGTGGAGCGACTCGCCCGGATCAATGCGCATTATCTGCGCAAGGAGAACCAGTTGTTTCCCGTTCTCGAATCCCACGGCATTTCCGGCCCCTCGGAAGTCATGTGGGCTATCCATGATGATATCCGCACAGCGCTGAAGGCCGCCCTTGTGCAGATCGACGAGGCGAAGATTCCCGAAGTGTATGGGACCCTCAAGGACCTGCTGCGCAGCATCAATGATATGGTGTATAAAGAAGAGCACATCCTTTTCCCCATGGCAATGGAGATGCTTACCGATGCCGACTGGGCACGAGTGCAGCGGGGAGAGGAGGAAATAGGCTATGCGTGGGTGAGGCCGGAGGAGGGATGGAAACCCGGGGGAGTCCTGCCGGAAAGGGAGGGAAAAGAGGTGCCGGGAGAGATCGCACTGAACACCGGGCACCTCACTCCCGAGTTGGTGAACCTGATCCTTACGCACCTTCCGGTGGAGCTCTCCTTTGTCAACGAAAACGACGAGGTGGTCTATTATTCCCAGGTAGCGGAAAAGATATTCCCCCGGAGTCCTGGGGTCATCGGGAGAAAGGTGCAGAACTGCCATCCTCCCAAAAGCCTGCATATGGTGCAGAAGATACTGGATGAGTTCAGGGCGGGCACGAAGGATGTGGCGGACTTCTGGATACAGATGAAGGGGAGATTCATTTCGATAAAATATTACGCGGTACGTGAGGCCGGCGGGAAGTACCGGGGTACCCTGGAAGTGGTGCAGGACATCACGGACCTGCGCAGCCTTACCGGAGAAAAGCGTCTGCTCGACTGGGAGTAACCAGAAGCTATTTCAAAACCCTCTCTTTCACCCTCACCCCTTTCCCTACCTATTCTCCGGGAAGTCAAAGATCTCCTGGAGAGGGGGGATGAAATAAGCTCCAGGGGGTGTCTGCACACCCCAACAGGACAAAACGGCTACAGTTTTCGCGGGAAAGCGGCGCCCCCCCTCCGGTCCCTGAAGAAACTTTTCAATAGGGCGGCGCTCTCCTCTCCGAGGACGCCCGAAATGACCTCAACCTGGTGATTCAGCCGGGGATCGGACAGTATCCGGTAGAGACTCTCCACCGCTCCGCCCTTTGGATCCCCGCAGCCGTAGACAAGTCTCCCCAGGCGCGCGTTCACCATCGCCCCCGCACACATGGGGCAGGGCTCCTTCGTCACATACAGGGTGGCATTGTTCAGCCTCCAGGACCGGAGTGCCTGTGCCGCCTTCCGCAGGGCGAGGACCTCAGCATGCGCAGTGGGATCAAAGGTGGACTCCCGGGCATTATGGACAGACGCCACCACCTCTCCCCCTACCACCAGGACGGCGCCTACGGGCACCTCCCCCTCCTCGAGGGCCTGCTGCGCCTCCCCGAGGGCATATCTCATGAAATCAATATCCGAATCCATTTCCCCTGTGCATTCCCCCAAAAAGACGGGGCCTCCGGCATTACCCCGGCGGCCCCGTCTCTCTTCACCGCTTTCCGTTCCTCCTGCTGAAGCCGTCCTTGCCGCACCTGTTCCGGCAGAGGCAAGAAGGATCTCCGCAAGGGAAGCCTCATCCATTACGGCTTATGCACCTCTTTCTCGTACGCCTCTTTACCCGCTTCGATGGCGGCGGAAAGCACCGTTTTCTTCTCGTCGATATAGCTCTTTCCCTTTTCCACTGTCGAAGAGACCCTGTCCCTGGTCTGGGAAATATAATCGGTGGTCTTGTCTTTCACGTCATCGGTGAATTCCCTGATTCTTCTCCTCGTCTCTGTTCCGGCCTGGGGCGCCAGCAGCAGCGCCAAACCCGCTCCTACCATGCCGCCCAGCAGAAACGACAATAACACAGAACCCGAACCGAAACCGCTTTCTTCATCTCTCATGACATTACCTCCTCTCTCTTATCTGCTGTAGTAGGACACCAAAGGCAGTCCGTAAGCCGGCCTTCATCCCCGAAACTCTCGAATTCACTCCCTCCTCGGCAGCGTTCAGAAGGCCGCTGAGCATTCTGAGGTTCACGACGATATCCTGTGCCGCCCCGGAGATATCCCGGACATTCTCCGTTACTATCCCGACATCGTCGCTCACCTTCCGCATGCTTCTCAAGGTCTGCTCCGTCTCGAGGAGGACCGGGATAAGGCTGGATTCCGTCCTCTTGATAAATTCCTCAAGGGCAGCAGCCACCCGTCGCATCTCCAGAAGAGCGTATACCAGGAACCCTACGGCAACCAGGATGCCGAGCACCAGAATAAAAAATCCAAAACTCAGGAATATCAATAACGAATCGCTCATTGTTCCGCCTCCTTCCAGTATATCATATTTGCAACGGAGTCAAATCAGAAAAGGCACGGCATCCTTTTCCTGCAAGGAGAGGACGGCGGCACCTCCGGGGCGAAACATGCCTTTCTGCTCTTCACCCCCGTCCTACATCCCCCGGGTCCTCCCCCTTACATGCAGGATTCTCTGCAGGACAGTTATATGGCTGAAGAGGAAAAGCACGATGATCACAGGGAAGAGCCACTTCGTCATGCAGCCGGCAGCCAGGAGCACGATCCTTTCCGGTCTCTCCATCAGGCCCACATGGCAGTCGATGCCGAGGCCCTCCGCCCTTGCCCTGACATAACTGATCAGCAGGGCTCCGATGAGACCGCCTATGGTGAGCAGCACCCCCGCAAGGTTGTTCCTGTCAAAAAAATACCATGCCACTGCGAGAAAGAGGAGAGAATCGGAATAGCGATCGAGGGTCGAATCAAGAAAGGCTCCGAAGGTGGTCTTTTTCCCGTTGGTGCGTGCAACGACGCCGTCGAGCATATCGAAAAAGCCGCCGAGAAGGACGAGGAGCCCCCCGCTCCGGAGATGGAAAGGCAGAACGCCCGCGGCAACGACCGTGATGAGGAACCCAAGCATGCTCAGGACATTCGGGCTGAGGGAGATCCGCTTGGCCAGGGGCGCCAAGGGCTTATCGAGAAAATGCCCGAGCTTTGCGCCCAGCAACTAGCGCTCCCTCTTATTGGCGATGAACTCCTCCACTTTCTGCCTCGCCTCTTCGTCCGAGAATTGCGTGGGAGGATGCTTCATAAAGTACGCGGAAGGGGAAAGGAGGGCGCCCCCGACCCCCCTGTCCTTCGCAAGCTTGCAGCAGCGGATGGCATCGATCACCACCCCCGCGCTGTTGGGGGAATCCTCCACCGACAACCTCAGCTCGATATTCAGGGGAATATTACCGAAACCGCGCCCCTCCATTCGGAGAAAGCATACCTTGTTGTCATTCATCCAGGGGACATAGTCGGAGGGCCCGATATGAATATCCTCGCTGGTCAGCTGATGGGTGATCTGGGAGTGCACCGCCTCGGTCTTCGATATTTTCTTCGACTTGAGCCTGCCATGGTTCAGCATGTTGAGAAAGTCCGTATTTCCCCCCACATTCAACTGATACGTATGGCTTATCTTGACTCCCCTGTCCATAAAGAGCTTCGCCAGGGTCCGGTGCACAATGGTGGCCCCGATCTGCGCCTTGATATCGTCCCCGAGAAGGGGAATGTTCTTCTCCGAGAAGCGCCGGGTCCAATCGTCGTCGGAAGCGATGAAAACGGGCATGCAGTTGACGAAGGCTACGCCCGCATCGAGGCACGCTTTCGCATAATACCGCGTAGCCTCTTCGGAGCCGACCGGGAGATAATTGATGAGCATATCGGCATTGCTGTCCCGTAACACCTGGGCGGCATCGCAGGTTTTTTCATCGGCGGGGATGAACCGCCTCTCGTCGGGATAACCGGCCATATGCGCGGCAACTCCATCGAGAATCTCGCCCATCCGGACCCGTACCGGGTAGTCGGGAAGGTCGGGATAGAAAACCTTCGTGCAGTTCGGCCGTGCGAACACGGCCTCCTTCAGCGGCTTGTTCACTTTGCGCACGTCGATATCGAAGGCGGCGACCACTTCGATATCCCCGGGGGTATATTCCCCGAGGCGGTAGTGCATGAGGCCAAGGGACGCATCGGCACAGCTTTCCTCTATGGACTTGTAGTATTCGATTCCCTGTATTAAAGAACTGGCGCAGTTACCTACTCCGGCGATTGCAATGCGTATCGTACCCATAGTGTGTCCGGTCTCCTTACCTGTTTATCTCGATTTGCTGCAGTCTCGTAAATATCCGACGCCGGTATCCATGCCCCGGACTCACCTTCTACCGCACCCGGAGGGACCCGCTCGAAAAACGTGTGCAGCCGTTCCCGCAGCAGGAAGATCTCCTTTAACGGATCCCGCTCCTCCATCGAACCCTCCCCTTTCATACCTACTGTATGCGGGAGATGAGGACGCAGGGAAAACAGCCCGCTCACTCAGGGTGATTCACCACCTCCCGCCGTTGATCAGACAAACAGAAACGATGCCGACGCAAAGGGGCTCACAGAGCAGGTACAAGGCAGGATCTCTCTCCGTGCCCCCGGGGTAGTTGCATACGTCAGGATGAAAATCGCAAATAGAATTTATAAATGAATATACGTCATTATGTCAAGAGAACGCAGAACCATAAGAGAAAGAAAAACAATTTATTATAAATTTTACCTTATTTTCGAGCAATGTCAATGCCTTGGCCGGCCGTACCGCCGCCAATCCCCTCCCGGGGAAGGCCTTCAGGAGGGAATGCTTTCCAGGTACTTCCGGGAGGAAACGCGGAAGGGGCCCAAAGCATACCGGATGTGGGAGTCGATGACGTCCCCCACCTCGGACAGGAGGGATTCCGGGGCGCTGATCCTGTCGACCACCGCCGAGTTCCACTGGAGGAGACTTCGATAAAACCTGAGGGCACCTCCGGAGAGGCTCATGGATGCATCCCCCTCCCTTTTGCAACGGGAGCAAACGACAGCCCCATGGGGCAGGCAGAAGGCATGCCGACGGTCCGCCACCGCGGAGTCATTCTGCAGCATCGCGTCCCCACAGGTGCCGCACACGTCGAGTTTGGGGGAATAGCCGGCCATCTGCAGGAACTTTATCTTGTAGTAAAGATAAAGAAGGGCATTGCCGCCGGTTCCCTCGATCTTCGACAGGGTGGTGAGGAGCAGCATGAAGATTTCGGGATGAGGGTCGCGCTCGGCCAGAAAACTGAGGTTCAGCTCCAGTATTTCCGAAAGGGAAAGAAATGTCCTGAAGTCCTCGCGCAGAGCTTGAAAAGGCCGTATGATATCGGACTGGGTCAGCCGCGGAAGGGCGCTTTCCTCTTTACCGAGAAAGGAAATCCGGGAATAGGTCAGGGGCTCGAGGCTGCTTCCGAAGCGGCTCTTCACCTTCCGCGGGCTCTTTGCGAAGACCTTGAGCAGTCCGTACTCGGGCGTAAGATAGGTAACGATAAGATCGGCCTCTCCGAAAACAGTGCTCCTGAGGACAATTCCCTTAGTTCTCTTCAGCATCCCTTCTGCCGGCGGTCGCCTGAAAGCGGTCCTTCCCGCAGGCACTCTGCCCCCGAAAGGGGCCGGAGGGAGATGCCCAACGGGTACTCATTACATTATATTGCCGAAATCCTCGGGCCTGAGGTTTTTGAGCCACTCTTCGAGCTCATCCGCCCGCCGTACTTCAAGGACATCCTCTTCCACAAAAATGGGAGCCTGGACCCTGAGGGCCACGGCAACGGCATCGGAGGGTCTTGAGTCGATGGAGACCTCTCTCTTTCCGTCACCCGCCTTGATAAGGGCATAGTAGGTGTTGTCGACGATCTCGGTGATGACGATCCGGCTGACTTTGACATCCAGCCCGTCGAATACGTTCTTGATAAGATCATGGGTAAGCGGCCTCGGCGTTACCACCTTGCCCAGGGCAAGAGCGATGGCGTCCGCCTCCGGTTTGCCGATCCATATCGGCAGCGTCCTGTTTCCGTCCACCTGCTGCAGGAGCAGGATATACATACCGCTTCTCGGGTCGAACAGAAGACCCTCCACCTTCATCTGAATGAGCATTTATTTGAACCCCAATTCCCGTAATACATTGTCTCTGCTGCGCCAGTCCTTCTTCACCTTTACCCACAACTCGAGGAAAACCTTCGTACCGAGCAGGTCCTCTATTTCACGGCGGGCGCTCGTCCCCACTGCCTTCAGGCGTGCTCCCTCTTTTCCTATTATAATACCCTTTTGCCCCTCTCTTTCAACATAAATATTCGCCTGAATCAGGACAGTTCCCTCCTCCCTTTCGGTCCACCCCACCACCTCCGTTGCCACCGAATGCGGCACTTCCTCCTCTGTCTGCTGCATGAGTTTCTCCCGGATAATCTCGGCGACCATGAACCTCTCCATCTGGTCGGTGACGATATCGTCGGGATAGTATTTCGGGCCTTCGGGAAGGCTTCGGATAATGGCGGCCAGGAGTGCTTCCACCCCGTCTCCGTTCAGGGCGGAAACCGGGATGATCTCCTTGAAGGGATACAGCTTGCCGTAAGCGTCGATAACGGGAAGCAATTCGGGCTTTTTCACCGTATCGATCTTATTGATCACCAGGAATACGGGCGTCTCCCGGGCCTTCAGCATTTCGATGATATGCAGGTCCCCCCGGCCCGGAGGGGAGGGCTCCACCAGCAGGAGGACGATATCCACTTCCTTGAGGGATGCCTGGGCCTCCCGCACCATCCACTCCCCCAGCTTGTGCTGCGGCTTATGGATTCCCGGGGTATCGACAAAAACAATCTGCGCCTCGGGCAGCGTCTTCACCCCCACCAGCCTGTTGCGGGTAGTCTGGGGCTTCGGGGTAACGATCGCCACCTTTTCCCCGAGAATGCTGTTGAGCAGGGTAGATTTTCCGACATTGGGCCTGCCGGTCAGTGAGACATATCCGGAACGAAACATACTATTCCCTATTCCCCCTTTCGAGGAACAGCCCCCTCTCCCATACCGGGAACCCGGGGGTCCGTTCTCCGGGAACTCCGAGTTTTCTACTGTAAAGCGGTGAGCGCTTCCCGGATCCTGTCGAGTCCCTTCCGTATATTCTCCATGGAAGTGGCGTACGAGATCCTTATATAATTATCATCGCCGAAGGCATCGCCATGGACAAGGGCTACCTTCGCATCTTCCAGCAGATACAGGGCCAGATCCAGCGAGGACTGAATGGAGCGCGTCCCCGCCTTTTTCCCATAGAGCCGCGAGACGTTCGGGAAAGCGTAGAAGGCCCCGGTGGGATTCAGACAGCAGACCTCCTTCAGCGCGTTCAAACCGTCGACGAGGAACTTCCGCCGCTTATCGAACTCCGTACGCATCAGCGACACAAAATCCTCCGGTCCGGTGAGGGCTGCCACCGCCGCCTTCTGGGCGATGGAGGCAGGGTTGGAGGTAGATTGACTCTGGATGTTGGTCATGGCCTTGATAATCTCCTTCGGCCCCGCCGCATATCCGATTCTCCACCCGGTCATGGCATGGGATTTCGAGAGGCCGTTCACTACAAGGGTCCTCTCCTTTATCTCTCTGCCCAGCGAGGCGATACTGACATGCTCCGTTCCGTCATAGACGAGCTTCTCATAAATTTCATCGGAGATTACGTACATATCGTGCTTCAAGACGATCCCGGCAATGGCCTCAAGGTCTCTCCTGTTGTACGCCAGCCCTGTGGGGTTCGACGGAGAGTTGAGGATCAGCACCTTCGTTTTTTTTGTGACGGCCTCCGCAAGGGCTTCAGGGCGTACGACAAATCCGTCCTTCTCGTATGTCTTTATGTATACAGGCGTTGCATCGTTCAGAAGCGCCTGGTCCGGGTAGGATACCCAGTAGGGAGACGGAATGAGGATTTCGTCACCGGGACCGAAAAGAGCCTGGGCTATGTTGTACAGGCTGTGCTTCGCCCCGCAGGAGACGATAATCTCGTCCTTCGCGTATTCCAGGCCGTTGTCCCTTCTGAACTTGTCGGCCACGGCGTCCTTCAGCTCATCGATTCCGCCTACCGGCGTGTATTTTGTAAATCCGTCCTGTATTGCCCTGATCGCAGCCTCCTTCACATAGTCCGGCGTATCGAAATCGGGCTCACCGACACCGAAATTCACCACATCAACCCCCTGGGCCTTCATGGCCTTCGCCTTCGCATCCACGGCAAGGGTCGGTGATGGCTTGATCTTTGCAGCTCTCTCGGAAAGCATATGCGGGTCCTCCTCTACGGGTACACAGTCTGAAGCAGCGTGGAACGCCTGCCCGGATACAAGTATTCCATTATACCTTATTTTTCGCTTTCAGTTCTCGGACCCGTGTGAGGGTATCGCGGTAGTTCTCATTGGCAGGGCTCAATTCCAGCGCCTTGAGCGCAAGGGACTCGGCCTCGTCGAGATTGTCTCCCTTCGTATAGTAAAGCCAGGCAAGATTGTTGTAAGCATCGCTCAACCCGGGCTCCGCCGTGAACGCTTTCCGGTAGCACTCCTCCGCCTCGCCCATCCTGTTCATCCGGAAATGGATATTGCCCATGTAGAGATATGCCGCCGGAAGCCTCTTCGCCGCCTTTTTGTATTCCGCGAGGGCGTTCCCCGTTTCGCCCTTCCTCTCATACGCAACCCCCAGATTGATATGTTCTTCCGGGGACAGGGGATCATCGAGGATGATGATCCGCGGCAACGCGCAGGAGGAGAGGAAAGCGAAGAGTACGACACAGCATATCCCCTTTCCGTATGGCAGCCTCATTCCCTCCCCCTTCCTCCTGTGGTCTCACTGCCCGGCATGTATCCCCTCCTTCGGCCGTACCAGCAGTGTCCAGAATTTTGTTTTTTCCCATTTTTTCAAAAGAGTGTCCTTTCTGATAAAGATTCCCTCCTCCCGGCCCGAGTTGGCGTATACCCCCCCTTCATCAAAGCCGACAATTACCATGAAATGGGGAGATTCATACATCAGCAGACCGTAATCCACAAGAACGACCATAGGATATCCCTCCCGCACTTTCCCCGTGAGGTCTTCCCATCCGCCGGAGTATTGGAGGGCATGGAGCCCCGTCCTGTTCGCGTACAGGAGCATATCGATCCCGAGGGTACCCCGTGCCGTCCTGCTGTAGATATCCCGGGCAATGTCCTCCGGAGATACTTTGATTCCCCAATAGTTCAATACCCCCGCCAGGGACGCGGGACCGCACTGGTAGTCCTCCTGCGGGTAAAACGGTACCGTGCTGATGCGTACCGCCGACGTATCGCGGCGAGGGGAGGATACCGCACACGATACTGTCAGGAAAAGGATAAGAAGGAAAAGACACCGTTTTGTCAGGGCCGTCATTTCTCTCCGTAGTGTGCTCTATCAGGGAAGAGGCGATGCAAATCTATTACAATTGTATCCCATCATCCGGCCTTCGGCAAGAAGGAAGTTTTCTGGGGCGTGACGAAAAGGAGTGGCACAAAAAAGCTCTCAGAGGGTATGGGGTCCCTCTCACCCGAAAGGGAAGCGCATTATGGAGGAGACGCAGAAATCTCTTGTAAGAGCGATGACTCTTTGCTGACTTACCTGCGAGGGTGAAAGAATGCCGGAGGATGCTACTTATAGACTCTTCTCGCCTTGCTTCCCAACGCTATCAGCACTTCATAGGGAATGGTATCCGCCCTCATCGCAAGCTCGGCGGCATCCACGGACATTTCCCCCTGCTTTCCCACGATCACGACCTCATCGTCCTCCTCCGCCTCCTGGATCTCCGTCACGTCGACCATGGTGAGATCCATACAGACACGGCCCACAACGGGCACCCTCTTCCCCCTGACAAGGACCTCGGCATTATTGGAAAATTTCCTGTTGAAGCCGTCCGCATAGCCTGCCGCAATAACAGCAATGCGGCTCTCCCTTTGCGTAACGAAAGTCCTGCAGTAACTGACAGGCATCCCCGCCGGCACTTTCCGTATCGCAACGATGCGCGTCCTCACCGTCATGACGGGTTGAAGAGAGGCAACAGCCCGGAACACGCCTTTGTCCCGTTCGCACTCCGGGGCAAGGGGCGAATAACCGTAGAGCATCAGCCCGGGTCTTACCGCATCGAGATGGGATTCAGGGAGGGCCATGATCGCGGCGCTGTTTGCCATATGGAAGAGCGGCACTTCCACCCCTGCGGCGGACAGCTCGCTCTGCAACGCCCGGAATTTATTGATCTGCTTCTGGGAAAAGGAAACATCGGCCAGGTCCGCCTCGGAGAAATGGCTCATCACTCCGGCAATATGGATCCCCCCTAAACGGGAGATATCCTCGATCGACCGGGCGGCGGCGCCCTCCAGTCCGAGCCGCCCCATTCCCGTATCCACCTTGATATGTACGGAGATTTGCCTGTTGGCCCTCTCCGCCTCTTTCGAGAGAATGAAAGCAACCTCCCTGCTGCTGACGACGGGGATAAGGTTATGGGCAAGCACATCGTCACTCTCGGGGCGGGAATCGAAAAGGACGAGCAGCGGAACGGCAATTCCTGCCTGACGCAAAGCCCTCGCTTCGTCCGTAAAAGCGACGGCCAGACAGTCTGCACCGTCTTTCACCAGCCTGCGGGATACCTCCACCGCCCCGTGCCCATAGGCATCCGCCTTTACGACGGCAATAACGGAACAGTCGCGTGCAAGCCCCCTTACGACACGGAGATTGGCGGAGAGGGCGCGCAAGTCGATTTCAGCGATCGTTCCTCTGTTCATAAGCGGCCGGCACGGAAGAAACACAAACCGGGAAGAGAAGCTAAAAAGAAGACAGAGAGAAGCATCATTACCTTTTTCCCCCTGTCTCCCCTTCTCTACTTCTCACCTTTTACCGGCTCTTCCTTTTTCTCTTCCGTCGTTGTCTTATTGGTGGGGGTCACATCTATTTCATCGGGCTCATTAGTGGCCTTCTTGAAATTCTTGATCGCCTTTCCCATCCCGCTGGCAAGCTCCGGCAACCTCTTGGCACCGAACAGGATAACGACGATGACCAGAACGATTACTAACTCCTGCATTCCAAGACCGAACATACAACACCTCCCTCATGGCTCATGGCACTTCATACAATGGCTTACGGTTCTTCTCTATTGTACTATGAATCGCAAGCGGGAAACTATCCGATACCCTCTGAAAATCTTCCGGGGTATTTATATTGATGAACGACCGGCCGTCCGGGTCCGTCTCCCGGAGCAGAGCCTCCCCGATGAAATGGGTGGCAGCCTCCTCGAAAAAACGCTTCATTGATGTCCTGTCGCTCAAAACGCCCTCTTCAAGGAGGGGAAGGACCGTCTTCGCATACACTCCCAGCAGGGGCTGCGGCGTACCGTCATACACCGGAATCGTGATATCGATCCTCCCCGATGCGGACGCCCGCCGGTGCTCCTCGCAGAGGAGGGCGACAACTTCAGCCCGCAAAAACGGCATATCGCAGGCGGAGATGAAGACCGCATCTCCCCCGGCGTTCAGCAGGCAGGAGTGGATCCCCGACATGGGTCCCCGGGAGGGTAGCACATCGCCGATCAAAGGCACTCCGAGGAAGAAGTAGTGCTCCGGCATGTTGGTGCTGACAAACACCTCCCGGAAAAGTCCTCGCAACAGGTCGGTATTCCTTTTGATAAGGGGAACGCCTTCGAGCTCGATAAACCCTTTAAGGATAGGGAACCTCCGGTTCTCTCCCCCCGCCAGAATCACCCCGGTAATTCCCTGCATCGCCGTCTTTCCTCTCACCGGGCGCATTTACGTGACAACCACTCCGGCATAGCCGACGACGCGGGTGTAATCGCCGCTGGTCTCTCCCGAGGTGGCATACCGTACCAGTTTCGCTCCCGATGCACCAAGGGCCAGAGCGGCATAGAGCATGACCGTCACGGGGACCACTCCGCACATGGAGATCCGCTCCCGCCGCACCGTCGTATACAGCCTCTCCGGGTCGAGGGCGAGTATCTCCTGCAGGGCAAGGCCGTCCAGCCTCTTTGCCGTGTCGTGGGAGACATAATGGCTCATATCGGAACTGGCCACGATCACCACCTCATAGTCCGCTTCCTCTATAGCCGCAGCAATCCCCCTTCCCATTTCCTCGCATTCCTTCAACGAAGCGCCCATCAGGAGCAGGGGAGCGATCTTCGCCTCCCCTGAAAAATGGGCGATGAAAGGCAACTGCACCTCAAGGGAATGCTCGTACACGTGCGCCTGGACATCGGCGGTGAGAGAGGGCACCTTCTGCAGGAGGCTCCCGGCAAGACTCTCGTCAAGGGAAAGAGTCGCGGAGGGAATCTCCCATTCCCCCGAGACCATGAGGGAAGCGGGAGCGCCGAGACCCGTATGGTTCGGGCCCAGGAGAAGGAAGGTTCCGGGTTGCTGAAGGGAGGAGTAAACGGCTCCGGCCACCGCCCCCGAATACATCAGGCCCGCATGGGGGGATATGATGCCGATCGCCTTTTCCCTTACGGCAGCGGGCACGGCATACTGCTCCACCTGGCTCTTCAGGCGCGCCGCATCCCCGTAATAAAACTGTCCCGCTACCGCCGGACGTCTTTTCACTCGCCCTCCCCGTATACTTCCTCTTCCGTTTCATAGGACATATTGCTGAAGTCCACAAACCGGGTCTTGTCAGAAAGGAAGGTCAGGTGCACCGAACCGGTGGGCCCGTTCCTCTGTTTCGCTATGATTATTTCCGCCTTGCCTTTGTTATTTTGATTGTTTTTATTGTAGATTTCGTCCCGGTACAGGAAAATGATCACATCCGCATCCTGCTCGATGGCTCCCGATTCCCTCAGGTCGGCAAGGGTAGGTTTCCTGTCTCCCCTCTGTTCCACGGCCCTGTTCAGCTGGCTCAGGGCAATCACCGGAACGCTCAACTCCTTTGCCAAGGCCTTCAGCGAGCGGGATATTTCCGAGATCTCCTGCTCTCTTCGCTCGAAGGTCCCCCTGCTCCGCATAAGCTGAAGGTAGTCGACCACCACCAGGCTCAGCCCCCGGTGCTCCCTTTTCAGTCTCCGGGCCTTTGCGCGCATCTCGAGGACGGAAACGCCGGAGGAATCATCGATATAGATCGGGGATGCCGCAAGGTTGCCCGCCGCAGCGGTGAGCTTCGGCCAGTCCTGCTTGCTGAGGAACCCCTTTCGTACCCGGGAGGCATCCACCATGCCCTCCGAGCAGAGCATTCTCATGGCCAACTGCTCTTTGGACATTTCAAGGCTGAAGATGGCCACCGGCTCTTTCATCTCCACCCCTACGTGTTGGGCGATGTTCAGCGCAAAGGCGGTCTTCCCCATACCCGGCCTCCCACCGATGATGATGAGGTCTCCAGGCTGGAAACCGGCCGTCATCTCGTCCAGGTCCTTGAAGCCCGTGGGGGCTCCGGTAATCGTCTCTTTCTTGTCGTACAACTGTTCGATCATCCTGATGGAATCCTTGACAATGGATTTCATGTCGCTGAAGGACACCTTCGTCCGTTTATCCGCTATGTCGAAAACCATCTTCTCCGCATAATCCACCATTTCATCCGCGTCGAGGCTGTCCTCGTACACCTTGGCCGTTATATGCGTGGCAGTCTGTATCAGCGCTCTCAACAGGGCCTTCTCCCTGATGATCTTCGAATGGTACCGGATGTTCGCGGAAGTGGGGACGCTGTTGGCAAGGGCGGTCAGGTAGGCGATCCCGCCCACGCTTTCAAGCTCACTGTTCTTCTTGAGGTGATCAGTCAGGGTAATGATATCGATGGGCTCGTTCCTGTCGAAAAGGTCGAGCATGGCGTTATAGAGGCGACGGTGGGAATCTTTGTAAAAATCATCGGGGGAAAGCACCTCGAGGACCTTGGGAAGGGCCTCGTTATCGAAGATGATGGAACCGAGCACCGATTGTTCCGCTTCGATGTTCTGGGGAGGCAATTTATCGATGGCAACATCGGACAGCTTCATGGGTCATTACCTCCGCGCTTCATAAGTAAGAAAGAGGACAGGATCCGGGAGGGAAATCCGGAGAAAAGAGCCCATGCCCGAATCCTGAATCCCCTCTCCTGCCGTATCCTACTCTGCTATCACCTGGACGGAGAGCTGGGCGGAAACTTCGGGATGGATCTTCACCGGGACGGTATAGCTTCCGAGCCGCTTGATGGGCTCCTCCAGCATGATGCGCTTCCTGTCGATCTCAACCCCCTCGTTTTTCAGGGCTTCGGCAATGTCCATCGCGGTGACGGCGCCGAACAGTTTCTCTTCTTCTCCCGCCTTCGCCTTTATGGTGACAGCCGTGGCCGCGATCTTCGCCGCCAGCTCTTCGGCACCGGTCTTCGCCTTTCTGACCATCTCCTGGATCTTTCTCTTCTCGTGCTCCAACGTCCTTATATTCTTAGGGTTCGCCTCGATGGCAAGCCCTTTCGGGATCAGAAAATTCCGCGCATATCCATCCTTTACCGTGACCATATCCCCGATCTGGCCCACGTCCTTGACATCATCCTTGAGAATCACCTTCATATGAAAATCTCCTTTCGCTTCGATTTCGATGGTAGACAATAGTATAACCAATTATGACAAAAAATGGTAACTTCCCTTGAGGAGCAACAGGTTAGTCTTCTGCCCCCCGTCCCCCGCTGAACCACCGCTGCCGCACCGCTTCGTACAGGCATACGGTGGCGGACATCGCCACATTCAGGCTCTCTGCTTTCCCGATAATCGGTATTTTCACCAGTCCCTTCGCCCTCTCCCGCAGCTCCCTGCCCGGCCCATGCGCTTCGTTACCGAAAGCAACGGCTACCGGACGGGCGAAATCGAAAGCATACACCGGCACCTCGGCGCGGACATCCGCTACGGCCAGCATGATACCGGACACTTCGAAATAATCGGCAAGAGCATCGGGAGAGGAATAGGCGATGGGGAGGGAGAAAAGGCTTCCGGCCGTCGCCCGTACCGTTTTCGGCATGAAAACATCGCAGGAACCGGGCAGAATAACCACTCCATCCGCCCCTGCCGCATCGGCAACCCTGATGATGGTACCGAGGTTCCCCGGATCCTGGATGCCATCGCAGACGACGAGGAAGGGAACATCCCTGAAAGCAATATCCCCGAGAGCAGTCACGGGATACGATACGATAGCAACAATTCCCTGCGGGGTCTCGGTACCCGCAATCCGGGAAAGGAGCGGTTCCGGTATTTCAAGAAGGAACACCTCCCTCTCCCCGCGCCCGGAGCTCCCTGCATCGCCCTTCTGCGCAACCCGCCCCAAAAGCTGCCGTCCCTCCTCTCTTCCCCGGAAGGCTTCAGTGAAGAACACCCTTTTGATTCCGGTATATGGGGAGGAAATGGCCATGTCCATGAGATGAGGCCCTTCGACCAGGAAAGCCGCGTTCCGGTACTTTCCCCTCTTTTCCCGTATTCTGAGGGCCTCTCGTATCATCGGATTCGAGGGACTGGTGATTTTCAGCGTTCTCACAGTTGTATCTTGAACGGGGCAGGAATAAAGGTGACGATGAAGATGAGCAGCGCCAGGAAGCCGACAACCCTCCTCCGGGGATCGAGGGGGACTTCCCGGTAGAGAACCGGCGGGTGTTTGATCCCGAGAACCGGCATGAGAACCGCCCACAGCAGCCATCCCTCCCATCCGCTGCCCCCCACAACCGCGGAGATCCCGAGCAACGCAAGGACTCCGACAAGGGCTATGGAGAGATACCGGTGCTTTTCCCCAAGAATCGCATAGGCAATATGCCCGCCGTCCAGTTGTCCGATGGGAATGAGGTTCAGCGCGGTGACGAAAAGCCCGATCCACCCGGCAAAGGCGACGGGATGGAGAAGAATATCCGCGTCGACAGGGGGCGTCCCCACGATTACCCGTGACAGGGCGGTGAAGAGAAGGGAATCCCCAAGGCTCAGCGCCCCCTCCCCTTTCGTCAGCGGCACCACTTCGGACATGCTGAGGCCCACTGCAGAGGCAATGACCGATATAATGAACCCTGCAACCGGCCCCGACGCACCGATATCGACAAGGGCGTTCCTCGTCATGATAGGTGACTTCATTTTGATAAAGGCACCGAAGGTGCCGATAAGGGAAGGGGCAGGAATGAAGTAGGGGAGTGTCGCATAGGTATGATGCCTTTTCGAAGCGATGTAGTGGGATACTTCATGGAAAAGGAGAATCGTCATCAGGGTACCGGCAAAGGGGAGCCCCTCCGGCAGCCTTCCGGGCTCCCGGAAGATATTGATGCCCTTCTGGAGTGCCCCGGCAGCCAGGGTGGTTGCGAAGGTAGCAAGAAACAAAACGATATGGAGTACGGGAACCCTCTTCATCAGCGGTTTTCCTTTGGATACATGCATTAGTACGCTACGGGTCCGACGATCTTCCCCTTCACATCATAGTCGTACGCGTCCACCACTTCCACCATAACGATGTCGCCTGCCTGCAACGGTCCGGACAGGGACCCCGCCTCGGGCATTCCGTCCTTCTCGACAATGACCGCTCCGTCGATCTCCGGGGCGTGGGAATAGAAACGGGCGATCACCACATCGGCATCCACTTCGTCTATGATGGCGGGAAGGCGCTTTCCTACGAACTCCCTGTTTCGTTCCAGGGAAATGAGGGCCTGCCTTCCCATGATCTCGTCGTACCTTCTCTCCTTCACTCTCTCCGGCACCTGCCCTTTCAGCATCGCCGAAGGGGTGCCCTCTTCCCTGGAGAATTTGAAGACGCCGAGCCTGTCGAATCGCACTTCCTCGATAAAGTCCACCAAGCCGTGGAAGTCCTCTTCCGTCTCCGAGGGGAAGCCGACAATGAAAGTGGTCCGCAGGATAATGGAAGGAATGCGGCGCCTGATGTTCCTCAGCAGCCTGAGGTACTCCTTCCGCGTCCCCCGTCTCCCCATGAGACGGAGAATCCTGTCTTCGGAATGCTGCAGGGGGATATCGATATACTTCTGAATCTTGTCCTCTGCGGCAATGACTTCCAGCAATTCGTCAGTGATCTCGGTGGGATAGAGGTACAGGAGTCTGATGAAGAAATCCCCCGGCAGGGCTACCATCTCCCGCAGCAGCGCCGCAAGAGTAGAACCGGCGGTTTCCTTGCCGTAGCTGGTGATGTCCTGGGCCACCAGGATCAGCTCCCTTACTCCGCTCCGGATGAGGTCTTCGGCCTCCCTCAGGACCTCTTCGCGGGGAACGCTCCTGAACCTCCCCCTGATGGACGGAATGACACAGAAGGTGCACTTCTTATCACACCCTTCGGCGACCTTGAGATAGGCGTAGGAGGTCATGAGACCCGGCTCCGCAGCGGACACCATTGCGTACGCCGCCGTCTTTCCACCCTTCTTCGCCCCTGCTTCCGCTCCTTTCCGTGTCTTCAGGCCCTTGCAATACTCAACAATTCTCTCTTCTTCGGAGACGCCCCAGAGCCCGTCGATCTCGGGGATCTCCTGCACCAGTTCGGCCCCGTATCTCTTGGCAAGACACCCGAAAACGAGAAGGCTCTTCGTACCGCCGCCCTCCTGCTTTTTTTTGATTTCCGCAAGTCTGAGGATTTCGTCGACGGACTCTTCCTTCGCGTCCCTGACAAACCCGCAGGTATTCACGAGGAGGATATCCGCCTCCCCGCTTTCCTCCACCGGGATGAAACCCTCCGCCGCAAACCGTCTCGCCAGGTGGCCGGAGTCGACGGTATTCTTGGGACAGCCGAGGGTCGTTATATGTATCTTCACTGTCATGCTCTCCGCTTCGATAAATATATGCTCTATACCGATTCGATATTGTACCACGAATGCCCTTACGGTGCCTCTTTGCGGCTCCTGCTTTTCATGATGGCGTGGTGGATTACCACATAGCCGAGCGCTGCGGACAGGATCCCCACGAAGGTGGTGCCGAAAAGAAAGGGCCAGAGGAGGTGCTTCATCTCTTTCAGGAAATAGGAAAAGGTAATCCCGTCCCAGTCGATAGCGGGGATGATCTCCTCCACTCCGAGCATTTTCGCCCCCAGCCACGTAGAAAAGGTATAGAGGGGGACGATGGTCCAGGGATTGGTGATGTAGACGCCGAGTATGGTGACGAATTTGTTCAGCCTGAATATCAAGGCTGCCGCTATGCCAAGGACCGTATGCAGCCCCAGCAGGGGGGACATTCCGAGAAAGACACCCACGGCAAAGGAGAGGGCGACTTTCCGGGGGGAGTCCTGGATGCTGACAACCTCCCGCAATTTGTCACGCAGCGCCAAAGTGCTGATATCCCTCCCCTCTCAAAGGCATTTCCCTGCCGTCCCTGTCCACCACGACTCTTTCCCCCCCGGTGACCTCTCCGATACAAAAGGCGCCGGGAACGGAATCGGCGGGCGCGGTGAAGAGAAGCTCGTAATCCTCGCCACCGGAGGTGGCAGGGACAAGGGGGTCGAGTCCCATGATCTCCGCGGCATAGCGGAGCGCATCCGAAAGGGGAACCCGGTCCAGGTACACCCGCGCCCCTACCCCGCTCTCATCGCACAGCCGGCTCAGGTCGATAAAAAGACCGTCACTCACATCGATCATCGCCGAGGCGTAGGGCAGCAGGGGCCGCGGGTCACGCGCCACCGGCATCAGGTGCCGGGCGAGCAGCGGCTTTGTTCTCTTCCATGAAACGATCGTTGCAGAAGAATGAACAATCATCTCGAGATCCCTCCGTCCGTTGTCCCCCTCCCCGGTAGCGGCAAATCTCTCCCGCCGCACGGCCTCCCTCGATTGCGGAGTGAGACTTTTCAGGATCTCCAGCCCGCACGCGGAATCGCCGGTGGGCTGCGTTATATAGATCCTGTCCCCCACAGACGCTCCTCCCCTTGTAATGACCCTGTCCCCCTCTCCCAGAACCGTAGCGGAAAGGACCGTATCGTTCAACGCGGCGGTCAGATCCCCACCCAGCAGCTCCACCCGGTAGAGCTCCATTGCGGAAGCGATCCCCTCGTAGAGCTCCCAGAAAAAGGCCTCATCGACATCTTTCTTCATAGAGATATTCAGGAAGAGATAGCGGGCGCTCCCCCCCATGGCCATGATATCGCTGACATTGACGGAAACCAGCTTGAACCCCAGGTGAAAGGGAGAGGAAAAGGCCAGATCAAAATGGATTCCCTCGTTCATCATATCGGTGGTGACGAGGACTTTCTTTCCTTTGGGATCGATGACAGCGGCATCATCACCGATGCCGATGACGACACCGCTGTCCGGAGCATCGGGTGCGGGGCTAAACCTTCTTCTTATTTCCTTTAGAAGGTGCAGCTCTCCTCGGTTTCGGAGTTGCATTCCCCCCCTTTGCACCCGCTCCTGCACGCGGGCTCGTATCGGTCTTCTTCCCTGCTGCGGGTTTCGCCATCGATACCGCCCTCGCAGCCGGTGACTTGGGACTCTTCTTCCCGGGTACCTGAACGAGTTCCCGGCCGGTCTCCCGGGCGACCTTTCTTACGGCCAGAGCGGTTTTCAATACCTCATCCATGGTATCCACCGCGATAAAGTGCATTCCCGCTTTTACGTATTGGGGGAGGTCATTCAGGTCTTTCTCGTTCCTCCGGGGAATGATCACCGTCTTGACTCCCATCCTCTTCGCGGCAAGGGTCTTCTCCTTGAGACCGCCGATGGGGAGCACCCTTCCCCGCAGGGTAACCTCTCCCGTCATGGCCACATCCTTCCTCACCGGCCTCCCGGTGAGAGCGGAAGCGATGGCGGTGGCCATGGTGATGCCGGCAGACGGGCCGTCCTTCGGAATAGCCCCGGCAGGCACATGGATGTGCAGGTCGGAATGAGAGAACGTATCATCGCTTATTCCCAGTTCATGAGACCTCGACCGGACATAGCTCAGGGCAGCCTGGGCGGATTCCTTCATCACATCCCCCAATTGGCCGGTAAGGGTCAGGCTCCCTTTGCCCTTCATGACGGTCGCCTCGATGTAGATGACATCCCCCCCCGCTTCTGTCCACGCGAGGCCGGTGGCGACACCCACTTCGTTCTTTTTCATTTCCTCCTCGGGGAGGAATTTCGGGACGCCGATGAACGTGTGCAGGTTCTTCGCGGTGATGGAAAATTTATTCCCCTTCTCCTCCGCCACCTGCTTTGCCACCTTTCTGCACAGGTTGGCGATCTCCCGCTCCAGGTTTCTCACCCCCGCCTCCCGGGTATAATGCGAGATGACCTGCCGGATGGCGGAATCGTCGATGGAGAGGATCTTCGAGGTAATCCCATGCTCCTCCAATTGTTTCGGAACCAGGTACTTCCTGGCAATCTGAAGTTTCTCCTCCTCCGTATATCCGGAAAGATAGAGGATCTCCATCCTGTCCTTTAACGGCCCCGGGATCGGGTCCGCAAGGTTCCCCGTGGTAATGAACATCACGTGGGAAAGGTCAAAGGGCACTGCCAGGTAATGGTCCATGAAAGCGTTGTTCTGCTCGGGATCCAGCACCTCGAGGAGTGCGGAGGACGGGTCCCCCCTGAAATCCATGCCCAGCTTGTCGATCTCGTCCAGCATGAATACGGGATTGTTAGTGCCCGCCTGCTTGATCCCCTGGATTATCCTTCCGGGAAGAGCCCCCACATACGTCCTCCGGTGGCCCCGTATCTCCGCCTCGTCGCGCACGCCCCCCAGGGACATCCGGACGAACTCCCTTCCCAGGGTCCGCGCGATGGAGCGGCCAAGGGATGTCTTGCCCACCCCGGGAGGTCCGATGAAGCAGAGAATGGGCCCCTTCATCTTCTCCTTGAGCTTCCTCACACTGAGATACTCCAGGATCCTCTCCTTCACCTTCTCGAGATCATAGTGGTCTTCGTTCAATACTTTTTCAGCTTTCTTGATATCCAATGAATCCTTGGTGCTCTTTGCCCAGGGGATCTCAATGAGCCATTCGAGATAGGTCCTGATAGTCCCGGCCTCGGCGCTGTCGGGATGCATCTTCTCGAGGCGTTTCAGTTGTTTTTCCGCCTCTTTCATGACCTTTTCCGGCATCTTCGCTTCTTCTATCTTCTTCCTGAACTCCCTGATCTCCTCGGCACGCTCGTCGATGTCCCCCAGTTCTCTCTGGATCGCCTTGAGCTGCTCCCTGAGGAAATATTCACGCTGGGTCTTGTCGATCTCGCCCCGGGCATCCGTCTGTATCTTCTGCTGAATGGTAAGGAGCTGCACCTCCCTGGTGAGGATCTCTCCCACTCTTTTCAGTCTTTCCACAGGATCCGCCATTTCGAGGATCTCCTGGGCCTGTTCCGTCTTCAGCCCCAGGTTGGCAGTGATAAGGTCCGCTAGCCTTCCGGGCTCCTCGATGTTCTCGATAACCACCATCACATCGGGCAGAATGGTCTTTCCGAGAGAGACCACTTTGTCCATCTGCTCCTTGACGCTCCTCACCAGCGCCTCGATTTCGAGGGACGGCTCGACGGGCCTCTCCTCGCTCAGCTTCGCGATCTCCGCCATGAAGAATGGCTCCTGCTGGGTATATTTCACCACCTTCGCTTTGCTGAGACCCTGAACGAGAATCTTGACCCTGCCGTCAGGGAGCTTGAGCATCCTCATAATCATGCATACGGTGCCCATGGTATAGAGATCGTCCGGCTTGGGAGACTCCACGTTCAGGTCCTTCTGGGCGAGGAGCAGGACCATCCTGTTCGTATTGAGAGAATGATCGATCGCCTTTATGGATATATCCCTCCCCACGAAAAGGGGAAGTATCATGTACGGGAAAATCACGATATCCCTTACGGGCAAAACCGGTACGGTATCAGGGATCTCTATCGCTTTTTCGTCTTCTTTATTTTCACTATCAGCCATTTTCGGTTCCTCCCTGCCTGCAGCGGGAGACCTCCTCCCCTTGTTCGGGGGCGTCTCCCTGTCTTTCCCTTCTCTCTACTTTAATGGTAATCAGTTTCTCTTTCAGTTTCGGAAATCGTATCGTTACGACCCCGTTTGCATAGTCCGCCTTCCCCTCCCGGAGGTTCACCGGGACCGGTATTCTGAGCACACGCCTGAAGTTCTTCAACTCTCTTTCCATGCAAAGATATCTGATCCGTTCCTCCTCTCCGGAGCAGGTCCTCTTTCCCTCAATGATCAACAGATCCTCATACACCTGTATCGATATCTCCCCGGGATCCACTCCCGGGAGATCGACTTCGCAGACAAGGGAGTCATCCTCCTCATACAAGTCCACCAGGGGCCATACCGAAGACCCGACCTGGTAGAAAAAGAGACCCCGTACTGCGCTCCTCATGCTGTCTGCTTCACCCGATCGAGAAGATATTTCCTGAAATCGTCCGCAAGCTCATCGTTCTTGAGGGCGAAATCCACCGTCGCCTTCAAGTACCCCAGTTTGTCTCCCGCATCATACCGGGTGCCTTTGATAAGATAGCCGTAGATCACCCGCCTGTTGAGCAATTCCCTCAGGGCGTCGGTGAGCTGTATCTCTCCTCCCGCTCCCGGCTGCTGCTTCTCAAGGATATCGAAGATATCGGGCGTAAGAATATACCTTCCGATAATCGCCAGATTGGAAGGAGCCTCTTCCGGCCGCGGCTTCTCAATGAGATCCTTGATCCGGTAAATACCCCCATCCATGACTCCATCGATCACGCCGTACCGGGAGACCTCGGAAGTGGGGACTTCCTCAAGGGCAATGACGGGACACTTCAGTTCCTCGTAAACTTTTATCATATCTTTCAGCAGGACACAGCCCGGATCCACTACATCGTCGCTCAGGATAACGGCGAAGGGTTCATCCTTGACAAAGGGCTGGGCACAGAGGATCGCATGCCCGAGGCCGAGGGCAACCCTTTGCCGGATATAGGCAAAATTGATATGACTTAATTTGTTGATTTCATCGAGAAGCTTTTTCTTCCCCGAGTTCCGCAGCTTCTCCTCCAACTCGAACGCGGAGTCGAAATGGTCCTCGATGGCTCTCTTGTTCTTTCCCGTGATAACGACGAATTCCTCTATGCCGCAGGAAATAGCCTCTTCGACAGCGTACTGGATGAGCGGCTTGTCGACGATGGGCATCATCTCCTTGGGTGATGCCTTGGTGGCGGGCAAAAATCGTGTGCCGAGTCCCGCTGCAGGAAAAATAGCCTTTTTTATGGTCCTTTTCATTGCGTATCCTCCCGACTCTGTGCTAATGATAATGCCGGAGACGAGGCTCGAACTCGTACGAAACCAGGTTTCGAGGGATTTTAAGTCCCTTGCGTCTGCCAATTCCGCCACTCCGGCTTCGGCTTGCAGAGCACCCTATCCTCTTTGCAGAAAAAAACGCACGCTACATAAATAAGATACTAAAAAACAAAGGAAAGTGCAACTTTAACCCCAAGGGAGTTCTCATGAAAGAGGCCGCGAAGGTACTGAAAGAGCGAGAGTATATAGTAGAAGCTTTTTCGAGTAAAAGTCAAATACGGGACTCCTGACGCGGAGCGCAGGGACCAGGGAAAGCGGAATCAGAAATAGTACGCCAGAGGGAGACTCCTATCCTAACAGGGAAGGGAATGGTATAATCGAAGAAGAGATTATAGACGTTTGGAGGGCACCGCGCGCATGATATCCAATGAAATTCTCAGGAGGGCGCTGCAAACCGCTCTTTCCCGCGGGGGAGAGTATGCGGATATTTTTATAGAAAACAGGAAGACCACTTCCGTCCAGGTAGAGGACAACCGGGTGGAGAAGGTCCTTGAGGGTACCATTTCCGGGGTAGGGGTACGGCTCATCCTCGGGGGGAAAACCGCATATGCGTACAGCAACGACCTGTCGGAAAGCAGCATCCTGGAGCTCGCTGCAACAGTCGGCAAGGCATCCCCGGGTCCTTTCCGGGAAGCTGTCGTCGGCATGCAGAAGCGGTACCCCGAAGTCACTTTCTCCATTCAACAGCCTCCCGGTACCGTTTCCACAAGCGATAAAGTCGCCCAGGTCCGGAAGGGAAATGAGACGGCGAGAAAATACGACGGCAGGATCAGGCAATCCTCAGTTATCTACCGGGATTCCCTACAGAAAGTAAAGATCGCCACCTCGGAGGGCTTTATCGCTGAGGAAGAAAGGGTATACACTATGGGGATGGTACAGGTGGTTGCGGCGGAAGGAAGTACCATCCAGACGGGGTATGAATCCGTTGGGGGTCTTGTGGGATATGAGCTGTTCGATGAGACTCCCCTCGACGTTCTCGCGGTGAAAGCCGCCCGGAGGGCGCTCATGATGCTGGATGCACGGAAGGCACCCGGTGGAAGAATGCCGGTGATCATCTCTTCAGAAGCGGGGGGAACCATGATCCACGAGGCGATCGGGCACGGCCTCGAAGCGGATCTGGCACAACAGAGACTATCCGTCTATTCCGGAAAAGTCGGCAGCAGAGTTGCCTCTCCGGTCATCACGGTAGTTGACGATGCCACCCTTCCGAACAAGAGGGGCTCTTTCCTCTTCGATGACGAAGGGACACCCTCAAAGAGGAATATCCTTGTAAAAGAGGGTGTTCTCACGGGATACCTGTACGATAACTACACCGCACTGGTGGACGGCGTCCCGTCCACGGGGAATGGAAGGAGGGAGTCCTATGGGCACAAGCCCATTCCCCGGATGACCAATACGCTTATCGCTCCCGGCACCATGGAACCTAACGAAGTCATCCGGTCGGTACATGCGGGACTGCTGGTAAAAAAAATGGGAGGAGGCCAGGTAAACACCGTTACCGGCGACTTCGTTTTCGATGTGCAGGAAGGATACGTTATAGAGAACGGCGCCATCGGAGAGCCGGTACGGGGTGCTACCCTTACCGGAAATGGTCCGGAGGTGCTGCTTTCCATCGATATGGTCGCCTCCGATCTGGGTTTCTCCATCGGGACCTGTGGCAAAGACGGACAGGGGGTACCCGTGTCCGACGGTATGCCCACCCTGCGGATCCCGGAGATGGTAGTGGGAGGGGAAGTCAAGTAGCACACAGCTGATCGCCTCAGGGGGTCTCTCTTCCGATCAGCCATGCGCTGTACCACAAACCGTTTACGGACGAGCCTATCAGGATGTGTGGCAAATAATACACAACATCGAAATTAATCAACACCCCCCGTTCTCCTACCCCTTGTTTTCCCCTGTTTTTCCAGTGGCATGTTATTTGCTAACAAATCTAATTCTAGAATGAGACTGCAAAGAACAATCAAAAAGGAAATTGCTTTTCACGGTATCGGCCTGCATACCGGCAAGCAGACTGCGGTACGGATCAAGCCGGCACCCCGGGATACGGGAGTGGTATTCTACCGTATTGATAAGGGAGCAATCATAAAAGCGAATGTTCACTCCGTTATTGATACGGCTTTTGCCACAACCATCGGGTATGAGGGAGTAAAGATCAGGACGGTGGAACACCTCCTCGCTGCTGCAGCGGGGCTGGGCATCGATAACCTCCATATAGAAGTGGACGGCCCCGAAATCCCGATCCTCGACGGAAGCTCCATGGAGCTCACCGGAATGCTCCTCGAAGCCGGAATCGCCAAGCAGGGGAAGAGGATGCCCCATATCATCATCACCAAGCCGGTGTCCTATGAGGATTCCCATGCGCGTGTCGTTGCCCTCCCCTATGAGGGGACACGCATTTCCTTCTCCATCAGTTTCAGCCACCACCTGCTGGGGCACCAGGAACTGACACTCGACATCAATGAAAAGAGCTTCGTGAAGGAAATCGCCCCTGCCCGGACCTTCGGCTTTCTCCGTGACGTAGAGATGCTGCGGGCAAACGGTCTTGCCCAGGGCGGTTCATTGGAGAACGCAATCGTGGTAGGCGATGAGGGGATTCTGAACACCAGCGGGCTCAGGTTCACCGACGAGTTCGTACGGCACAAGGTACTCGACACCATCGGAGATATGTCTCTGATCGGTTTTCCCATACAGGGGCATATTCTCCTGGAAAAAGCGGGACACACGGCAAATCTCAAGTTCCTGAAAAAACTCCTCCTCTCTCCCGACTGCTATCGCATCCACTCCGAAGCTGACCATTTGAACCATCAGGCTTTAAACTACCGGTAAAAAAAAGGGGAATACCCAAATTTCCGTAGCGTCGCGTCGGCACTACAAAATGCTTTTTGGGTATTCCCTGATAGTATCGTTCCTTACTCGCCCGCTCTCTCTTATTTCTTCTTTGCAGTCTTCTTTGCAGGAGCCTTCGCAGCAGCCTTCTTTGCAGGAGCCTTTTTTGTTGCAGCCATTCTGTTCACCCCCTTTCCGTCCCGAATACCCTTGGTACACAAGGGGCTCCGGGAGTCATTTGTTTTTAAGCCCTTCCCAACAATGTAATCCTCTTTTCCAAAAGGATGCGTTTTATGCTGGAGTCCTTTTTCTTCTTCTGTTTGTATTCGGATTCCTCGATCACCGTGCAATTTATCTTCTTAGCGAATCTCTTCTCGATTTCCTGCAACCCCATAAGGAGGGCAGGGGTGGACGGTCCTATTACAAACAAGTCGACCAGTGAAGGATCTTCTCCCTCCGCGTACGGTCCGTAGATGAAGGCGATCTTGATACCGTTCGCCCGGAGGAGGCTCTTTAGGGCGCCGGGAAGTCCGAGGGACTTGGCAATAAGGTCTTTCAGCTCCGAAAAGAGGGGCGAATTGTTGTTGGCCTGAAAATATTTCAGATTCGCAACTTTCTCGCTGTAGATGAGTCCCATTTCTTCCAGCCTGTCAAGCTCCCTTTTCACTCCCGAAGGGTTTTTCCTCAGGAGTTTTGCAATCTCCCGCACATAAAATTTCTCGTCCGGGCTGTTGAGAAGCAGCGCCAGGACATCCGCTCGTATCGCTGATGAAAATAGACTTTTAAGCATTCATACTCCTCTAACTCTTACTATAAACAATCATTCAGTGATTGTCAACAATTAAATCATTATTTTGAACAAAAGTTGCTTAAAAAGGAACATTCACTTTTTGACAACGATTGTTCCAAAATAATGAACTATTCAGCCGAAGGAGAAAACAAGCGGCGGAGCGGCTTTTTCGGGACACGTTCCCTCATGCTGAAACGCCACCGGACAGGGAGGGGGGGAAGATGCAGCCGGGTCTTGCGCCGAGAGCGCGTCGGGACTCCGTTACCGCAACGGAATGTCAACAGCGCCTTTCCTCAGGAGGGCGATCTTCTCCCCTGCAACATCGACAATAGTAGAAGGGATATTGCCCGGCGACTCCCCGCCATCGATGATGCAGTCGAGAGAATCACCGAAATAATCGAGGATCATTTCCAGACTGCGCGCAGGGGGGTGGGCGGAAATGTTGGCGCTCGTTGCCGTGATGGGAAAGTCAGCCTTGAGGGCAAGACGCAGTGCGAAGGACTCTCCCGGTATGCGTACGGCCACACGTCCTCCGGAGACGAGAGGAGCGGGAAGCACTGACCGGGCGGAAAAGAGAAGGGTAAGGGGGCCGGGCCAGAAGGTACGCATCAGTTCTTCCGCTTGAGCACTGACCGAATCCGTCAGAAGAGGCAGAAGCTCCCTCCTTCCGATAATCAGCGGCATGGCCTTCTCCGCCGGCCGCCTCTTCACTTCGTAGATCCTCTCAATGGCGGACAGGATATCATACTTCGCACCGAGGCCGTAAAAGGTTTCGGTGGGATAGGCAATGATGCCGCCGCCCTGCAGGGTGGCTACCGCCTCCCGCAGCGCCGTCTCGAGGGTCTCCCGGGCCAGTGTTATGGTCATCCTTTATTATACTCCGAACGGTGGCAGTCTGGCAGAGCACTGGGGGCATGGAGAAGAGGGAGGTGCATCAAAAAGTGACATCAAAAAGTGGTGGTATTGAAAAAAAGGAGGCATATCCTTATAATAGAGTCGTTGTGGATGTAAAAAGAAACAGGGGACGTACCCGGCATGTTCCACCGGCAGTGATTCCACCGGCATATCCGACTCTTCCACTCCATCCTGCAGTTCGTTCTTTTTACCTTCCCTATTGTAAGAAATGAGCATTCGCAGCGCTCTTTGATAGCCAGAAAAAGCAGCTTTTCCGAAAGGGTAAACCCTGGGTAACCAGGGGGCACAAAGCTACGGGTCCTCGCCATGAAGCGAAGGACAGCCGGGTTGCCGAAGAAGCAGGAAGACTCTTCCGTCCAGGATGATGTTGAAAGCCTGTTTCCCCAAGGAAACAGGCTTTTTTTGTCATCAAAGGCAGTCGCGGTTTCCAGACGCGCATGCCCGAAACGGCAGCCCGCCGCAGCGGGAAGCTCAACGGGCGGAAGGGAGGATTAAAAACAGTGAAACGTTTTAAGGCGGCACACAGCAGTTTCGTTCACCGTTCGTCAAACGAGGGGATGCCGGCCGCTCCTTTCCGGAGCGTCCGCAGGGCTTTTCTTTTACTGGCACTCCTTATCCATTCGTTATTCCTTTCACCTTCGGGCGTCCTCGCCCAGCATCCTGCAATCAATGCAGCCGCTCCTGAGACAGTCGGTAAGGAGATCAACGCCATCGCCGGGCTTTCCGACGGGAAGGTCTCTTCCGGATCACGCCTTTTTATCCTTGCGGTGGGTATCAATGAATACAAGAACCCGAAAATGAGACTGCGGTTCGGAAGGTCCGATGCAGAAGCCTTCGTCCAGACAGTGGAGCAGCACGGGAAGAAGATTTTTCACCAGATCGAAAAACTGACGATCTACGATTCGCACGCCGTGCGAAGCACCATCGAGGACGCCTTCGGCAGGATCAGCAGCGAGGTAAGGCCTGAGGATGTCTTTGTTTTTTACTATGCGGGACACGGGGTAATGAGCAGGGGAGACGCCGCAAAGAAAGCGGAGTTCTATATGGCACTTTCCGATGTCACCCGTTTGAGCGGGGACCACGGAATGCTCGAGGAAAAAGGGTTGTCCGCACGGCTTCTCAGAGAACTGAGCTCGAAGGTAAAAGCCCGGAAGCAGCTTTTGGTGCTGGATGCCTGCCATTCCGGCGGGGCGCTGGACAACTTCTCCCTTGGAGCAAGCACGGAGGGGAAGGCGGTTCATCAAATGACAAAGGGTCTCGATATCACCGTCCTGGCGGCGGCCGGCGCTTCCCAATCGGCAACGGAATTCCGGCAGCTCGGCCATGGCGTATTCACCTTTGCCCTGATGAAAGGGCTGGCGGGCGAGGCCGACAGCGGACTCTCTTCCGACGGCACCATTACCGTAAAAGAGCTGGTAGCCTATTTAAATACGAAAGTTCCCGAGATTACCCGGCAGTATAAGGGGGCGGCACAGAATCCCAACAGCTTTGCGCGGGGAGAGGACTTCCCCCTGAGTGCCCGGTAGGAAGTACCTGTGCGGCGTCGTACCGCATTTTCATAGCGGCAGGAGGCGGTTTTTCGTATTCTCTGCGGAGTTATTCGACCCTTTCAAAGGCCTCCCGGACCACTATTCCCCTTTCGTCTGCGTACCCTGAAGCCATGTATGCCGTTGTGTGCGCCAGAATGAATTGTCCCCCGGCGTTGACAGCGATGATTCCCGCTTCTCCTCCCCTTTCCCGTATCCTTCGCAGCGACAACTCTGCCGCGTGCGAGGGAGAGACCGTCTTCATATTCATGCATATCTCTTTTCCAAGGGCAAGTCTCAGGATCGTCTCCCCCTTCCCCGTGCAGGAGACGGCACCCGCCGCATTATCCGCATAGATTCCCGCTCCTATGACCGGGGAGTCGCCGACCCTCCCTGGAAGCATCGCCTCGACTCCTCCCGTGGACGCCCCCGCAGCCAGAGTACCCTCCCCATCGACGGCAACTGCCCCTACCGTTGAAAAGAACCGTTCATAGAGGGCTGCGGCGGTCCCCTCCCCTCTTGCCCGGGCAAGCTTCTGCAGGACACTCTGCCCCGGCTCAGGCAGGGGAGCCAGTCCGTTCGCTTCCGCGATCCTTTTTGCACCGGTATTCGTAAGCATCACATGGGGGAGGTCCATGACGAGCCGCGCAGCCCTGACCGGGTTCCGTATCCCCTCGAGCCCGATCACCGAGCCCGCATTCAGATGCCGCCCTTCCATCAGGGATGCATCGAGCCTCCTGACGCCGTCCATTTGAAGGTTTCCCCCTGCACCCGCATTGAAAAAACCCGAATCCTCAAGGAAGGAAATGGCAGCTACCACGGCATCAAGGGCAGTTCCCCCGCTTCGGAGCACCTCGTATCCGCTGGAAAGGCATGCTGAGAGGGTCTCCAACGCTTTCGCACCGGGCGCCCTGTCCCCCGCTCCTCCGTGAACAAGCAAAAGCATTCTCCCCTCCCCCTTCTCCGTCACAACAGTTCCGGGATATCCGGACGTATGGTCCGCCCGCCGCCTTTGCCGGAGTATACGCCCGGCAAGGACCCGGCAAGCCTTATATTTTCTTTACGTCGAAAACGGTGAGCAGGTTCAGAACATCCAGCAGATTGAGCAGCCTCTCGTCCCCCACCAGCATCGACACCTTCACCTTGTCCCCGTAAATAAGCTTCAGGAAAAACCCGATGACGGAAGAGGTCATGGAGAGGGAGTCGGGAATCCTGATCACCAGGGAATTCCTCCCGCCGCTTACCAGTTCCTTCACGGTGTTCTTGATCTGCTGATAGTCTTCTATGCTTTTGATATGACCGGATATGGTCACTTCCGATGCCCCGCTGATTTCCACTTCCATATGGCTACTCCTTTACGATTTTCTTCAGCACCGTTACCTCATTGCCTTTTTTATTATAGAACAACTCATCGCTAAGGCACCGCGCGATCCGTATGCCCCGGCCGTTCAGACGATGGGAGTCAAAGTCCGTCTCCTGTAACAGGAGGGTATCAAAGCCCGGCCCCTCATCGGCAACGGAGAGGAGCAGCAGCTCCTCTCCGTCCTGTTCTGCCAGGGAAAGAGTAATCGTTATTCTCTTGCTGGTTTCCCTCTCCGTTTTCAGGAGATAGCCTTCATAATTGCCCTCCCGTACCAGACTGTTCTTCAGGTCGAGGTCGATATTCAGATTGCCATGCTCGTATGCGTTCATCAGCACCTCCGTAAGAGAATTGACAAAGGCGCCCTTTAAGTCCTCGCCTGCGTCCACCGTCGACAGAAGACCCTCCACCGCGGCGGTGGCCTTTGTCAGCTCCTCGAGTCGTGACTCGGCAACAAAGACCTTTTTCCATATCAGGGTATAATCAAGTTTCCTTAAAAAGATGAAGGTGACATCGTCATCAGGTTTTTCAACTTTACGCGCAAACCGGGAAGAGAGGTCGTCTTTGAAGGGAGAGAGGGTGAAATCACTCTCCAGGCAGTCCTGATAGAGGGCATCCCTGCTCCTGAAGCTTTCGCTCAGTCCATCGGTATGTACGAGGATCTTGCGGAAAGTGGAGATGTCGTGCCGTTCGATGGCCGCTTCGTCCAGGAACCTGACCAGGGGCACATTATTGCTCTTTATGCGCACCACCCCGCCGTCCGCAGCCTGGCAGAGCACCGGGGGCATGGAGAAGAGAGCTGCCTCCATCGTCTCGCTGACCAGGTCGAGATACAAAAAAGAGGCGCTGACGATCTCGTCTTCGAGGAGCTCCCGCTTGATAAATTTCGTGTACCCCCGGATGAACCTCCCGAACTCGAAATCTCCTGTCTCCTTCATTTCATTGATAAGATAGTTGGCAAAGGAGGTGGAGAGAATCGAAGTGACAGAGGCGGAAAGTCCCTTTCCCATGGCATCGGCGAGAAAAAGAACTATCTTTCCCTCCCCTACCTCCCGGACGGAGTAGCTGTCACCGCTCAGGATGTCGAGGGGTTTGTAATAGATACTGATGACCCACTCCCCCCTTCTCCCCGCCGTGTCCACCACGTCGATTTTCCTGAGAAACAGGTCATTCCGTATGATGTTCAGCTCCTTCTTGAAGGCCCGCTCCTGTTGTGCGAAATGGTACTTTTCACGATATTTTAAAAGCTCCAGTTCCTGTTCCTGGGACTTGCGGGCGAGATTTTCGATGAGGGCACGCTGAACGGCGATCTCAATGGCACCGAGGAGGTTATTGAAGCTGATGGGTTTCGCGGCAAACTGGGTGACACCGAGGTTGATGGCTTTGATCAGGAATTCCGTATCCATATACGCAGTAATAAGGATAATCGGTACCTTGATATCGGTTCTCCGTATCTCCTCGATAAGGTCCAGACCGTTCATCCGGGGCATCAGGTTGTCCGTCAGGACAATATCCACCGCGTTCTGCCTGAACTTCTCCAGGCCCTCCCTTCCGTCTTCGGCCAGGATAACCCGCTTAAAGAGGGGAGTAAGCATCTTCTCCATGATCCTGCGGGTTATTTCTTCATCCTCCGCATACAGGACGGTCAGGTCCCGGGTAAGTTCGGCCAATTGTCTTGCCTGCGTCATGCGACATTATAGCAGAACAGCGGCGAGCGGTTGAACAGAACGGCAGGAAAAGATATGCGAGACCGGAAGGCGGACATTTCTCCCGGCAGGTGGTATAATCATCCGGAGCCGCACCCCGTGCATTCGCTCCTCCCGTCCCCGGACCGTCGACGGAAAGGGGGCCGGGATTCTCCGCACCGGAAGCGGACTCGAAAAAGGAAAGAAAGAGGAATGCCCGGGCGAATAAGGGAGATTCGATCGCCATCAGCAACAATAGCGAGAGGACGGGGGAAGCGATGAGCAGAGAGGAGAAAGGGGAACAGAAAATGGATACACTGAGCGATATTACGCTCCTTGATGAGGTCAGGAAGAGGTTCGAAGCGCATCGGAAAGCACTCTACGACCTGAGAATGGTCACCCGGAAGCTGGAAGATGTCAACGAAAAGCTGCAGCAATCGGAGGCGTTAAAAAGCAATTTTCTTTCTAATATCCGGAATGAGATCAATAATCCGCTAGCATCTCTCCTCGTGCTCTCCCGGGAGCTCACCTATGGGAACTGCGAGACCGTTCAGGCCATCGGGAACACCCTCTATTCCGAGCTGTTCACTCTCGATTTTCAATTGAAAAACATCATCACCGCAGCGGAAATCGAAGCGGGAGAGACAGAGCTCGGCATCTCCCGTGTCGATATCGATACCCTGATGCGTCGCACCGTCGACTCCTTCGAGCACAGGGTTCAGGAGAAGAAGGTGACCGTTGCCTATGACTACCTTCCCGGACCGGACGACGGGAGCTTCTTCTGGACTGACCCCTCTAAATTCCAGACCATTTTTTCGAACCTCCTTGCCAATGCCATTGAATACAGCTACGAGGGCGGGCAGGTCGGCATAAAGGCATGGAGAAGCGATAAGCATTTGAACGTCATCGTGGAGGATTTCGGAGTGGGGCTCGACGAAGAGGAGGTCTCGGTTATCTTCGACAGGTTCCGGCAGCTCGATACCGGGTTATCGAGGCGACACAAGGGCCATGGACTGGGACTCAGCGTTACGAGTGCACTGGTGGATCTCCTTTACGGAACCGTTTCCGTCGTATGCAAAAGGGGGGAGGGCTGCATATTTACCCTCTTCCTGCCCGCTGCCGCTCCTCCCGCGGAAACGGGGACCACCTCGGCGGACGGGAACGAGTTCTTTTTCGAGGAAGGGGAGCGTTTCTGACATCGATGCTGCCAGACACCTCAGAGACCAGAAAAGAACACTACCTGTACCCGGGCATGCTCTTCGCCTCTCCGCAGCCGCATACCGTCACCACCGTCCTGGGTTCGTGCATATCGGTCTGCCTGTGGGACCCCGTTCTGCGGGTGGGAGGGATCAATCACTATATGCTCGCCCTGTGGAACGGCGAGGGATTGCCCTCCCCGAAATACGGGAACATTGCCATCCCGAAACTCATCGAAAAAATGCTCGCCATGGGGTCGCGCAAGGAAAATCTGCAGGCGAAAGTCTTCGGGGGCGCCGCCGTGATACAGGCCTCGAACGGACTGATGAATGTAGGGGAACGCAACATCATCCTGGCGGAAGACATGCTCCAGGAAGAACAAATCCCTGTGGTAGGCATCGATGTGGGCGGGCACCTCGGACGCAAGCTGTTGTTCCATACGGAGTCGGGAGAGGTCTTCCTCAAGAAACTCAAGGGAGCACGACTCGGACCCCAGGGCGTGTAGGCAGCCACAGGCGACCCCCGTGCCCCTTACCGTCTGACCCAGAAAGCCGGGGCCCCCTATGCACACGGATACGGTGATAAACCGGATATAAAACACTCTTGTATTCTTCTGTAGGTAATATGCTTATTCCTGTGTGAGGAATATGCCGCTTGTTTCTCCTCAACCCGGTAGGATACAATTCAGCGCACTGCCGCTCAACGGAGCCTGCGGGAGAGGGGCGCGCTCAAGAGAACGGGAAAGGGGAACAGGGCAAGAGAATTTCTTATTCTGAACCGCCCCCTGAGAGCATACGTATGAGTGAAAGCTTTTTTTCTTCCGCTATGTACAATTGACTTCCGGGACTCCTATGAAATAGTGTTCTATCTCTTGGAGATATTTTTCAGACCTATCATCCTCCTCATTGGGAGACTGGAAACCGTGCAGAACAGGAATATCTCATGATAAAGGAAGGCAAAGAACATTCGAACGACCTGCTTTTTCTGTACCTGCCCCGTTATAAACGCATCTTTCCCCTCTACACAGCCCTGGCAGCGTTCCTCACCTGGATCACAATGACGCTTTTCCATGACTCTACGCATCAGTTTCTTATCCGGTTACTCGGGCCGTCCTTCAGCGATGCCTGCTATGCAGCGTTATGGGTGGCGTTCATGTCTCTTGTTTTTCTTATGGTTACCATCAAGTGGTCGGGAAAGCCCCTTGCCGCGATTGCGGAACGGGAAAAGGAGATCATGGAGACGTACCTGTCCGACGACGGACAGTTCAAAAGACGCCTCCATAAACTGTCCTCGTATTTCGGCTCACAGCAGGAAATGAACACGCTCATCGGGAAGCACCTGGAAGATGTGGTGCGGGAGACCGATGAAGCGGCTCACCGGATCATCGAACAGGCGCAAGGGGTGGATCATGACCTCTCTGACGGAAACTCTTGCCGCCCTGCGCAGCAGGAGCGAGGAGCTTGCGCGTCATTCTCATGGAACGCTGGAGGAGAACGAGCAGGCCATCTCCATTCTCCGGCAGTATATCGACAAGCGCATGGTCGATCTGGACAAGGACTTCAAGATCGTTCACGACCTGACCGAGAGAGCGGGCTCCATGACAAAACTGGTGGAACTGCTCAAGGATATCAGTGATAAAACGAACCTCCTTGCCCTGAACGCGGCCATCGAGGCGGCCCGGGCCGGGGAGCAGGGGCGGGGTTTTGCCGTGGTTGCCGATGAGGTGAGGAAACTCTCCCATCAATCCGAACAGGCCGCGAACCAGATCGGGGAAGCAATTATCGCCATGGCTACGGGAGTGAAAACGAGTTTCGCCGATAAGCTGAATCAGTTGACCCACAAGAAGGAAACGGAGCTTCTCGAGTTCCTCGAATCCCAGCTTACTGCCCTGCAATGGAGCTATAAGCAGCTGGATAAACTCAATGGAAGTATTCTTGAACAGGTGGAAATCAGTTCCGGTGAGGTATCGCGGCAGGTCCTGGAGTTGCTGGCAAACATACAGTTCCAGGACATCACCCGCCAGCAGATCGAACACGTTTCCCGGACGCTGCACCACACGAGTGATTATATCCGGCAGCTTTCGGACTGCATCCAAAGGCCGGAATGCTGCGGTCCCCACTGTACCATCCCCGATTTCAGCATCGATGATGTCTTTACGTTCTATGTTATGGAAAAACAGCGCTATATTCACCATGAAGTGAGCGGCATCCATGGCGGGGACGCAGCGGAAAAGGGGAAAAAAGGCACCTCCGGGGGAGGAGGGGTAGAGTTTTTCTGAGACGTAAGGGAAAGATGCATCAGGGAGGAAAAGAAACATGGCAAAAACGATACTGGTGATCGACGACTCCGCTTCTGTGCGGCAGGTGGTCGGAATTACCCTCAAGAAGGCGGGATACGAGGTGATCGAGGCCTCCGATGGGAAAGACGCCCTCGGCAAGCTGACCGGGCAGAAGATTCATTTGATGATCTGTGACGTCAATATGCCGAATATGGACGGGATCTCTTTTCTCAAAGCGGTGAAACAGCAGGCGAACTATCGCTTCACCCCTATTATCATGCTCACCACCGAATCACAGGAAGCCAAGAAACAGGAAGGCAGGGCCGCGGGCGCAAAGGCGTGGGTCGTCAAGCCCTTCAAGCCCGAACAGATGCTCGAAGCTGTGGCGAAACTGATCCTGCCCTAACCCGCGCTTTACCACCGGAGAAGAGCGGCAGGCGGGCAATCCCGGAAGAGGCTGCCCCTCAGGTTCCCGGATTTGGAAAGGAGGTATCTTCATGGCAGCTGGTACGGAAAAACGGGACGGTGCCCGTATGGTATGCATAGAGAATGACATGACAATTCTCAATGCCGCCGCACTGAAGAAGCTCTTACTCGACAGCCTGGATAGCGTTCCCGGGCTCCTTCTCGATCTTTCCCGGGTAGGAGAAATGGATACTTCGGGATTCCAGTTGCTGGTCCTCATCAAAAGAGAGGCGCAGGTAACGGGAAAGGGCTTCAGAATCGCATCCGTCAGTCCGGCAGTGGAAGCGGTGCTGGACCTGTACGCAATGAAAGATTTTTTCGGCCTATAAGGAGTTGCCCATGGATTTGGAGCAGGATGGTATCAGACAGACGTTTATCATAGAGTCCCGTGAACTGCTTCAGGATATGGAGAATGCTCTGCTCAGCCTGGAAGCATCCCCCCGCGACAGCGACGCAATCAACGCCCTCTTCCGTGCTGCCCACACTATAAAGGGCTCCGCAGGTATTGTCGGGATAGACGCTGTGGAAAGGTTCACCCATGGAGTCGAAAGCCTGTTGGAACGGGTGCGCCAGGGAGAGGTTTCCGTCACCGGCGATCTGATCGAGCTCCTTTTGAAGTGCCGCGACCACATTGTCTGCCTGGTGGATGGTGCCGCCTCCGGTGACCCCGCCGGGGGGAACCGTGAGGCATACAGTGCGGGAGAGGGTCTCTCCGCACAGGTGCAGGCGTACCTGAAGCGGGAGGCGGTGCACCTTTCAGAGACCACAGGGACACAGGCCGCAGCTCCGGAGGAGCACCCCGGAAGAGACAATGCAGGAGCCGCTCCCGGGGATGACACTGCCGCCTGCAACCCGGGAACCTCCCAGAACTGGCATATCTCCCTGCGGTTCGGACCCAACGTTCTCCGCGACGGAATGGACCCCCTCTCCTTCATCACCTATCTTTCCCGTCTCGGAGAAATCGTCTGCCTTACCACTCTCATCGAGGGGATTCCCCCTACAGCGGAAATGGACCCCGAAAGCTGTTACCTTGGCTTTGAAATTGACTTCAAAAGCGATTTCGACAAGAAGGCGATCGAGGACGTATTCGAATTCGTACAGGAGGAGTGCACCATCAGCATACTCCCTCCCCACAGCAAGACCGGGGAATACATCCGCCTTATACAAGACCTGCCCGAAGACCCGATGCTGCTGGGAGAGCTGCTCATCAAAGGCGGAGCCCTGACGAGATCGGAACTGGAGGAGGCACTCCGGGTGCAATCCATCGCGGAAGAGCGGGGAGCGGAACAGAAACCGCATATCGGAGAAATCCTGGTGCAGGAAGGAGTCGTCCACCAGCCGGTGGTCGATGCGGCTGTCGAGAAGCAGAAGAAATCGTTGGAACATAAGGCGCAGGAGGGGCAGACCATCCGTATCGATACGGGTAAGCTGGATCATCTCATCAATCTCGTGGGAGAGCTGGTCATCGCCGGGGCCAATATCAATCAGCAGGCACAAAGGCTCCACGATGCGGATCTGAGCGAGTCCGCATCGGTCATATCCCGGCTCATCGAGGAGATCAGGGACAGGGCCATGAAAGTACGCATGGTGCCCATCGGGGATACCTTCAACCGCTTTCACCGGGTAATACGCGATATCAACCGGGAGTCAGGGAAAGATATCGAATTGGTGATAAGCGGCGGCGATACGGAGCTCGATAAAAACGTTGTGGAGAGGATCGGAGACCCCCTCATGCACCTGGTGCGGAACTCCGCGGATCACGGCATCGAAAAGCCGGAAGTCCGCTCTGCGAGGGGAAAATCCCCGAAGGGGACCATCCGGTTGAATGCCTATCATGACGCGGGAAGCATCGTCATCGAGGTAAGCGATGATGGAAACGGGCTGAACAGGGAGAAGATCCTGAGGAAGGCCGTCGAGAGGGGGATTGCAGCACCCAACCAGAACCTTTCCGACAGGGAGGTGTTCCGGTTCATCTTCGAAGCGGGGTTCTCCACCGCGGACCAGGTGACCAGGCTGTCCGGGCGCGGAGTAGGGATGGATGTGGTCAGAAAGAATATCGAGGCACTCCGGGGGTCCGTTGAGGTGGAGAGCAGAGAGGCGGCGGGGACCGCGGTCCTGATCAGACTTCCCCTCACTCTCGCGATCATCGACGGGTTCCTCGTAAGGGTGGGCACCTCCTTCTATGTCGTTCCCCTCGATATGGTAGTGGAGTGCATGGAGCTTGCGGAGACGGACCGCAGGGCATCGAGCAGGCGCCATTACATCAACCTCAGGGGAGAGGTGCTTTCCTACGTGCGGCTCAGGGAGATCTTCCATGAAAAAGCTGCGGTTTCGCGTTATGAGAATATCGTTGTCGTTCAGTATGCCGGCCGTAAAACGGGGCTTGTAGTGGACACCCTTCACGGCGAAGTGCAGGCAGTCATCAAGTCGCTGGGAAAGCTGTACCGGGAAGTGGAGGGAATATCGGGCGCCACCATTTTGGGGGATGGGACGGTCGCCCTCATCATCGATGTACCGCATCTCGTCAAATCGGTGGAAAGGGAGGAGATGAAGGTTTAAAAAGGGGGTTTCCTAAGGGGGAATACAAAACCGCCTTTACAGGACAAAAACCAAGGAGGGCTCTATGCAGTGGTATTGCAATCTTAGTAGCAGCACCAGACTCGTCTCGGGATTTCTTCTTGCAGCGCTCATCGGTATCGGCAACGCAGCCACGATCGGCATGAGGGACGGGAAACCTCATGAAATCAACACAGCCCCGGCAGGCAGGGAGGGATAAGATGCTGAATAATATGAAGATCGGTGTGAGATTGTACCTGCTGGCAGGTATTATGGCTGCTCTCCTCATTATTATAGGAATACTGGGGCTCAGGGGCATGAAGCAGACGGATAGCGGTCTGGAAACCGTCTATAACGACAGGTTGGTCCCCACGGGACAGCTTGCGGAGATCAATGAGCTGATGCTGGAAAACATACAACAGTTGCTCCTCGCCCAGTTTCACGATCCGAAACTCGAGGTGAGCAAAGTGCACGAGGCGGATCACCCCATCACCATGCATCTTGATAAAGTCGAAGCGAATATCGGAAGAATCTCCAAGGTGTGGGAGCAATACATGGCCACCACTCTGACGCCGGAAGAGAAGAAACTGGCGGAGAAGTACCTTGAAGACAGGATGAAATTCATCCATGACGGCATAAAGCCGGCCGTTGCCTTGTTAAAAGACAAGAGCTTCAGTGAAGCCAATCTCCACACGGTGAAATCCATCGTACCGCTGTTCAATAATGCAAAAGGAGGCTCCGAGAGTCTCCTGAAGCTCCAGATAGACGTCGCGAAGCAGGAGAAGGACCAGGCCGATGCCGCCTACTCCCTGACGCGGAATATCGTTGTCGGCAGCATCGTCGGGGGTCTGTTGCTATCGGGTATCATTGCACTGTGGATAATCCGGAGCGTCACTGTCCCCTTGAACGAAGGAGTCCGGGTTATGAATAAACTTGCGGCGGGGGATCTGACGGCATCCATAGACGTGACGAGCAGAGATGAGACGGGGCAGTTGCTCCTGGCCATGCGGAACATGGTAGGGAAGCTGAAGGAAGTAGTTTCGGAGGTGGCGGGGGCATCGGGGAACGTGGCGTCGGGGAGCCAGCAGCTGAGCAGCAGCTCCCAGCAGATGAGCCAGGGGGCGACGGAGCAGGCGGCCTCTATCGAAGAGGTGTCCTCCTCCATGGAGCAGATGTCGGCGAACATCCGGCAGAGTGCGGACAATGCGCAGCAGACCGAGAAGATCGCCCTGAAGTCGGCGGCAGACGCAAAGGAGGGGGGAGAGGCAGTGCGAGAGACCGTGACGGCGATGAAGGAGATAGCGGACAAGATCTCGATCATCGAGGAGATAGCACGGCAGACGAACCTTCTGGCTCTGAATGCAGCAATTGAGGCGGCGAGGGCGGGGGAGCACGGCAAGGGGTTTGCGGTGGTAGCCTCTGAGGTGAGGAAACTGGCGGAGCGGAGCCAGACGGCGGCAGGGGAGATCAGCCAGCTGTCCTCAAGCAGTGTGCAGGTGGCCGAGAGGGCGGGGGAGATGCTGGCAAAGCTGGTCCCCGACATTCAGAAGACGGCGGAACTGGTGCAGGAGATCTCGGCAGCGAGCCGGGAGCAGGATGCGGGGGCGGAGCAGATCAACAAGGCGATCCAGCAGCTGGACCAGGTGGTGCAGCAGAACGCCTCTGCCTCCGAGGAGATGGCCTCCACGGCAGAGGAGCTCTCCAGCCAGGCAGAACAGCTGCAGGGCTCCATCGGGTTCTTCAACGTGGGAGACAGGGGGGAGGGCATCGGCGTGCCGGCCCGGAAGGTCCTGCCTGCGAGAACGCGAAAGACCATGCCTGTGGCCTCCGGGAGGCCGGCTCTTGCGCATGCCGCCCGGGGCGCTGGGGCAAAGGAGCCGTCTCCTGCACGGGAAAGGAGGCCCTCCGGAGTGGCCCTTGATCTGGGCGGGGCCGGTGTCGGAGACGAGCACGACGGCGAATTCGAGAGGTATTAGGAAGGCGGTTGTTGCAGAAAAGGAGGACACAATGAGCGGAGCGGAAACCATGGAAGCGACACAGTACCTGACGTTCAAGCTTGAAGAGGAGGTCTTCGCCCTGGATATCGCGAAGGTCCGGGAGGTGCTGGACTTTACCACTATCACCAAGGTGCCCCGCACTCCCGATTTCATGCGGGGGGTGATCAACCTGAGGGGCAGCGTGGTGCCGGTGGTGGACATGCGTCTGAAGTTCGGCATGACAAGGACGGAGAAGACGGTCAACACCTGTATCATCATCGTGGAGATCTCTTTGGAGGGGGATACGACTGTTCTGGGAGCCCTTGCCGACTCCGTGCAGGAGGTCATCGAGCTGGAACCGGGACAGATCGAGCCTCCCCCGCGGATCGGAACACGCCTGAAGACCGAATTCATCAAGGGAATGGGGAAAAGAGAGGATACCTTCATCATCATCCTGGATATTGACAAGGTATTCTCCGCCGATGAGCTCTCCGTAGTTCAAGGCATGGGGGAAGACATACCTGCTGCAGAAGAGTAACCGTTACGGGGGAAGGAGAAGCGGGGGCGCACACAAGGGGGATAGCAATATTGAAAAACATGAAGGTTGGAATGAAACTGGGGTTGGGGTTCGGCGTCGTGCTTGTTTTTATGATCATCCTTATTTTTGTCGCTATCAGTAACATGGGTGCTATACAGGAGAACCTCGAGCGCATTGTAAAGGTCAACAATGTACGCAGCACCCTTGCCGACAACATGGCGGATTTGGAAGAAACAATCAACCCCGGCCGGTACAGGCCCCGGTCATGAAGGCCGCCCGTATTGCACACATGAAGAAGGACTGGATCCCGGCTCTTGTCCCGGACCAGCCCGGGATCGGCCGGGATGACGGCGGTAGCGGGGTCTTCCTGGATAGGGGTGAGGGCAAGAGAGACGCCGTGGATGCCGAGTTTGAGAGATTCTGAAAAGGAGGACACGGGGGTGCGGGCTGAAAACAGGACGTCTCCCCTGACCGTGCCTTATTCACATTATGAAAAAAGAAAATGCTGGCCATCCGGTACAGGCAGCGGTGCGGGCCGCGGTGACCATTTCCGATAAAGAGTTCCACCGGTTGAGCGAATTCATCCATACCGAGTGCGGCATTAAAATGCCTTCCGTAAAAAAGGTCATGCTCGAGGCGAGACTCCAGAAGAGGTTGCGCGCACTGGGAATGAGCACCTTTTCCGAATACTGCGATTTTCTCTTCAGTCCCCGCGGTATCGATATCGAACTGGTGCACATGATCGACGTAGTCACTACGAACAAGACCGACTTTTTCAGGGAGCCGGCCCATTTCACCTACCTTACCGGCACTGTCCTGCCGGCGCTCATCCGGCTGCACGGTGCGGGAGTAAGGAAACCCCTGTCGGTATGGAGCGCAGGATGCTCCACGGGAGAGGAGCCGTATACCCTTTCCATGGTCCTGAGCGAATTCGCGCGAAGGGAGGTATCCGGTTTCTCCTTCTTCATACTCGCCACGGACATTTCCACCCGGGTGCTGGAAGCCGCACAAAGGGGTATCTACAGCGAGGACAGGATACAGCCGATCCCCCAGGAGCTGCGGAAAAGGTACCTGCTGCGGAGCAGGGACAGGAGCAGGGACCTGGTAAGGATCGTACCGGAACTGAGGGAGAGGGTACTCTTCCGCAGGCTGAACTTCATGGAGGGAGATTTCGGTATGCGCGAGCTTGTGGATATCGTCTTCTGCCGGAACGTGCTTATCTATTTCGACAAAGAAACACAGGAGGCGGTCCTGAACCGTTTCTGCCGTCATCTGGTCCCCGGGGGATATCTTTTCCTGGGCCATTCCGAGACCCTAAACGGGCTCGATGTACCCCTCGTACAGACATCCCCCACCATATACAGGAAGCCGCGCTAGAGATGGCCGGGGAAAAAAAGATCAGGGTTCTCATCGTAGACGACTCCGCGGTAGTGCGCCAGACAATGGCGGACGTCCTCTCCTCCGACCGGGAGATCGAGATCATGGGTACCGCCTCCGACCCGTATGCGGCAGCCGAGAAGATCCGCCATGAGATTCCCGATGTCATCACCCTTGATGTGGAAATGCCGAGGATGGACGGGATCACTTTCCTGCAGAAGATCATGAGCCAGCATCCCATCCCTGTAGTCATGTGCTCCTCCCTTGCCGTTGAAGGCTCGGAAACGGCACTGAAAGCCCTCGAATGCGGCGCGGTGGAAATCATCCAGAAACCCCGCCTCGGGACAAAACAGTTCCTCGAGGAATCACGGATGCGTATCTGCGATGCCGTAAAAGCGGCGGCTCAAGCACGGGTAAAGCGTGTCTTCGAGCGCCCCCGTGAAGTAGCCCCGAAGCTTACGGCAGACGCCGTTATCGCCAAAGCAGCCGCCAAGGCGATGATACAAACCACCGAGAAGGTCATCGTGGTGGGGGCCTCCACCGGGGGAACGGAAGCGCTCCGGATATTTCTCGAGGAAATGCCCCCCGATGCCCCGGGAATCGTCATAGTGCAGCACATGCCCGAACACTTCACTGCCGCCTTTGCCCGGCGTCTCGACGGCATCTGCAGGATATCCGTCAAAGAGGCGGAAAACAATGATTCAGTGATCCGGGGGAGAGCACTGATCGCCCCCGGCAATCGCCATATGCTGCTGAAGAGGAGCGGTGCGCGCTACTATGTGGAGACAAAGGACGGACCGCTGGTGAGCCGCCACCGCCCTTCCGTGGACGTGCTCTTCCGCTCCGCAGCCCAGTATGCGGGCAAGAATGCGGTGGGGGTCATCATGACCGGAATGGGAGATGACGGCGCCCGGGGCCTTCTCGAAATGAAGCAGGCGGGTGCGGTCACCCTTGCACAGGACGAGGAGTCCTGCGTGGTATTCGGAATGCCCAAGGAGGCCATCAAGCGGAATGCGGTGGACAAGGTGCTCTCCCTGGGAGCGCTGGCAGGGACCGCCCTGAGGGAATGCTCGTAGCAGTGCTCTTCCCGGGATATGCGGGATGATCTCCGTGAAGCCTGTTGCTTTCCGCACCCTTTTCGTTTTTTAATAGAGCATCCCGCCCCGGAGAGGAACACGCGGAAAATGAGCCGAAAAAAAAACGGAACCCTGCTTCTTGTCGATGATGAGCGGTTCATCCTCGAGTCGGCCGCTTCACTGCTGCGCGATCATGGCTATACCGTTATTGCTTCCGACACTTCCTCAGATGCCCTGCACCACCTTCAGAGCGAAAAGATAGATGTCGTGATGACGGACGTCAGAATGCCCCGCATCTCGGGGATTGAGCTCCTCGAAAGGATACACCTTCTCTATCCGGATGTTCCGGTCATCCTTATGACGGGCCATGCCGAAATCGATATAACCGTTGAGGCGCTCAGGAAGGGGGCCTTCGATCTGCTCCGCAAGCCATACAGCCCCGCGCAGATGTTGCACTCCATAGAGAAGGCGATGCGCTATGCCGCCCTCCAGCAACAGGAGAGGGACTATACCCGGATGCTCGAGGATTCGGTGAAACGGGCGCTTCAGGAAAGCGAGGAGCGCTACAGCAGTCTTTTCAGAAACAACCATGCCCCGATGCTTTTCATCGATCCGGAGCAGGGGAATATCATCGACGCCAATCCCGCGGCCAGCTCTTTCTACGGCTATTCTATCGACGAACTGACATCGATGCGGCTCACCCGGATCAGCACCCTGACGGAGGACGAGATTTCCCGGGAGATGCGAAGGGCAGTAATTGAAAACCGCCCCCACTTTCCCTCTCACTCCCGTCACCGGGTCGCGGGGGGAGAGATACGGGACGTGGAGGTCGCCAGCGGTCCCATACGGATAAAAGGCAGACAATACCTCTATGCCATCATCCATGACATCACTGACCGAAAACGCGCCGAGCTTGCCCTGAAACGCTCCCACGAGTTTTCAAAGACCGTCCTGAACAGCATGAGCGATGCCATCTCCATCATCGATGTCAACAGTTTCAGGATCGTTGGGGTAAACAACGTCTTCCTGGAAGAGGTGGGAAAAGAGGAGCACAGCGTCCTGTTGAGAAAATGCTATGAGATCACCCACCGTCGTACCGAACCCTGTTCCGCCCCTGAGCTCCTCTGTCCCCTTTCAGAGACCGTACGAACGGGCAGGCACGCGGTCTCCGAACATGTCCACTACGGGAAAGACGGGAAGAAATTCCATGTAGAGGTCTCCACTTCCCCCATACGTGACTCCGAGGGGAAAGTGATCCAGGTAGTCCACGTAGCGAGGAACATCACGGAACGGAAAGCCTATGAGGAGGCCCTCCGCAGCGCAAAAGAGGAAGCAGAGGGAGCGAACAGGGCGAAAACCGAGTTTCTGGCGAACGTCAGCCACGAAATCAGGACCCCCCTGAACGGGATCATCGGATTGACAGAGCTTGCCCTCGATACGGAATTGACGCGTGAACAGAGAGAGTTCCTCGAGATGGTAAAACAGTCCTCCCACTCCCTTCTCGATGTGATAAACAGTATCCTGGACCTGTCGAAGATCGAGGCGGGCAAGATGTGTCTCGAGAGGACAGAATTCGAACTTCCTTCGATAGTTCAATCGGTTATTTCATCCCTGGGGGTCCATGCGAAGCAAAAGGGCATCGATGTACGCACCGTTATCCTGCCTTCCGTGCCTCTCCTCCTGCAGGGAGATCCGAAGCGTCTCCGTCAGATCCTTATCAACCTGGTGTGGAATGCCGTAAAATTCACCCGGGAGGGAGAAATCCGCATTGGAGTCGATGTCGAAAAAGGGAACTCCCCCCCTTCCCCCGCCAGACTGCTCTTTTCAATAAGGGATTCCGGGATCGGCATACCCGGCGACAAGCTCGAAAGCATTTTCGATAGCTTTACCCAGGGAGACAGCTCCATCACCAGGAAATACGGCGGCGCCGGCCTTGGTCTCGCCATATCCCGCCAGCTCGTCCATCTGATGAAAGGAAAGATATGGGTGGAAAGCAGGATGGGAGAGGGAAGCACCTTTTTCTTTACCGCTGAATTCGACAGGGTGAATACCGGGAACGGCACGGGCGTTTCCCCCGGTATGGCGGAGCCTTTTGAAAAAGACAGGGAAGAGGGTCCTCTTCCGGGAGCCTCCCGGGAAGGGGAAAAAGTGTCTGCCAGAGTGCTCCTCGCCGAAGATAACGCGGTCAACCAGAAGCTGGTGGCTTCCCTTCTGGAGAGAAGGGGATACTCCGTCACTATCGCCGGCACGGGCAGGGAGGTGATAGAGATCCTGGAAAAACAGCATTTCGACCTTATCCTCATGGACATACAGATGCCGGAAATGGACGGCATCGAGGCCGCACGCCTGATCAGGAGTGCGGTTTCGCCCGTCATCAACCCCCGTATTCCCATCATCGCCATGACTGCCCATGCCACTTCGGGATACCGGGATCAATGTCTTGAAGCAGGAATGGACGCTTACATCGCAAAACCCATTAACATAAAAGAGGTTTACAGGATCATCGAACGCTTCCTCAGCTTCCCTCCCTCAAAGAGCGCTTTCCCTCCGTATACGAAAGAGGGGAGCTCAGAGAGGGAGGAGCCCGGCGTCCTTAATACCCCGGCCGCGTTGGAGCGCCTGAACGGAGACCGGGAGCTGCTCGAAGAGGTGCGGCATACCTTCCGGGAAAGCACTCCCCGCCAGATGAGGGAACTGCTGAATGCGTGGGAGGCGGACGATACCTCCCTCGTGGAACGCCTGTCCCACTCCCTCAAAGGAGCTGCGGGAAATATCGGCGCCGACCTCTTGCGGGAGGAGGCCTCCCTCATGGAGAAGGCAATGAAGCGGAATGACAGGGAGGAGACACGGAAAAGCCTTGAAAAGGTATTCCGGGAATGGAAGCGGGTGGTTGACGCCCTCCCGGGAAGACAGTAGCCGGATCCGGAGACCTACTCCCCCTCAGCCGCAATCTTCCTTAGCGCCGCGACTGCCTCCTCCCTGATAAAGGACTCGGGGTCGTTCTCCGCAACCTGCTGCAAGGAGGGCAGTGCCTCGGGGCTCCCCAGTCTTCCCAAAGCCCGTACTGCGGCGAGTCTGAGGGCAAAGCTCTTTTCCTGCAGAACGGTGAGGAGAAAGGGAACAGCTTTCGGATTCCCGATCTCCCCCAGTGCCTGAGCCGCCCTTTCCCTTACATAGAGATTACGGTCCTCAAGGGCATCGATGAGGGCGTTCACTACCCGGGGACTCTTGCTGAACTGTCCCAGGGCGGCAGCAGCATTCCACTTCATGGCAGGGCAATACTCGTTAAGTGCCCCCATCAGAGCGTCCTCTGCATGGGGATCTCCTATCTCGCCCAGCAGTCGCATGGCCCTGATGCGAATCCTCCAGTCCTCCTCCTGATCGTTCAGGACCGAGATCAGGGCCTTCACCGCGTCTCCGCCACCAATCCGGGCGATCTTTTCCATCGCCCCGGTCCGGAGGGAGGGATCGGGACTTCCGAGGACCGATTGCAGCGCGTCAAAGCTCTCCGCCCATGCCCCGTTCCCACTCGTTCCTCCTGCCAGCACGGCAAGCAGGAGAAAAAGTCCGGCCCACCCCTTACAGATGTTCGATGTCATCATCCTTCTCCTTTCCGAACACCCTCTTTTCAAGGTATGATTTTGCGATATCCTTCCCTCCCAGGCCAAAAGCAAGGGAGAGGCCGAGGACGATGCCTCCGAAAAGCAATGCAAAGGCGATGGTTACGGTATCCTTCCCGATCCCCAACTGCTCGAGGGCTACGGAAAAAGAGAAGACGAATACGAAAAGCCGCACCAGTCTCCCGATGGTACCCGCTGTTCTCAATCCCGCATTCACCGAGGCGATCAGCGCCGCCCTCTCCAGGAAATTGCTGAAGAGATACCCGAAAAGAATTATAAGAAAAGCGACAAAGATATTCGGCAAATAAAGGAAAAACTTCTCAATGAGCATTTCGATCGCCGGCACACGGAGACTGTTCAGGGCAATGATCGCAAAGGAGAAGCTCACCAGGCAGCCGACAAACTGTGCCAGGATAACGGAAAAAGGCTCCCGGATCCCCCCCTTCATGATGATCCTGTTTACCCCTGACCTCTCGGAGAAGTTGTCCAGCCGCATAAACCGGAACAACCGTGCAAGAAGATATCGTGTGGCCCAGGCGGCAAGCAGCCCGATCAGCAGAATGAAAAGGGCGGAGAAGAGATTGGGAAGAAACTGGACAATCCTTTCCCCAAAGGCCCGTATCGGCTCAATCAACAGTTTTTCGATTATATCCCTCATCAGTGCCTCCTGTTACCGGCGGGAAACATATCCGTACCTGACGGGTGAGGAAGTACCCTCCGTATTCCCCGCGTACACGCCTGTTCCCGTCACCACTGCATGACGTCTTCCTCTTTCGCGCCCGCTTATTGTCCTCCCAGCTCTTTTGTTTCTCTTCATTCCCACTCCCCGATGAGAAAAGCTTTCTTGGCTTCAAAAACGGAACACAGCCTTTCGATCCTCACCTCCACTTCCGCCATATCGCTTTCCCGTGTCTCAAGAACAAAGGATGCGGTCTTCCCGATGTAAAGGGGAGTGAGAGACTTGAGGAGATGCTCCTTATTGATCACCTTCCGGTGTGCGGCAAGGGCGAAACGGTAAATAATATCCACCCACACTTCATCAGGGATGTGGAACTCCTCACGGGGGGCACTTACGGCCAGGGAGAGGAAGCGTAGTGTTTCCTCATGCAGGACATCCTTCCATATGCCCATCAACTCACCTACTCCGAGTCTGAACTTATCCATCATCCTTTCCAGATTCACCGCTACCGGCTCAAGGCCCACCGCATATTGAAATCCGAAAGTCGGCACCGGCTCCGATGAGAGAATCCCTTTCCATACATCGGCGTACTCCTCCATCAGGTCAAAGGTCGCCCCCACCACCTGGTACAGCATTGCACTGAGGTCGGAGCCGGGATCCTTCGGATCATGGATCTTCGCTCCCAGGAAGGCCTGGCATACTCTGAACCGGTTGGCAACGGCGGTAGTGGTCATCCAGATATCGATGCCGTACCGCGCCACATCCGTCTCCCACACATCCTTGGTCAGATAGTAGCGCGCAATCCTCCCCGAAAGGCCGAAATCCCCGCCTATGGGCTGGCGTATCCGCTTCCCGTACAGGGCACTGGTGAGGGGATACACGATACTGTTCGTAATGGTGCCGTCGTACTTGTGCCGGTGGTAAAGGGGGGCGACATAATCGAAGCCCCCTTCCAGCACCGGCTTCAGCAAAAGCTCGATCCATTCGGGGGTGATGCTCCTCAAGTCCGAATCCATCACCGCACACGCCCCCGCCCGGAGAGAGGCGGCTATCTCAAAAATCGTCCTGAATGCACTTCCTTTTCCCGGAATGCCATGGTACGGAGTGGAGATCTTCATAACAGGCTCGACCCGATGGAACAGAAGAATGGAATCCTCGATAGTGGTGCGATGGACCACATCGATGGTGCCGTCCGTTGAGCCGCCGTCGGAGTTGACGAGAACCGCCTTCCTGTCGGGAAAGTACTTTGCAAGGCCTATCTGCACCGCACGTATCACGTGTCCGATAGTACGTGCGTTGTTATAGCTCGGGATGCCGATGACAATATCACACCTCCGTATCTGTGAAATACGTTCCTGTATCTCCTTCCTGAGCGTAACGCTTTTCATAAAAAAGTACGCTTTTGTCTCCTCTCCCCCGTCATCCTCCCTACCTTTTCGGCTGTTTTACCATCATTCCGCCCTTCGGGACCACGGCGATTCCCGAGGAGTCGATATGGCACTGGAAATGGTTCTTTTCCAGGTTGAAGCCCAGTTCCTCGTTTTCCCTGATAACATTCAGCTTATCCACGATCACCCTCCTGAGCCGGCTGCCCTTCCGTATCACCACGTCATCCATGATAATGCAGTCCTCTATGCTGACGTTGCTCTCGATCACTACCCCGCTGCGGATGACGGAGTTGCGGATCTTTGCCTTATGGATAATGACCCCGTCCGAGATGATACTCTTCCTGATATCGCCGTTCATGATGCTCGTTGCAGGTCCCTCGTAGACAGAGGGATGAATGGGCCAGGACCTGTTGTGCACCTGAAAGACGGGAGACTCCCCCAGCATATCCATGTGCGCGTCGTAAAAGGCCTTGATGGTACCCACATCTCTCCAGTACCCCGTTTCCTCGTGGGGCATCGTACCGGAGATGCAATTCGTGGAGAAGTCGTACGCGAAGACCTTTCCCGTCTCCACCAGGTCGGGAATGACATGGGCCCCGAAATCATGCTGTTTCTTCCGCTGCGCCTTCGCCAGGGAATCCAGCAGTACCTCCCGGTTGAAGATATAGTTCCCCATTGAAACATAGGCCCGCTGCGGGTCGCCCGGCAGGGGAGTGGGATTTTTCGGTTTCTCCTGGAATCCCACAATCCGCTTTTCTCCATCAGAGATAATCACCCCGAAGGAAGAGGCCTGGGACAGGGGAACAGGGCGGGCGGCCACGCTTACATAGGCGTCTCTTTCGAGGTGAAAATCCACCATCTGCCTGATATCCATGCGGTAAATATGATCGGCGCCGAACACAACGACGAGATGGGGGTTGTGCTCCCGTATCAGGTTGATGTTCTGGAATACCGCATCGGCGGTACCCTGGAACCACTCGGGCCCCATGCGCATCTGGGGCGGCACCACGGTCACAAAATGGCTCCCGATGACCGGGGAGAGCACCCAGTTCTGGCGAACATGTTCGATGAGGGACTGGGACTTGTACTGCACCAGGAGATAGATGGAGTAAATGCGGGAATTGATGAGATTGCTCAGCACGAAATCGGCAATTCTGTATCGTCCGCCGAAGGGAACCGAGGGCTTCGAACGGAATGCAGTAAGGGGGAAGAGCCTTTCTCCCTTTCCCCCTGCCAACACGAAAGCGAGTATGGACGGATGCGCCATTATATGCTCCTTTCCATAAGGGCAGCGGGGAAATGGCTGAACACTTCATGGAGGTACAGGAAGGGCATCCCTCCTTCCCCCCGTACCGGAACCGTCTCCCCGGTGAATATATTACGGTAGCGCTGTCCCTCACTCCCGGAGGGCAGCGCAATGAATGAATCATCCCATACCTCCCTGCCCAGGGGCAGGTCTTCCGGCCCCCGCATAAGCCGGGTAAAGAAACGGGGTGCCGCAACCAGCACGGCGGACTCTTCCCACCTCCTCATAAATGCGCATACATGGTACGTCCTCCGCCCTCCCGCCTCCAGGGCGGTATAGTCTCCTTCTTCGAAGAGGTTCCTGGCGTCCCTGCGGTAGTTCAACGCCTTGTACATCAGAAACAGCTTCACCTTTCCGTCCCTTTTCGTACGGAGCAACTCCCCCGCGAGATCCGCAAGAGACCCTTCGCTTTCGCGTCTCCTGATTTCCGAGAGAGCGGCAATTCTTGTAGTATACTCCACCGGCCTCCGGTTGTCCGGGTCCACGAGGCTGAGATCCCACATATCGGTTCCCTGGTAAAAGTCGGGGACACCCGGGGAAGTAATCTTAAGGAGAACCTGGGAGAGGGAATTCAGCATACCGTATTCCGCAATTCCCTCCTGGAACTCCAGGAAGTCACGGAGAAAGTGATTATCCGGGGAATTCCTCATAACCTCCCCGACAAAAGAGAGGAATGCCTCCTCATAGGCCGTGTTCTGGTTTATCCAGCTCGTAGTGACTTTGGCCTCCCGCAGCGCTTTGATCATATATTCCTTGATCCTGCCCTTGAAATTCTCATAGTCCGCCCCGCCGGACAGGGTGAGCGGCCACGCTCCCAGAAGGGTCTGGTAAAAGAGGTATTCCTCATTAGGCTCGGGAACCGCCCGGCCCTCTACATGCGCTTTTTCCCTCTTATTGAAGCGCTTCCACTTTACCAGCCGGCTCCTCCACTCATCGGGGATTTCCGAAAGCACGTTGATCCTCGCCCGTATGTCCTCACTCCGCTTTGCATCATGGGTGGAAGTCGCAACCAGGGCATGGGGCCAGAACTTACTTCTTTCGATGTTCTGGCCGTGAAAGGTCTCCAGGGGTGTGCCGAACCTGTCGGGGCTCCCTCCCACCTCGTTGAGGGAGACGAGGCGGTTGTATACATAAAAGGCGGTATCCTCCAGCCCCTTTGCCATAACAGGACCGGTGATCTGCTGAAATTTCATCACGAAGCTCAGCCAGTCCCTTTTCAGCAGGGCATCGGCATCGGGAGGATACTTGAGCAGGAGGACGTCCCGGAGGAAGTCATAGATGAATGCGCTGGTGGCGGGGTTCTTTCTTTTCGCCTTTGCAATGGAAAGCTCTATATACTTGCGGTCCGTATCGTTCACCCCGGAGCCGTTGCTGTAGGTCCGGTACACGGGGAAAAACGCGATGACTTCCACAATGGCCGCGGTGAGGCTGTTGAGCGTGAAATCCCGCGTATGCCTGTCCCTGCCCGCAAGGGAGCTGAGGTAATGGCCGAGAGTGTTGACTTCGCTCGCCATAGCTACCTGCATGATCAGCTTTTTCTTTTCGTAGACCACATCCTGAAAAGCCGTCCTGATCTTGGTAAATTTCGCATAGATATCGTCCATCGTCTTTCCATTCGCCGTATCGACGAAGATGCCGTTGACCGAATTCATGAAAACGTACCCCGTCGTGCTGAAAATGGGCCAGTCCTCCGGCATCCTCTCGCCTTTGGTCAGGATCTTTTCCCCGACAATATAGAACGGCTTGAAACGGGGATTCCCCTCGACTTTCTCCCTGTATCTCCGCAGGACCTCCGGTTCATCCTCGGACTCCGCGTTTTCGGCAAAGGGATCCTCGGCGAGCAGGCTCAGGAAGCATCCTCTCTGCAGGCGGCGGAAATAGTCCGCGGGATCGAGGAGACCGTCGGGATGATCGACCCGGAGGCCGGTCACCTTCCCCTCCCGTATGAGCGAAAAGACAAAGGCATGCGTCTCCCTGAAGGTAAGGGGGTTCTCCATTCTGATTGCGGCAATCTGGTTTATATCGAAGAACCTCCGGTAATTGATCTCGTCCATGGCGACACGCCAGTGCGACAGGCGGTAGGGCTGCTCGGCGAGGAGGGCATCCAGCAGGTCGAAACTCTTCGGTTCTCCCCGCACTCCGTTGAACAGGCGCACATTTTCCTCAATGAACTCCCGGACCTTCCTGCTTTCCGTACAAAGACTCCAAAGACGCTTTTTTATGATCTCCTTCTCCCGGTATCGCTCCTCCACCTTTTCGTTTTCCAGTTCCGTAAAATGGGGGAGATGGCCGAGCGCGGTGAGGATGCTCAGGAACTCGACAAAGTGGGGGTCCTCCTCGGGGAGCCTTTTTTTGAGTTCCTCAATGCGGTATTCGAGCACCATGCCATAGGATTTCGGGGCAAGGGGAAACCGGTGCTCGAAATAGAGCACAAAGAACCTCCCTGTCTCAAAAACCAGTTTCAGATCCTGTCTTTCCAGGACTTTTCCGTACTGGTCCCCGAGAAACGGCAGCAGCATCTTGTTCCTGAGCTCTTTTTTGACAGGATTCCAGTCCACATCGAAGAAGCCCGCGAAAAGAGAGCCGGGCCCGTTTTCCAGAACGTCCCCCCACCAGACGTTCTGCTCGCTGGTAATACACATGTGATTCGGTACAATATCGAGCACCTGTCCCATTCCATACCGTTGCAAGAGGCGAACCATCTCTTCATAGTCGTCCATACTTCCGATTTCGGGATTCAGCTCCCTCGGATCGACGATATCGTATCCGTGCAGGCTTCCGGGCTGCGCCTTGAAATAGGGAGATGCATAGACATCACTTATTCCAAGATCATGGAGGTAGGGGATAATCCCGACGGCATCCCTGAAAGTGAATCGGTAGTTAAACTGGAGCCGGTAGGTGGAAAGCGGTATCCTGGCCCCCTCATGATCCTGCTTCTCGATGGCGCACCTCCCTCATTCCGGCTCCTCTTGTAACCGAATGTCCGCCCCGGCACCGGTACTCTAAAGCAATTCGATGATATCTTTTCCTCCCTGTTCCAGCGTATACCATACCGACAGGTAATCCTTCGTCTGTCGCGTAATGAGGAAGTTCGCCCGCACATGCTCCCGCCCCCTCTCTCCCATTCGCCTCACCATATCGGGGTTGTTGAGGAACTGGCGTATCCTGAACGCGGCTCCTTCCACCGAATGCACGAGAAACCCGGTGATTCCGTGCACGATCTGGAGAGGGATTCCCCCCACCGCTCCCCCGATGATCGGTTTGCCCTTCCACATCACCTCCGAGACGGTGAGTCCGAACCCTTCTTTCAGCGATTTCTGCAGCACTACGGTGGCAGACCGCTGCAGGGCGTTGATTTCCTTATCGCTGAAAGGGGGCAGCAGGAGAATGTAGATATCGGGATCGTCGGCGACGTACTGTTTCACCTCGTTCAGGACAATCTCCCCTTCAGGATCATCCGTCGCCGGACTTCCGGCAAGGACGAGAATGCAGTCGTTGTATTTCTTCACGATACGGTATGCTTCAATGACGCCGATGGGGTCCTTGAACCGGTCGAAGCGCGACACCTGCAGCACCATGGGCCTGTCCGGGGGGATTTGGAACCTGTTCAACACCTCCTCCATTTCCTCCCGGGTCAGCTCCCTGTTTTTTTCGCTCAACGGATCGATGGAGGGTGCGATAATGAACTCATCGTGTCCCATGGCCTTTGTAAACTTGGCTACCGAGAAGACGGAGGCATCGTATTTTTTGCAGTGCCTCATAAGGGGCTCGAACACGTCCTGCGCGGGATTCGATACATCGATATGACATCGCCAGATCCATTTCCCCCCTTTTCTGAACTCGATGAGCGGCGCAGGCTGCGGGTCATGGATAACAACCGCGTCCGCATCGAGATTGAGTCTTCCGGCGTTCCCCCTGTTTATCTCAAAATGGTGCTGCCACATCTCTTCCGCTATATACTCCGGATTGCCCTGAAGGGCGTTGTGCACTTTTTTCGTCATATCGAAGAAACCTGCATCCCCTTCGATCACCTCCCACCGCGCGTCGATCCCGAGATCCTGCATCAGGGGGAGCATCCTCTGCAGGATCTCGGCCACCCCTCCCCCGGCACGGGTGGAGTTAACATGAAGAAAGGACCGGCCATGCAGCTTTTCTCCGAGCTTTTGCAAAAGCGTTAGATCCGCTTTGGGCGCTATGCCTGCATACTGGGCTATCATCGTTTTCTCTCCTTTGCCTGTTGCGCTTCTCCTCAGGGTTGCGGAAAACCCTCCCGGTACGGTTGCCTTACGACATTATGCCTTCCACCTGACCTCCGTACATGTCCCTCCGCACCTCTTCCTCGATGAGGGCAATAATGCGCTCCCTGATCCCTTCTATGGTATGCATGAAGAGGTCAAAAGAACGCATCCTCTCGGCAAGCTCCCTTTTCCCGAGGGCGCTTTCGAACCACCGGGAAAAATCATCGGTCTCTCCGCCCAGGCGGACCCTCGCCTCATAGAAGTGGTAGTACAGGGAGCTGGCATCGATATACTTCACCCCGATGAGAAATTCGGCAAGGTTCCGGGCTGTTATTCCGGCAGGATAGATGAAAGTCACTGTCTGGTTGAAGAAGAACTCATCCCCCGGCAGCACCTCCCTCGGTTCCGGAAACCTCTCAAGATAGACATCGATGACCGCAACGAGGGCGGTCCTCAACTCGGATATGTTTTTGAACGCATAGGGATCGATATTGGAAAGCTGCTCGGAGAGAGCCCGCTCTTCGAGGGTAACTCCGGTCCACTGGGCAAAATCATTCGTGTATTCGAGGATATGCCCTTTCAGAAAATACTGGTATACGTGATGAAAAAGGGACTCGTCTTTTATGGTGGAGATATGATCCCGCAACTGCTCCAGGGTACCTGCTTTCTTCCCGGTAGACTTGAGGATACTGGAGTATTGCCTGAATTCGAATGGCTGCACTGCTTTTTCCATAACGCCTCCTTAGGGAAGTTTCCTGGGTTTCCGCCGGAATCCGCATTGTTCCGCCCCGGAACACGGGGAAATCCTATTCGTTATCTCTCTCCACCGCCTCGCGCAGCCGGAGCAGGATATCGGGAATCGCCGACATCACCCTGTCCCAGCTCGAGATCAGGGGCAATCCCAGGGGGTCCTCCATAATCATCTCGGAGGCCCTCCTGATCCCGCTGATAAAGGTCTCCACTCCAAGACTTTCCTCGTTCCTGTCGAATACAAGGCTGTTGATCGCCGCATCGTCCTCGTAGCGTTTCAACATCTCCTGCGCGGTGATCGAATAGGTTGCCACCAGGGTATTGAAGAAGCCATCGGAAAAAATGATTCCTTCCGAGGCAAGATTCCTGAAAATGGATTTACAGATATCCACGCACATTTTATGCAATCCCTTCGTCGCGTCATCCGGGGAAAGCTCCTGGTGCTTGTGCTCGTAATTGTCGGCAATATCCACCTGGCATACCCTCCGCAGGGAGGTATTCCGGTAGACCTCCGCAAGCACCCCCATCTCGAGGCCCCAATCGCCGGGTATCTTGTTCATCCGTGCAAGGTGAACGTCCATGGAGAACTCCCCGGCAAGGGGGTACCGGAAACTATCGAAAAAGACCAGCAAAGGCTGATATCCCAGTAGTATCTGGAGGGTCCGGATGAGGGGGGTGACAAGCAGCCGCGTCACCCTCCCGTGGAGCCTGTCCGTCACCCTGCTGTAAAAGCCTTTACAGAAATCGTAATCAAGATTCGGATTGGTGACCGGATAGCAGAGACGTGCGAGCATGTCCCTCTTGTAGGTTATGATATCGCAGTCATGCAGCGCAACTGCATGGAACTCCTGCTGGGAAATTACATACCCGAAGGCCATCCATGCGGCCCTTCCCTTGCCCTGCTCTCCGGTAACAAGGTCTTCCGCTTCGATCGCCCTGTAAAGCGTTTCGATCCGCGGCCCGGTATTCCAGATAACCCTGGTCTTTTGGGGGAGAACGGAGAAAAAGTCCTTCGCCTTCTTAAACTCCTCTTCCGATGCAGGACCGAGTGCAACCACCACCTCCCCGATGTACAGGGCCCCCTTCAGCTGCTCCCGTATGCCTTGCAGCGCCGGCCCCTCTATTTCGCTATAGAGGGACGGGAGCACAAGGGCGATAGGTCTCCCCCGGCAGTACCAGGTCAGCTCCTCTTCGAGCCTCTCGCGGTTGTTCTTCCCGAGCCGGTGAAAAGTGGCGACCGCCCCCGTCTGGTAAAAGTCCGACATACCGCCTCCCAACGGCCACACGTCCTTATGCGTTCGACGTCCGGTGAAATCGCGCTGTCGTGGCAGCCAGGCATCCCCCCAGGAGGACTCGGGTGCACCCCTGCTATTACCCCTCCTCAGCAGGCATAGGGGTGGGGAACAAGAGACATATCCTCTATATAGGCCCTGGCCCTTACCAGCGCACTCCTTACCGCCCAATGGCCGTAAAGACCTATTGCCGCATAATGGAAGTCGAACTTTGCGCAATGCCTGAGAATATATTTCCATGAATAGAACCTGCCCATTGCCTTGAGGGTCTCGAACTGGAGCGCCTCCAGGCTCATCAGGGCCGGTCTGAAGACCACGTGGTGAACGTCGTACTTGCTCCAGTCGGTATGCAGGAGCCTCCCCTCCCTTTCCATCTCGATGAATACCGGCGTACCCGGAAGGGGAGTGAGAATCATGAATTGTATGGTATCGATGGAGAGGCTCCGCGCAAAATCCTCGGTGGAGCGCACGGTATCCACCGAATCCGTATCGGCGCCGAGCACGAACATTCCATGGATATGCATCCCATGCTCCTTTACCCTGCGGATACAGTGGATAATCTCTCCGAGGCTTTGTTTCTTTTCGTACAGCTTCAGGGTTTCAGGATTCACCGATTCAAAACCGATGTACAGTGTATGGCAGCCCGAATCGGCCATCAGACGCAGCAGTTCGTCGTCACGGGCTATATCCGTTCTGACCTGGGCGGACCAGTTCGTCTTTATGCCGTCCCGTATCATGCCCCGCAGAATCGCTTTCGCCCTGTCCCTGTTTGCCGTGAAATTATCGTCCACAAAGAAGAGAGTGGCCCGGGATACGGAAGCGGCATGACGGATCTCGCCGAGGGCGGACTCCACCGACCTGAAGCGGTACCTTCTTCCGAACAACTGGATGACCGAACAGAACTTGCAGTTGAAAGGGCACCCCCGCGATGTGGATATCGGATACGTATTGGCAGGCTTCCAGCCCCAGACCAGGGAAAAGTCGGGGGTGGGAAGGGAATCCATCGCATCGAGAAGCGGACGGGGAGGTGTATGCACGATACCGCCTGATCCGTCTCTGAAGGAGACACCCGGCAGGGAATGGAGCTGCGGCTTTCCGGAACGGAGGGAATCTATCAGTTCGGGGAGCGTTTCGTCCCCCTCTCCCCGCACCACATAATCGGCATGGGAAAGGGCCTCTTCCGGCATGAAGGTCGGATGCGCCCCCCCCATGACGACAACACTGCCGCGGCTCCTCAGACTGTCCGCAAGCTCATAGGCCCTGACCGCTGTCGAGGTGATGGTGGAGATGCAGACCAGATCGGAGTTCTCCACAAAAGTCCAGTCGGGCTCCGCCACATTCTCGATAAAAACCCTGACCGTAAGCCCTTTGTTCCTCAGGATAGTGGAAAGCAAAACGGAACCGAGCCGTGGAATAGGGAACTTACTGAAAATGTGCGCACCCGGAGATTTCACCTCCAGAAACGAGACTGTCTCCACTCGCATATTCAAAGTATAGCAAAACAAAAAAAATGTGCAACCCGCGTCGGACCCGGGAATTTTCAGTATAATTAAAGCATGGAAACCTCTCCCTTCAAAGAGATGGCGAAAGAGATCTATGCTGCGGCAGTAAAAGCGGTGGACCCCTACGGATCCGTCATGCGCCATATGGAAAGCATTCGTTCCACCTTCCGTGAGGGACAGTACGAGAGGCTCTTCACCGTAAGTTTCGGCAAGGCGGCCTGCCCGATGGCAAGGGCTCTGGAGGACCATCTGGGGGAAATGATTACTGCGGGGATCGTCCTTACCAAATACGGCCACTGCGCTCCCTTCCACCGGCATACGGGGATACGGGTCTTCGAGGCAGGCCATCCTGTGCCCGATGAGAGCGGGGTGCGGGGAACCGGGGAGATTATTTTCCTCCTGAAAGACTCGACCGAAAGAGATATGGTCGTATTCGCGATATCCGGGGGCGGCTCTGCCCTGTGTGTCGCCCCCTATGACGGCATCACTCTGCAGGATAAGCAGTCCCTTACGAACCTGCTCCTCCGCTCTGGTGCTGACATTCATGAAATCAATGCGGTACGAAAGCATATTTCAAAGGTAAAGGGGGGCCGATTGGCGGAAATCGCCGCCCCTTCGCACTGCATAGCCCTCATCCTTTCAGACGTGATCGGCGATCGCCTGGACGTCATTGCCTCCGGTCCCACCGCACCCGATCCGACAACATACCACGATGCCCTGGCGGTTCTCGACAAGTACCTGCTCCTCGAAAAGACTCCCCAGACCATACTGGAAGTCATTTACCGGGGAGTGGCGGGGCTCTGGCCCGAGACCCCCAAACCGGGCGGCAAGACTTTCGAAAGGGTGGAGAACATCATTGTCGGGAGCAACAGGGCCGCGCTGGAAACGGCCCGATCGAAAACGGAATCCATGGGGCTCCATGCGGAGGTCGTCTCCTCAGAGCTCACCGGCGAGGCCGCGGAGGCGGGACGATGGCTTGCGCGGAGAGCCCTGGAGACACAGAATTCCCGGGCACCCTTTCTCCCGCTCTGCCTCATCTCCGGAGGAGAGACCACGGTAACCCTCCGGGGAAACGGGACAGGGGGGAGAAACATGGAACTCGCCCTCGCCTTTGCCCTGGAAGTGGAAGGGGAGGCCGGAATCACGCTCCTGTCCGCGGGAACGGACGGAACCGACGGTCCCACCGATGCGGCAGGCGCCCTGGTCGACGGAGAGACCGTGGGAAAGGCGCGCGAAAAAGGTCTCTCTCCCGAGGCCTTCCTGAAGAATAACGACTCCTATCACTTCTTCAAGAAGACGGACGAGCTCTTCATCACCGGTCCCACCGGAACCAACGTGATGGATATGCAGATAATCATAGTTGAATAGACAGGAGGAATGAATCCGCGGGGGGCGTACCGTGAGCTCGATTGCCGCTTCCGGACATGCGCCGTTCCTGAGATCCTTTTGCAATGAAACTGATCATCTTCACCGACCTCGACGGTACGCTGCTGGACGATGCAACCTATTCTTATGAGAAGACGCTCCCCGCATTGGAGCTCCTGAAACGAGAGGGGATTCCCGTAATCTTCTGTTCAAGCAAGACGAAGGCTGAGATAGAGTACTATCGGATCAAGCTCTCCAACACCCATCCCTTCGTCGTGGAAAACGGGGGAGGCATCTTCATTCCCCGCGGTTATTTCAGCTTCCCCGTATCCTGCCCTCCCCATACCGGGGAAGAGCACGGCAGCTATTACCGGATCGCGACAGGCACTCCCTATTCCTTCCTGAGGGAGGCGATTTTGGAATTGCAGAGAGAAGGCTACTGCATACGGGGGTTCGGCGACATGTCATCGGAAGAACTCGCGGAACTGACCGGTCTGGATATCGATACCGCACGGAAGGCGAAGGAGAGGGATTTCGATGAGCCCTTCCTCTTCAGGGGAGAAAAGGAGCAGGAAGGGGCACTTCTTGCCTTCGTCGCGGCAAAAGGCCTCCATCTTACCAGGGGCGGCAGATTTTTTCATCTGACCGGGGAGAATGATAAAGGGAAAGCGGTATCCTGCCTGATCGGGCTCTACCGCAAGCAAGGGGGGGGAGCGCCGGTCATAACGGCAGCACTGGGGGACGGGCCCAACGACATCCCCATGCTCCGGCAGGTGGACTACCCCATTGTCGTACGGCGTCCCGGGGGAGGGGACGAACTCCGCATATGCCTTCCGCACCTTATCAGGGCGGAAGGCACCGGTCCGGAAGGCTGGAGCGAAGCGGTGCTGCGGCTTCTGGAGCGCCTTTCCTGATACACCGGGGGGAGAGGGATTTCCCTTGCGCCCCGCAGAAAAGGAGGTGCGTCACTGCTGCATGCTCTCCAGTATCTCCTTTACCCTCTGATTCACCAGCTTTCCCTCCGCCTTTCCTTTCACGTGTGGCATCAGCTCTTTCATGAGCTTTCCCATCTCCTTCGGAGAGGAGACCCCGGTCCTCTGGATAGCCGCCCGGATCAGGGAGTCCAGGTCCCCGGCACTCAACTGCTCCGGCAGATAGCGCCGGATAATCTCCACCTCCTTCTTTTCCTTATCCGCCAGATCTGCCCTTCCGGCATCGGCATACTGCTCCGCAGAGTCTTTCCGCTGTTTCACCATGGAAGAAAGCACACCGATGATGTCCTCCTCAGTAAGCCCTCCCCCGCCGCCGCGTTTCGAAATCTCCGCATTCTTCACTGCCGCCTTGATCATCCTGAGCACGGAGACGGTCAACTCCTTTCCCTCCTCCTTACTCTTCATCGTCTCTGCAAGATCGCTGTTGATCCTTTCCATGAGCTCCATAGCCGCTCTCTCTCCTCCTTGTCCTTTTACTACGGACTGTCTCCCGTATCATTTCTATCGATAGAATAGGTATATAGAGCTATTATAGGGGGTATCCGCAAGGCATTTCTACTACGGCCGGGGAATGGTCTCCCGTACTGTGTTGCCAGGAGAGGGGGCATATTTCTCCTCTCTCCGCTCCCGGAAAGTATCCGCCCGGTTACGAACGATATACCGGAATAGGGTAGAATACCTCTTTGCATGGGCAGGCGAAAGCGACCTCCCTTCCTGAAACACCGAATTGCTGCCAAGGAGCACAACAAGGAGGGCTGTTTTAGTGAAAAACAGCTTTATATTCAAAATATTCCTGGTCTTCGTCGCAGCAGTGCTCCTCATATTTTCCGTTTTTACGGCCATTCTCGCCTACCGGCAGTACCATGCATTGCGGGAAAACCTTCTGAAGACAGGCGAGTCCGTGGCCGAGCTGCTTGCATACAGCGTCCGCACCGGTGTCTTCGCTGAGAACAAGGGCATACTGAAAAACGTCATCCATGGAGCAATGCTCCAGAAAGACGTACTGTCGGTAATCATTGCCGATGCGCAGGGGAAGGTGCTGATGGCCTCAAGAAGAGTGCAGAATAACCGGTATGTTGTCGAAACGGAAGCGACCGGGATTCCCCCGATACCCTACCCATTACCCGGCCACCGCGGTATAGAGATACGGGAGGTGCATGCCACCGTCGAATTCACGAAGCCGGTTCTCATCGAGGCGATGGACCAATACGAAATCTCACTCTACTTTGACAACGATAGCCCGGAGAGATCCTATGTGATCGCAGGCTTTATCAAGATCATCCTCGACAAGACGGTCGTTTATTCTGAAATATACTCGATTCTGATCCGGAACGCCATTATCCTTCTCTTCATCATTCTTGCCGGAACCGGCGCCGTCTTCGTCTTTTTGCGAAGGATCACCATGCCCCTCTCCCGCCTCACCGGAAGCGTCGTGCATTTGGGCGAGGGGGAACCCTTCGTCTATGACGTCCCTCCCGCCGATGACGAGATCGGAAAGCTTGCGAAAGCGCTCATGAGCATGTACGAGAACCTTTGCAGCCGGGAAAGGGAGAAAAGCACGCTTCAGGAGGAGAACGTGCGCACCCTTGAGAGAATGGTGAGCGAGGAGAGGAGACATAACATCGAAAAAGAGACGATGCTCAAGGACCTACATGACGGTCTCGGGGGGATCATCACCGGGATCAAACTCCTCAGCGAAATAGCCCTGGAGCTCCTTTCCCGGATACAGCTCCCCTCCCGTGCGCCATGCGGGGGACAGGAGAAAAACAACCCCGCCCTTTTTGCCCATCTCGCGAAAGTGCTCACCACCCTATTGGAAAGGGCGGAAGAGGGGAGGTCCGAGATCAAGGGGTTCATGCAGAGTCTGGACGGGAGGGACTGGGGATCCCTGATCGCCGAGATGCGGCTTTACGGTCAACAGGTCCTCGAGCCGCACCACATCTCCTTTACTCTGACACACGATATCTCCGTTCCCGACCGCACACTGAGCAGCAGCCTGTTTCTCACCCTTTTCAAGATCTTCAGGGAGGCCCTGACGAATGTTACCAAGCACGCACAGGCGGTGAATGTATTCGTCTCTTTCTCCGTCAGCCCCGAAAAACTGATCCTTGCCCTGCGGGATGACGGTATAGGATTGAAAGAGCCAACCGGAAGGGGTAGGGGGATTCCCAATATGAAGAGCAGAGGCGAGAGCGTAGGAGGCACCGTATCGGTATATACCGACAAGGGAACGGTGGTAAGGCTCGAAATACGGGCGCCCTTCGATCCGTATTTGTAGTCCCCTTTCTCTTCTTTACTTTACCGATTGAAAACCGCAGAGCACCAGCGTCTTCTCTATCAGATCGTTCTGCGTAAAAGGTCTCATCAGCACCGCCCTCACCGCCTTCGTTTGTATCAACTCCACCAGGTCCTCCTTTTTCATTTCGGACGACCCGATGAGCATTACTTTCAGCGCGGGGTATTCACTTCTGACCTCTTTGATAAACGGGGCGGCGGGCTCATGGGAGAGCACCGTGTCGATGATAAGGTGAAAGGGGGTTTTCGGGGAGCGGGCGAGACGCGAACGTATCTGTCGCAGCGCATCGCAATAAAAGACTTCGAATATTTCACGTGCTTTCCTCTCGTTACTGAAAAAATCGCGCACTACCGGGTCGATATCCCTCCGCACGCACACGATGATATGCTTTTTCTCCATTTCAGCACCTTCTCAATCAGAGGACAGAGGAGCCGTCTTCTCCGAAACGGCGAGAAAAGCCCCCGGCATCGGGCTTCCGGGATCGTCTTTCGCCAAAACCTCTTCGTTTCGAAGGGGTCTCCGGGACATGCCCCTGCTACTGTACCCTCTCGGAACGGGGCATGTCAAGGAAGCGCCGAAACTGCCCCTGCGGGGATCACGGATGATCAGGAGTCATTTCGTGCAAAATCTTTCCGAGGGCCTCCACCACTTTCGGATCGTACAGGGTTCCCGCACCCCGCCTCAACTCCTCAAACGCCTCCTCGCGGGCAAGGCGCTTCCGGTAGGGCCTCTCCTCGGTCATGGCAGAGAAGGCATCCGCCACGGCAAGGACCCGTGCCAGGAAGGGGATCTCTTCTCCTTTCAGCCCGTCGGGATATCCGTCTCCGTTGTACTGTTCATGATGGTGTACAATGGCCCTCTTCACCTCCTCGGAAAACTCGATGCCTTGGAGCAGTTCCACGGTGGTATAGGGATGGACCTTGAGAGTACGCTCTTCGGGGGGAACGAGCTTCTCCTTTTCGAGCACGTTCCTGTCGACGAGCATCAGGCCGACATCATAAATCAGGGAGAGGTACATCGCCAACCTTTTCTCTTCCTCCCCCCCTCCCGCTCTCTCCGTCAGACGGAGCATAAGGTCGGAAATACGCCGGTTTTTCTTGTAGTACCTCCTCTCCGCAGCAAGGAGCCTCTCGAAGGAGTCCAGGAAAAGCCGGTAGTCGCTCCCGTTGTACTCATCCCGATAGATCCGTTCGATACAATAAGAGATCCTTTCACTCACCACCGATGCGATACGAAGATCTTTTTCGGAGAGGGGCGTCCCGTCCCTTTTGTTGTTCAGATTCACGACGCCGATCACCGTGTCACCCCTCTTCAAGGGAAGGGAGAGGAGGGATTTGGTCGTATAATGGGGGGGATTCCGTCGGCTGAAAAGGGGATCCCTCTCTATATCGTCGATGAGGAGAGGCTTCCCCTCGAGGGCTACCCAGCCCGCTATTCTGTCCCCGAACTTTACCCTGGCCCTCTTGACTACCTCATCGTCCAGTCCCCTGGCGCTTTTTATCACAAGCTCGCCGGTAAGCTCGTCCACCAGCATCAGGGAGCAGACGTCGAGATCCAGCAGCTCGGCAATGAATTCCAGGAACATTCCCATGGCGATATCGATAATCACCTCCCGCTTTTGGCGAGCGCTCTTCGGAATGAGGAGGCTGAGCCGGAAAGAGGAATCCAGGTCCTCCGCACGGAGGCTCCAGCGATGTATCTCCGCCACTTTCCGGGCAAGATACAGCCTTATTCTCTCCTCTGCTTTTTCGGCATGAAAGAGGGTCTTTTCCGTAAAGGAATTCGAAAGGATCTTTACGATATCCGGGATCCTCCGCGGAAAAGTAATTGAGACCGTAATGAATTCATCCTCCTGCGCCGCTATCCGGAGGGTATCCCCCCTTTCACAATAACGGCCAAGGACTTCAAGCACCGTAGAGAAAAACTGCACAATACGCACTCTGTCCCCCACCACTGCCGACATACTGTCAGGGATATCCCTTTCCAGATGCAGCCCCCTTTTTGCAAAAAAACTCTTCACCGGTCTCGATTCCGCCACTTCATCGAGAAGAGGGGCGAGGGAAAGTACGGATTTCTTAATGATGCGCATTTCATCCTCGAATCTGAGGAAGTCGAGCAAATCCTCCACGATAAAGATGAGCTTCCCCGTTTCATCGGAGATGATCGTATGGAACTCTTTCTGTTCCTCGCGTTTCAATTCCTCCGAATGGAGAAGATAATAGATTGAGCCCTTGATGGAGTTGAGGGGAGTGCGCAGATCGTGCGAAACCCGGGTGAGGAACTCGGTTTTCGCCGTATCGGTTTCGATAAGCCGGGCGTTTATGTCCTCCAGTTCCGCCGCCTTTGTCCTCAACCGGTGCAGGAGAGAGGCGTTTTCGAGGGATATGGCGGCCTGGTTTGCGATAATCTTTATCAGAGAGAATTCGTCCTCGGTAAAAGGCGTACCCTCTCTCTTGTCATTGATATTGAGCACACCCAGGAGTGTATCCCTGCTGATGACAGGACAGGAAATAAAAGAGCGCGTTTTATAACGGCCGTCCCTCTTCAACCCCTGGAAACGGGTATCCTTCTCGATGGCTTCCACAAGGACGGGGGTGCGGCTTTCCGCCACTCTCCCCGCAATGCCCTCGCCCCGCTTCACTCTGTACGATTTGATAAGCCTGATGTCAATACCCCGGGCAGCAAGAATATACAACTCATCCTGTTCATTGAGCAGCATAAGAGACCCCTTTTCGGCACCGGTGTAGTTTATGGCCAGGTCGAGCATAAGGTGGGCAATAGCGCTGATATTGTCGGTGACGACAAGGGCGTTGGAAATCTCCTGCAGAATGGAGAATTTCTTTTCAAAGAGCTCGAGGTTATTTTTAAGGGCGTTTGTATCAAGCATGCTGAATAAATGCACTTCGTCGCAAAAGCGGTTTCATGTACAGCCATCAGGCATTAAGCAATAAATGTGCCTAAAAAGGCATCCAGATTTTATATAATAAGTTCAAAGACATAGAAGAAATAAGAGAACGGGCCGTTGTAATTCTTTACAATATAGTGAAGTGAGGAGAGAGCCGCACCTCTCGCGGCTGAATATGCGAGAGAAAAAAGCCCGGAGATTCCGTTTGCCTCTTCCATTCCGGCAGCAAGGGGAAAGGGAGGCGGGTAAAACAGGAAATTGTCAAGTATTTCAAAGTCCTATATTGCAGAAATGTGAGGAAGGGGCAGACGCGAAGATGCTCTCTCAGCCCGGAATACTCCTGCACTGAAAAAAAACTCGACACTCCTGTCGGAGATCTTTACAGAGCGGGCCGCTTGTCTTCCTCACTGCTGATCAGTATATGCCCGTCTTTCCGGGGAAAGAATTTTATATTTAATCCCTCGATAAAAAAACTCACCTTATTTCTTATCCCCTCCTTCAACAGCGTATCCATTTCGAGGTACGCAACACGGTACCCGGTATCGAAGCCGCTGTCAATGCCGGCAAGCCACCCTGCAAGAAGACAAGAGAGTCCGTAGAGAAGTGAAAAAATACCCAGGCAGATCTTTTTTCTCATACCTCCTCCTTCGAAAATCTCTGAATACGGGATGGGTGTCCTTCTTCTTCCAGGCCACAGCAGCCCCTCTGTATCCCTCAGTGTTGGAAAGATTTCCCGTATTTTTTTGCCAGATACTTCAGCAGGCGCAGTCGCTCCCGCAGCGGGAGCTTCATATATAAGGGGGATTCCATCAGTATCGAAACCAGTCTCTTCATGGGAGCCTCCGTCCTTTTCGTTGCCGTTTCAGGGGAGATGACCGGTACCATTCCAGATAGCGTTCCTGCAGCCGGGGTATTCAGAGGCAATAGCAAGTCATATGCCAATTCGCTCCCTACTGAAATAAAAGGACATTTGAAGAAAGATCACGATGAGCGTAAAGGAAACCGACACCTGGTGTTTTCCTTTCCGACATCTGCATAGGCATTCTCGACATAGGGGCTAAGGGAGGACACTAGGGTGTGTTTGCAAACTGTTTTCGTAGCGAGACCGAGCGAAGAGTATCTGGACAAGGCGTCCCAGAACCCCGGAAAAAAACAGGGGTCCCCGAAGAATCGAAGATTCTTTGGGGCAGCAACAGCTCCCGGAGGCGTAGCAGAGCTACGTTGAGGACGATGTGCCCGGGACAACGATGATCCGGGGTCCCCGAAAGATCAGAGATCTTTTGGGGTGGAACGAAGATCCGGGGACTCTGCAGCCGGTCGCAGCAGAAGATAGTTTGCAGACACACCCTACTGTCGGGGATGCAAAGAGAGCCCGGGAAATGTTATTATAGGGAGCTTTTAGGATTTCAGGCATCTGTCTTTACATAGAATTTTCAGATACCATAGGCAGAGATCGTACTCCCTTCTAGTCAATGGAAACAGAGTAGTGGCACCGTTGCAGACACCTTTTCCAAAAAGCAGTTCCCGAAAGCAGATTTCCCGGCAAATCCGCAAAGCAGGCCAGCGATGAAATGGAGCATCTTTTCCCGGCTCGTAACCGGATATCTCGCTATTTTTGTACTCGTTTTGGCGATCGGCCTGTACGCGGTCATGCAACTGCGCCATTACAACACCGTTACCCGCACTATCCTCGGTGTGAACAATGTCGTCATTGATTACGAGAAAAAGATCGGAGATTCACTTCTGTCCCAGATTCGCTATGAGAGGAAGTACCTTATCATTAAGGACAAATCCCTGTACGTGCAGTTCACGGCGGCAAAAAACGATTTTATCCGCTATGCCGATGCAATCCTCGCCCTGGCGGACACACCCCGGAAGCAGGCTTTCATCAGGAAAATCAGCTCCTATCACAAACGCTACCAGGACCTGTTCGCCCGGGAAGTAGAATACCTCACGGCAGGAGAGCCCTATGAGCAGGACCGTTTCCGACAGGAAAAGGGCAAAGCGGTGGAAGCGGCGCTGGAGGAAATGAAAGCGATGCGGGCCCACTGCCAGCAGGACAGCTATGAAAAGATACTCATGTTGCGGGAAAGGAGCGACCATGCACGAACAATAGGAGTTACCATCGCGGCGGTCACCCTTCCCCTGGCGATTATCGTTGCCTTCACCATCACCAGGAGCATCACCCGCCCCCTCTCCCTTGTCATCGCAAAAACACGGGAGATCGAGGAGGGGGTGCTGAAGGATGACCTTTCCATCTCTTCCCCCCCCGAACTGGGAGAGCTTGCAAAGGCTTTCAATGCGATGTGCAGCAAGCTGAAAAGAGTGGACAAGATGAAGTCCGATTTCTTCTCCTGTATGTCCCACGAGCTGCGCACCCCCCTTACCTCTATCAAGGAGGGGACAAACCTGCTGCTGGAAGGCGTCGGAGGAGAGGCTTCCGAAAGACAGAGAAAGCTGCTGACCATCATCTCGCAAGAGAGCGACCGCATGATCGGTATGGTCAATTCGGTCATGGATCTCTCGAAAATGGAGGCAGGCATGATGGAGTTCACGTATACCATGGAAGATATCCGCCCCCTTATTGCCCGGGCAGTGGAGGAGGCGGGACTCCTGGCGGAGGCAAAGGGGATAGAGCTCCTCGTGGAAGAGATCCCCGGTATTCCCGAAGTACGGGTGGACAGGGAGAGAATTCTCCAGGTACTCCGGAATCTCATCGGGAATGCGGTCAAGTTCACCTTGCACGGAGGAAAGGTCACCATCTCCGCAGGCCCCGTCACCGGGAACCTGATGGTAGTGGTCACCGACACGGGGCCGGGCATTGCGAAGGAATACCTCGGCACTATTTTCGATAAATTTCAGCAGGTCCCTCAAACGGACGCGTACCGGATAAAGGGAAGCGGTCTGGGGCTTGCGCTGGTGAAACATATCATTACTGCTCACGGAGGGAAAGTATGGGTGGAGAGCGAACCGGGAAAGGGAAGCTCGTTTATCTTTATCTTGCCTGTCTGATCCTTCTCATGGTTGCAGGCTGCGCCGCACTACAGGGGGAGAGGAAAGCGGCAGTGCACATTCCGGAAAAGGAAAGACAGGAGAGTGTCAAAGGGGAGGCGCCTGACGGGGAAAAGGAGGAGAGCGTCGAGGAGGGCAGAAAAGGCGAGGAGAAGAGGCCGGAGAGCCGTCTGAAAACGGCTTCAGCACATCTGCTCCGCTCAAAGAGATTCCTTTCCCAGGGGGAGTTCGACCTCTCCATGAAGGAAGCAAAAAAATCCCTTTCCCTTGCCGGAAAGAGCCCTCCCGGGGACGAGGCTCTCTTCACCATGGGATTGCTCTTTATTCATTACAACAACCCGAAAAAAGAGTTCAGGAAATCAAAGGAGCTTTTTGAAAGGCTGGTAAAGGAGTACCCGCAAAGCCCCCTTGCCGAGCAGGCGAGGACCTGGGTGGATGTGCTCCAGGTGATCGAGAAATCAAAACAGGTGGATCTCGAGATCGAAGAGATTAAAAAGGAGATGTCCCGCTAGGGGAGGAGTGCCGTGGAAAAGAAGAATGTACCCAGTATCTTGGTGGTGGACGATGACAGGAACCTTCTGGAATTGGTAAAAATGCGCCTTGAAGCGTCACACTACGAGGTGGTCACCGCATACCGTGAAGAGGACGCCATCGATGCCGCAAAGAAACAGTTCTTCGATCTTGCCATTGTCGACCTGCAACTGGTAAAACGGGACGGCATTTCGGTCATGGAGGACCTCCATGCCATCAACCCGGAGATGCCCGTTATCATTTTTACCGCGCACGGAAGCATCGAAAGTGCCGTGGAAGCCGTCAAGAAAGGTGCGTTCAATTACCTCTCCAAGCCCTTCGATCCCAAGGAACTGCTGCTTCAGATCGAGCGGGCGCTGGAGAACAGCAGGCTCACCAGCGAAATAAGGAGATTGAAAGGACTGCTCGAGGAGAGATTCGACTTCTCCAACATCATCGCCCGGAGTGAAAAAATGAGGCAGGTGCTCGAGAAAGTCACCCGTGTTGCGAAAACGGACTGTACCATCCATATCCACGGGGAAAGCGGTACCGGCAAGGAACTGATCGCCAAGGCGGTCCACATCGCCAGCCCGAGAAGGGACAAGCCCTTTGTCGCCATTAACTGTGCGGCTATTCCCGAAACCCTGCTGGAAAGCGAGCTTTTCGGCCATGAGAAGGGGGCCTTCACCGGTGCAGTGCAGAGCTCGAAGGGTCTCTTCTCGCGGGCGCATGAAGGCACCATCTTCCTCGACGAAATAGGGGATATGCCCATGTCGACACAGATAAAGCTGCTCAGGGTCCTTCAGGAGCGACAATTCTATCCGGTGGGGAGCGAAAAGCCCATCGAGGTTGACATACGGGTCATTGTAGCCACCAATAAGGACCTGGAAGAGGAGGTGAAAAAGGGCGTTTTCAGGGAGGACCTCTTCTATCGTATTCATGTCATTCCGGTGTACCTGCCCCCCCTGCGGGAGAGGAAGGAGGATATTCCCCTCCTCGCCGACTTCTATCTGCAGAATTTCGGCGAGCAGATGGGCAGGAGTCTCAAAGGGTTCACCGCCAATGCGGTACAGAAGCTCCTCCTCTACGAGTGGCCGGGAAACGTGAGGGAACTGCGGAACGTGGTGGAGTATGCCGCGGCCATGTCCCAGCACGAGATGATTACCGAAGACCTTATCCTCAAGACGAAAGATATTCCTGACGAACAGCAATTCATGCCCCTCAAAGAGGCGCGGGAGGGCTTCGAAAAGAATTACCTCATCCGTCTTCTTGAATTTACCCGCGGCAATATCAGCAAGGCATCTACCCTTGCGGGGAAATACCGGGCCGACTTCTATAATCTCATCAAGAAACATAATCTTAATCCCGACCTGTTTAAAAAGCAGTAAGGAATCTTCTTCGTTCTCCCGATCCGGAAGAGCACATTCTGCGACGGGGGAACCCTTTTCCCCGCCGTAAAGGATTCCGACGCCCGTCCCCTCTCCTGTAAAATATTCCGCCACCCTCTCCGTTCCTCTCTTCCTCACAGGATTCTGCCTGGAAACAATGAAATGTCCGATGCATCAATCCCTTACTCCGCGCTTCCCGACGAGAAAATCACGAGGAACGCCTCTTTTCATCCCGCAATTGTCCTGGCATGTCTTTTGCTCATTAAAAAAAGAAAGAGAAAAACAACCCAAGGAGGTAAAGCAATGAAAAGGTATTTCGTATTTCTGTTCCTGTTTCTTTTCCTTGTTTCAGGGTGCAGTACGCTGACCGGCAGGACTGCGGGCCAGACAGTGGATGACGCCACAATCACCACCAAAGTCAATGCGAAGATAATAGAGGACCCCGCATTGAGCTATCTCAAGATCAATGTCGATACTTTCGAAGGACGTGTGACCCTTACCGGACAGGTCCCCAGCAAGGAAGCGGCGGACAGGCTCGTAAGCCATGCAAGGAGTGTCGAAGGCGTGAAGGATGTAAAAACGAACCTGGTGATCCAGCGCCCGGAAACGAAGTAGGCCCTGTCCTCTATAAAAACGGATGCGGCTCGCTTTCGGCGCGCTGCATCCGCGCTTCGCCTAGTAAGGGATTACCGCATCGAAGTCGGGAAGAAGGAGGGCAATCTCGCGGACCGACAGCTGCTCGAAGCCGTTTTCAGGATTGTTGGAAATGATCCGTGCCCCCATCATCTGCAGGGTTTCGAGAGCGAGATCCACATCAGTGTTCCGCTCGAGCTTCCGGTCCATTATGAATACCGTTAGCCTGTTGTCGGCAAGGGTAAGCCCCACGGCCATTCTGAGGGCTTCCTGTTGTCTGTCCCGTACCAGCACCGCCACCTTTTTCCTCATATCCCCTCCGCGCAACGAGGTCGTTTTGCCTTAAGTATACCAAAACAGGGCATCGGCACAGAACAATACAGCTCTCATTGACGCGACTGCGAAAAATATGATAGGGTTAGACGGTCGTGCCTGATGCATACCCGAAGCAGTAGAGCACCCCCGCTGAGCGAAATGGGAAAAAGCATATCCGTCATTATCCCTAATTATAACGGCGCCGCAACCATCGGCCCCTGTATCGAGGCGGCCCTCTCGTCGGACTACAAGAACTTTGAAGTTATTGTCGTCGACGACTGCTCTTCTGACGGTTCGGTGGAAATCATCGAAAAATATCCTTGTACGCTTGTACGGCTCGGCAAGCACGGAGGCGCTTCCCGGGCAAGAAACGCAGGAGCGCTCCGCGGCAGGGGCGATATACTCTTCTTTACGGATTCCGACTGTCTCCTCACGCGGGAAGCCCTCTCCCTCGCCGCCGAAGCTATTGCCGGAGGCGGTCCCCGGGTCATCATAGGGGGGACCTACACGCCACTTCCCTATGATACCGACTTTTTCAGCACCTTTCAGTCGGTATTCATTCACTATTCGGAAACCAAAAAGACCGGGCGTCCGGCCGGGCATGCGGACAAGCATCCCTACGACTCTCCCGACTATCTCGCCACCCATGCCATGGCAATGGACGCACAGACATTCAGGGACTCCGGGGGTTTCAGAGAGGATTTTCTCCCGATTCTCGAGGACGTAGAGTTCAGCCACCGGGCGGCCCGGAGCGGCTGTCTTCTGCGCATGGATCCCGGGATACTCGTCCGCCACATTTTCAACTTCACCCTGCGGAAATCACTGCATAACGCGTATAAGAAGACGTACTACTGGATACTTTACTCCCTGGAGAACAAGGATTTGCTGGCCGACTCGGGGACAGCCTCATCAGAGCTCAAGCTGAACGGAATCTTTTACCTGCTCACCCTTCTTTCCCTCTGCCTGGCCCTCCTGGCGGGAGACCCGCGTTTTCTGCTCTCCCTTCCTGTCTACGCCGGTCTTACCCTCTTTTGCAGCAGAAATCTGCTGGCCGCATTCCATAAGGCAGGGGGGGGACGGTTCGCTTTCCTCTCGGCCCTCTATTATACCCTGCTGTATCCCGCCCCTGTGTGGGCAGGCACTACCGCCGCAGTCCTGTCGAAGATCCTGAACCGGCAGCACCGCACCCCGCGAAAGAGTTGAGGCAAGGGCGCGCTCCCGGCCTCCCCTTGCCCCTCCTTTTCCTGTTACTATAGAGAATGTATTCGCCGGCGCGACATATCGGACAGGTCTTCTGGAAGAACAGACCTATCCATCTTACCTTCTTTGTGACCGGGCGATGCAACGCGCGATGCCCCTTCTGTTTCTATCTCAGGAGCAGGACACCTCTCCCCCGCCGCGAAGAGCTTTCCCTCGGGGAGATCGAAAAGATCTCCGCATCCCTGGGCAGCCTCTTATGGCTCGCTTTTTCAGGGGGAGAGGTCTTCCTGAGAGAGGATATCGTTGCCATAAGCAGATCCTTCTACGAGAACAACAGGCCGGCCGTCATGCTGTATCCCACCAACGGCCTTCTGCCCGGCGTGATCAGGGAAAGGGTGGAAGAGATTCTCAGGATATGTGCAAAAAGCACCGTTGCCGTCAAGCTTTCCCTTGACGGGATCGGCGCCGCCCATGATGCGCTGCGCACTACCCCCGGAAGCTTCGGGAAGACCATGGAGACGTACCGGCTGCTGGGAGAACTGATCGATACACATCCCCATTTCGAGCTCGGGATCAATACGGTCTTCTGCTCCCGGAACCAGGACGAAATGGACGGGATCATCGATTTCGTACAGGGGCTGAAACACATTACAACACACACCATTTCGTTGGTGCGCGGTGATCTGGCGGAGGAGAGTCTCAAAGAGGTGGACATCGAAAAGTATCACCGCGCCATTGCGCGCCTCGAAGAGAATCTGAAGAACAGGACCTCCCCGATATACCGGTTCAGAGGGGCACGGGTAAAGGCGGCGCAGGATATCCTGCAGCGCTGTCTCATTCACCGGACCCGGCAAGAGGGCAGACGGCTCATTCCCTGCTATGCGGGAAGTCTGAATCTGGTACTCGGGGAGAGCGGAGAAGTATATCCCTGTGAGATTCTTGCCGAGCGCTTCGGGAACGTGCGGGAGTACGGATACGATATACACCGGGTCTTCCGGTCGGGGCAGGCGAAGCAGGTGCGGGAGAGGATACGGAGGGGCGGATGCTACTGCACCCATGAATGCTACTTCATGACGAATATCCTCTTCAACCCGCGGCTCTATCCCGACCTCGCGAGAGAGTACCTGCAGCTCCGGGGTTTCCACCGGGGCCGTTAGGGTGTGTCTGCAGGCACACCCTAGAAATAACTCCCTACCGGCTTTATGATATTCAGTTTCACCAGCAGGATAATAAGGGCGGTGTATCCCAGGGAGAGAGCAATATCTTTCAAGAACTCCCTTCGCGAATACGGATTCTTTTTCCCCTCCTTCCGGGCTATCATTTCCACTCCTTTGTGCAGGAGCACGAAGCCGGCAATATTCGTGATCCAATAGGAAATGACAAATACGGGCAGGAAGGCCTGCTCATGCGCCAGACTCGCCAGCCAGCCGCACACATACGCGATAGGGATGTTGACAAAGGCATCGTTCCACCACGAGAGGGGAGAGAGAATATAGCCCACAATCCCCAAGAGACCGCCGGAAATCTTCTGCCTGTATCGCATCGCCTGACTTTCTTGCAGAGCCATATTGCTTAATTATATAAGAAAAGAGGGTACGGGGGAATCCTCTGCCTTTCCGCTGGAAACAGCCCCTTTCTTTTGCTACACTTAAAGAAAATGTGGAGCCGGGCATGCATACCCCACCGGGAAAGAGAGGAAAATCAAGGATAAACATGCTCACTGCCGAAAAGAGGACCCGTACGGACAGGCGGGCCAGGCCATCCCCCCCGCTGAGCAGATATACCTTCCACCAGGGGAAGAGGAGCAGTGCGCGCAGGAAGGAAGACACCGGAAAGCACCTCTTTGTGGATCTCTATGGAAGACGGCTCTTTGTTGCCCTCACGCTGCTTTTCGTTCTGAACTGCGTTGATGCGTATCTTACCCTTGCTCTCATCGAAAACGATCTCGCCGTAGAGGCGAACCCCTTTATGGACTTCCTCCTGGAACGCGGGCGCTTTCCCTTTATCGCAAATAAGTTCCTTATCACCGCAACGGGAATTACCCTTTTCTGCCTTCTGAAAAATGTCGTGGTAGTTCGGAAGGTCCTTCTGCCCCTCTCCCTGTTCCTCTATTTCTCAACCATCCTGTACGAGCTCTATCTGTTCGGGCTTGCCTGACGGATCTCCTCTATCCGGTAGATGTTCCCTTCCCGGTGGTCGGCCAGATAGATATTCCCCGCCTCGTCCTCCCCAAAAGTGGAGACCGCGTACCCCGTATCGGCAAGGGCTGCCTTCTGCCATTTCCCCCCGGCAAATCTCAATCCCCAAAGCCGTCCGGAGCAGTAGTCCGCAAAAAGGTAGACCCCCTGCATCCCCGGGAATTCCATGCCCCGGTATACCATCCCCCCCGTGATGGAACACCCCTCGGTATGATCATACTCCGCAACAGGCGTCACCCGACCTGCCGTGTCGCATTTTTTCTCCCTGAAACAGTGCATTCCTTCCATTATATTCCAACCGTAGTTCTCTCCCCCGTTACTGCCGGCGGGCTGGAAATTCACCTCCTCGTAAAGCTCCTGCCCCACATCGGCGATATACAGATCACCCGTTTTTTTGTCAAAGGAGAAACGCCACGGATTTCTCATTCCCATGGCCCATATCTCGGGACGGTATCCCTTTGTATTTATATGAGGATTGTTGGACGGGATTCCATAGGGCAGGGTCGCGGATTCCACATCGATCCGCAGCATCTTGCCGAGCAGGGAGCCGGGGTTCTGCCCGTTATTATGGGGGTCTCCCGCGGAACCGCCGTCTCCCATACCGGTATAGAGATAGCCGTCAGGGCCGAAGGCGACGAGACCTCCATTATGATTCGCATAGGGCTGCCCGATAGTCAGCAGAATTTTTTCGCTCGCAGGATCCGCCACATCGGGATGGGAAGAGACCCGGTACCGTGCAATCACGGTATCGCCGGACCTGTCGGTATAATTTACATAAAAATATTTTTTGGCTGAATATCCGGGGGGAAACGCCACACTGAGAAGACCCCGCTCTCCGCAACAACTCACCTTGCCGGAGATATCGAGGAAAGGGGTGTTCAGCAGGGTGTTGTCCTTGATAATCCTGATGCGCCCCCTCTGCTCCGTCACGAACATCCTCCCGCTCCCGTCTCCCGCGGTGGCAATATGCGTGGGGGCCAGTACCCCGCCCGCTTTCAGGGCAAAGGAGATTTTTGGCCATTCACGGGGGGGGCCTACTTCCTCGGGAAAGCCCTTTGCCGCACTCCAGCATAGAAGAAAAAGGCATAGGAAGCATACGGTACTCATTCCGCCTCTCACCATTTGTTCCTCCTTTTCGTTGGTCTGCAAGGGGCAGGTGCGGGATCCCGGAGAGGTAACGGAGAGCCAGAAGTTTCAGGGAACACCCCCTTACACAAAGAATAGCCTATCTGCCGGAATTTGTAAAAAAGGGGGCTGTGCTCTACCGGTAGTGTGCGGAATAATAGACGGGTTCCCGGGTATCCCCTGCTTCCCGTATGATCCCGAGCATCTGCTCGCGCGTCGTTGCACGGAAGGCCTTCTCTTTCAGGACCTTTATATCCGCAATGCCCCTCACATACCAGGCGAAGAATTTCCGGAACACCAGGGTTCCGACTCCCTCTCCATAATGGTCGATACAGAGATCCAGGTGGGTCTGCATCGTACGGGCGATTTCTTCCCCTTCAGGACGCGGGAGGAGAGTGCCGTTCCGCAGATAGGGGTCGACCTCCCTGAATATCCATGGGTTCCCCAATGCCCCCCGCGCAATGGCCACCCCGTCGCACCCCGTTTCATCGAACATCTTCTTGATCAGCCGGGGGGAAAGGGCATCGCCGCTGGCAATAACCGGTATGTCCAGCGCCTCCTTTACTTCCCTGATAATCCGGTAGTTCACCCTGCCGCTGTACCCCTGCGCCCGGGTCCTCCCGTGGAGGAAGAGGCCGCTGATTCCCGCCTCCTGCGTACGGAGTGCCACCTCGCGGGCGTTGAGAGAGGTATCGTCCCATCCCGCACGTATTTTCAGAGTTACGGGGACCGGGGAATGGGCGACAACAGTACGGACCAGCTCAGCAAGCGCCTTGGAATCCCGGAGCAGGCTCGCCCCCTCCCCCCGTCCCGTCACCTTGCCCACCGGGCAGGCGGCATTGATATCGAGAAGGTCGAACTCGTGGTTCCGGAGGATCTCCAGCGCTTTCTTCATCACTTCGGGATCATTCCCCAGCAACTGTACTCCCAAGGGCTTGTCTGCCGGGAGGGAGGAGAGCATTGTCGCGGTATTTCTGTTCTGGTAGACGAGGGCCCGCGCACTGATCATCTCCGCAAAGGCGAAAGCGCACCCGAAGGAACGGTTGACCGTGCGAAAGGGCAGATCGCTTACCCCCGCAAGGGGAGCAAGAAGGCAAGGAGAGGGCAATACGACAGTACCGATAGTAAGCACAAAACTATTGTATCCCCGTTGCAAGGGGGGCGTCAAATCCCGCACTCCGGCCTTGACAACCCGCTACGGATAGCGGTACAGTTTCTAATTACTTCTCAAGGAGTAACAACACCCGGATATGAAACAGTATTCACTTTGGCATCCCCTGTATCTGTCTCTCTTTTCGAGAGCCCTGTACCGTGACGTGTGCAGGAATTGGAAGGGGTATTGCATCGTCTATCTCCTGCTCCTGCTCTCCCTTTACGGAATCCCCGAAATGGTACGTTTCCATGACCGCACCTCCGCTCTCATTATCACGGAGGCGCCTAAAATAGTAAGCCAGCTCCCCGTCATCACCGTCACCCGGGGAACCGTCGCGATCGATACGCCGTCTCCCCATTTCATCTACTATCCCGACAAGAGTACCCCTCTCCTCGTCATAGACACCTCGGGTACGATCACCTCTTTGGATAATTCCCCTGCAATCGCTTTGCTGACCGGAACAAAACTGCTGTTGAAGAGAAGCCCCCAGGATACCCGCAGATTCGACCTCTCGGGGTTTGACGGTATCGTCATCGACAAGAAAAAGGTGTACCAGTGGACGGAGACCTTCAAAAATATGCTTCCCTTCCTCCTTTTCCCCTTCGCCCTCTTCTCGTCCGTCCTTTATTACGGCATGCAGATCCTGCTCTGTGCGGCTGCGGGGACCCTCTTTGCGAGACAGTTCGGACTCTCTCTGGGATATCAGGCCCTGATCCGTCTCTCCGTCGTCTCTTTTACCCCTTCCCTGATTCTGCAAGCCGTGCACACCCTGCTCAACATAGAATTTCCGTTCGGTGGTCCTATCTCCTTTCTCATCTCCCTTGGCTACCTCTATTATGGAATAGGGGCAAACTCCGAAAGGGAGGATGAAGGGGTAGACATCGCCGCCTGACAGGATTGGGGGCCGCACGCACAGAGCACCGGAAGCACTATTGCCCGGAGCCTGTCACCGCAGGGGGAGGTATCCGCCGGGCACTCCCTTTTTGGAGAGGACTATCTGCCAGACCTGCAGGTCCCGCGCCCGGAACGCCCCCGCACAGCTCAGCAGATAGTACTTCCACAT
>NSJL01000041.1 GCA_002634385.1 Nitrospira sp.
CGACCTCGTTGACCAGGATGGCTACCTTGCTGCCGCTCTGCGACAGGGTCCGTCCCATCGTCACGATCAGGGTCGTTTTTCCCGATCCGAGGTATCCCGCTATCTGCACTAACTTCATCTGCCCTCCTCTTTGGTATAACGGATGGATGCTTCATTATTAACCGGAATAGTGCCTGCTCTCCACACCTCATGCGACCGACTTCAGTGCGCTGACGAGCGCTTCCATGTTCTCCCTGGGGACCTCGGGCCACAGGTCGCAGCCCGGCCATACGGCATTGGCCCCGTCCTTGAGGCACTGCAGGACTGCAGGTCCCACGTCCTTTGCCCGACCCTTGTGCAGTACCTTCACCGGATCGAAGTTGCCCAGAAGGATGACGTTGGGTCCTACCTTCTGGCGCGTCTCCGTCAGGTTGTTCTTCTGGTCGACGCTGATGGCGTCCGCTCCGCACTCCACCATGTCGGTGATGATGGCGTTGGTGTCTCCGCAGATGTGCAGCACCGTGGGCTTGGGAATTTCGGCAAGAATGCGCATGACGTGGGGCTTGATGAGGCTGTTGAAGCTCCGGGGACTCATGCAATCGGAAGTGCCCCCCATCTCCCTGAGCACGAAGTAATCGGCTCCCGCATCCCTGTATACTTCACAAACCTTGATGATCATATCTGAAAGCTTCTCAAGGATAGCGCTGATCCTCTCAGGGTCGAGGAAGGACTCCTCGAAGAGCTCATCCAGCTCCATCACCTGCCCGGCGAGGGTGAAGGGGCCGAGCACGTAGGCTCCGATGGCGATCTCGTCTCCCAGCTCCCTCCTGATGGCCTTCATCGCACCGGTGACCACAGGGATCCTGCCGGCATTCGCCAGGTCCGCGGGGATCTTCACATCATCGGCGTACTTGACGCATTTCTCCTTTACCGTGGGGTACAGCAAGCCCTCCACGTCGTCAAAAAAGTTCATTGTCGCGCCGAGGGCCTCCGCTTCCACTCCGAAGTCAAAGGGAACGACTGCGCACTCGAACCCGAATTCCTTGCAGGTGCCGATGGCCGCCTTCGCCATCAGCCCGGGATCGCGGTGTGATTTGGAAAAAACGATGCCGTACTTCTCCAGAACAGGGGTGACCACATTGCCCATTCCGCTGAAGATGGGAGGACGGTCTACCTTCTCCCCTTTCAGCAACTTCATTACTCTTTCTCTCGGTGTCATCACGCTATCTCCTTTCATTAAACGGTTTCAGAATCCTGCTTGAGCAGCTGCGCAGAGGGAAGAGTAAAATTACTCCGCCGCTTTCAGACCAGGGTATATCTGCACACCCTAGGTTTACCTTACGCGCTTCCTCTTCTTTTTTCGGTAACAAATACTACATCGCCGCCGCAATGTAGTAAACGCTACTGCATACGTGCTGCCCGCGGATATACAGTAAGGAGACAGAGGAAATCATCTGCGCGTCAGGGAGCAGACCACGAGTGCCCGGCAGCGTGCGGTGAGGAGATGCCCGGTTGCCGAAGGGAAGACGGCGCCGGGAGACGTGCAGGAGAACACACTAAACTTTATCAAAGGAGGAACGGGTGAATCAGGAACAGGTGAAAAGCGAAAGCGCAATCAGGGATGTCGTAATCGAGTATTGTGTCGTATGCAATTACCGGGCGATTGCCGCTGTCACCGCCAAGCAGGTGGAGATGGAGTTCGGAGTCAAGCCCACCTTTGTTCAATCGAAAGTGAACGGCGCCCTGGAGGTCAAAGTAGATGGCGAATTGATTTTCTCCAAGACGAAGTCGGGACGATTCCCCCAGCAGGGGGAGGTGGTGCAAATACTGAAAAAAAGGATGAAAGGCGAAGCGTAAGCACACAGGGAGAGACCCGGGAGGCGCAGGTACACCCTACTGCAGCGCCTCCAGCTCTTCCCAGCGCCGGTATGCCCCGCTTACTTCCTGCTCCAGTTCCTCCATCCGCTTCCTCATAGCGGCAATGGCATCTCCTTCCTGCCGGTAAACGGCGGGATCTGACAGGGCTTGATAGAGCGCCTGCTGCTCCGCCTCCAGGATTTCGATATGCTGCGGCAATGCTTCCAGCTCCCGTTGCTCCTTGAAGCTGAGCTTCCGGGGCCGCTCGCACTGCGGGCGGGGTTTCTCTTTCTTTTCCACTGCTGCTGCGGGGCGGGTCGAAGGGGCGGGTGTGCGCTGACGGAGCCAGTCGTCGTATCCTCCCACATATTCGGAAAGCCGCCCCCCTCCCTCGAAAGCGATGGAGCTGGTCACCACGTTGTTGAGAAAAGCACGGTCGTGGCTGACCAGGAGGACGGTGCCCTTGTATTCCATGAGCAATTCCTCCAGGAGCTCCAGGGTTTCCGCATCGAGATCGTTGGTGGGCTCGTCCAGGACCAGTACATTGGACGGTCTGGTGAAGAGCTTTGCAAGCAACAGGCGGTTGCGCTCTCCTCCCGAGAGGACCTTCACCGGGAGGCGCGCTCTTTCCGGCGGGAAGAGGAAATCCTGTAAATAGCTCATGACATGCCGTGCCGCGCCGTTGATGAAGACGCTTTCACTGCCTTCGCTCACATTGTCCCGTGCCGATTTTTCTTCCTTCAGCTGTTCCCGGTGCTGGTCGAAGTAGGCGACTTCGAGACGGGTCCCGTGGCGCACCGTTCCCTGGTGGGGATCCAGCTCACCCAGAAGGATGCGGAGGAGAGTGGTCTTGCCTGAACCGTTGGGGCCGATGATCCCGACCTTGTCGCCGCGCATAATGGTAGTGGAGAAATCGGCGAGGAGGGGTTGTCCTGTCCAGCGGTATTCCACATTAAAGGCTTCGATCACTACTTTGCCCGTCCTCTCCGCCTCGTTCGCCTGCAGGCGTACAGAGCCGGGGGCTTCGCGCCGGGTAAGGCGCTCTTTGCGCATCTCCTTCAGCGCCTGTACCCTCCCCTCGTTACGGGTGCGCCGCGCCTTGATTCCCTGCCGGATCCACGCTTCCTCCCGGGCCAGCTTTTTGTCGAACAGGGCTTGCTGTCCTGCCTCCGCCTCCTTCTCCGCCTGCCTGCGCTTCAGATAGATAGCATACTCGCCCGGACAGTCGGTGAGGCCACCGCAGTCGATCTCCACGATACGGGTAGCCAGCTTTTGGAGAAACATCCTGTCATGGGTCACAAAGAGAAGGGTGCCTTTGAAATCGAGGAGGAACTCTTCCAGCCAATTTATAGCTTTAATATCAAGGTGATTGGTGGGCTCGTCCAGCAGGAGGAGGTCGGGCTCGCAGACCAATGCCCGTGCGAGGAGGACGCGCCGCTTGTAGCCGCCCGAGAGCCCGGCAGCGGGTGCATCCGGGGGCAATTGCAGGCGCGAGAGCACTGTCCCGACCCGCTGGTGCGCCCGCCATCCGCCCTTTGCGTCCAGATCATGCTGGATGCGTTCCAGCTCCTGGAGCAGCGATGCATTGCTTTCGGAGTCCATCCTGCCGCTTACTTTGTGGTAAGCGGAAAGCAACTCCACCAGATCCCCCAGCCCCCCTGCCACCACATCGAACACGGTTCCCGGAAGATCGTGAGGCACTTCCTGGGTGAGGTGGGTAATCCGTATCCCCTGCTGCCGGACGATCTCGCCGGAGTCGGGGATCAGTTCGCCGGTGAGAAGCCTCATGAGGGTGGATTTGCCGGTACCGTTGCGGCCCACCAGGCATACACGCTCCCCCCTCTCGATATGCAATCCTGCGTTCACGAGCAACGGGGGGCCGCCGAAACTGATCTGTATATCATGCAGGCTTACCAGCGCCAAGCGATTCTCCTTATTTTATGGTATGACCGGAGAGGGGAAAGGGAATAGGGTCCTTTCTGTATTGTAGCAGGACAGGGACCCGCCCTGTCTATTGGCGGTCGGGCGACGATCGGGGGAACGGTCTCTCCTCGCCCGGTCTCGCTACGAACACAGTGTGCAAACACACCCTACCCGGGTTCCTGTTCCGAAATGAAGTACCGGTTCAGCAGGTTTCTTACCTGGACCTTCTCCCTTTCATCGCCTCCGAGCTTTGCGACCAGAGAGGGTAGCCATTGGTCCCGATCGGAGGAGGAGAAGCTGCGGGCTATGTCGTCATACAGCTCTTCGGGAAGATCACTGTATCCCAGGAGGCTCCACACCACTTCCAGCTTTATCTCATGCTCTCCGGAGGTCTTCCACAGGCCGCACAGGAATTCCTTCACCCCGGGATGGTCCCTCAGGTGCCGGAGCAGGATAAGGGCGAATCTGCGAAGGGGCATCTCCCTCTCCTGCGAGGAAGCGATCTCCTGCAGCCACCGGCTGTCCTCCCCTCCGATCTCCGCATGGCAGTACCGGATCAGGGGAAAGGTAACGAGGTGCTCCAGGAGGGCACTGCCGATTTCTCCGCCGTTCCGCAACTCCTGGATCGCCTTTCCCGCTGCATAGCGGTAAACGACTTCTTCCCGGCTTGCCTTTGCGGGGGGTTCCATTCAGTTCCCCTGCCCCATGATGAAGTCCCGGTGGGAAGGAAACTCCTCTTCGATCCTCTCGCAGATGCCGGAACGCTTCCGGGGATTCGACAGCTTCAGGTATTTCCACTCCTCGTCCGAAAGGTCGAAGGTGCAGGCCATGCCGATTCCCAACGAGGAGCACAGGGCATCGGCGGCCTTTACCGAGAGAACCGTTTTCCTCAGGGTGGCATCCTTTACCGTCAGGAGGTCCTCCCGGTGGTGGTTCGCGAGAACAAAGGAGAGGTGGTCGGGGAGGTTCCAGCGCTCCGCTACATACTCTCCGACATCGTTGTGGTCGAAACCGAGCAGGGAGCGCTCGGCCTCGATGAACGGTATCTTTTGCTCCTGTACCCTGCGGATCACTTCGCCATATTTCTCCCGGAGAGTGCGGTTGATCAGCACCTTGCCGACATCGTGGAGGAGACCGTGGATGAGCGGCTCCCCCGAAGGGAGAAGACCCGTTTCCCGCGCGATCACCGTCGCCCCCAGGGCTACCGCCGTGTTATGCTCCCACAAAACCCGGTCGGTACTGTCCGACATGAGACCCATGTCCCGGAGGGAGGCCGCGAAGACGAGGGCTCTCACAGTCGTAAACCCGATGCGGATAATGGCATCCGATACGTCGCCCACCCGGGTATCCCGCGTATAGTAGGGGGAGTTGGCGATCCGGATGAGACGGGAAGCGAAGGAATGGTCCAGCGAAACGACATCCATCAGGTCGTTGATGGAGGAATTCTCGCAGGTGATAAGCTGTAGTACTTTCGAAGCGACTGCGGGAAGGGAGGGGATATCGGTTATCACCTCCGGAATGTTTGCGAGTCTTTTCATTTTTGCTGCATCCATAGCACACCCTGCGACGCACCGCCTCGGGGCGGTGCAAAGATTCAGAACAGGAGAATTGTACCATAATCAGCTCCCGGCGCGCATCAGCGGCGCGGCTCATTGCAGGACTGCACCTCGCAGAGGCCCTCCGGTCCGCTCACAAGCCGGAGGGTGCCTTCCCCTCCCTGAAGGAGGTGCGCACCCCGGACATCCTCTTTCGGAACACAGCACTCCTGTTTTTCGGTGCAGTCGAGAAAGGCCCCTTTTTCCGCCGTTTCGTTCGAAGAGCAGGCATCCCTGCACTTTCCCCCGAGGGCGGAGCAGTCTTCCCCTGCAAAGGCGGCTAGGGGGATAAAAAGAAGAAAAAGAAACAAAAGAGGGAATCGCTTCATGATGTCTCCTTGGGAAGACGGGTTCAGGCAACTGCCTGAACCCGTATAGGGAACCTTACTTCTTCTTTGCTGCCGTCTTTTTTGTTGCTGCTGTTTTTGCGGTTGTCGTCTTCGTCGTCGAGCATTTGCTCTTGCATGCCATGGGGCACCTCCGGATAGATTTGCAACAAATTAACAAAAAGCTCCGAAAAAATCAAATGATTTCCGGAAAGCGGCTCCCCTTGTCTCTTCGGAGCGGAAGAACCGGCGGCAGCAAGGGCCTCATGTCTCTTTTTGCGGCAGGGGAGAGGGTTCCTACCGGTCGGAGGGCCGAATTTTGGTTTGGTCTGGAGTATAATACAATGCAGTCATGAAAGAAGGCGAACCCCCCACTTTTCTTGTTCCGGAAGAAAGGGCGTCCCGTGAGGAGGTCCTGCGGCAGTTCTCCGCCTTGTGCGGGTCGGATTTCCTGAAGAGCCTTCTCGATGCCGTACCGAACGGTATCGCCATAATGAACAAGGAAAGGCAAATCGTCTATCTGAACAGGGGGATGCGGGAGCTTTTGGGGACGGAGGATATGCGGGAGAATATCGGTCTCCGCCCCGGCGAAGCCCTTCAGTGCATTCACGCCGGAGAGACGGCAGGAGGATGCGGCGCCTCTGAGGCATGCCGGTTCTGCGGAACTCTGCTTTCCCTCGTCTGCAGCCTCCAGGGCAAGGAGAACACCCGGGAGTGCCGCATGAGCAGGGTCTGTAACGGAGAGATCCAGGCCCTCGATCTGAGGGTCTCCTCGGCTCCTTTCGATTATTGCGGGGAACGGTTTCACCTGTTTACCCTTACCGATATCAGCAACGAAAAGAGGAGGAACGCACTTGAAAGGATATTCTTCCACGACATCCTCAATGCTGCCGGCAGCCTCCCCGGGATTGTCGAGATCCTCGAGGAGGAGGGGTTGTGCGAGGAGAACCCCTATCTCGCGCTGATGCGGTCCGCCGCAGAGAGGATTATCGATGAAATCGAAGCCCACCGGATGCTGGTCTATGCGGAGAGGGATGAGCTGACCGTTTTCCCCGGGATGATCGTGCTGCCCGATTTCCTGCAGGACCTTGCGGGAATGTACCGGCAATGCGAATTCGCGCAGGGCCGGACTATTGTGGTCGACCCGGCCGGAGGTCACGTGGTGTTCAGGAGCGACGGAGCTCTTGCAGGAAGGGTGGTGGGGAATATGCTGAAAAACGCCCTTGAGGCCTCCGGGGAGGGCGATACCGTTACTGTCTGGTACAGGGTTAACGGGGATAAGATAGAAATTTCGGTACACAATCCTGTCGTTATTCCCCGGGATGTCCGGGTGCAGGTTTTCCAGCGGTCCTTCTCCACCAAGGGCAGGGGGAGGGGGCTGGGTACGTATAGCATGAAACTCCTCGGCGAGCGCTATCTGAAAGGGAAGGTCTCCTTTACGACTTCAGAGGAGGGGGGAACGGTCTTCACGGCGTGCTTTCCCCTTCATCTGGAGCCTGGAGACTGATATATCTAGGCTACCCTGCTACGGTACGGGAATTCCCTCGACACGGTACACGAGCCATTCCCCTTTGCGGCCGGGTTTTTCCCGTATCCGGACAATGCTGTTCATGAAAACCAGGGGCGCCGTGCTTTGTTTGCTCCCGATTCCCTCCAGGGTCAACATCCTGATCCCGACGGCATAGGCGGGAGTTCCCATGTAGCTCCTTTCTCCGGTGGAGATCGGCTCTATTGCGCCGAGCTCCAGGGCGATCACCCGGTATCCCCTCTCCTCGAAATGTCTGACGAGGGTCTCTTCTACTGCCTGCTCCGAAGGGGCTGCCGCGCATCCCGCCATGAAAAACGCACCGAAGAGGAGCAGGAACGGCAGCAGGCTGCCCCCCGGAATGAACAATGTTCTATTAGTATCAGCTCCCATGTCAAAAGTATAGCGGAGGTGCCCTCTCCGCTCCAGTCGTGAAGGCGGCTCCTGAGCTTACTTCACTTCTCTATGCGCCTTCTCTTCGGAGGGAGGGGGTCTTTTCTCTGTCGTCATCCCGGCGGATCTTCTGAGCCGGGATCCAGTCCTTTTCCGAAAGACTCTGGTTCAAAGACTCTGGACCCCGGCTTTCGCCGGGGTGACGGCGTAGAGGGGCTCAGGCTTTCTCCCTGAGTGACAGATTCTGAAACAGAGTGTGTACGAGGGCATGGGGGTACCCCCTTAGCCCCACACTCAAGGATACCTGCTCATGAGGTGCCGGGGTGGTCGCCGTCTTGCAAAGGGAAAGGCGCCTTGCGTAAGATACTCTTAAATCCATTCGAGGAGGTCCCGGTGGCGCATCTGGAAAACCGGATACGGTTTTATCACTACATTTCCCGCGTTCTCGAGGGGCAGCGGTCCGATCCCCTGTGCGGTTCCTGCAAGGCCTTTGCCAACACCACCGCCCGGCTGAAGGAGGGGTTTGCGGAGATGGAGGAAGGGTATGCGGAAGAGCTGCGGGGGCTTTCCGCTGGAATGGCGCGTCTGCTCGCAGAGACGCGCGGCAGGCTGGCCTCGACCACCCCGGGGGGAAATGCCGTTGGCCAGAAGAGGGCCGGCAGATGCCTGATGCCCGAGGGGGTCTGTTTCATCAAGATTTCGAAAGCGATCCAGGAGGTGCTGTAGGGACAGGTCCGGGAGTTCCCTCCCTACCGTATCCCATGCACCACTTCGTACACTTCCTTGTTCAGCTCTTCCACACGGTAGGGCTTGACCACGGCTCCCTTGAAACCGTATTTCCGGTATTCCTTCAGCACCGGGTCGATGGAGTACCCGCTGGAGACGATTGCCCTCACCAACGGGTCAATCTCCTGAAGCTTCCTGAGCGCTTCCAGCCCCCCCATGCCCCCGGGGATGGTCAGGTCCAGGATCACCGCATCAAATCCCCTGTCCGCCTTTTTCGCCTGTTCATAGAGCGAAACCGCTTCTGCACCGTCGGACGCGAACCGTGCCTCGTACCCGAAGTCCCTGAGGATCTCTCCGGCAATGTTTCTGACCGCCTCCTCATCATCCATGATCAGCACTTTTCCGTGTCCGATGAGAGGCTTTTCCCTCTTCCTGCCCGAACACACCTCCCGGGAGGAGGAGGGGAGGTAGAGGTGGAAGGTTGCCCCTACCCGCAACGCGGACTCCACGGTGATATGGCCGCCATGCTTATTGATAATGGCATGGGCGGTGGCGAGGCCGAGGCCGCTCCCTTTCTGTTTGGTAGTGAAGTAGGGATCGAAAATCTTCCCCAGATAGTCGGGGGGAATCCCGATACCCTGGTCCTGGATGGATATTTTTATATACCGCCCGCTTTTCAGGGGAAGAACGCTCTCCGGGCTTACCACGCTATTGCAGCAATGAACCCGGATTGTCCCTCCGTCGGGCATGGCCTGCTCCGCATTGATGATGAGGTTATGGATCACCTGGCTTATCTGACCCTCATCCGCTTCCACCGTCCAGAGATCGGGGGGGATATAATATTCACAGCGCACTTTCGACCCCCGTACCGTGAATCCCGCGGATTCCCGCACCAGTTCGCCGAGGGCGAGGACCTTCTTCACCGGGGCGCCTCCCTTCGAGAAGGTCAGCAACTGCTGGGTAAGCCCCTTTGCCCGCAGGGAGGCCTTTTCCGCCTCATCCAGCCAGCGGTAGACCTTGTCCCCGGGAAGCACGTTCATCTTTCCCAGGCTTATATTGCCCACAATGGCGGTGAGCAGGTTGTTGAAATCATGGGCAATTCCCCCCGCAAGGAGACCGAGGGATTCGAGCTTCTGGATTTTCAGGAGCTCCCGCTCCAGTTTTTTCCGGTCGGTGATGTCCACAATGCCGATGAGGAGGTTCCGGTAGGAGGAGTCCTCCGGAGGAATCATCGCCGTCAGCAGCAGATGGATCGTCTCCCCCTGGAGTGTCCTGTTCACCGTTTCTGTCTTGAAGAAGTTTCGTCCCTCAGCGATAGCGATCAGGAACTCCTTGAATGTTTTGAGAGATTCCGGCAGGAGGATCCTGTCCAGTGAGCCTATCACCTCTTCCTTGCTCCGGGCTCCATAAAGCGTCAGGGTCGCTTCGTTCACATCGATGATTTTCACCATGTGCATTATCCGGGTAACGAAATCCTGACGCTCGTCAAAGTACTGCCCGAAGTCCTGCACCCCCGCTGCCTTCAGCCGGCCAAGGGCCTTCCTGACCAGGGAAATATCTTCCTCCCAGAGAGAAACGGGAGAGAGGTCGAAAATGGTGCAATATTTTGCCTCGCTGACGCGCAGTGCCTCCTCCGCCTGCAGCTTCCACTTTTCTTCCGCTTTCTCGAGCTCGGCGATCCTCTCTTCGAGCCGCGCTATTTCCTGCAGCAGTTCCTCTCTGCTCTTCTCCCCGTGGTGCATTCAGAAGCCCGCCTTCCAGGGTGTGCAAACACACCCTAACAGTGATGAGGAAGTATTATACGAAAAGAGGATGTTTATTGCACGAAAGAGGGAGTACGCTCCGGGAAGTGCGGAGGTCAGCAGGCGCCCGCCGGAGAGCTATTCCTCCGGCTTGTCGTCGTCCTCCAGCATCTTGTATTTGGGCTCTTCGGCTTTTTCGACATCCTCTTTCTTCTTTTTCGGTTTGTAGTAATACCAGACGATAATAACAAAGGTGACCACAAGGATGACATTGATGGCGATATTGATCCATCCGCTTATTTTCATTGCAACACTCTCCTTAGGACTGCCAACAGAATGAACGTTTCTTCGGTCCAATCCCTCCTCACCTCCCTTTTCCAAAGGGAGGGCTTTCCCCTCTTTGACAAAGAGGGGAAAGGGGAGATTTTCTTTTTGTCAGAGACTCTTAGCTTATCGCTAGGGGACATGGACGGGGATCCTTCCCTCGAACCTCATGGAGTCGCGCCCGCGTTCCACCCGGGCGCGTATGTCCCAGTACCCCGGCAGATCCAGCCGTACCACCGCCATGTAGCGTCCCTTCCCGGCGTTCCGGCAGCGGTACGTCCTCACCTGCGGGTCCCCCAGCCGGTTCAGGTGCAGCTCCACCGAGGCGTCATCGATTCCCCTTCCTTCTTTGTCGTAGACGTCGAGCTGAAAAGCGCTCTCGCCCGCTTTGAGGGAAGAGGGGAAGACCACCCTCCACCCGAGCTGCTCCTCTTTCTTTTTCGTTTCGTCATAGGCAAGCCCCGCGTCGTAGGGGTTCTCCTCCACTACCATATCCCGTTTCTGGATGCCAATATAAATGGACGCTCCAACACTGGCAATGCCCGCAATCAAAATAACTGCAACAAGGACTTTATAGTTCATCGGGGATAACGAAATTCGCCTCCTTCGCAATATGGATTTTTCCTGAAACATCGTCCAGGGTAATGGTGATCTTCCTGGAGCCTTTCATCCCCGCCCTCTTTGCCACCCTCACGAACAGGGGGACCTTATCCGCCTTTTCCGCTTCCAGGCGCAGGGGGACGGTGATGGACTGGACAAGGCTGTCATCGAATTTCTCCACGGTCACCTTCAGCTCCACCGGACGGTCCTGCATGTTCTTCACCGCAAGGACATAGGCGTTGATGATCTTTCCCTCCCTGGTCAGCCGGGGCCCCATGGTGTGGGGCAGTACCGTGACATCCACCCCGGTCCGCGCAAGGGTGAAGTACAGGGAGAGACCGAAAAAGAGAAGAACAAAGCCGCCCACGACAAAGAAGTTCTGGCGCAGGATTTTCCCCTCCCCCCCCGATCCGAAAGCGTACCGGAGAAGGCCTTTCCTGTTGAAGCGGCCCATGACTGCGTTGCAGGCGTCGATGCATTCCGCGCAGTTGATGCATGCGGCATCCATGCCCCGGCGTATGCTGATCCCGGTGGGACAGACCTTTTCGCATCTTCTGCAGTCGATGCATTCGGCGGCCCTTTTCGGGTCCAGCTCAATAATGAGGGTGCTCTTGTCGAAGAGGACGCTCTGCAGCTTCGCGTACGGACAGGCGGTGGCGCACCATTTATGGCGCAGGAAGGCGTAATTCAGAAAGATGCCCAGGGTCATGACGGTCCAGAATCCCCAGGTGGTAGTCCCCAGGGTTCCCCTGGAGAGGGCGGGGAGGAATTCGTAAGGGGAGACGAAATACCAGATGAGGGAAGCGGCGACGACGGCGCTGATGAGAAAGGTTGCCGCGTAGGCCGCTGCCGTCAACAACGGTCCCTTCCCCCCGGCCCTGTCCACAAAAGGGGTGAGGTCCGTCAGCACCGTCTGGGGGCAGAGCCAGCCGCACCAGATCCTTCCGAAAACGAGGGTGATGAAGAGAGCAAGGAGGGTGAGGAATATGGTTGCAATGAGGACGAGGAAAAATTCCTGCATCCAGAGGGTGCAGCCAAAGACATGGAGCCGCAGGGTCGGGATGTCGAAACGGAGGGCGCTCTCGCCGTTTATCTTCAGGAACGGCAGGCCCACCATGACCACGGCCTGGAGGGCTCCGGCGACTTGCCGGAGCGACCGTATTGTCCTCCGTCTGCTCATGGGCGCTCTATCCCCTCCCCTTGTGTGCATTGTATTGCCTTATGCGGCTTTTATGGCGCGGACGGTCCCCTCCCTATTTTCGCCTTTTTCCTGGCCGGAAAGAAAGTGCCCGGCCGGTGAGATCCGGGAAAAAAGGGGCGGGGGGAGGAGGAAACTCCCCCACCCGCGAGGAGAGAGAGCCTACTTCCGCAGGGACTCCCGGTACTGACCCTCCTGGCTCCAGCCGCTGACTTCAGGGGTGAACATGATGCTGTACCAGATTCCCCATAGGATCAGGCCGATGAAGAGCAGCAGCCAGCCCAGGGGGAGCCGGGTGCGGGTATCTTTCCGCTCCATTCCCTCCAGGCTGTCCTCTGCTCCGTACGCGTCGACCGCTGCAGCCGAAGCCTGTACCCGGTAAAGATCTTCCGTTACTTTTTTTGCCTGTTCCATTGCGCTCCTCCTGCTCTTTTTATTTTTCTTCCATCGATCTGATATAGGAGACCAGCGACCAGATCTTCTTCTTGCCGAAATAATCCCGGTAGGGGGGCATGCCGCCTGCCGCCTTTCTCCCCGCGTACTCCCGGCCCTGCTCGGTGCCCTCGGCAATGAGCAGGAAGAGGGTGTCGTCGCCGATGGGCCCCTTTGCAGTGAGCCATTCTCCGTCGGTAAGGGGGGGCGCTATATCGCCCTTCAGGTCCGGGCCGTGGCAGGAGACGCAGTGCATCTCATACACCTTCCTGCCTTCCGTAATGGCCTGTGTGTCGCCCGCCAGGGGGTTCCTTTCTCCCGGTGCAACGAGGGGCGTCTTCGGTGCCCGCGCCACCGCCGTTCCCAGGGACTGCATATAGGCCACGAGGGCGTCGAGCTTCGATTTGCCCGGGAGGGAGGCGATTTCTTCCTTTGTATACGGGAATCCGAGGGCCTTCATTCTCGCTTCCACACTCCCCGGATTGAGGGGGTACTTCGAAAGCCATCCGTAGGAAGGCATATTGGAGCCCGGGAAAAGCTTCTGCGGGGTGTCGAAATGGACATAGTGCCATGCATCGGTATACTTATTCCCGACTCGTGCCAGGTCGGGCCCGGTCCGCTTTGAGCCCCAGAGGAACGGCTGGTCGTAGGCGAACTCGCCCGCCTTCGAGTAGTCGCCGTACCGCATGACTTCCGCTTTCAGGGGGCGTACGGTCTGCGTATGGCAGTAAAAGCAGCCCTCTTCCTGGTAGACGTCCCTTCCCGCGAGCTGCAGGGGGGTATAGGGCTTGAGGTGTGCGAGCTTCGGGTGCATGCTGGCGCTGAGCATGGGGAGTGCCATCATGACGACGGTCCCGACCAGGACGGCGATGGTGACGACAACGGCGAACAGTATCGGTTTCTTGTACAGTGCTCCGGCCATGGGTTACCTCCTTTCCTCAGCCACAACAGGGCTTTTCTTCGCCTTGAGAACCGTCATTACGATGTTATAGGCGAATACGACGATGCCGATGGTGAACAGGAGCCCGCCGAAGGTCCTCATCTTCCAGTACGGATAGTTGGCGATCACCGATTCCATGAAGGTATAGGTAAGGCTCCCGTCCTCCGGCGATACGGCCTTCCACATGCTGCCCTGCTGTATGCCGAGGATCCACATGGTGATGGAGAAGATGAGCTGGCCGATGAGGACGAGCCAGAAATGAACGTTGGCGAGTTTCACGCTATGGATTTCCGTATTGTAGATTTTGGGCACGGTGTAATACATGGCCGCACCGACGGTCATGGCTACCCAGCCCATGGTACCCATATGGACATGACCCGGCAGCCAGTCGGTGTAATGGATGAGCTGGCTCACCACCCTCAGGCCCTGGGAGGGGCCCTGCAGGGTTTGCAGGCCGTAGAAGGTAATGCCGAGGATAAAGAACTTGGTGAGGTAGTTCGTCCTCAGCTTGTCCCAGTTGCCGCCCATCGTATAGTATCCGTTCACCACGGAACCCCACGACGGGGCGATCATGAACATGGTAAAGGCGATTCCCACGGTCTGGATCCAGTCGGGGACCGGCGAATAGACGAGGTGGTGCGCCCCCGTCCAGAGATAGGCGAAGACCAGCGACCAGAAGGCGATTATGGAGAGCCGGTGGCTGTAGATGGGGAGACCGATGGCCTTCGGGAGGAAATAGTAGAACATGGCGAGGATGGGGGTGGTGAAGACAAAGCCCACCGCGTTGTGGCCGTACCACCACTGGATGTTCGCATCATTGACACCTGCGAACAGGGAATAGGATTTGAAGAGGCCCACGGGTATCGCCAGGTTATTGACCAGGTAAAGGACCGCTACGGCGATGATGGTGGCGATGAGATACCAGAGCGAGATGTACATCTGCTCTTCCTTCCTCTTCAGGATGGTTCCGAAGATATTGACGCCGAACATGACCCACAGGATGACCACGCCGATGTCCAGGGGCCATTCGAGCTCGGCGTATTCCTTGGATTGGGTCATTCCGGCCAGAAGACTGACCGCCGCCGCCACGATGGCGGCATTGAAGAGATAGAGCTGCAGCATGGCGAGCTTCGGGAAGAGCAGGCGCGTCCTCGTCAGGCGCTGCACCATGTAGTAGCTCAGGGCGAAAATTTCCGCCGCCGCAAAACCGAAGGCGAGACCGTTGATATGGACTGCCCTCAGCCTGCCGTAGGTAAGAAAAGGGGGGATGTTCCACTCCGGCCTCCACATCTGGATCGATATGATCAGGCCGATCACTACCGAAATCCCTCCCCAGAAAAGGCCGGAAAGGGCGAAACCCTTGACGGGTTTCCATTCGTATGCCAACTCCTCTGCCATGTGCTGTCCTCCTTATAGGATAAAATGAATCCTGTTCAAGCGTAAAAAAACTCCCCTTGCTACGGTACTCTCCGGTTCCCCTCCTCCGCGTCTGTTTTCTCACCGGCCGCACCGGCCTGACTGGTATCCGTGTGGCAGAAGACACATCCTTCTGAGCGGGATGCGGAGGAGTCCCTCCGCACCATGCCCGCTGGGCTGTTGCCGGTGCCCAGGATTCTGGTAAAGCTGTACTCCCGCAGCTTTTCGCCCAGAAACTCCCGTATTTCCTTCCAGACGGGATGTACGGAACATGCCTCTTTTCTCGCACAGATCTTATGGTCGATGATGCAGGCATTGAGGGAGAGGGGGCCCTGGACGGCTTCGATCACATCGAGCAGGGTAATGTCGGCGGGCCTTCTGCTCAGGGAGAACCCCCCGTTTACTCCGCGCGTAGAGGAAACGATCCCGGCTTTGGCGAGTTTCTGAAGGATCTTGGCGAGAAAGCTCTTCGGCACCTCCTGGCTTTTCGCAATATCGACGATCAGGTGGAGCTTTTCGGGCTCCCGTGCCATATGGAAGATGCATCTGATTGCGTAGTCCGCCTCTCGTGAAATTCTCATATAGGATAAATTTAATCCTGTTTAGGGTCCAATGTCAAGAGAATTTATACAGGCATGACATGCCGCACCAGCTTTTTTTCAGTACCGCTGCCCGGCCCACATATCGATCTCGAAGCGCAGCACCTTGTTTCGCCCTCTCTCCTTAGCCTTGTAGAAGGCAACATCCGCGAACTTGATGGCCTCCCAGAAGTTCTGGGTATCGGCCGGAAACTCGCAGACGCCGATGCTGATGGTCTTCCGGATAAAGCCGCCGGCTACTTTGACCGATTATACTCCGGTATAGAAAATGAATCAAGATTCTTTTCAAATAAGGTATACTAACAATTATGCCTTTATTCGGTGAGTTATTCCTCAGTGAAATCATCAAGAAACCCCTCTTTGATCCGAAAGGGGAAGTAATCGGAAGGATGAAGGACGTTGTTGTGGTGAAGGGGGATCCCCTCCCGAAAGTGTCCGCCCTCATCGTCGAGAAAAAAAAGCGTCTCTTCCGGATCAAATGGGAGGAGATAAATATCTTCAACAAGAGGATCCTTTCGGCCTATGTGCATGCCGGCTCCGCGGAACCCTATGAAATGAGCGAGGACGACCTCCTGGCGGTGCGGGATATCCTCGACCGGCAGATCGTTGACGCCAACGGGGCGAAAGTAGTGCGGGCCAACGATATCAAACTGGAGGGATATGAGGACGATGCCGTTCTCGTTGCCGTCGATGTGGGGATGCGGGGAATCCTGAGGCGTCTTGGGGTGGAGCACGGAAGCGAGGAACTGCTCCGGCTCTTCAACACGTCCATGCCCTACAACCTCATCAGCTGGAATTACCTGCAGCACCTGAAGCCGAAGCTGCATACCATTACCCTTACCGTGCCGCGCCAGATGCTCTCCGAGCTCCATCCCGCGGATATCGCGGATCTTATCAGCCAGGTCTCCCGGGAGGAGGGTGCGCACCTGTTCAAGGACCTGGATATCGAGACCGCCGCGGAGGCCCTTTCCGAGCTGCAGCCGGAGATGCAGGCGCAGCTCATCAATGCCATGGATCCCGAGAAGGCGGCGGACATTATCGAGGAGATGGCTCCCGACGAGGCCGCGGACGTACTCAGCGATCTGCCCACCGAAAAGGCGAAGGAGATTCTGGAGCACATCGAGCGGGAGGAGGCGGAGGATATCCAGGAGCTCCTTGCCCATGAGGAAGACACTGCCGGGGGAATGATGACCACCGAGTACATCGCCTATCCTCCCGACACCCTCGTGCAGGATGCCATCGACCGGTTCAGGAGGGACGGGGGCGAGATCGAATCCGTCTATTACGTCTATGTCACCGACGCGCAGGAAAAGCTGATCGGGGTCACTTCCCTGCGGGAGCTGCTGCTGGCGGACCCCGGCGCACGGCTTTCCGGGATCATGGAAACGAAGCTGAAGACTGTCTCCCCCGAAGCGGACGAGATGGTGGCAGCGGAAATCATCTCCAAATACAACCTGGTTGCCCTCCCGGTGGTGGACAACGAGGGCTGCATTCTCGGCATTGTCTCCGTTGACGATATCATCGACAGGATCCTTCCTCCCGCTGCCAAGAGGCACAGGAGGAAGGTGTGAACCGCTGGAGGAGCATCCTCCTCTTCCTCTCCGTCATGGGTCCGGGGATCATTACCGCCAATATCGACAACGATGCCAGCGGCATCACCACCTATTCCGTAGCCGGTGCCCGGTTCGGCTATTCCCTGCTCTGGACCCTGATCCCCACTACCGTGGCGCTGGTGGTAATCCAGGAGATGGTGGCCCGTATGGGCGTGGTGACGGGGAAGGGGCTCTCGGACCTGATCCGCGAGAATTACGGGGTCAAGGCGGCATTCTTCCTGATGCTGGGGCTCCTGATCGCCAATTTCGGGAACACGGTCGCCAATCTTGCGGGATGGGCCGCAAGCATGGAAATATTAGGGATGAGCAAGTATGTCATGGTGCCCCTCGGCTCTCTTTCCGTATGGCTGCTGGTCACCAAGGGAAGCTACCGGACCGTGGAGAGGATACTGCTCGTCGCCTGCCTGATGTATGTGGGCTACGTCGTGTCCGGCATCATGGCAAAGCCCGACTGGAACGAAGTCTTCGTGCACACCGTCATCCCCCACCTGAAGTGGGATGCGGAATATATCGTGCTCAGCATAGGGATCATCGGGACGACCATCACTCCCTGGATGCAGTTTTACCTCCAGTCGTCCATAGCGGAAAAGGGAATAAAGAAGGAAGATTACAAGGCCTCCCGGCTGGATGTCATCATCGGATGCTCCATCACCGGCATCATCAGCTTTTTCATTATCGTCACCTGCGGGGCGCTCCTCTTTCCCCAGGGTATCCGGATCAATGAGGCGGCAGAGGCGGCAGTTGCCCTGAAGCCCCTTGCAGGGGAGTATGCGACGCTTATCTTCTCCCTGAGCCTTGCCAACGCGTCCATCCTCGGCGCCATCATCGTACCCCTTGCCACCGCCTATTACATCTGCGAGGCCATGGGATGGGAGGCGGGGGTGAACAAGACCTTTTCGGAAGCCCCGCAATTCATGTGGATCTATACCTTTACCCTTGTCGCCGGCTCCCTCGTGGTGCTGCTCCCGGGGACTCCCCTTGTCTTTCTCATGGTGCTCTCCGCCGTCATCAACGGCCTGTTGCTGCCCCTTGTCCTCGTGTTTGCGACACTGCTCATCAACGACAGGAAGCTCATGGGTGATTACGTCAATCCGAAGGGGTACAACTACATCTCATGGGGAACGGTGGTCGCTGTGGCGGTGCTGACGCTCTTCTTCATTTTTGCTACGGTGTTCCCGAATACATAAAGCTCATTATTCCGCGATGCGCGATTGAAAGGGTGCATTGCGGATTTCCGGGAGGATACATGGTCAAAACCATAGAATGGAAGGACGGAAAGGTGGTCATGCTCGACCAGAGCAGACTACCGCTGGAAGTTACCTACGTGGAGTGCTCCGATTACCTCATGGTTGCCGAGGGAATCCGGAAGCTCCGGATACGGGGGGCCCCGGCCATCGGCATCGCCGCGGCTATGGGTGTCGCCCTCGGCGCCCAGGACATCAGGGCGTCGGGCGCTGACGAGTTCATCGGGAAGCTCGGACCGGTCATGGATACCCTCCTCGCTACACGGCCCACCGCCGTGAATATCAGGTGGGCGGTGGAGAGGATCAGGCGGCTCCTCGAAGACCACCGGGATGCATCCGTCGATGCGCTGAAACAGCTCCTTATCGAAGAGGGCAAGAGGGTCCTCGAAGAGGATATCGAGATCAACAAGGCCATCGGCAGATGGGGGGCGCAGTTCATCAAGGACGGCGACACTATTCTCACCCACTGCAACGCCGGGAGCCTGGCCACCGGGGGATACGGAACGGCTACGGCGCCCATGCTCATCGCGAAGGAGCAGGGGAAAAGGATACAGGTCATCTCCGATGAAACGAGGCCGGTGCTCCAGGGCGCCCGGCTCACCTCCTGGGAGCTGATGCAGGCGGGCATCCCGGTTACCCTGATCACGGACAATACCGCAGGTGCCCTGATGAAGAAGGGCCTGATCGACCTCGCTATCGTGGGCACCGACAGAACGACGCGGAACGGGGATGTGGCGAATAAGATAGGCACCTACACCGTTGCGGTGCTCTGCAGGGAACACGGAATCCCCTTTTATGTGGCGGCCCCCCTGAGCAGTATCGATTTCACCATGGAATCCGGCGACCTGATCCCGATAGAGGAACGCCATGCAGAGGAAGTGACCACTGTCTGGGGCCACAGAGTTGCGCCGGAGGGGGTAAATGTAATAAACTTAGCCTTTGATGTGACCCCGGCACGGTATGTCACGGCCTTTTTCACGGAAAAAGGGGCTTTCAGGCCGCAGGATATCGGGAAGCTGCCGCAGGAGGGGGTTGATCTCGAATCCCTGCGCTGCAGACAGCCATGAGTGCGGGAATGCCGGATGGGCGGTATCCCGGAAGGCAGTGCACCCTGTGCGATACCGGAGCCGATAAAGACTCTATAATGAAAAGCAAAGATATTTTCGAGGAATATGCGGGAGAGCTGAAGGTTGTCGAGCAGCGGCTTATGGACATCTTCCGCAGCGATGTCTTCCTGATCCCCGTGGTGGGGAGGCATATTCTGAGCAGCGGCGGCAAGCGGATTCGTCCCCTTTTTCTTCTCCTCAGCGCCGATCTTTGCGGGTACAAAGGGGAAGACCGCACCACCCTTGCGGCGATCATCGAGGCCATCCATACCGCGTCCCTCCTGCATGACGACGTGATCGACTGTGCGGAGACGAGGAGAGGGAGGCCTGCAGCCAATGCCCTGTGGGGAAACCCGGTGGTGGTCCTCATCGGGGATTTCCTGTACTCCAACGCCCTTAAGCTCGCCGTCTTCCAGAAGAACCAGAAGATCATGGAGGCCCTCTCGGAGGCCACCACCCGGATGACCGAAGGGGAGGTGCTCCAGCTCAACAAGATAGGAGACCCGGATATCACCCGGGAGGAGTATTTCACCATCATCTCCGCCAAGACGGGGGTCCTCATTTCCGCCGCCTGCAGGATTGCGGGTATCCTCGCGAAGATGCCGGAAGAGAGGGAAACGGCCCTCGCCCGGTTCGGCTTGAAGGTCGGTATCGCCTTCCAGCTGGCGGATGACGTGCTCGACTATGTGGCGAGCCAGAAGGACCTCGGGAAGAGACTGGGAAAGGATCTCGAAGAGGGAAAAATCACCATGCCCCTCCTCCATCTCCTCAAAGTTGCCACGGAAGAGGAGCGGGAAGAAGTGAAGGGAATCATCGAGGAGGCCCTTGCCGTGCCGAAGGAGGAACGGGCGGAAGCGGGCAGCAGGAACCTTGACCGGATAACGGAGCTGTTCACCCGGTACCGGGTGATCGAGGAGTCCCTGAAGAGCGCCCGGGAGCTCATCGGGGAGGCCCAGGCAGAGCTGGCTGTCTTCCCTGAATCGCGGGAGAAAGAGGTGCTCCTCGCCATGGCGGAATACGCAATGCAGAGGAAAGGGTGATGCACCCGTTTGTAGAGCTTGCCCGAAAGGCGGTGGAGGAGTTCGTACGCACCGGAAAGGTGCTCCCCGTCCCTCCCGACCTGCCCCCCGAGATGCGGATACGGGCGGGGGTTTTCGTATGCCTGAAGGCCCACGGACACCTGCGCGGCTGCGTGGGCACCTTTCTGCCGTGTGCGGAGACGATCTACCAGGAGATTGTACGGAACGCCCTATGCGCCGCCGCGGAGGACACGCGCTTCAGACCCGTGCAGGAGGGAGAGCTTCCGGATCTCTCTTTTACCGTGGATGTCCTGTCCGCTCCCGTCGAAGTGAAGGACCTCCGCGAGCTCGATCCGAAAAAATACGGGGTGATTGTGGTAAAGGGAAAAAGAAGGGGACTCCTGCTGCCCGACCTCGAGGGCGTCGACACGGTGGAAGAGCAGCTCCGCATCGCCAGGATGAAGGCGGGTATTGATCCGTCCGACAGCGAGGTGCAGATCAGCAAGTTCACCGTGGAGAGGTACCGTTGATCCCATGACTCCTGTCAAGGTGCTGGTGGCCGACGGAACGCCGTCCCTTCGGGAGTGCACCCGGGAGGGTCTCGAAAAGAGCTGCCTCCGTATCGAGGTCCATGAGGCGGGCAGCGGAAGGGAGGCCCGCGCAAAACTGGAAAGCGGCGGTTTCGACCTTGTCCTCTGCGGCGGGGAGATGCCGGATATGAAAGGGCACGAGCTGCTTCAATGGATCAGGAACCACCCGGTCCTGAAGGATATTCCCTTCATCCTGCTTGCTGAAAAGGGTGACCGGGATGAAGTGGTCAGGGCCATCCATGCAGGGGTGAACGGGTATGTGGTAAAACCCTTCACCATCGAAGCGCTCCTCCAGAAGATGGCGGGCGTCGATGACCGTTTTGACCGGAGGAGGTCCGGACGGTTCGAGATGAACGGGGAGGTGACCTTTCATTTCGAGGGGGGTGCCGCCCGGGGCGTTCTGGTCGATCTGAGCACGGGGGGCGTGCTGGCCCTGCTTGCCAGCCGGGGCCCGTTACCCCGGATCCTCGAGAGGGTGCTCATCGACATCAGGCTGGACAACGGATTGAGCACCGCGGGGCTGAAGGGTTTTATCATCAGGATCCAGGCTGCCGAAGCTTTTCAGAGCTCAGACCAGGTCAAATTCGCCGTGAAATTCCAGGAGAACGATGAGGGGCAGGTCAGGGAGCTGAAGCATCTGGTACGCTCCCTATCGGAAATTGTATCGTAAAATCAGCCCCTTCTGCGGAACTCTCCGCTCTTGCCGCCCCGTTTCTCGAGGAGCATGATGCCGGAGATTACCATATCCTTGTCCGCCGCCTTGCACATATCGTAGATGGTCAGGGCGGCGACTGTGGCGGCGGTAAGCGCCTCCATCTCCACCCCCGTCTGCCCGGTGATCTTCACCGTGGTCCGTATATCGATCCTGCTTCTTTCTTCATCGATGGTGAAGTCTATGGTCACCGAGGAGATATTCAACGGATGGCACATTGGGATCAGGTCCGCCGTCCTCTTTGCCGCCATGATCCCCGCCACCCTCGCCACACCCAGAACATCTCCCTTGGATATTCGCCGGTCTTTGATCAGTGCTACGGTTTCGGGCTTCATGGAGACGGAGCCCCCGGCTACGGCCTCCCGTTCGGTCAGGGGCTTTCCGGAGACATCCACCATCCGGGCCTTTCCCTCTTCATCAAAGTGTGTCAATTTCATCGCTGTCACCTGTTCCTGTGAGAAAAATGTTTAGAACCGCCCCACTGAGAAATCATACCGCACTTCTGTTCATGAAGACAATGTCCCGGTGAGCGGCTTGACAGCTGCCGGGCAAATCATTAAAGTTAATGCATCGCGAATAAATGATCTTTCCTCGCAAATGAACAGTATTCATGCTTGAAAAAGAATCTCCCCTGAAGGGAATCATAAAGTCATTCGGCCTTGTTTTTGGCGATATCGGGACGAGTCCCATTTATACCCTCGCCGTCATCTTTCTTCTCACGAAGCCGACCGAGTCCCATGTGATAGGGGTTCTCTCGCTGATCGTCTGGACACTGGTGATCCTGGTGACGGTGGAGTACGCCTGGCTCGCCATGAGCCTGGGGAAGAAGGGAGAGGGGGGCACCATCGTGCTCAAGGAGATCCTGGTGCCTTTGCTCAAGTCGGGCAGGAAGGTGGCCTTTGTCACCTTTCTCTCCTTCATCGGGATCTCCCTGCTGGTGGGAGACGGCGTTATCACCCCTGCCATCAGTATCCTCAGTGCGGTGGAAGGGATGCTCCTCATCCCGGGACTCGAGAAGACGGGGCAGGGGACCCTGATTCTCATTGCGGGGCTCATTGCGGTGGTGTTGTTTTCCTTCCAGCGGAAGGGGACGGAGCGGGTGGCCGGGGCTTTCGGTCCCCTCATGGTCCTGTGGTTTGCCTCCCTGAGCATTTCGGGTATCGTCTCCCTGGTACAGGTCCCCTCCGTGCTCAAGGCGGTCAATCCCTATTATGCTTTCAGGTTTCTTGCGGAGAACGGGATAGCGGGGTTTTTCGTCCTCTCCGAGGTGATTCTCTGCGCCACCGGGGGGGAGGCCCTTTATGCCGATATGGGACACCTGGGGAGAATCCCCATTATCAGGGCCTGGGTCGTTGTTTTCACCGCTCTCCTCCTGAACTACTTCGGCCAGGGAGCTTTTCTTCTGCAGCATCCCGAGGCGAAGAACGTTCTCTTCGAGATGATCTTCCATCAGGCGCAGATCCTCTACATTCCGTTTCTTGTTCTCAGCATCATGGCAACGGTCATTGCCTCCCAGGCGATGATCAGCGGGATGTTCTCGATCTTCTACCAGGCGATCACCACCCATATCATGCCCCTGTTCAAGGTGGACTACACCTCCACCGAGCTGCGCTCCCAGATCTACATCGGGTTCGTCAACTGGTTCCTCCTTCTCTCCGTCCTCTTCATCATGGTCCAGTTCAAGGCGTCCCACAACCTGGCTGCGGCATACGGGCTTGCGGTCACCGTGGACATGACCATAACGGGTATCCTGATGACCATGATCTTCTTTTTACGAAAGAGCCGGCTGAAGGCCTCCATCGCCCTTGTCGTGGTCTTCGTCGACGCCGTCTACCTCCTCTCGAACACGTACAAGATCCCCCACGGGGGATACTGGTCGCTTATTATCGCTCTTATTCCCTTCAGCATCATCATGATATATACCTCCGGGCAGAAGAGGCTTTATAAATCCCTTCAGCCCATGGACCTGGATGTCTTCCTCGAAAAATACAGGGGAATGTACAACAGTGCCTCCCGCATCAGGGGGACAGCCCTTTTCTTTGCCCGGGATGTGACCCGGGTGCCTCCGTACATCGTGCAGACCATGTTCATGAATAAAATCATCTATTCAGATAATATCATCGTCTCCATCGTACGGAGGGAGGACCCCTTCGGGGTGATCGGGTTTTTCAAGGCCTGCTACGCGGAGGGCCTGCGCTCCTTCGAGATACAGCTGGGGTACATGGAAGTGGTAGATATCGAGGAGATCCTGAAGGAGGCGGGGATCGATGAGATCGCCATATTCTACGGCCTTGAAGACATTTCCACGCGAAATATCCTCTGGAAGGTCTTTGCGCTTTTCAAAAAGCTCACCCCCTCTTACGTGCAATTCTACCAACTCCCCCACCACAAGCTGCACGGGGTGATCACACGGGTGGAAATGTAAAAGACAGAAAAAGACAGAGTGAAGCAGAATAAGATAGGGAAAGAGTAAAACAAAAAAAGAGAGAACGGGCGTGTCAAGAATTTTGTGTAAGTGCCTTTTTATGATAGTCATGCCAAGGGCATTCTTCCTTCAAAGAGTATGGCAAACTGATTCAGGGCCGATTTCCAGTTCTTGATGGGCATCGTCCATTTCTTCGCAATGTTTCTCAGGGCCAGGTACAGCAGCTTGAAGGCT
>NSJL01000064.1 GCA_002634385.1 Nitrospira sp.
CTCCCGGCTCCACTGCATTGTCGGCCTCTCCTTCCAGAGCGTATCCCCTGCTTATCATACCTTTTTGTCCCTCCGGTGACCAGTTTCTTTTAGAAAGAATCCCTGCTGCCCCGGGGATCAGGGGCTCGCAATGACAGCTAAAAGACTTTTTCAGCCCTCTTCTAAAGGGATTGGGTGATCTTCCGGACCTCTTTCAGCTTCTTGAGGGCGCGTCCGGAGTCGATGGCGTCTTCCGCCATTTCCCGTCCGGCGCTGAGGCTGTCCGCACGGCCGGAAACCATGATGGCCGCCGCGGAGTTCAGTACCACGATGTCCCGTTTCGGCCCGAACTCCCCATTGAGGATGGAAAGGGTGATCCGGGCGTTCTCCTCCCTGTCTCCCCCTACCAGTTCGGTCTTGTCCACCCGTTTGAACCCGTAATCCTCGGGAACGATATAGAAGGTCTCGATCTGCCCGTTCTGCCAGCGGGAAACCCGTGTGCCGTCCGCCGTCGTGATTTCGTCGAGTCCGTCCTCTCCATGGACGACCATGGCGTCGATGGCCCCCAGGTTCCCCAGCACGGAAGCGAGGGTTTCCGTGAGCCTGCGGGTAAATACCCCCAGAACCTGACGCTTTGCATTGGCGGGATTGGTGAGGGGACCGAGAATATTGAATATAGTCCGTACCCCTATCTCCCGGCGCGGCCCGATGGCATATTTCATGGCGGGATGGAAAAGGGGTGCGAAGAGGAAACCGAAGTTCGTTTCGAAAAGGCACTTCTCCACCTTTTCGGGGGGGAGATCCACCTTCACTCCCAGGGCCTCCAGCACGTCGGTGCTCCCGGACTGGCTCGATACCGAGCGGTTTCCGTGCTTTGCCACCGGCACTCCCGAAGCGGCGACCACAAGGGCGACACAGGTAGAGATATTAAAGGTGCCGGACATGTCTCCCCCGGTGCCGCAAGTATCGATAACCCCTTCAGGGGCGTCGATTTTCGTCGCCTTCTCCCGCATGATCCGGGCGGCTCCGGTGATCTCCTCCACGGTCTCTCCCTTGATGCGCAGGGCGGTGAGGAAAGCGCCTATCTGGGCGTCGGTAGCCTTGCCCTCCATGATCTCGGTCATGCATTCGGCCATTTCCGCCTCGGAGAGGCTCACATTCTGTATAATAAGATTGATCGCTTCCTTTATCATCGGCCACCTCCCAGCACGATAAAGTTCCGCAAAAGGTCTTTTCCTGCCGTGGTGAGTATGGATTCGGGATGGAACTGCACCCCTTCCAGGACCGCTTCCTTATGGCGTACTCCCATGATGATCCCGTCCTCCGTCCAGGCGCTGACCTCGAGACAGCCGGGGAGCGTCTCCCTCCTGATCACCAGCGAATGGTACCGGGTGGCTTCGAAAGGATTGGGCAGATTCCGGAAGAGGGTCTGCCCGTCATGGTGGATGAGAGAGGTCTTGCCGTGCATAAGGTACGGTGCCCTGATGACCTCGCCCCCGAAGGCCGCTCCGATGGATTGATGGCCCAGGCACACTCCGAGCAGGGGGATCTTTCCGGTAAAATGTCTGATGGCGGCGATGGAAATACCCGCCTCATTCGGCGTGCAGGGGCCCGGAGAGATGACGATCCTGTCGGGGCGCATCCTCCCGATCTCCTCGATGGTTATCTTGTCGTTCCGGAAGACCCGGACATCCTCCCCCAGCTCTCCCAGGTACTGGACAATGTTGTACGTGAAAGAATCGTAGTTATCTATCATCAAAAGCATGCGTCATTCCTCTTTCGGCAGTTTTCCGAAAAACTCCACCGCCTTCATCATGGCCATCGCCTTATTGACGGTTTCCATGTATTCGCTCTCCGGCACGGAATCGGCCACGATACCTGCCCCGGCCTGTACATATATTGTACCATTCTTCACCAGCAGTGTTCTTATGGTGATGCAGGTATCGGTATTACCCGAATAACTGAAATATCCCACGGCCCCGGCATAGGGACCCCTCTTCGTCGGCTCCAGTTCCTCGATGATCTCCATGGCCCTTACCTTGGGGGCCCCGGAGACGGTCCCGGCGGGAAAACATGCCCTGAATACGTCAAAGGCGTCGAGGCCCTTCTTCAGCTTCCCTTCCACATTCGAGACGAGGTGCATGACATGGCTGTACCTCTCCACCCGCATGAGATCGGTTACCCGGACGGAGCCGGTCTCCGCCACCCTCCCCACATCGTTTCTGCCGAGGTCCACCAGCATGATATGCTCCGCCACTTCCTTGGGGTCCTTCTTCAGGTCCTCTTCCAATTTCCTGTCCCTTTCCTCCGTCTCCCCCCTTTTCCGTGTCCCGGCAATGGGCCTGAGGGTGATGGTGTCCCCTTCCAGCCTGACGAGGATCTCGGGGGAGGAGCCCACCAGTTGGGCCTCTCCGGCGTCCAGGTAATACATATAGGGGGAGGGGTTCATGACCCTCAGTGCGCGGTAGATATCGAAGGGGTTCGTATCCGCCCGCGTCTCGAATCTCTGGGAGAGCACCGCCTGGACGATATCCCCGGACATGACGTACTCCTTCGCTTTCTCCACCGCTTTCAGAAAGTCCTCTTTCCTGAAGTTGGAGGAGAAGGCATCGGACCGGGTGGCAATGGCGGATGGTTGGAGCAGCAGGTTGACATTGTTCTCCCTCTGCTCGATGTCCTCTGTTTTCAGCATGCCCCTGTCGACGTTCTTCAGTGTCCTGATAATCCCGTCGATCCGGCTTTCGGCGTCCTCATACGCCTCCCGGAGGTCCCTCCCCTCCGTATGGATATTGGCCACCACCTTTATGGTCTGTTTCAGATTGTCGAAAATAAGGAGAGTATCCGTGAGGAGAAGAAAGACATCGGGCATCTCCACTGCGGGCTTCTGGCTGTCCGGCACCCTCTCGAAGGACTTCACCACGTCGTATCCGACATAGCCGACAAAACCGCCCGAAAAGCGAGGCAATCCCTTCGTGTCCACCGCTTTGAAGCGGGACAGGATCTCCTTCACCAGGGTGAGGGGGTCTTCCACCTCCCGCACGGACACTCCCTTGCTATCCCGGATTTCCGCCCTTTTCCCCCGGCAGATGAGGGTCATGGCGGGATCCACGCCGAGGAAGGAGTAGCGCGCCCACTTTTCTCCGCCGCTGACGCTCTCCAGGAGAAAGGAGGGCTTCCTGTTCAGCGTCAAAAAGGCGCTGACCGGTGTCTCCACATCGCCCAGGATCTCCTTGTAGACGGAAATGAGATTACCCCGGGATGCCAGCTCTCTGAATTCATCGAAATCGGGTAACATGTCTCTTTTTTCCCTCCCCCGCAGTCAACGGGAGTGATGGTGTGCTTCCTCTTGCACGTTCAAGATGCGCTGTCGCAGGACAGATAATCTCCTAGGATACCATATTTTGGGGCGATTTTCAGATTTTACCTTTTACAACAACAGGTAAGGAAAAGTGAGGGGAGATAAAGGAGGATATGGCTTTTACCCTATGTCCGGCCCCCTCTGCTATCCCAGACGCTCCCTGCAGAAAGAGCCCTCCCCTCTCTTTCCTCTGCCGTCACCCCGGCGAAAGCCGGGGTCC
>NSJL01000042.1 GCA_002634385.1 Nitrospira sp.
CTTTTGAGGATGCGGCGGATACGGGGGACTTCGATCCGAAGAAGGACTTCCATACCTGGCTCACGAACACCCCCGGCAAGACCGCATGGCCCATTACCGGAGCTACCTTCATCCTCCTTGCAAAGGATAAGAAGGATTCCAATGTAAAGGCGGTGAAGTTCTTCGACTGGGCCTTCAAGAACGGGGATGCAAAGGCGAAGGAGCTTGTGTATGTCCCCCTTCCTAAGTCGCTCAAGGAAAAAATCCGGTCGTACTGGAAGGCGAACGGGATATTTTAGCCGGGACACATTGCAAAGAGAGGGCCGGGCAGGTATTATAGAAAGCCCGGCCCTTTGGGGTGCCCTGCCGCAGAGTTGCAGATGCTGCAGCGTAATTCCATAAAAAACAAGGAGCTTTTTTCGGTTGCCGATACTTCAGAAGAAGAATTCTATTGATTTTGCCTTCTCCCTGGTCACCGCCATTGCATCCTTTACCGTTATCATCCTGATCCTCGGGATCCTTGTGGTGCTGGTGCGCGAGTCCTCCCTCGCCCTGGGGAAATTCGGCCTTTTCGGCTTCCTGTTCTCTACTGATTGGAACCCGGTGACTGAGTCCTTCGGCGCTGCAACCACGGTATTCGGCACCTTGGTGACTACTCTCCTCTCCCTTCTCATCGCGATTCCCGCCGCTGTCGGGATCGCTATTTTTGTGACCGAGATCGCCCCGGACTTTCTGAAAGGCCCCATCGGCGTCGCCATCGAGCTGCTTGCGGCGATTCCCAGTATCATTTACGGCATGTGGGGGCTCTTCACTCTGGTGCCCATTATGGCCAAGTACATAGAACCCGCTCTCCAAAAGAGCGTCGGGAAGCTCCCCCTCGTTGGAGTCCTCTTCCAGGGGACCCCGATGGGCATCGATCTCTTTACGGCGAGCGTTATCCTGAGCATCATGATTATCCCCTTCACCGCCAGTATTGCCCGTGACTCCTTCAATCTTACCCCGGCGGTGGTGAAAGAGTCCGCCTATGCCATCGGCGCAACGAAGTGGGAGGTGATGAAGAATATCGTCCTCCCTTACTCGAAACTAGGCATCTTCGGCGGCATCGCCCTCTCCCTGGGGAGGGCCCTTGGGGAGACCATGGCGGTGGCCTTTGTCCTCGGCAACAACCACAAGATCACCACCTCTCTCTTCGACGCCGCCGCCACCATCACCGTCTCCCTCGCCAACGAATTCACCGAGGCGGACACCGACGTCTACCTCTCTTCGCTCTTTTCCCTCGCCCTGGTGCTCTTTGTCCTGAGTTTCATCGTCCTCGCCGTCGCAAAGATCTTTCTTCTCAAGGCGGAAAGGAGGCATTCGCGATGAATATCGAGAGGAGGAGAAAACTGGAGAGTTTTATCGCGATGAGCCTGAGCACCCTTGCGGCTCTGTTCGGCCTCTTCTGGCTGGTTTTTATCCTCGGGGATGTCCTTTTTCACGGGGTCGGGGCGTTGAAGCCCGAACTGTTCCTGAAGGACCCCACCCCGGCGGGTGTCAGTGGAGGAGGTCTGCGCAACGCTTTTATCGGACAGATACTTATTACCTCTTTCGCCACCCTGATCGGGGTCCCTGTCGGCATCCTCGGCGGCACTTTTCTCGCCGAATATGCCCGGGGGACGAAAACAGCCGGCGTCATCAGCATTCTCTCCGATGTCATGGTCAGTGTGCCTTCCATTGTTATCGGAACGTTTATCTACGCGGTCCTGGTGAGGCCGGTCGGGCATTTCAGCGGATGGGCGGGAGCGGTCGCCCTGGCGGTGATCATGATTCCGGTGGTGCTGAGGACCACGGAGGATATGCTTTCCCTGGTCCCCTGGACATTGCGGGAAGCCGCCTTCGCCCTCGGGGCTCCCTACTATAAGGTTATCATACAGGTAGTCTATCGCGGGGCCGCCACCGGAATCCTGACGGGCATCCTTCTCTCCATCGCCCGGGTCGCGGGGGAAACCGCCCCTCTCCTCTTCACCTCTTTCAATAACGCCTTCTTTTCCGTTGATATGAAGGGGCCGGTATCCTCTCTGACCGTCACCATATTCCAGTATGCCATGGGTCCCTACGAGGAGTGGCATGTCCAGGCATGGGCCGCCTCTTTCGTCATCACCCTCTTCATCCTGCTCCTTACCATCGCGGGGAGACTACTCATCAAGTGGAGGTACAAGTAGTGGCAGAAGTAGTGGAAATCGAGGCGCGGAATCTGAACTTCTATTATGCGGGGACAGTCCATGCCCTCAAGCAGATCAACATCTCGGCATACAAAAACGCGGTGACCGCCCTGATCGGCCCCTCCGGGTGCGGGAAGACCACCCTTCTCCGGTGCTATAACAGGATGCACGACCTCTATCCGAAAAACAGGTATGAGGGGGAGATCCTTTTTGAAGGGAACAACATTCTTTCCAACGATGTCGATGTGATCAAGCTCAGGAGCAGTGTCGGGATGGTCTTCCAGAAGCCGACGCCCTTTCCCATGACCATCTTCGATAATATCGCCTACGGGCTCAAGCTGAAGGGGGTCAGGAAGCGGGCGGAGCTTTCGGAAAGGGTGGAGAGGGCGCTGAAGAGCGCGGCCCTCTGGGATGAAGTGAAGGACAAGCTCCATGTCAGCGCCTACGATCTGTCGGGGGGACAGCAGCAGAGGCTGGTCATCGCGCGGGCTCTTGCGGTGGAACCCCATGTGTTGCTTTTCGATGAGCCCACCTCCGCCCTCGACCCCATCTCCACCGGGAAAATAGAAGAGCTTCTCGTTGACCTGAAAAAAGATGTTACAATACTTATCGTAACGCACAATATGCAGCAGGCCGCGCGCATATCGGACTGGACGGGGTTTATGATGCTGGGTGAATTGATCGAGTTCGACCGGACCGACAAGATTTTCACCGCGCCTTCCGAGAAGCTCACGGAAGATTACATTACAGGGAGGTTTGGCTAATGTCCGTCTTCGATGAAGAGTTGCTGGACCTGAAGGGGAAAGTCTTGAAAATGGGGGCGATGGTGGAGACCGCCATCAGGGATTCCGTGCGCTCTTTGGTGGAAAGGGACAAGGAGCTTTCCAAAGCAGTCATCGGGAGGGACCATCAGATCAATTCCCTCGATGTGGAGATCGATGAAGACAGCATCCGGCTTATTGCGCTGCGGCAGCCGAAAGCGGGGGACCTGCGGTTCATCACCACCGCCATGAAAATCACCACCGATCTCGAAAGGATGGGTGACCTGGCGGTGAATATCGCCGAAAGAGCCCTGGAGCTGAGCGAAGAGCCCCTTCTGAAGCCCTACATCGACATTCCCCGCATGAGCCAGCTTGCCCAGGGGATGACGCGGGACGCCCTCGACGCCTTTGTGAAGAGGGATAAGAGGCTCGCGATGGACGTGATCATGAGGGATGATGAAGTGGATGACCTGAAACATGAGGTATTGAAAGAGCTCCTCTTTTTCATGGTGCAGGACCCCACTACCGCGTCCCGCGCCATGAAGATCAGTTTTGTGGCGCAGTACCTGGAGCGTATTGCGGATCACGCCACCAACATTTCCGAGATGGTCATTTATCTCGTAGCCGGCAAGATAATACGGCACATGAGCCTGACGGAAGAGCAGTCAAAACGAAAGTAACGTCCCTGGGGTGTTGCCCGCCCCGGCATCCCTTCCGGGAAAAGCCTACCCTCTTCCCTCCGTATCCAGCACCTCCCGTATCTTCTTCAGGAGATCCCGCGGAGCGGCCGGTTTGGAGAGGAAATGCAGCCCCTCTTCCAGTATCCCTTTTTGGTGGATAATATCCGCCGTATAGCCGCTGATAAAGATAGCCTTGATATCGGGGCGTACGGCCCTGATCCTCTCGTACGCCTCCTTGCCGTTCATCTTCGGCATGATGATATCGAGCAGGACGAGATCGGGTCCGGGGGTGCGGGAGGTCACCTTTTCCAGGGCTTCGCTGCCGTCCGCCGCCTCGATAACCGTAAAGCCCGCCTCCTCCAGGATGAGGCGCAGGGCGGTGCGGGTGCTTGCGTCGTCTTCGACCAGGAGCAGCGTCTCCGCGCCCCCGGGCTGCTGTGTATCCATCGCCGCAAGCAGATCCGCCCGCAGGGGGGTATTCTTTATCAACGGCAGGTATATCCGAAAGGTGGAGCCCCTTCCCGGTTCACTATACACATTGATGTACCCGTTATGCTGTTTAACGATGCCATAGGCCATGGCGAGGCCCAGTCCCGTCCCTTTGCCCTGCTCCTTCGTGGTGAAGAAAGGCTCGAAGATCCTTTCCCGCGTTTTTTCATCCATTCCCATGCCGGTATCGGTTACCGAGATGACGGCATACATTCCGATCCTGCCGTAGCCGTGGCTTCTCATATAGCGCTCATCGATCCTCAGCGCCCCTGTTTCGAGGTGCAGGATGCCCCCTTCGGGCATGGCGTCCCGTGCATTGGTGCAGAGGTTCATGAGGACCTGCTCGATCTGCCCCGCATCGGCCATTACCGGGAGGTCGCTGTCTGCGATGGTCATTCTGATCTCGATGTCCTCCCCGATGATCATGAGCAGGAGGCGCCGTATCTTGCTGACCATGTCGTTCAGGTTCACCTGCTTGGGATTGATAATCTGCCTCCGGCTGAAAGCGAGCAGGCTCTGGGTGAGGTGCGTGCCCTTCTCCGATGCGGAGAGGATCTGGTCGACATAGGTCTTCAACGTGTCATTCTCCCGCGTCTTTTTCATCAGAAGGTTACCGAAGCTCATAATGACGGTGAGAATGTTGTTGAAATCATGGGCGATGCCCCCGGCAAGCTGTCCCACCGCCTCCATCTTCTGGGAGTGGAAGAGCTGTTCCTCCAGTTTCTTGTGGGCGGTGATGTCAATACCGAAGGAAATGGTTCCGACAGAGACCCCTCCTTCCACAATCTCGCCGTTCTGCCATGAGATGTGGCGCTCCTCCCCCGACCTGGTCAGAATCGGGTTCTCGAAGGTTTCGGGCAGCGCCTCCCCCGCCTTCCACCGGGTGAAGAGCTCCCATGCCGAGGGATACCTGTCCTTCGGCACGAGGATCTCGAACCAGTTCCTGTTCCCGACCTCGCTCTTCCGGTAGCCGGTGACGGTTTCCGCTGTCTTGTTGAAAACAGTGATGTTTCCCTTCCTGTCCAACCCGATGATCAGACCGTTAGCGGTTTCGATGAGGTTTTCCGCATACTCTTTCGCCCGCCTGAGCTCCCTTTCCGTCTTTTTCAATTCCGTGATGTCGAAGGACAGTCCGATAAGGCCGGTCACCTCTCCTTGCTCGTTTTTGAGGGGGACCTTGCGTGTCACCACGGTGATGTCCCTTCCCCTGTCCGTCTTTTCTTCTTCCCCTACATAGAGGGTCTCTCCCGTACGGATTACCAGGGCGTCATCGTTGCGGTATTTCCCGGCACTGGCGGGCGGGAAGAGGTCATAGTCGGTCTTCCCGGCGATGGAATCCCGGCTGAGCCCCACCGTTTCGAGAAATTCCCTGTTTGCGGTTATATAAACGCCCTCCGCATCTTTGAAAAAAGCATGGGCGGGCAGGCTGTCCAGAAGGGTGCTGATCTCTCGCTGCCGCCTTTTCAGGGCATCTTCCGCCTGCTTCCGGTCGGCGATGTCCCGCGCAAGGCAGAGAAGAAAGGTCTCTCCCTCGAAATCGAAGAGACGGGCACTGACCTCCACCGGGATTTCCCTTCCCTCTTTTGTACGGCAGGCTGTTTCGAAGAGGGCATGTTTCGTGGTGAACAGTGCCTGCAGTGCGGCAGGGAGGTCGTGCTCGCTTTCAAGGGCAAGAAGGTCGATACAGGACATGCGGAGCAGTTCCTCCCTCGTGTATCCCAGTTTCTGACAGGCGGCATCGTTTGCGTCAACGAGGCGCGGAGGGAGCCCCCCTTCCATTTTTTTTGCAACAAAGACAGCGTCGTTGGCGGTACTGAAAAGCATCCGGTTGAAGAGGCTGCTCTTGTGCAGTTCTTTCCTGACCCGCTGGAAATAGATCAGTATGATGCCGATCGCGCTGATAAGGGCGAGGAGGGCCGCAATGATAAACCCCCACGGGGCAAACCAGGGGATTGGACGCAGGAACGGATAGTTGAGCTTGTGGAGACCCCACAGGACAAGGCTCCAGCCGGTGATCTGCTTTCCCGATCCCGTTATCGCGGGATATCTCAGGAAAACAAAGCCTGTCCAGACGAAGACTGCGCCGTTGAGCGCGAAAATGGGAAAAGAGAGTGCCTGAAAAGGAAAGGAGGCGATGCTCCCCAGGATGAGCCACAGGAACCCCGCCCCGAAGCTGTAGTACCACAGCCAGGGAATCTTTCTGCCGATAAAGATATGGGTGCCCCACAGGAAAAAAAAAGCACTGATATGAGAAAGGAGTTGGGTCCCGGCTGCCAGGGGAAGGGAGACGCTTCCGGCGCCCCCGATCTCCAGGGAGATACGCAGGAAATAAGAGAGCCAGCTGAGCGCCCAGACTCCCATATAACGCTCCCGGTACTGCAGAAAAAGGTAGAAATAGATAGAGGTGAGCACGAAGACATTTGCGAGGGCGGCAATTATTGAGGGGAGCATGAAAAGCATAACGGTACCAATTTTTTCCTTTTTTCAATGCTTCCTTACGGCATGTCCAGCCTTTGCAGGCCGCGGCGTCGAAGGGTCTCTGTACAGAACACAATAGCAAGAGGAATGCCAGGGATAACCTGTTGATCTGAAAGGAATGCAGAAATGAGGTGGTGAAAAAAGTATGGAATGCGTTCCAGATATATGGAGTGGAGACCATAGGTGTCCGGGACTGCTGCAGAGCCGATCACAGGAGAAATACTGACAGATACCCCTTAAATATTATATTCCTTTATCTTGGTAAGGAGGGTCTTATAGTCCACCTGGAGCAGCGAGGCCGCTTTCGTCTTGTTCCCCCGGGTCATCTCCAGGGCTTTCCGGATCGCCTGTCTCTCCACGGTCCGCACCGCCATTGCGGACAATTCCTTCAGGGGAAGGGGGGAAAATGCGCCCTTCTCCTTCTCTTCGATGAGGATCCCGATGTCTTTTACATTGATTATTTCGCCGCTGGAGAGGAGGACGGCCCTCCGTATCACATTCTTCAGCTCGCGTACGTTTCCGGGCCAGGAGTGTTCCTGTAAAATCCGCAGGGCGTTGTCCGAAAGGCAGCATCCCTGCTTGTTCAGCTCCGTACCTGCCTCCACCAGGAATTTCTGCGCCAGGAAGAGGATATCCTCGACCCTCTCCCGGAGCGGAGGAAGGGTGATGAAGAATTCGGAAAGGCGGAAGAAGAGGTCCTCCCGGAACCGTTTCTCCCTGACCGCCTGCTGCAGATCGGAATTGGTGGCGGCAATAAGACGGACATTCACCTCCACCGGCCGTACGCTGCCCAGGGGGTAGATCCTCTTCTCCTCCACTGCCCGGAGGAGCTTCCCCTGTACATAGGGAGACATATTCTGGAGCTCGTCGATGAGGAGCGTGCCACCGTCGGCAATCTCGAAAAAGCCCCTTTTCCTCCTTTCCGCACCGGTGAAGGCACCCCTTTCGTACCCGAAGAGCTCGCTTTCCACCAGGGTTTCGGGAATTGCTCCCATATCGACCACCACAAAGGGGCCGTTTGCACGCCTGCTCAGGCGGTGAATGGTCCGGGCGATGGTGGTTTTTCCTGTGCCGGTTTCCCCCTGAATAATAATGGAGAAGTCACTGCGGGACACCTGCTGGACCCTGTCGATGATCTCCTGGATAACGCGGCTTGTGCCGAAAAAACCCTCCGAGGAGACCCCTACGGCGGTATGCAGCCTCTTTATCTCTTTCACGAGATCGGACTGCTCGATTGCCCTTTTCAGGGTGACAAAGAGCCTCTCGAAATCGGGGGGCTTGACGATGAAGTCGTACGCGCCGACCTTGATCGCTTCTACGGCAGTGGAGACATCGGCGTACCCGGTGACGATGATCATGGGGATATCGGGATCAATCTTCTTCAGCGCCAGCATTGTCTCGATCCCGTCCATGCCGGGCATTTTCAGATCGATAAGGACCGCATCGGGTCTCTCCTCTTCCACCACCTCCATCGCCTCCTGCCCTCCGGGAGCATCGAAGGTGGTGAATCCGGCCTCCCGCAGCGATTCGCTGAAAGCGTGCCGGACGAAATCTTCGTCGTCGACAACCAGCACCTTGCTCATGGCATTGTAATTGCTATCTCATACGTTCCCACGCCGACTTTGTCGGCAATGCCTTTCTGCCAGAGGAGCTCCATCGTCTTTACTTTCGAGCTCTTCGCCACCATCAGGATCAACTTGGTGCCGGACCTTGTCATCTCAACCCAGGCCTCCGCCTTTTCGGGGGTAATGCTGCTCTCCGTCTCCACCTCAAGGAAAGCAAGGACAAGACCGTGGTTGGCGAGGGTCATATCCGGGTTCCCCGAGGCATTGACCTGGATTTCCTTATATTCCCGCGACAGCCGGTGTTTGAGATGGTCGACGATCAGGTCATGCAGCAATCTTTCATTTGCCATGGAAATCCATTCTTCCTTTCTGAAAGGTGCTCTTTCTTACTTCTTTTTCTTCGTGAAGTCAACCTGTATTACGTTCTTTGAGGGCTCCTGGATTTTCTCCGCGATGATGCCCTCTTCCTCTGTTTCTGTTTTCGTCTTTTCTTCGGTCCGGACTTCCAGCGGTTTTCGGTTCTGGAGGGTTACCACAAATTGTGCCCCCATTTCGGGAGAGTAGACTGCGGTGATATCATCGGCCGGTATGGAACAGCGATGGGGGGAGGTGCCGAAGACCAGTGTCACCGAGATTCCGTACTCATCCCAGGAGAAGTTCATCCTGTTGTTGAATACAAGGATAATCCCGTTGTCTCTCTCTTCGGCCGTAAAGCCACGGGTCCCGAGTGTTACCTTGTCGGAATAGCGCACAAGGATGAATACCCTGCCCGCGGACTGCAGGAATTCATAAAAGATATGCTTTTTCAGTTTATTCAGTGTTTCGTCGGGTGCTTCCATTTATTCTGCTTCCGCCTGTTTGGCATGTCCGGGCCGCCTTGACAAACCGTGGAAAATAATAAAGTATAGCATATGGTACATGATTTACGCTCAGAGGCGATGGTGCGTATTCCCCCCTTCAGGGATGCCCATGTTCATTTCCTTAGAGAAGGCAAGCCGCTGAGGGAAGGGGAGCTGCAGGAGATCCCCCCCGCGTGCAGGAGCGCGGGGATCCTGTATGTGGAGGATATGGGCCATAAGAGCGGAATCGGCCTGCAGGCGAAAGACCTGCTTAAGCGTGACCTGTGCGTCAGGTCGTCCGGATATGCCCTCTCCCGGAAGGGTACGTATGGCGCGTTCCTGGGTCGGGCGCTCGGGGGCGCGGCGGAAATCGGGAGGGCGGTGCGGGAGATTGCCGCGGCAGGCGCCGACTTCATAAAAGTGATCCAGTCGGGAATCGTCTGCGCGGGGGGAGACAGGACCGTAACGAAAGGGGGATTTTCTTCCGGGGAGCTCCGGGTACTCTGCAGCGAAGCGGGGGAAAGGGGCCTTCCCGTTGCATGCCACGCCAATTCCGATGAGGCGATCCGGAGCGCCGTCCTTGCCGGGGTCTCCTCCATAGAGCATGGTTTTTTCGTTTCTGAAGAGACACTCCACCTGATGCGGGAGAGGAGGGTCTCGTGGACACCCACCGCCATCGCCCTCCTGGGCATTGTTCCCCTCTTTGCTCCATCTGAAAGAAGATGCATCGAAGGCGTGGTGGAAGGGCATCTCCGTTCCCTCTCCCTTGCCGCCTCTCTCGGGATACCGCTGCGTGTCGGGACGGACAGCGGCTCCCGGTGCATACATTACGGGGAATCCTTTTTCGACGAGATGCAGTTGTTCCGGAAGGCGGGGCTTTCCCGGGAACAGGTCCTTGCCGCGGCCTGTGTGGACAGGGCCGAGGCAGGGGAGGGAAATTATCTCATGGTGCGGGAGGATTTCATCGAGACGCGCCGTATCGAGGCGGTGTTCCGGGAGGGGAAGCGGGTTTCGACTGGTTTGGCAGGGATACAAGAGTGATGCAGGGTGGTACAAGGGGTGCAATAAATGGTTGGAGAAACAGACCTTGTGTTATGGCAGGCAGCAGAGAGTCATCGCTCTCACGATAGATTTCTGTGTCTCTATGGCTCACTCTGTCTCTCTGTGCCTCTCTGATAATGCGCTCTCTGTCGGGGAGGGTAGGGGCAGGGGGATTCGATGTCCTTGCAATGCGACAGGATCACCGTATTCCCTCGCGGATAGTTGATTCTGATGCTCGTATCCTCCGGGGAGACTCACCCCTGACTCCTACTCTCTGTGCGAGGGGAGTCGTGAAGTCCTTCCCTCCCCGACCTCTTGTTCTGCCTCTCTACCGCTCACTCCGTTACCACAGCGCAAACTCGCCTTCTCCGCCCCGAAAAGTCTTACGACTGTTTCGGGGACCCCTCTTTTCCTCCATCGTTCTGGCATGCACTGTGGTGGCCACTCCGTTTCACGAAGAGAGGAGACGAACAAGAGCTAAGGTCCGCTCAAAACTCCCCTCCTCCCCTCACACTGACAGGAACAGGGAGAGGGTCTTTTCTTCTGTTGTCATCCCGGCGGATCTTCTGAGCCGGGATCCAGTCCTTTGAATAAGGAACTGGACCCCGGCTTTCGCCGGGGTGACGGCTTTGAGGGATTCCGACTCTCTCCGGGGTGACGGAGTAGAGGGGCTCCGGCTGTCTCCCTGAGTGACAGATTCTGAAACGGAGTATATACGAGGGCAGGGGGCATCCTCTTGTCTGCAGCGAGTGTCTGGAATAGCAGAGGGGGCCGGACATAGGGAAAACTCGGCTGCCCCCATTGTATGCGTGAAGGGGATCAGGGGAGATATCACGATCAGTATATCCCCTGAGAACATGGAGGAATTCGCCCGCAAAGAAAGAGGGTACCCCCATGCCCCCCTACCAGAGGATTTCTATGCAGAGGATGCCCTTTTCCGATAGAGAAAAAGAAGCACCCCCGCCAGGACCATCAGTCCGCTCAGCACCTGGCCCATGGTGAGAAACCCCAGAACGAACCCGAGCTGGATGTCCGGCTCGCGGAAGAATTCCACAAAGAACCTGAAGCTCCCGTAGAGAATAATAAAGAGAGAAGTGAGAACACCCCGCTTCACCTCTTTTCCCCTCAGGGTCCACAGGATGGCGAAGAGCACCACCCCTTCCAGGAAAAATTCATAGAGCTGGGAGGGATGGCGGGGGAGGGGGCCCGCGCCGGGAAAAACCATCGCCCACGGCACATCGGTGGGCCTGCCGTACAGCTCCGCGTTAATGAAATTTCCGATCCTGCCGAGGCCTATCCCGATGGGTGCGGTGACGATTACCAGATCGGCGGCATGCCAGAAATCGACCTTGAAATGCCTGCAGAAGAGCAGACCCGCGATCACGCTCCCGATGAAGCCTCCATGAAAAGACATACCTCCCTGCCAGACCGCAAAGACCTCGAGGGGGTGCCGGAGGTAGTAGGAGAAATTATAGAAGAGCGCGTAGCCCAGCCGGGCACCCAGAAGCAACCCCACGATAAGGTAGGTATAAAGGGTATCCACTTCCGCGAGAGGAAGGGTGCGACCGTCGGGCCCGGACGCGCTGCCGGCTCTCCCGGCCTTCATACTCTCGCGCTCTTTTATCTGTTTTCTTACCAGGAGGTACGAGGAAGCAAAGCCGATAAGATACATCATTCCGTACCACCGTACGGCGAGCGGTCCCACCCGCACGATTTCGGGGTTGATATCAGGATAGTCGATCACCGGAACCCTCCCTTGCGCATTCCTCTCATTATACCTTACTCTTGAAATTTCTTGCCTTTTGACAGGTGCTGCCGTATCCTTTAGATAGAAGTCTCCCAACAGTCTGTTTCCGAAGCGCTCTTGGTGTATAATAAGTTCGCAAATACAGCTCCGGGCAATGAAAAGAGAATTCGCAAAATATGGTACTGGGCACCTCACCCCACTCAAGATTACGGTAATCTATGCCCTGGCAGGGGGGGCGTGGATTCTCTTCTCCGATACCCTCCTTGCCGCAGCGTTAGGAAGTTCCTTTTCCCTTACCTCTTTTCAGGTCTTCAAGGGGTGGCTCTTTATCTCCGTTACGGCTCTCATGCTCTATGCCCTCATCAAAAAGGGTATGTCCTCCCTCTCGCGCTCCGAACGGCTCCACCAGGAATCCGAAAGACGCTTTCACCTCTTCATCGAGACGGCGGATGATGCTATCGTTGTGGTGGAGGCGGAGACCGGACGTATCCTGAATGTCAACCGGAAAGCCGGGCAGCTATTCGGCAGACCCGCAGGGGAGCTGATCGGGGCGGACCTGCTGCAGCTCCATCCCGGAGGAGACCGGGAGATATACCGGAAGGTATACCTCGATCATGCGGGGCAGGAACGGGCTTTATCCGAGTCCCTGTTTGTCTGTGACAGCAGGGGGCAGGCGATACCGGTGGAGTTGAGCACCACGGTGATGGAATACGAAGGAAAGCGCATCATGCATTGCATCTTCCATGATATCACCCGGCGCAGGCATATGGAGGAGAGGCTCAGGGAGACCCTGGAGGAGTATGAAATTATCTTCGAAAACGCTTTGGTGGGCATTGCCTTTGCCCGGGACAGGATCGTGGAGAGGGGCAATCGGAAATGCGAGGAAATCTTCGGCTACTGCAGGGGAGAGGTAATAGGGCGAAGCACGGAGATGCTCTATCCCTCCCGGGAGGATTTCGAGCGGCACGGACAGGAAATCCATAGCCGCCTTTCCGCGGGAGAGCACTACTCCGGAGAGGTGCTCCTGCGGAAGAAAGACCGGTCCCTCTTCTGGTGCGGGCTTTTCGGGAAGGCCCTGGACCCTTCCGATCTGTCCAAGGGCATCATCTGGATCATTGAAGATATTACCGTCCGAAAACAGGCGGAGGAGGCACTGCGGGCCTCGCGGGAATATGCGCGCAATATCATCGACAGCTCTCTCGATATGATTATCGCAGTGGACAATGACCGCACCATTACGGAATTCAACCGGGCTGCCTGCGAGACCTTTGGGTATGAGAGAGAGGAAATCGTCGGGAAGCATGTGGATGCCCTCTACGCCGATCCGAAAGCGGGACAGGAGGTGCATCGCACCGTATTGAGGAACGTCCGGTATATCCAGGAGGTTTTCAACCGGCGAAAGAACGGTGAGATCTTCCCGAGCTTCCTTTCCGCTTCCGTCCTCTTCAGTGCGGAGAACGAGGTGGTGGGGGTGATGGGAATCTCCCGGGACATCACCGAACGCAAGCGGGTGGAGGAGGAACTGCTCAAGGCGAGGAAGCTCGACTCCCTCGGGGTCCTTGCCGGGGGCATCGCCCACGATTTCAATAATATCCTTACCGCGATCATGGGAAATATTTCTCTTGCGCTTTTCACGGAGAGCTGGGGACCTGAGGTAAGAAAGAGGCTTACCGATGCGGAAAATGCCTGCCTGAGGGCGAAGGAGCTGACCGGCAAGCTGCTCACCTTCTCGCGGGGGGGAGCCCCGGTGATGAGGACCGCATCTATCGCCGAGTTGATCAAGGAGGTGGTGCGTTTTGCCCTGGTGGGGTCCAATGTCCGGTACCAGTTTGCCATCCCCGATGACCTCTGGCCCGTGGAGATCGACGAGGAGCAGATAAGCCAGGTCGTTCATAATCTCATCATCAACGCGATTGAGGCGATGCCCGGGGGCGGCACCCTTACCGTGGCTGCCGAAAATCTTCCCTCCGGTGCCCCGTCCATCACGGGGCTCGGCGTGGAAAAATACGTAAAGCTGTCTGTCAGCGACCAGGGGTATGGCATCCCGGCGGAGCATCTGCAGGGCATCTTCGATCCCTACTTCACCACGAAGCAGCATGGGAGCGGACTGGGCCTCTCCGTCTGCTATTCCATTATTAAAGGACATAACGGCGTCATAACAGTAGAATCGAAACCGGGCAGGGGAACGACCTTTTATCTCTATCTCCCTGCATCTCCTGCCGCCGTTTCCCCTCAAAAAGGCGGGAGGGAGTATGCGGGACAGCGGCAGGGGAGGGTCCTGTTCATGGACGACGAGGAGGGAATACGGGAAATCGCCCGCTCCATATTGCAGAGCGTGGGGTATATTGTGGAAGTGGCTGAGGAAGGGGCCGCTGCCATCGACTTGTACAGGAATGCGCGGGAATCGGGAAACCCCTTCGATGTGGTGATCATGGACCTGACCATCCCCGGTGCCATGGGGGGCAGGGAGGCCATGCAGAAGCTCCGCGAGATCGACCCGCAGGTGAAGGCAATCGTCTCGAGCGGATACTCCCATGATCCTGTCATGGCGAATTACCGGGAGTACGGCTTCAGGGAGGTCATTCTCAAGCCGTATACGGCAAAGGAGCTGAGCGATGCGGTGCACAAGGTGGTAAGCGATGCTGCCCTTTAAGGACGACAACCCCACCTCGACCACCCCCTTCATTACCGTCGGGTTGATTCTGCTGAATGTCCTTATCTTCATCTGGGAAATCCTGTCGCCGCGGGACGCCACGGAGATCGCCTTTTTTTACGGGGCGATCCCTTCCAACCTGATGTCTTTCGAAAGCGTGCATCCGCAGCCCGTTTCGCCTGCTGTGAGTATTGTAACCTCTATGTTTCTCCACGGGGGCATTCTCCATGTTGCCGGGAATATGCTGTACTTATGGATATTCGGCAACAATATCGAGGATTCCCTGGGACATCTCAAGTTCCTCCTCTTTTATCTCTTTTCAGGGGTGGTAGCCGCCTATTCCCATGCGGTCACCGAGGCCCACTCCACTATTCCCATGATCGGGGCGAGCGGTGCTGTCTCGGGGATTTTAGGGGCCTATCTCCTCCTCTTTCCCCACGCACGGGTGCATACCCTTGTCATCTTCGGCTTTTTCTGGCAGGTCATCAGAATCCCCGCAGTGGTGGTCATCCTTTTCTGGGTGGTGATCCAGCTTATCAGCGGTATCACCACCAGGGCCGTTCAGCAGGGAGGGGTGGCGTGGTTTGCCCACCTGGGGGGCTTTCTGGCAGGGGTGCTCACGATTAAGCTGTGGAGGCCTGCGCGAAAACGGATCAGATGGTAGCCGGAAAGAAAGGGACAGGAGCCCCTGAATTTTCTCTTTCCCCTCGCCCGTCTCACACCCTGGGTCGTGTACACAAACGACATGGATTGCTATTTTGTCGAAAAACTGCAAAAATTGATGAAAACAGCTAATAATCTGCAACATTCTCCTGCATTCCTCCCTGGAAGACCTTGATTAGGGTGCCGGTTTCGCGGTATATTAGCACTCATCAGCAGTGAGTGCTAATAAGTCTGGCAAGCAAACACGCAGCCAGAAGCCGTAGAACGGCTGAGAGCTGAAGATTACTATTCAACAAGGAGGCTAGCTATGAGAATCAAACCGCTCAAGGACAGGGTAGTTGTCAAGTATTCGGATGAGGAACTGGAAAAGACGGCGGGAGGGATTTATGTTCCCGACGTGGCGAAGGAGAAGCCCCAGAAAGGCACCATCGAGGCAGTGGGCTCTGAAGTGCAGGAAGTAAAGGCGGGGGATAAGGTTCTTTTTGACAAGTACTCCGGCTCGAAGATCAAGATTGACGACACGGAGTACCTCATCGTGAAAGAAGAAGATCTTTTGGGAATCATTGAATAAGGAAAGGAGGACGGAAGAATATGGCAGCGAAACAGATATTGTTTAATGAAGCAGCAAGGCAGTCGATGTTGAAGGGAATCACCATCCTGACGGATGCAGTGAAGGCGACCCTCGGACCGAGGGGCAGAAACGTGATCATCGACAGGAAGTTCGGGGCGCCGAACATCACCAAGGACGGCGTCACGGTCGCAAAGGAAATCGAGCTCAAGGAGCCGTACGAGAACATGGGGGCCCAGCTCCTCCGTGAAGTGGCCTCCAAGACCTCCGATGTGGCGGGAGACGGGACCACCACGGCCACCGTTCTGGCCTATGCCATTTACAAAGAGGGCATGAAGCATGTGACCGCCGGGGCCAATGCCATTGACCTCAAGAGAGGTATCGACAAGGCAGTGGAAGTGATTGTCGAGGAACTGAAGAGCATGAGCAGGCCCGTAGCGGAGAAAAAGGAAATCGCCCAGGTGGGCACTATTTCGGCGAACAATGATCTCACCATCGGGGAGCTCATCGCCGATGCGATGGACAAGGTCGGAAAAGACGGGGTCATCACGGTGGAAGAGGCAAAGGGGATGGCCACCACCCTGGATGTGGTCGAGGGGATGCAGTTCGACAGGGGCTACATCTCCCCCTACTTCATCACCGACCCCGACAGGATGGAGTGCACGCTGGACAATGCTTTTGTGCTCCTGTATGACAAGAAGGTGTCGAGCATGAAGGATCTCCTCCCCATCCTGGAGCAGGTAGCCAAGATGGGCAAGCCCCTTCTGATCATAGCCGAGGATGTGGAGGGCGAGGCCCTTGCCACCCTGGTGGTGAACAAGCTGAGGGGCACCCTTCAGATCGCGGCGGTGAAGGCGCCGGGCTTCGGAGACCGGAGGAAGGCGATGCTGGAGGATATTTCCATTCTCACCGGCGGGACCGTCATCTCCGAGGATCTGGGGCTGAAGCTCGAGAACGTGAAGCTCAACGACCTTGGCCGTGCACGGAAGATCACCATTGACAAGGAAAATACGACTATTGTCGAGGGCGCGGGGGATCATACCGCGATCCAGGGCCGGGTGAAGCAGATCAAGACCCAGATCGATGAGACCACCTCCGACTACGACAGGGAGAAGCTGCAGGAGAGGCTTGCCAAGCTGGTCGGCGGGGTAGCGGTGATCAATGTGGGGGCAGCCACCGAGGCCGAGATGAAGGAGAAGAAGGCACGGGTGGAGGATGCCCTGCATGCCACGAGGGCTGCGGTGGAGGAAGGCATCGTTCCGGGCGGAGGCGTAGCGCTGCTGCGGTGCCTCAAGGCGCTGGACAAGCTGAAGCTGGATCATGACCAGCAGCTGGGAGTGGCTATTGTGAAGAAGGCCCTTGAGGAGCCGATCAAGCAGATAATCCAGAACGCCGGCATCGAGAGCGCCATCATTGTGGAGAAGGTGAAGGCCTCCAAGGACGTCAACTACGGGTACGACGCCTACCGGGAGGAGTACACCGACATGTTGAAGGTGGGGATCATCGATCCGACCAAGGTGACCCGCTCTGCGCTCCAGAACGCTTCTTCCGTATCGGGCCTGATGCTCACCACCGAGGTGATGATCACCGAGCTGCCGGAAGAGGAGAAGAAGATGCCCGCTATGCCCGGCGGAGGCATGGAAGGCATGTATTAAAGCCAGGCTCCTTGGCGGGAAAGTACGCTGATGAAGGGGGCGGTCCGGGTGGACCGCCCCCTTTTGTACAGGAAAGAGGGGCAATCAAAAGTGTGGTCATGGAAAAATTCTCACAGGAGATAAGGCACACTGCCGGGGGAAGAGCGATATCGAGAGCATTTCGTTGCGTCTCTCGGCGAAACGGAGTGGCCATCGCAGTAACTGTCTGAGCCGACGCAAGGAGGCGAGTTTTACTGCGATAACGGAGTGAGCCATAGAGACGCAGAAATCTCTCGTGGGAGCGATGACTCCGTGCTGTGCCTCTTATCCCGCAAAGGTAATTGACCACGCTTTTGACTGCACTTTATGGGATGGTGAAATTGTAGAGCGCGATCCATATCTGGTATTATTAAACATACACCCTGCTGCTCCGTTATAGCCGAAATCTTATGAAAAAAAATCTTAAAATAATCCTCTTTTCCATCGGCTCCCTCTTTCTCGCGTATGCAGGGCTGCAGCTCTTCGTCCCTACCGACTGGAGCGGCAGGCAGGTGGAGATCCGGATCCCCGAGGGGGCCACCTACCGTCAGGCCCTGTCCCTTCTTGCCCGGAACAACCTTATCAGGGATAAGAATCTTTTTATCCTCATCGGCAAGCTGTCGGGGTTCGACAAAAGGGTACGGGCCGGGTACTATTCGTTTTTCGGAAGGATGGCCCCGTACCAGGTATTCAAGCGCTTGCGGGATGGAAAGATCATTGAATACGAGGTGGCGGTGCTCGAGGGAGAAAGCCTTCCGGAAATAGGCGCCAAGCTTGCCGGCTACAATATCGCCTCCTTTGAGGAATTCACCAGGATCTCCCGGGACCCGGACTTTCTCAGGCAGCTCGATGTGCAGGGCCCCAGCCTCGAAGGCTATCTCTTTCCCCAGACATATAAGATCCCCAAAGGGGTATCCCCGCGGTCCGTGCTGAAGGTAATGGTGAGGACTCTGCGCGAGGAATTCAACAGCACTCTCCGTGAGCGTGCCCGGGAACTGGGATGGAGCGAGAACGAGGTGCTGACCCTTGCTTCCATTATCGAAAAAGAAGCGGTAGCTGACAGCGAGAGACCGGTGATCTCCGCTGTTTACCATAACCGGATCCTGCGGAGAATGCCTCTGCAGGCCGACCCTACGGCGATTTACGGGGTCAAGAGCTCCCGGGAGAAGATAACACCGCAGGATCTCAGGAAGAAGACGGAGTACAATACGTACATGATCAAAGGCCTCCCGCCGGGCCCCATCGCTTCGCCGGGAAAGAAATCCATCCTTGCCGCCCTGTACCCCGCCGAGGTACCCTATTTGTACTTCGTATCCCAGGGGAACGGCACCCATTATTTTTCGAAGACCCTCGCGGAGCATAGCGCCGCAATCCGGCGGCTTCGGGCGCAAAAGGCGGCTCTGAACGGGGGGACGGGAGAGGGTATTCCCGTGCCGGCGTCCGATCCCGGAGAGGAATAGAGGAGATCATGATACCCAGAAGGAAGACGAGACAGATACAGGTGGGGCCGGTTCCCGTGGGCGGCTGCAGCCCAATTTCCGTGCAGTCCATGACGAAGACCGATACGAGGGACGTCCATGCCACCGTGCGGCAGATCCATGCATTGGAGGCCGAGGGCTGCGAGATCATACGTCTTGCCGTGCCGGACATGGATGCCGCCCGGGCCCTTGGCCCCATCCGGGGGGAAGCGGGCCTTCCCCTTATCGCCGATATCCATTTCGATTGGAGATTGGCCCTGGAGGCCATCCGGCAGGGTGTAGACGGGCTGCGGCTCAATCCCGGAAATATCGGGGCGGAGTGGAAGGTCCGTGAGGTGGTCCTCGCCGCACGGGAAAGGGGGCTCCCCATCAGGATAGGGGTCAATGCCGGCTCCCTTGAAAAGGAATTGCTGGAGAAGTACGGGCATCCTACCCCCGAGGCCCTGGTGGAGAGTGCGGAAGGACATATCAGGATTCTCGAGGAGATGTATTTCACGGACATCAAAGTTTCGCTGAAGGCATCAAATGTAATGAGGACCGTCGAGGCGTACCGCCTTTTTTCGGAAAAATACGACTACCCCCTGCATATCGGCATCTCCGAGGCGGGTCCCCCCTTCAGCGGAATGATCAAGAGCTCGGTGGGGCTGGGAATTCTTCTTGCCGAAGGGGTCGGGGATACCGTGCGTGTTTCCCTTACTGCTGAACCGGAAGAGGAGATACGGGTTGCCTACGAAATATTGCAGTCCCTCGGGCTGAGGAGGAGGGGGGCGGAAATCATTTCGTGTCCCACCTGCGGGAGGTGCCAGATCGAATTGAGACCCCTGGCGCAGAAAGTGGAAGCCATCCTCAAGGGGGTAAACAGGCCCATCAGCGTTGCGGTGATGGGATGCGTGGTGAACGGTCCCGGCGAGGCGCGGGAGGCCGACTTCGGCGTTGCCGGGGGCAGGGGCATCGGTCTCCTCTTCAGGAAGGGCAAAGTGATCAAGACAGTCAGGGAGGATGAGCTGCTGGATGAGCTGATAAAGCTGATCGAAAGCAGCTCATAGCCTCATGAGCGACGCGCCGCCGGCCATGAGCCGGGAGGTCCTCAGCCTTGACGGCCTGAGGGACGTGCGGGTATACCAGAGGAAGGACGGGTACCGGTTCTCGGTGGACGCCCTTCTTCTTTACTCTTTTGTCGGCCTGCAGCGGGTGAAGAGTATTGCCGACATCGGAGCGGGCTCCGGAATCATCGGCCTGCTTCTCGCGCGGAAATACCCGGGGGCGAAGGTCTTTCTCATCGAGCTGCAGGAGAACCTTGCCCGGCTTGCGGAGAGGAACTGCATCGTGAACGGACTGCAGGACAGGGTGAAGGTTCTCCATGCCGATGTGAAGGAGATACGGGGCCGGATACGGGAAATCTACGGCAGGCAGTCCCGGACGGGCCCGCAGGTCTGCTGCGGCGAAGGAGCGGACAACGGCGATTTCGGGGAGTTGCTGAGCTCCTTCGACCTTGTCGTCTCCAATCCTCCCTTCCGGAAACCCAGGACAGGTAAGCTCAGCACCGGCGACGAAAGGGCCATTGCGCGGCATGAGATCATGCTCCCCCTGGAGGACCTGGTAAGCGCCGTGGCGCTGATGCTGAAGCCCCGCGGACGGTTCTGCATGATCCACCTGCCCGAAAGGCTGGCCGATACCGTACGGGCGATGAGCGCCCACGGATTGGAACCGAAGCGCCTGCGTTTCGTGCATTCCAGCGCTGCGACCGAAGCGAAAATGGTGCTGATCGAGGCGGTGAAGGGAGCGAGGACGGGACTGACCACGGAACCGCCCCTGCTTCTGTATAACGAAGACGGGAGTTGTACAGAGGAGATGAGGGAATATTACGGGGGCGAATTCGGGAAGTGAGCAGTGGGGTGTCAGACACACCCTTGTCCGGACGGCCCTCCATCGGCCCTGAACCCTTTGAATGCTGCTATCGGATACCATTCAGAGATGTGCAGCGCTACGGGAGCGGGCGGGTGACCTGGTAATGCTGCTTTTACACAGTCCTACGGACAGCGTATCGAATGCTCTTCAGGGAGGAGAATGGGGAAGAGGTTCTGTTTCCCCCCTTCGGGCAAGAGGGCACTGAGTTTTTCTATATCGTATATTATGACCTCTCCTCTCTTGACCTTTACGAGGTTTGTCTTTTCGAGCTTGTGGAGCTCCCTGCAAAGGACCTCCCTGACTGTTCCGATCCTGAAGGCCATTTCGTCCTGGGTGGGGATGTTCGTAAGGACTATCGGCCTGGCGTCACTGGCTCCGTCTCTGACAAGCTCAAGGAGAAGCTTCACTATCCTCTCCCTCACGTCCTTAAGAGCGATCTCCGCCGCAAAGGCCTTGAGTCTTTTTATCCTTATACCGAAATCGACGAGCATCCTGATGCCTATTTCCGGGTACGAATAGATAAGGTTCTCAAATCCCTTTTTTTCTATCGAGAGGAGCTCCGTGTCCCTGAGTGCATAGGCATTGGCCTCGTACTTTCCCTCGTTGAAAAGTATGGTATCTCCGAGGAAAGCCCCCTTGCCCGCATGATGAAGGACAATCTTCTTTCCGTCTTCTCCCACCTGGGATATCTCTATAAGCCCTTCCTTGATGACATAAAGGCCCGTGCATGCATCGTCGGACATGAAAAGACGCTCTCCTCTGAGAAGCTTCTTATTATGGGAGTATTCGAGGATCGAGCAGATTATCTCTTCTTTTAAACCGCTAAAGTAAGGAATTAATGTCAGGGCCTCACAGTTTTCCATGTCTCATAGTATCCTATTTCCAAAAAGGAAGGCAAGCTGCCGGGCAGGGGGGGCGGCGATGCGTGATAAAAGTCATGTTTTTCTCTTCGGCAAGACAATAGAATTACTCTATATGCTATTCAAAGGAGGGACGAGGAGTCATGTCAGAAAAAAACTCTGAAATTTTGCCGGACGAAAGAACCGAAGGAGAAGATGCGGCCTCCGGGACACCGTACCTTGACGAGCTATGCAAGGGGCCCTGGCCGAGCCACGCAAAAGAGCTTAAGAGGACCCGATACCCCATAATGATGTACGAAGAAGGTATCAGGCAGCGCTACACCCAGTGGGGGCATGGAGGAATGTCCTCTGTTCCGGGACTCGGTTCCGGGGCGATAGCGAGGAAATCGAGAAGGCCTGAAATTATCACCCACTCAAACCTTATCAGGGTCCTCGGTAACCCCGGAAACTTCTATACCACGAAAGCCTTCAGGAAAATCTGCGAGCTTACCGACAAGTACGGAGATTCGTCTCTCCATGTCCTCACGACGAACTCCAATATAGAAATCTGCGGACTGATGAATGACGGGCAGATGAAGGCCATCACAACGGAGCTCAACGCCATGGGCTACGACGTGGGCTCCGCAGGGGATGCCATACGGAACATCCCCGACTGTATGGGGCCTGCACTCTGCGAGTATGCGGTCTCCGATACTCCGCGCCTGAAGTATTTCATGACCAAATACTACATCGACGATATCCAGTATCCGCGGTTTCCCTTCAAGATCAAGACCAAAATGTCAGGGTGCCCCAACGACTGCGGAAAGGCCATTCTCCATGCAGACGTAGGAATCATTGGAGTCTTCAAGGACCTCCCGAAGGTCGACAATGAAAGGCTCTCCCTCTGGGTGGAAAAAGGAGGGGACATAGAAAGGGTCCGCAACAACTGCCCGACGGATGCCATGGACTGGGATGGAAAGAGACTCGAGATCGACGGAGAGAGCTGCGTCCGCTGCATGTATTGTATAAACAGGATACCTGCCATAGAGCCGGGCGATGACCGGGGCGTGGCTATCACGGTGGGTGGAAATATGAAAGGGAAATACGGACCGAAAAAAGGAAAAGTCGTGTTCCCGTTTATAAAAGCAGCGTCTCCGGAGTACAAGGAACTTGTGGCTGCCTATAGTAAAATCTGCGAAGTGTACGACGATCACGGCAAGAAGAAGGAGAGACTGGGAGACCTTATGCAGAGGGTCGGCTTCGACAAGTTCCTCGAGTGGTGCGCCGTTGAGGTCACGACGATGAACTTCTCCTCACCGAGGAGGAATACCTTCTATCACTGGAGTACTGAAGAAGAGGCGGGAGGTTTGCATGACTAAGATAAAGGTCGGAGGTATAGGCGTACCGCCGGTGGAGGAGAATCTGCCCCCGGTGGTTCTCAGGAATTACGGGAAGTGGGATACGCACGAGAATGAGAGGCCGGGCGTAATCAAGCACATCGCCAAATCAGGAGAGGTCTGCTATATAGTGAGAATTGCGATGCCTCCCTCGCGGGTCAGCGTGGCGTCGATGCTCGATTTGTGCGATCTCGCCGACTCCTATTCAGGCGGCTTTTTCAGGATTACGCTGCGTAATTCATTCGAGTTTGTGGATGTAAACCCTGCGAAGCTCGATGAGCTCATCCAAAAAGTCGAGGCTCTCGGGTTCCCGGTGGGAGGCACGAAAAACTCCCTGCACAATATCATAGCATGTCCGGGCTGGATACACTGCAACCTCCCGGCTACGGACTCGCCGGGAATCGCCAAGGCCCTCGGAGATGCGCTCTTCGATGAATTCAAGAACCAGAGGCTGCCCGCGTGGCTGAAGATCAATATCGGCGGATGCGCGAATATTGAAGAAGCCCTCATGGCCGATATAGGAATAATCGGGGTCCACCGGGACATTCCGATAGTGCTTGAGGACAAGATCCGGATCTGCGAGCAGCCGACAGTTATCCATAGCTGTCCCACGGGGGCGATCAAGCCCAAAGGAAAGGAAAGCGTTACCATCAACGCCGAGAGGTGCATACACTGCGGGGCCTGCACGATGCACTGCGAGGCCATTCTCACCGGGGATCCGAAGCTCGACGGGTTTGCCGTATCGGTCGGGGGAAAGGCGTCAAATACCGGAAGCGGCCCGGATCTCGGAAGGATCGTAATCCCCTACCTTCCGAACAATCCGCCGCACTGGGAAGAGGCAGTGAATGCGGTCACCCAGATTATGAATGCGTGGGTCAAGAACGCCAGGCCCGATGAAAGAATAAAGGAATGGATCCACCGGATAGGCTGGGACAGGTTCTATAAGCGGGCGGGTATCAGAGTGAGTATAAAGGATGTGGACGGTTTCTGGTTCAACAACGAGTTTGCCCGGTCCGATTTGAGATTCGGGTGGTAAGGCAGGGGGGACTCCCCCCTCCCGTCCCCCAGGAAGAGAAAACAGGCACATAGGGGAGATTCCAAGGAGCCATGGGAAGGGAAGCGTTCAAGTGCATAGTGGAGGAGGTACTCTCTCCGTTGGACATTCGCGCAGACGGCAGCAGGCCGTGGGACATCCGTATTCTGGACGAGAGGTTCTACCAGAGGGTGATCAACG
>NSJL01000043.1 GCA_002634385.1 Nitrospira sp.
GGGCTCCGAAGGCGATCACCGCCACGGCGCATAAACTGGCGCGCATCTTTTACACTCTCTGGACAACCAAACAGCTCTATAGGGATAGCGGAGCAGAGTATTATGAACAGCAATATAAAGAGAGGGTCATACGAAACCTCAAAAGAAAGGCTCAGGAGCTGGGGTATACCCTTACCCTGCAGGAGACCCCTGTCCCAGGAGTTTCTTAGGAGCGCAGCGAAGCAATCTCAAGGGGACGCCCGCTTACCGGGTATTTTCATGCGTTTGCCCTGGATGAGCACCCTGTCATGCCGAAAGTAAGCATCATTATCGTCAATTTCAACGGGGAACGGGTCATCCGTGAGTGTCTGACCTCCCTTGCGGGACAGAGCTTCCGTGATTTCGAGGTCGTCCTTGTCGACAACGGGTCTGCGGACCGTTCTGTTACGGCAGTGGAGGATTTTTTAAAGGAGAGCGGTTCGGCCCTTCGGGTAAAGCTCATCACTCTGCCGGAAAACCGAGGCTTTACCGGGGGGAACATAGAGGGCCTGCGTCATTGCTCCGGCGAGTATATCGCCCTCCTGAACAACGACACGGAGGTGGAGGAACGATGGCTCGAAGAGCTTGTCGCGGCTATGGAATCCCATCCCGGGGCGGGCATCTGTGCCTCGAAAATGATCGCCCATGACACGGGCCGCATCGACAGCGCCGGCGACATATTCTCCACCGCCCTCAAGGGTTTCAAGCGCGGGGAGGGAGAGCCCGGGGAGAGGTATTGCGAGGAGGAGTACGTATTCGGCGCCTGTGCGGGGGCGGCCCTGTACCGCCGGAGCATGCTGGAGGAGATCGGGTTCCTCGACGAGGATTTCTTCCTGATCCATGAGGACACGGACCTCAACCTGCGGGCGCAGCTCACGGGCTGGAGGACGGTGTACGTGCCGTCGGCCGTTGTCTTCCATAAGGTCAGGGCCTCCATCGGGGCCATGAGCGACACGGCGGTGTATTACAGCCTGAGGAACAGCGATTTCGTCAGGATCAAGAACATCCCGGCGGGGGTATTCCTTCGGTGCCTTCCTGCCCTCGTCGCGGGAGTCATTGCGGAATTCGTCTACTTCTCCCTGAAGCACCGGCGTCCGGGTCTGTATGTAAAGGCAAAACGGGATGCGCTCCTGCTGCTTCCCCGGATGTTGCGGAAGAGATCGGAGATTATGAAAAAAAGAAAGGTGACCGGTGGCTCTCTCTACTCCCTGATGACGCCTGCATGGCAGAACGACTTTCTGAAAGCGCGCCTTGACAAGCTCCTCCATGGTTAGCGTCGTCATCCCTACCCTCAATGCGGGGGCTTCCTTCCGTCCGCTCCTGGAATCGCTGCGGAGGCAGACGGTCCCCCTGGAGATCGTGGTGGTGGATTCCTCTTCCGATGACGGGACCCCGGAGGTTGCGGCCTCCTGCGATGCGAAAGTGGTAACGGTGCAGCGGGAGGATTTCGACCACGGGGGCACGCGGAACCTCGGCATCCGGTCAGCGTCGGGGGAGATCATCGTCTTTGCCACCCAGGATATCGTACCGGTGAACGAGCATGCAGTGGAGCGGCTCGTCTCCCCCTTCGATGCCGATGAACGCGTGGGAGGAGCCTATGGCAGACAGCTGCCTTTTCCCGGGGCGAGCCCCTTTGCGGCGCATATCCGGCTCTTCAACTACCCGGGGGCTTCCTGTGTCCGGTCGCTGGAGGATGGCGGCAGGGGAATAAAGGTTCCCTTTCTTTCCAACTCCTTTGCCGCATACCGGAGAACGGCCCTCCAGGCGATCGGCTGTTTCAGGGAAAAGCTGATTTCCACGGAAGACACCTATGCAGGGGCCAGGATGCTGCTGGCAGGGTTCCGGATCTCCTATGTGGCGGATGCCATGGTCTACCACTCCCACAACTACACCCCATGGGAGGAATTGAGGAGGTATTTCGATATCGGGGTTTTCCACCGGAAAGAGCGGTGGATCATGGAGACTTTCGGAAGGGCGGAGGGGGAGGGGAGGAGGTTTCTCCGGTCCGGGCTGCTCTACCTGCTGCAGAACGGGAAATATCATCTTCTGCCTGAATTTTTCGTGCGAAATGTTTTAAAATACTTTGGCTTCACCTTAGGGCAGCACCACGACAGGCTGCCCCCCCATATTCTAAAAAAAATCAGCAACAACAAAAACTTTTGGGCTAATAAATAAGAATCCCGGAGCGGCGATGAAAGGAATCATTCTCGCAGGCGGCAGTGGAACAAGGTTGTATCCCATTACCCGGGCGGTGTGCAAGCAGCTTCTGCCCGTGTATGACAAGCCGATGATTTACTACCCTCTTTCGGTGCTGATGCTCGCCGGAATAAGGGAGATCCTCATCATTTCGACTCCCCAGGACCTGCCCCGGCTGCAGGAGATGTTCGGGGACGGTTCCCATCTGGGGCTGAGCTTTTCCTACCGGGAGCAGGCGCATCCCAACGGCCTTGCCGAGGCCTTTCTCATCGGGGAGGAATTCATCGGGGACAGCAACGTCTGCCTGATCCTGGGAGATAATATCTTCCACGGCCACGGTCTGACGGAACTGCTGCGGCATGCTGCGGCGGGCGTGGGAGAGAAAGGCGGGGCCACGGTGTTCGGCTATTATGTCACCGACCCGGAGCGGTACGGGGTCGTCGAGTTCGACAGGAACGGAACGGTGCTCTCCATAGAAGAAAAGCCCGAAGCGCCCCGGTCGCACTATGCGGTTACAGGGCTTTATTTCTATGACAATGACGTCGTCCGCATCGCCAAAGAGATACAGCCTTCCGCTCGGGGAGAGCTGGAGATAACGGACGTCAACAGGAAATATCTCGAACGGGGCGGACTGAGGGTGGAGCTCCTGGGACGGGGCTATGCATGGCTCGATACCGGAACCCATGAGAGCCTCCTCGAAGCGGGGGAGTTCATCGCCACCATAGAAAAACGGCAGGGCCTGAAAGTGGCCTGTATCGAAGAGGTCGCCTACCTGCTGGGATATATCGACAGGGAGAAACTGCTGCGGCTTGCCGAGCCTCTGCAGAAGAACGGCTACGGGAAGTACCTGCTGCATCTCGTAAAATAAGGTTTCCAGGGGGATTGGGTGTATGCCCTTCGAATTCAAAAGACTCGCATTGCCTGAGGTGGTCCTTATCATGCCCCGGCTCTTTCCCGACGACCGGGGGTTTTTCATGGAGGTCTACAAACATTCCGATTTCATAAAGGCCGGCATCCCGGAGCACTTTGTCCAGGACAACCATTCAAAATCCTCTCTCGGTGTCCTCCGGGGGTTGCATTACCAGAAGGACCCTGCCGCCCAGGGAAAGCTGGTGCGCTGCCTGCGGGGGAGAATCTACGATGTGGCGGTGGATATCCGGAAAGGCTCTCCGCGCTACGGGGAATGGGTTTCCGCCGAGCTGTCGGAAGAGAACAACCACCAGCTCTACGTTCCCCCCGGCTTTGCCCATGGTTTCGTGGTGCTGAGCGATACCGCCGAGATCATATACAAATGCACTGAGGAGTATTCCCCGGAGAACGACAGGGGTATCCGGTGGGACGACCCGGACATCAACGTGATCTGGCCGGTACAGGAGCCGGTCCTTTCCGAAAAGGACAGGCGGCACCCTTTTCTGCGGGATGCCGACAATAATTTCCTCTTCAGGGCTGCGTAGATGAGAGTGCTGATCGCCGGGGCCAGAGGCCAGCTGGCCATGGAGTTTCAGCGGCGTCTGGAGGGGGACGCTTCCTTTCAGGTGACCGCATTGGGAAGAGAGGAATTGGATGTTTCCGACGCTGCCGCGGTGGACGGGGCGGTATCCCTCCATCGGCCTGCGGTGGTGCTCAACTGTTCCGCCTACAACCTGGTGGACAGGGCGGAAGAGGATGACGGTCCCGCGTTCCGCATCAATGCGGAAGGGGTGAGGAACCTCGCAACCTCCTGCCGCAGGAGGGGCGCCCTGCTGGTCCACTACAGCACCGATTATGTTTTTGACGGGACAAAGGAGGACTTTTACACCGAAGAGGACGCTTCCTGTCCCCTTAACAAATATGGAGAAAGCAAGCTTGCCGGAGAGAGGCTGCTCAGGGAAGAGACGGAGGATTTCCTGCTCTTCCGGGTCAGTTGGGTATTCGGGCAGGGGACGCAGAATTTCCTCTACAAGCTCTCGGAGTGGGCAAAGCGGAACGCTGTCCTGAAGGTCGTGGGGGACCAGGTCTCCGTGCCGACTTATACGGAAGATGTCGTGGAGGCTACGCTGTCTGCCCTCAAAAAGGGGGTAAGGGGAATGTACCACCTGACCAACAGCGGGTATGCCTCGCGCTATGAAGTCGCCCGCTACTATCTCGAAGGGCTCGGCCTCTCCAATCTGCTGCTGCCCGTGACGTCGGACCATTTTCCCACCCCCGCAAAGAGGCCGTACTTTACGGCCATGTCCAATGCGGGGATCTCCCGTGCCCTGGACCGGGATCTCCCGGACTGGAGGGACGCGGTGGACAGATTTATCAAAAGGATGGAGAAGAGATGAAGAAATTGCTGGTAACCGGAGGGGCGGGATTCATCGGGAGCGAGTTCGTGCGGGAGGGGGTGCGCAGGGGGTATGCCATTGCCGTTATCGACAAGCTCTCCTATGCAGGGGATCCCGAAAGGATACAGGAGTGCGGGCAAGGGGTCTCTTTCTACAGGGCCGATATTACGAACGGCGATTTCGTCCATCATATCTTCAGCACCGAAAAACCCGATGCGGTGGTCCACTGGGCCGCGGAGAGCCATGTGGACAGGAGTATCCTGGATGCCTCTCCCTTCATCGAAGCGAATGTGAAGGGTACCCAGACCCTCCTGGAAGCGGCGCGGCGCTCCGGGGTGGAGAAGTTTATCAATATATCCACGGACGAGGTCTATGGCGAGCTCGATGAGGACGGCCAGTTCCGGGAGGAGACGCCGCTCTGCCCCAATTCCCCCTACTCGGTAAGCAAAGCGGCGGCGGACATGCTCGGGAGGGCATATTACCGTACACACGGGGTTCCGGTGGTCACCGTGCGCCCCTCCAATAACTACGGTCCCTGGCAGTACCCGGAGAAGCTCATCCCGGTGGTGATCCTCAAGGCGCTCCGGGAGGAGAAGATCCCGGTGTACGGCACGGGGGAAAATGTTCGGGAATGGCTCTATGTCTCCGATTGCACCGGTGCGGTCTTCTCCCTGCTCGAAAAGGGACGTCCCGGCGAGGCGTACAACGTCGGCAGCGGAGAGGAGCGGAAGAACATAGAGGTGGTGAGGGCCATTCTGCGGATACTGGACAAGCCCGAGAGCCTGATAGAGTTCACCCGGGACAGGCCGGGGCATGATTTCCGGTACTCGCTCGATTCCGCGAAGACCGGCAGGGAGACCGGGTGGCGCCGGGAGGTCTCCTTCGAAGAGGGAATAAAGAGGACCGTGCAGTGGTACCTCGACAATATGCCGTGGGTCAGGGGCAAGCTCGACTACCTCGCCCGGTACTGGCAGAAAGTCTACGAGTAGGCGGGGAAAATCCGTTACCGTTCCCCGGAAGCCTTTGTGCTATACTTTTACAAAATAAAAATGTATTCAGCGGGATGTCTTGCGAATCGATACCAAATATAAGGACGTGGCCGGCATTGTAGCGCTTGCCGTACTCGATACCGCCGCCTTCTACCTCTCGCTCTCCCTTGCCTATTCCGTACGGAAATTCCTCAACAGCATTGTTGCCACGCTGGTACCCCTGGAGTTCTCCCTCTCCTATTTCTTCACTTTCTGGTGGATGCCGGTGATCTTTCTCGTCTTCATCGCCTACCAGGGGCTCTATGTGAAGAGGCTCTCCTTCTGGGACGAAGCGAGGGAGCTGATAAAGGCCCTGACCCTTGCCATTCTCGTCATTCTCGCTATTGTCTCTTTGGGCAGGCTCATTTACGGGATATCGCGTCTTACCGTCGTCCTGCTCTATTTCTGCAGCTTTCTGGTATTTCCCCTTGCCCGTCTCGCGGGCAAGAAGGTCCTGTACCGGATGAATCTGTGGAAGGAGAACCTTATCATTATCGGTGCGGGCAGGGCGGGAATGGACATTGCGAAGGGCATCGACGGGGAGAAACACCTCGGGTACAATATCATCGGGTTCCTGGACGATGACCTGAAGAAGATCGGGCGGAAAGTCGTTATCAACAACAGGAAATACAAGGTATTCGGAAAGATAAAGAATTTCAAGAAGTTTCTCTCCCTGCTGAATATTTCGACCGTCATCATCGCCATCCCGTCCCACTCGGTGGGGGAGCTTTCGCGGCTGACCAACAATGTCCAGAAGTATACGAAAAGGGTGCTCCTTATCCCCGATCTCAAGGGGATTGCCCTTGCAAATACCGAACTGTACCACCTCTTCATGCAGCAGTTGTTCCTGCTGAAGATCAACAACAACCTGAAGTCTTCCTTTAACCAATACGTGAAGAGGGGGGTCGACCTCATTCTTTCCCTTCTCCTTCTCCCCTTCCTCCTGCTCCTCGTGGGGATCTTCGGTCTGCTGATCCTGCTGGATTCGCGGGGGCCCATCTTCCTGATGCAGGAAAGGGTGGGCCGGGACAGGAAGATATTCAGATGCGTGAAATTCCGCACCATGTACATGGACTCCGATACAATTCTCGAAAAGTACCTCAAGAACAACGAAGAGGCACTGGAAGAGTGGAACCGGTACCGGAAGCTGAGGGATTACGACCCGAGGGTCACCCGCATCGGGAAGTTCCTTCGGCGGACGTCCCTTGATGAGCTGCCCCAGATTTTCAATGTGTTTGCCGGGGACATGAGCTTCCTGGGGCCCCGTCCCTATCTGCCCGACGAGGAAGGGGAGATGAGGGAGTACGGCGACCTGATCCTCCTGACACGGCCGGGCATCACCGGGCTCTGGCAGGTGTCGGGGAGAAACGAGCTGGATTTCGAGGCCAGGGTGAAGCTGGATGCCTGGTATGTTCTGAACTGGTCGTTGTGGCTCGATATTGTGATTCTTTGCAAGACGATCCGGGTGGTGCTCAGCAGGGAAGGGGCGTATTGACAAGGTATACTTTTTATTTTTTTCCTGAGTATAGTAACTCATTATAGAAGGAGGTATGCCATGAGCAAAGTTATTTACACGAATTTCTGAAGAGATTCAGTTGTTTCCTTTGCAAAGTTGTTGCGAAGCGTTCTTGTATTGCTAATGATTTTCCTGGCTACTCTTTCTAGAAATGCTTTTTCTTTAGAATCCGAAAGAGGCATTATATTTCCGAGAACTCCAGAAATTCTGGTTTCTATCTGCTCTGTTGTTTCCAGGACAATTTTCTTTATGAAAACAGGTTTCATTGATACTTCTTTGGCCAGACGATCCCAATGCCTTTTCATTAGCAGGCGAGGACGGTTCTCCCCGCCTATCTTAAAGGCCAGCCTTTGGCTTGTACTCTCATAGATGCTGGTGCAGAGCAGATCATAGAAAGGGGCTAACTCTTGCTTCCCCCCCCTGATAAGGATAGACAGGTTCTTAGCATGTCCATCCATGTTGCCGGCAGCAGCATTGAAAATCACCCATTTAAGAAGCCTTTTGGTTTGGAGCGCCGGTTCCGAGGTGTGGGTGCGGACCACTTCGAAGCAATCTCTTAGTGAAGGGCCTCCCTCAGCCTCGTATTTTTTTGATGATGGGATATTGAGGAGTTGGCAAAAATCTAACTGATGCAGTTTTTCGACTCCTCTCTCTGTGATTTCCCTGTCATACCGCTCAACCAGCACCGACAAAAGATCGTCCCGGTATTCAATATTTGCAACCCCTAAGCCAACTGCCTTGCCAAGCATCATGACAAATGTCTCGTTTGCAGCAGAATGCTCAACCCCAAGCCTATCAGCAATCCGCGGTTTCAGGATATGCGTGGAAGGAGCATCGCCAAGAGGAATAAAAAGCTTGCCGTCGCGGACCAGGAGAGACGTCTTGTCTTGAGCTCCTGATAGAGAGATTCGTGCGTCTTTGGCGTGAAGCGTTAACGGTTTCGACCTGGTTTCAATCCATTCGCGCAGATGCTCTTTCGTTACCTCGAGATAACGCAGATCGCCTGGCGAGACATCCGCCGGCAATACACTGAAAGCTCCCAGTAAATCTCCGCCGAATTTATCCAGCAATCCAAATATATTGTCTGGAGATATATGGGTCCATTTCGAAATCATTTGAAGAACAGCGCCTTCCGGCAATAAATTGCCGAAAAAAGATTCTACATTTAGCCCGGACATATCCCCTTCCTGTAGAGGCAAATACTCGGATAAGGGTTCTGCGCTGGAGGACTCAAACCAAAGACGCTCATAGCGGAAAATAAGCCTGCCGGACTCCTCCCGCAAGGTGCCAATCAGTACATTGTTGTTGAATACGTTGAGGTGCTTGCTCATTTTTCTACTGCAACCAACTCGATACCGACCCAGGAGATAATGGACAAGGCTTTGCCGAGCTGGATCGTTTCCTTGCCGTTTTCAAGGTCGACGATAAACCTGTTCCCTACTCCGGTGATCCCCGACAGGTCCAGTTGAGTAATTCCCATCTGTTTGCGACGTTTCCGCACAATGTTTCCAAGATCCGCAACGCTTTGAATCTTACCGAGCAGTAACTTTTGTTTTTCCATAAATCACCTCGACCATAATAATTACCGTTCGGTAACTATATCAGTATTCCCTGTCGAGAGTCAACAAAAAATTACCGATCGGTAATGTCATGTTTTGCTATCTCAAATATTCCCAATAAGCTGCATACATCAGAGCTGCCATGCCAAAGTTGTTTTGTTTGTCTGTTACTGCTCCTCAAGAATCCTCCCTTTCTGCTTCTTTGTGGCCTTCTGATATCCCGGTGCAGTGACTTTTGTTGCTGAGCGTTTCTCTTTTGCGGTTAACCCCATTGTTGCCTCCCTTACTCTTTGTATGAGAAGACAGTATGGGGTTATTTCGAATAGATTTTTGATGAGGCAATTCGGCGTGTTGACAAAGAAGGTGGATATTACGTTTAATATGACGCACGTATATATAGTACTTCGCAGTATATAGTGATCAGAGAGGTGTTAAATGACAATGAAAAGGCTTATCGCCTTGTTGATTCTTTTTGTGTTTCCCGTTAACTCCATTGCTTTTGAGTTGCAGACAATCCCTGTCCCTACGGTGCAGAGTTCCGCCTCCCCGACGACGATAGGAGTCCAACCGCCTTCACCGGCTGCAGGAGGTCAGACAGCACCGCAACAATCGCCCTCATCGCAAACAGTCAGCCCCCAGGAGCAACCTGGCCTGAAAAAGCCTTATGAAGAGAAGATGTCGGAGGTGGAGCAATTTATCAAGATCGCGGGTTCAAAGGGCTCTTCCGCCGTATCATCCGATATAAAACAGTTCGGCTACGATCTTTTTGACGGATCACCCTCTTCTTTCGCCCCGGTGGAAAGAGTGCCGGTAGGGCCTGATTACGTCATCGGCCCGGGCGATGAAGTGAAGATCACCCTGTGGGGGAATATCGACGGTACGATGAATCTGACGGTCGACCGGGACGGCACCGTCAGCCTGCCGAAGGTAGGGGTGCTGGGTGTTACGGGACTGACCTTCAAGGAGCTGAAAGAGACTCTCCATAAGGAGCTTTCAAAGTACTATGTCGGATTCCAGATGAATGTGAGCCTGGGCTCCCTGAAAACAATACGGGTTTATGTGGTCGGGAACGCGAACAGGCCGGGAGCCTATACCGTTTCATCCCTTTCCACCCTCGTTACGGCATTGTTCGATACGGGCGGCCCGAGCAAGACGGGCACCATGCGGGACATCCAGGTGAAAAGGAACGGCAAGACGATCGTCCATTTCGACCTGTACGACTTTCTCCTGAAAGGCGATAAAACGAAAGATATCCGGCTTATGCCGGAGGATGTCATCTTCATCCCTCCTGTGGGGCACCTTGCCGGCATTGCGGGGAATGTAAAGAACCCTGCGATTTATGAGCTGAAAGGAGAAATAAAGCTCCTCGAACTGATTCAGATGGCGGGAGGCTTGAACAGCCTCGCTTTCAAGGGGAGGATCCAGGTCCAGAGAAACGAGAGTAATCAGTTCAGGACTATTTTTGAAGGCGATCTGATCGATATGGAAGAAAACGCAGAGAAAAACTTTTCTCTTAAGGACGGTGATCTTGTAAAGATTTTTTCTATTATAGAAACGAAGAATACGGCAATGATCCATGGCGCGGTTGCCACCCCGGGTGAATTCGGTGTGACGCCGGGAGTAACAAGAGTAAAAGACGTAATCTCACTGGCAGGCGGCCTGCTTTATTATGCATCTGATAAAGCGGAAATCACGAGGGTGCGCGTTACCCAGGCCGGCCCCCAGACAGAGAGGATTCTCGTAGATATTGCAAAGGCAATGGAAGGCGATGCCTCGAATAATATTGCCCTTGAGGTAAACGACTACCTTTTTGTCCGTTCTGTGCCTGAGTGGCGGCTTTACAGGACTGTTACGGTTCAGGGGGAAGTCAGGTATCCCGGGACTTACACCATCAAGAAAGGGGAAAGGCTTTCGTCACTCCTCGAAAGGGCGGGAGGATATACGGGCAGCGCCTATCTGAGAGGGGCCTTCTTCACCAGGGAGAGTGTGAAGGAGTTGCAGAGGAAGAGCCTCGAGGAGATGATCGGACGGCTCGAGATTGAGATGTACGGCTCAGGTGCGACGGCAGCATCGGCTGCGGTTTCCAAAGAGGAGTTGGATGCGAAGAAGATCGAGGCGGAGCAGAAAGCCAGGCTGCTGGAAAAGCTGAAAGCCGCAAAACCCACCGGTAGATTGACTGTCCGGCTTGCCCATCTCCGGCTGCTCAAGGGCAGCGAGTACGATGTGGAGCTTGAGGAAGGGGACTCCCTTTATATCCCGACGACAAGTAATGTCGTCAATGTTGTCGGTTCGGTGATGACGAACGGGACATTCATCTATTCCGACGCTTTATCGTATAAGGAGTACATCGAAATGGCGGGAGGGTATGCGCGGTATGCCGATACCTCGAACATCTACATCCTAAAAGCGGACGGTTCGGCACGGAAGGTGTCCAGTGGATGGGTCAACTGGAATCCGCTGAAGTCCCGCTGGGAAATGACGGCGTTCGGGGAGAAGGAAAAAGAGCTGGAGGCCGGGGATACCGTAGTTGTTCCGCAAAAGACCGAAAAGGTGGCTTGGCTGCGGGAGTTCAAGGACATAACGCAGATATTGATGCAGCTTGCGGTGACGGCAGGTGTCGTCTTGCAGCTGTATTGATAGAAGGTGACGAGAGGCCGGCTTTTCCTTAGAGCTGCTGACGGAATGAACGTTTATCCGGTAAAGTTTATTTCATTGGCGGCTCTTGGTGTTTTTATTACCCTCCTCGCTGTTTCTGTTTCGATTGCTTCTGACGAGCCTTTCACCGGACCTTCCAACTGGGGAGGCACCGGCCTTATGGAAATACCTACGGCCCGGGTGATGAAAAAAGGCTCTTACCGCCTGGGAGTGAGCCAGATAAACCCGTACCGCCATATCTATGGGGCAATCAGCCCTCTTGAGGGCCTGGAGATCGACGGCAGGGTGACTGAAGTATTCGATGTGCCTGCCTTGACTGATCAGTACGGCAACTACAAGGATAAGGTGCTCGACCTTAAATACCAGTTCCTGCGGGAAGGGAAATATTTGCCCGCTGTCACACTCGGAATCATGGATCCACATGGTACACGCGTATATGCCTCACAGTTTATAGTAATAAGTAAGCAGATTTATCCCTTTGATTTTACCCTGGGAATGGGAAATGGACGGTTCGGCAAGGTGCCGCTGCCTGGATCAGGAGACGGATTTGCTCTGGAGATGGTAACTTCTCCTTTTCAGTGGCTGAAGGATTCCCAGATTTTTGGGGGGATCCAGTTTGCACCGTCGAATAAATACTCTATCATGCTTGAGTATAGTCCCATCCAGTACCACAAGCAAACAAGTGATCCTGCCCAGGCAAAACATTTCAAAGATCCTGTACCGTCCCCCTTTAACATCGGTTTTCGCTATAATCTCTGGAACTGGGCCGAGCTTGCGGTGAGCTATCAGAGGGGCAATCAGATAGGGGTGAACCTGACGATGCCTTTTGAAATCGGGAAGCCCCTGATTCCTATCTTCGATCCTCCCTTCAAGGAGCTCCCCAGTTTCAGGAATCTCTCTCTCCCCAGCAGGCTGAAGCTTGCCCTGATGCTGTCGGGGTTCAGCGATATCGGCGTTGTCGTGATAAACAATAAGGTCATTCTCGATATGCAGAACAACAGGTTCCTCTACCATACCCGGGCCTTGGGGTTTGTCCTGAGAGCTATCGCTCCTGTCCTGCCGGAAGTGATTGAATATATTGAAATAATTTTGAAAGAAGACGGGATTCCGTTGTTTTCCTTTCTGACTTCCCGGTACGATCTGATCGAGTTTGTTGCGGGGAGATTGACACTGAACGAGTTCCTGTATCTTTCCTCGGTAAATCCGGAAGTGGTGGATGTCCCCAAGGGAGAGAAGATCCCCAAGCAGGGGATCAGCTTCTTTTATAAACCTCTCCTTCAGCTCTATCTCAATGATCCCTCTGGATTTTGGAAGGGCAAAGTAGGCATAATAGGGTCGGCTGCGTACCATCCATGGCGGGGCGGATCCTTGATCGCGGGGATTGGTTTCTATCCCTTTGCGGATATATCGACGACCAATCAGCCGTTGCCGGACGCTGTTCGTTCAGACACGGTGGACTACCTTAAGAAAAGGGTGGTGTTTGAGAGGTTCCTCTTTCAGCAGATCAGTGCCTTTTCTGCGAGGATTGTTCCAAAGAAGCTGTTTTCGAGGCTTTCCTTCGGAATACTGGAGACCCAGTACGCCGGGCTGGACGCCGAAATAGGCACTCCCCTCTGGGATGGCAGAGTTCTTGTCGGTTTGAACGGGAGCCTGACCAAAAAGAGGGACCCTGACAACCCTTTTTCGTTGAAAAAGGATGACCCGAAGGGAGTCTACAACACAGCGTTTGTGAAGACGAGATTCTACCTTTTCGATCCTGATACGTTTCTGGATATAAAGTACGGACGTTTTCTTGCGGGAGATACGGGAGCCGTTTTTACTTTGACAAAGGATATCAGGGGTGTCAGGCTTTCGGCCTGGTATAGCGTGACCGATACCTCCGTCTTCCAGGACCCGATAAACAGGGGATACCACGACAAGGGATTCTCGGTGCAGATCCCCATCAGGCTATTCACCGGCCGCGATTCCCGTGCCGTCTATGAGCAGTCGATTTCTCCCTGGACGAGGGATGTCGCCCAGGATATTGGACATTCCTCCGATATCTTCGACTTCATGGAGCAAAGTACCCGGTATTACATAGAAAAAACGAAAAGAGAGATAGCGCCCTGATATGTTTCCTGAAACTGCAGGTGATCCTCCATGACAAACAATCTCCTGTCCATTGTAATCCCTATATATAATGAAGGGAAGTGCATCGATGCCCTGTGGCAGAGGCTGCAGAGTGTCGAAGCGAACATCCGTGACTTTGCGATCGAGTATATCTTTGTGAATGACGGCTCCACCGACAATTCTTTATCCTTGCTGAAACATATCGCAGAGCACGATACGCGGGTTAAGATTATCAGTTTCTCCCGGAATTTCGGGCATCAAATCGCGATAACCGCCGGGATCGACTATGCCGGGGGCGAAGCGGTGATCGTCATGGATGCTGATCTGCAGGACCCCCCGGAGCTTGTTCACGATATGCTGGAGAAATACCGGGAAGGCTACGATGTCGTATATGCGGTTCGGAGGGTGCGCAAGGGGGAGACGTACTTCAAGAGAAAGTCCGCGGAATTCTTTTACAAGATAATGAACAGGCTCTCCCTGGTCTCGATCCCCCCCAACACGGGAGATTTCAGGCTCATGAGCCGGAGAGTGGTTGCCTCATTGAGCCTCCTGAGAGAGAGGGACCGGTTTGTGCGCGGGATGATCAGCTGGGTAGGATTCAGGCAGACCGGGATCGAGTTCGACCGGGATCCCCGTCTCGCCGGGGAAACAAAATATCCGCTGAGGAAGATGATGAAGTTCGCCTTTGACGGGATCGTGAGCTTCTCCAATGTTCCGCTGAAGCTTGCGACCTGGATGGGGTTCATCACTTCCTTCCTTTCCATTTTTTATATATTTGTCGTTCTTGTCAAAAAATTCCTGGGTTATACTCTGCCGGGCTATGCTTCCATAATGATCTCGATTCTCTTCCTGGGAGGGGTCCAGCTCATTACGATCGGCATTCTCGGAGAGTATATCGGCAGGATTTATAATGAAGCGAAGGCAAGACCCCTCTATCTTGTGGAAGAGACGGTGAACATAGACGGGAATCGATACCTTGGTGAGGGAGGGGGAAGGGATAAATATATCCCCTCTCCCACCAGGGGAGAGGGCAAGGGTGAGGGGAAGCAATGAGAAGCACTCGTTTCGTCGTTGATACATTAAAAGCTGTTTCAAAACCCTTTCTTTCACCCTCACCCTATCCCTCTCCCCTCGAGGGAGAGGGTAGTCGAAGGCACTCACTCTTTCCCTCTCCCCCCGGGGGAGAGGGCGGCCGAAGGCCGGGAGAGGGGGTTGTGAAACGAGTTCCAGCCATTCTCGTACGATGGGCTTTCGTTTCCGCTCTTCTCCTGGTAATGCTCTCTGCCCCCGCCTTTGCCGCGGACAATGTGCTCGAAAACGGCAGCTTTGAAGAGGTCCGGGCAGGGAATCCTGCTTTGTGGAGTACGGATGTATGGGATGGGGAGCAAGGAGCGACACTGTTCCGCACGGAAAAAGGAATGGCGGCCTCCGGGAATTTTTTTATAACAATAGAAGCCCGTAAACCGAACGATGCGAAATTTCTGCAGAAGGTCAGGGTAAAACCGGATACCCTCTATAAGCTGTCCTGCTGGATACAGGCCAGGAACATCTCACCGAATACAAAAGGCGCCAATATCACCGTCCTCGGCATACTCGATACCTCGGCAGACCTCTATGATACCGGAGGACGGTGGGAGTATGCTGAGCTGTATGGCAGGACCGGTCCCGGCCAACGAGAGCTCATCGTGACTGCACGGCTGGGGGGGTATGGAAATCTGGCCGCCGGAGTGGCCTCCTTTGACAACATCCGGCTGGAAGAAGTGAAGAGTGCTCCTGCCGGGGTGAAGATCGTCAATTTTTTTGCTGATGAGCAGCCAGGTGCAAAGGATTCGAGCTTTTCGTCCTCTCTTATATGGTTTGCCCTTCTGTCCATAGCCGCCATCGCCGCTGTTTTTTACTTTTTTAGAACTTATTTCACTTCCCCCTCACCCTTCCCCTCTCCCTCGGGGGGAGAGGGGAAGGGTGAGGGCCAGAACCCGTTGTGGCTGTATGGAGTCCTGGTGTGCAGTGCCCTTGCCGTGCGGTTCCTGCTGGCTGCGAGCATCGCCGGGTACCCCCCCGATATCGTCACCTTCAAGGCATGGGCCGTCCATGCCGCAGGACAGGGGCTCTTCCGTCTCTATTCAGCGGGGATTTTCATCGATTATCCTCCCGGCTATCTGTATGTCCTGTATGGTATCGGGAAGATCAGAGAGCTTTTGTCCCTGGATTTCAATTCGGGGGCGTTTCTTATTTTGGTGAAGTCGCCCGCCATTATTGCAGACCTGCTCTCTTCCCTCATTCTTTTCTCCACTGCCCGGAGCCGGTGGGGAGACCGGGCAGCACTGGGTATATCGCTTGCTTACCTCCTTAACCCGGCTGTTATACTGAACTCCGCGGTATGGGGACAAATAGACTCAGTCCTCGCCTTGCTCCTCGTCATCTCTCTGTCGTTTATCGTGCGGAAGCAGCTGCAGTGGGCCGTAGTCGCTTTTGTCGGTGCTGTTCTGGTCAAGCCCCAGGCTCTGATTGTTGCTCCGCTGCTCCTCGTGGCTTTGGTCCGCGAAGGGAACATCAAAATACTGACGCGCGCTGCCCTTTACGGTCTTGCCGCTTTTGTCCTCATTGTGCTGCCCTTTTCCCTCTATCAGGGGCCTTTATGGATAATAGAACTGTACCGGAAGACGATAACCTCCTACCCCTATGCAAGCCTGAATGCGTTCAATTTGTTTGCGCTGTTGGGCGGCAACTGGGTGCCCGAGTCCACTCAGGTATTCCTCCTGTCCTACAGCACCTGGGGAAGTATCTTTGTCGTATGTATCGCGGCGGCATCCGTCTATTTCTCTTTGCGAAGCAAGGACCCCGGCAGCGTGTATGGCGTCGGGATGTTCCTGTTTGCGGCAGTCTTCCTGTTTGCATCGAGGATGCACGAGCGCTATTTATTCCCCCTGCTGCTCCTGGCCCTCATGAGCTTTATCCATGACAGGAAGAGAAGCAGCCTTTACCTGTTTGCCGGGTTCAGCATTACTCACTTCATCAATGTGGGCTATGCATTGGCTCTTGCTCTTAAGAACACCTACCAGATTCCCCGGAATGATCCGTTCCTGATCGTCATTTCTCTTGCCAATCTGTTCCTTTTCGGTTACCTGGTGAGGTCTTTCTTTTCAGCTTCCCCTGCAGACGAAGCGGAGGGGAGTTCTGCCGCTTTCCGGGAAGAGGCCGCGTACAGGAGCTCCCCTGCGCCGGGCAACACTGTTCTGTCCTGGAAAGAGACTGCCCTCACCCGTAAGGACCTCACCCTCCTGGGCGGTATCACCCTGGTGTGTGCCGTGGTTTCTCTCTACAACGTGGGGACAAGGCAGGTCCCGGAGACATTCTGGAAGCCGGAAAGAGTCGGGGAGAGCCTTTCTGTCGATTTCGGAGAAAAGAAGCCGGTAAAGAGAATCTATTATTACGCTGGATTGGGAGAGGGGCAGTATCGCATCGATTATGCCGATGGATCCGGACAATGGAAATACGGCGGCACGATTCAGCAGAAGGAGATTTTCCAGTGGAAGTACAAGGAACTCGATATGGAGGCAGAGTCCGTCAGGATTACTGTTGAGAAGCCCGGAGCGATGCTGCAGGAGATGGCCTTTGTGGGAAGGGACCTGGAGCGACCCCCCCTTCGTTCCTTTTCGCCCTCTGATGCTCCCTCCCGTCCTTCCCCCTCTTTTCGCAACCTTTTTGATGAACAGGATACGATAGAGATAAGGCCGTCGTTCAGGTCGGGGATGTTCTTCGACGAGATCTATTTCGCAAGGACAGCCTACGAGTATCTGAACAGGCTTGAGCCCTACGAGAACACCCATCCCCCCCTGGGCAAGGTGCTGATCTCGTGGGGAATCGCTCTTTTCGGTATGAATCCCTTCGGGTGGCGCATCATGGGAGTAGTGGCGGGAGTTGCCATGGTTCCTCTCATGTACCTGTTCGGAAAGAGGCTCTTCGGGAAGACAGAGTATGCGGGTATCGCCGCCTTCTTAACCACCTTCGAGTTTATGCGTTTTGCGCAGTCCCGCATTGCCACTGTCGACGTGTTTGCGGTTCTCTTCATCATCCTGATGTACTATTTTATGTACCGGTTCTCGAGCATGAGATTCAGCGAGGCCGGATTCCGCGCTACACTGGTCCCCCTGGGCTTGTCGGGTCTGTTTTTCGGAATGGGGGTTGCCTGCAAATGGATCGGCCTCTATGCCGGACTTGGGTTGGCAGTGCTTTTCTTTTATTCGTTATATGACAGGTACCGGGAATACAAGGACGCCCTCAGAAGATATCATGCCAAAACGAGTAGGAAGGATGCAGCAGAGAGGGAAAAAGCATCTGCGGTGATTAGCGGATACCCGGGGTATATCAAGAAGACAATCCTGTGGAGTGTGCTGTTTTTCGTGATCGTCCCTGTTGGTATCTACGGAGTATCCTACATCCCCTTTATGGTGGTGCCGGGACCCGGCCATAGCCTTTCAGATGTTGTCGCTTCCCAGTCTCATATGTACAACTATCACAAGAATCTGAAACAGGCGGTGCCCCATCCCTTTTCCTCGAAGTGGTGGGAATGGCCCCTCATAAAGAGGCCGATGTGGTTTTATATGGGCCTCAACCTCCCCCCAGGTAAAATATCCAGTATCGTATCCATGGGGAATCCGGCTGTCTGGTGGGGGGGAATACTCTGCATGGCATTTCTGTTCGTCCGAACCCTGCAGCGGAAGGTCGACTGGAAAATCATGTTCATTGTAATCGGCTTTGCAGCGCAATACGTGCCCTGGATGCTGGTGCCCCGCGAAACCTATATCTACCATTTCTTTGCAAGCACCCCTTTCCTGATCCTGGGGACCGTTGCCGTGATCATGCATATAAAGGAACGCTCCCGCAGGGGACCCTGGCTTTTATACTCCTATCTGGGGCTGGTCCTTCTGCTTTTTGTGATGTTCTATCCTATACTGTCCGGTTTTGAGATAGACAAGGCGTACGCAGCGCGCTTTTTGAGATGGTTCAATTCCTGGATCTTCTTTGTTTGATAAAGGATTGCGTGCCGTCATCCCGGCTCGGTCCGCCTAGTCCTGGATCGCGGGGATCGCCGGGACCGCGGAAATCGCCGTCATTCCCGCTTGCCCGGAATCGGTCCGGGATCTTTTTTCAGTCTTTTGTGCAGCCGTCATTCCCCTCTCTGTTATCCCCCCTCTTAAGGTAAGAGGGGGTGAGGGGGAGTTATGAACGAGGGGGAGTTATGAAGAAGATTTTTTCTCTATCAGTACCATTGCTCCTGTTGCTCTGCATTCTTTCCGGATGCAGCTCGGAGTGGGTCATGTTTGGCGATGACCAATACACTGTCTCCTATTACAATCGCAAGAGCGTTCGTGTATCCCCGGACGGAACGGTAAGGCTCTGGACGAAAAGCGTAGTGAAGGGAAAGAAAGGGCGCGAGTACTATACCCACGTGTTCGGAGAGAAATACACCTCGTTCGAATACGGGAAAGCCCTGATAGAGATCGACTGCAACAACAAAAAGCTGCGCTCAATCACTGCCGAGGATTACGACAAAAGTGATACGCTTATCGGGTCGACAAGCTCGCCGGTGGAAGGGTTGAATATTGTTCCGGATATGGTGGTGTGGAATTTATATGAGAAGTTTTGTAGCAAGAGAAAAAAGTAAATAAGAGCAAGTATGTCCTTGAAAGAAATCACAAAAGGAATACCGCAAAAAAAGAATTGACATCGTGCAAGTCATATGCTACTTTAATCTACTCTGATTCCTATTCCATTATTGAAAGGAGGACTACATCGTGCATCGATTTTTAAATAAGAAGATAATTGCAGCGGTTCTCATATTTTTCCTGTGCAACACGATGTTTGTACCGATAGTCTCTCAAGACGTATACGCCGCGGAGGGCGCAGGTACTGCTGCTGCGGCAGAAGGGGCTGCGGCCGGCAGTGCGGTCTCTTCAGGAATAACCACGGGGACCATCGTAGCGGGTACCCTTGCCGTTGCCGCATTGGCTGCGATCGTTGCCTCGCAGGGCGGCGGCGGAGGAGGAGGGACGACCTCAACTACCCCTTCAGCGACTCCCGTTCCCGATCAGGTGGTCAGCTCGTATAACGCACTTTCCGACTCGGCCAAGACCGCCTTTTCTGAACTGTCAACGTCACTGAGCACTGACGAGATCCAGTCCCTGGGGCAGCTGCTGAATAATATCGACACTGCTTCAGAACTGCAGGCCTTCCAGTCCGCACTTGTAGAAGTTACCACCAGTGACGTGAGTGCGGTTGCTCTGGCCTTATCAGACGATGGATATCTTTCGAAGGGATCGCAGCGCAGTTTTGATTCCCTTACGGCACGACAGCAAAATTTCTACAACTTTCTGAGAACATATTTTGCAGCAGCAGATCTGAAATGGGTGGTAGCTTTTTTCAAAAGCCTCTCTTCGCGCTCTCTGAACGCATTATCAAGCTATGTGAGCTCGATTGATCCGAACGATTCTTCTCAGCTTTCGGCGTTTAATTCGCTTGCTGATTTGATGTCCACGAATCCGGGTGACGTGGCGAACACTATCTCGCAGCAGCCGACCCCGACTCCGACGGCGACACCCACTCCTACACCCACACCCACTCCTACGCCGACGCCCACGCCGACTCCGACAGCAACTCCTACACCAACACCGACCCCAACGGCAACACCTACACCTACGCCTACACCCACGGCGACGCCCACTCCGACTCCGACGGCAACACCTACACCTACGCCTACACCCACGGCGACGCCCACGCCGACCCCAACGGCAACTCCTACAGCAACGCCGACGCCAACGCCGGCACCAACACCGACGCCTACACCAAGCGTAAGCTGTGTGACAGTTGGCAATGGAGTGCAGGTATGCGAAGGGCAGGATATAACAACAGCGGTGCAGCACGTTGCAGCGTACTACCATATCAATCTGGCAACTGCCCATACACATGTTATGTCGGTATTGCATAGCAATGGTATAACGAACTATACTCCCGCGCAGTAAGGAGAGGAATCGATGAGCGGCCCTTTCATTATCTGTTTGACAATGAAAGGGCCGCTTATGGAAAGGTAGCGATTTATGGTAAGAAATACTCCCAAAATAAAATTATTTTCTTATTTTTCTTTGATAAATAAGACAAATTTCTCCCTTTGGAAAAGAGAGAGGATTCCCCTCTTTGGCAAAGAGGGGTTAGGGGAGATTTTCTTTTTACCAAAGGCTCTAAAGAGTTTTGTAAGCGCTTTTGTTATTTTTGTTGTGTGTACCGCATCACTGGGTGTGCCCACAGAGACCATTGCTTCTTCTGACAAAGAATCGAACGAGGTGCTCGCGGCTGCCGAAGAGTTGTTTGTAGCTTTGCGAAGCCGGGATTATACAAAAGTATGGGGCAGGATTACGGAGGCATCAAGGACAACAATCGTAGGCGATGTTCATAAGCGTCTTGATAAATCGAAGATTGATTTTTCAAAGGAGAAAGTTACTGAAGATTTTGCGAGGTGCGACGATTTATGCAGGACATATTGGAGCAACTTTCTTCTTAACTTTGAACCGAATACTGTCCTGACGGATAGTATTTGGGATCTTGGATTTATTAAAAAGAATAGAGCTGAAATAATCATTACTTATAAAAAAGCGACCAATTCAGCAAAATTGAAAATGATGAGGGAAGAAGGACAGTGGAAAGTTGGTCTTGTCGAGACGTTTTGGACAAGGAAATAGCAGTAGAACGCGCTGAATGGGGTTGCGCAATTTTATTTCATGTAATACGTAGGTCAATCCTCAATGTGGTATCCTCGGCTACGTCCTTCGCACTTCATTGAAATGTTTGATGGATCCTTGTTGTTTTGAAGAGGAATGCGCTAATGATGACGCAACGTTCGGCTCAAGATGTTGTGACTGAAAATAGTGGTTATACGAGAAAGATGGTTATGACTGAGGGAATTAAAGATGAATTGGCGAATTCCCAGTTCTGGTTTGCTGTTCAAGTGAGATCCCGGCATGAGTTTAAGGTGGCTGAACAGCTAATAAGAGCGGGAATCGATGCGTTTCTCCCTACATTCGAGAAGCTTAGTGCTTGGAAAGATAGAAGAAAGAAGATAAACTTTCCTCTCTTCCCCGGTTATCTGTTTGCGCATATTGAGAAGGAACCTGCTGTGCTAAGAGCGGTTATCAAGACGAGCGGCATCGTGCGCTTTCTTGGATTGATACCTGGTGAGCCCGAAATAATACCTGACGATCAAATCAACTCTCTCAAGCGTCTTATGGAGAGCAAAGAGGAATTGGATCCATACCCTTATTTGCAGAATGGGAGAAAGTATAGGATACGAAGGGGTCCGTTGGCAGGGGTCGAAGGGATCTTAATAGAGAGATTGGATTGCCATCGTCTCGTGCTCTCTGTTGATGTGCTGAGACAGGGTGTATCATTGAAAGTTGAAGCGGCGGATATAGAGGCTGTGTAGCTATATCTCTTAGTTTCCGGAGCTGACTATAGCTTGGACATAGTCCATATAGGGCTATGTAACTGAGAGGGCGGAGCATTATCTATAGGACTAAAGAGTCCCAAGTACCGTTTGGACCGAATCCTTCATTCCCGCAAGCGGAGCAGAGCCTGTCCACGCTTGTTGGGGATCGCCGTCATCCCGGCCCAGCCCGGGATCCTTCCGGGAAAGGATGCCGGACCGATCCCGGATTGGAATAAGAGCTGACATGACGAATCACTGAAACGTCATCTCATTTCATGCCGGAACGAAAATACTCGAACGGATAGTGAATGGTTTTAGCCTTACTGGACTCAGAAGATAAAACATCAATTGTGTTTTAAAGGGAAAAAACTATGCAGGATCAAAAAGAAAATTTGACGATTAATGAAGAGAGATCTTCCAGGCAAGACCCTTATGTCAGATCCGGAAGTGGACAACTCCACGTCAATCTTTCTCAAGGTGATGACATTAATCTTCTCGATCTCTTAATTGTCCTTGCCAAACGCAAGAGGTTGATCATCGGCATTACTTTGGGTGCGGCTGTTGTGACTGCAATAATAAGCCTTATTATGACGCCAATTTACCGTGCAGAGACAAAGATACTTCCTCCACAGCAGCAGGCGAGCATGGCTTCACAGATGCTGAGTCAGCTTGGCGCTGCTGCAGGTCTGGCGGGCAGCTCTCTCGGCATTAAGAATCCAAACGACATGTATATTGAAATTTTAAGAAGTCGTCAGATTCTTGATAGAATGATTGAGCGTTTCAATCTCATAGAAGCCTACAGGACTAAGTCGCGAGAGAATGTCCGAATTTTTCTCATGAGTGCACTCTCTGTGCGAGACAACAAAAAGAGTGGAATAATCACCGTAAGTGTCGAGGACAAAGACCCGCAGAAAGCCGCGGAAATGGCGAATGCTTTTGTAGAAGAGTTGAGGAGTTTTACCAAAGGACTTGCAGTGACCGAAGCGGCGCAAAGAAGGTTCTTTTTTGAAGAGCAATTGAAAGATACGAAAGCGGCACTAATAAGAGCAGAAGAGGCAATGAAAGGATTCCAGGAAAGGACAGGGGCGGTCAAAATCGATGCCCAGGCGAGCGCGGTGATAGAGGGCATCTCTCAATTGAGGGCTCAAATTGCGGCAAAAGAAGTACAGGTTAGAGTGATGAGGACCTATGCGACAGCGCAGAATCCTGCTATCCAGAGAGCTGAGGAAGAGTTGAAGGAATTGAGAGAACAGCTAGGGAGACTTGAATCTAAGAATACAGGACATAACACAATAGTTCCGACCGGTAGCATCCCCTCGGTGGGTACGGAATACGCTAGAAAAATGAGAGATTTGAAGTTCAACGAGACCTTATATGAGTTGCTTCTGAAGCAATACGAAGTTGCAAAGCTTGATGAAGCTAGAGATGCAACTCTTATCCAGGTTATTGATAAGGCGGTACAGCCGGAGAAAAGAGTTAAACCGAAAAGAAGGCAGATGGTGATGGTCGCGTTAGTTACTGGATTCTTTCTGTCGATATTCGCTGCTTTCTTTATAGAGTACAAAGAGAAAGCGTCGTCAGATCCTGAGAACAAAGAGCGGTTCGATGTCTTGAGAAAGTATGTTTCGTTTTAATAGAAGCTTTCTAGCTTGCCGGCTTAATAGCTTTTCAGCTGCTCTCCTTAAAGCTGAAATAGTTTAGACTTAGTACTACAGTTATAGAGGAGCAGCGCATTCATCAACTTGAGGAGAAGCTTCGTCGGAAACACGAGGTCCTTTCGGAGTTGATGGAGGAGCATGTAAAGCTAAAAAAAGAACTTGGGTGCGCCGGGATAAACCGGCATAGA
>NSJL01000044.1 GCA_002634385.1 Nitrospira sp.
AGAGGGGAGTCCTTGACAAGAATAAACCAGGGGACAGGGGGTGAGTGCTCCCTCTCTCAGAGAGGGGAGGAGGGGAGTTCTGAGCGGACCTTAGCTCTTGTTCGTCTCCTCTCTTCGTGAAACGGAGTGGCCACCACAGTGCATGTTTGAGCGGAAGCGAGTTTGCGCTGTGGTAACGGAGTGAGCGGTAGAGAGGCAGAACAAGAGGTCGGGGAGCGAAGGACTTCACGACTCCCCTGACACGGAGAGGAGAGGTCAGAGGTGACGCTCCCCGGAGGATACGAGCATCAGAATCAACTATCCGCGAGGGAATACGGTGATCCTGTCGCATTGCAAGGGAAGGAATCCCCCTGCCCCTCCCCCCACAAGGAGAAGCGCATTGAGTTTCTGTATCTTAGTTCTATCCCCTCAGCCGTTCCCGCTTACATGTAGGCCGATTTGTCGCCGATATCGAAATGCAGGGGCTGGAAAACCTTCCGTACCGTGAACAAGAGGAGCAGGAGGCCGATGACAAGGGTGCCATACGGAACCCCTCCCGTCAGCGCGGTATAGACAAGAAACAGGGGCATGAGAAAAGCGAGGAGGTACCCCTCTATCAGCTTAAAACAGAAAGCCTCCTTCGCAGTAATGAAGCCGAGGCATCCGGAAAGGGGCAGAAGGGCAAGCGATGCGTAGGGCTTTGCGGCAAAGACGGCGTAAATATTCCCCCCGCCGATAAAAAACAGCAACCCCAGACCCGCAAGGGCGATATAGTACAGCTTCTTGAGCACCCGATGAAATTTGCTCACATAGAGGTGGATGAAAAAGACACTCATCCCTACTGATATATAAAGAGAGAGGAGCAGAACGGTGAACTTCAGGCCGATAAGGGGATCGTTCCGGTAATGTGCGGCATTGAGCAGCATGTATCCCCCCAGGGTGACAAGCAAGGCGGAAATCGCAATACCCGCCCGATAGAGCACCACCGAGATACGGTCCTCACGCGTAAGAGGCTGAAACTGAATCCTTTCCCCCATACTTTCTATCATAACAAATCCTGGCTGTCTGCACTATTTTTATTTTCCCCGTCCGCCCCTTTTCTACCGGCAATGGTGGGACCCCCACAATGAAGATTCTGCTTATAAGAGCATCATTCTCCCTTCTCTTCCTCATCCTCATAACCGCTACCCTCCTGCCTCTTTTCCGGAAAGAGGAATGGTGGATACGGATATTCGATTTCCCGCGCATTCAGATAGCGGTGCTCTCCCTGATTCTCCTCCTTACCTACTTCCTTATTGTCCCCACCAGGAAAGCGGTGGACACCTTCCTGATGCTCCTCCTCTCCCTCTGCATCCTCTACCAGGCATATATGATGTTCCCTTATTCCGCCCTCGCCCGCGTCCAGGTAAAGAAAAGCTCCTCCATCACCCCCGGAGCACATTTCAGCATGCTCATCTCCAATGTATTGATGACGAATCGCAATAGTGAGCAGTATCTCGGGATAATCAGGGAGCTCAATCCCGATCTCGTCCTTGCCGCCGAAACGGATGGGTGGTGGGACGGGCAACTGAAAGTCCTGAAAGACGAATACCCCTATTCCGTCCGCTATCCCCTCGCCAATACGTACGGGATGGTCCTGTATTCGAAGCTGAAGCTTATACGCCCCGAAGTGCTTTTCCTGGTGGAGCCCGACGTCCCTTCTATTCATACCCTGGCGGAGCTGCCCACCGGAGATCTCATGGAGCTGTACTGCCTCCATCCGAAGCCCCCCCATCCGCGGAAAACCCCGGACACTACCGAACGTGATGCGGAGCTTCTGCTCGTTGCAAAAAGGGTACGGGAGGCTGCACTTCCCGTCGTGGTGGCCGGAGACCTCAATGATGTGGCATGGTCCCATACTACCGCTCTCTTCCAGAAGATAAGCGGACTCCTCGACCCGCGCATCGGGAGGGGCCTTTATAACACGTTCGATGCAAAAAACCCCCTCCTGCGCTTCCCCCTCGACCACATATTCCACTCCAGCCATTTCAGACTGGTCGCGCTGGAAAGGGGGCCCTATTTCGGCTCCGATCACTTCCCCATCTTTATCGCGTTGCGCTATGAGCCCGAAAAGAGAGCCGGGCAGAAAGCGCCCCCGCCGGACCGGAAAAGCAAACAGGAGGCAGAGGAAAAGATCGAGAAAGCACAATGAAAAAAAAAGGCCTTCCATGCCACAATAGGATATGGAGTTTTTCAGACGGAAACACCGCACTGCTGCCGCTTTGGCCCTGTCCGGCATCCTCCTCTTTACCCTTCTTTTCTTTGCAGGTCTTTTCACCCTGAAGGGAAAAATTCTCGGGATGCTATCCGGGGAGACCTCTTCCCGAATCGGACATCCCGTTGTAATCGGGGACTTTTCCCTCGCTTTTCCTTTTTCCCTTTCCCTCCATCGCATTACTGTCCGTGACCCTGATAACAAGGGTACCCTCCTCCGTATCGGAACACTCACCGTTTCCCCGGATATTCCGGAACTGCTCAGGGGAGAGGTGCGGGTGAAGGCAATCGACCTTTCCGCCCCGGAGCTCCTCCTGAAAAAGAATCACCGGGGAGAATGGAATATTTCCGCTGCTCTCAAGGACTTCCTCTCACGGAAATCCGACCGGACCTACCGGGTGGAGAGCTTCAGCATACAATCGGGGCGGATATCCCTCTCCCTGGACGCTGCAAGCAGAGGCGCCCCCCTCACGATCAATGAGATACGCTTGCTCCTGAACGATATCTCCTCCCGCCCCGATATGCGGACCTCCTTCCGGGGCTCCTTTACGTGGGAGAATGCGGGATCGTTCACCTTCGAGGGGTGGTCCTACCTCCGGAAAACGGGAAAGGATTTCTCCCTCGCCCTGCACACCCCCCGCCTCGCCCCCTCTTTTTTAAAAGAGTTTCTTGCACGATACGGGGTCGACGCGCACACCGTCAGTTTCGCCGCTGAATTGAAAGCAGAAGGAAACACGACGCACGAGATACGCCTGACCTCTGAGGTGCAGGCAGAGAGGGACGTTGCCCTGCCCTTTTTTCGCGCACCTCTCCGGGATACCCTGCTCCTAGCGAATGCACGCTTCAACGTGCCCGGAGATACCCTGATCCTGGACAGGCTTCTGCTCTCCTCGGGCAATGACGTGGCGGTACGCGCGGAGGGATCGGTGCGGAACATCTCGGGAAAGCCTTTCTACAACGCAACAATGAAGATCGGGAAGATCGATCTCGCCGCCCTCTCCCTGCCCGGAGGAGTAAGAGCAGCGGGGAGCATCACCTCCGATTCCCTGCTGATTTCCGGGGGATCCGGCATCCGCCCCCGCATTACCGGGAACGTGCGTCTTGACGGAGGGACGATCAGGTCGGAAAAAATAGAAAGCGAAAGGATCGATGCACAGGTAACCTTTTCGTCCCCTTCCCGTCTTTCCCTCTCCGCCAGGGGGATCCGTTTCGGGAATTCCCGTCTTTCCCGGCTCTCTCTCGGCTCAGCCCTTGAATACGGGGACAGGACCCTTACGTTGCACGATGCGGAGCTCCTGACAGACTCGTTGAAGGCCTCCGTCAAACGTATGACGGGAACGTTTCCGGAGAAAAAAGGAACTATACTGCTTGCGGCAAAGGGAGTGGATGCAAAAAAGGACGACGGGAAGATAGCGGTCGGAAAAGGGGACCTCTCCCTGGCACTAAAAAATCTTTCCCCCTCGCCTTCGGGTGACTTTACCTTCTCCGCATCCACTCTTGTTTTTCAGGATTTTGGGCAGGGTTCCGGGCAGGGGTTCGCGGCAGGTCCCCTCTCGGGGAGCGGCCTTTTCGATGGGGAAGGGTTCTCCCTTGCCGTCCCCCGCGCAGAGGTCCTGAAGGGGCGGATGCAGCTTTCCGTAAGTGGAAAGACGGCAGGAGGGCCTTTTCCCCTTACCCTTCGCGCGCGGGTGGAAGGGATAGACCCGGGGCCGCTGCTGCAGGCGCTGAAAATACCCTACCTCCTTTCAACAGGGGGAACGCGGGCCTCTTTCGAGGGCACTTTTTCCTCTTTCCGCTCCCTGGAAGGTCATATGGAAGTGGAATCTTCGGCCCTCTCCCTCAAAGGGAAGACTGGTGGACAGAGGTCCCTCACGGGAGTCTCGCTCCGGGCGAAAGCCGCATTCAAGGGTACCGGGGCTGAGGTCTCGGGCACGGCAGCGGTAAAAAATCTCTCCGCCTCGTTTTCCGGTACAATAGAGGACTTCATGGACAGCGGACGCACCCTGACCGCTACCGTACATCTCCCCGGGACAAAAGCGGCGGATATGCGGGAAGCCCTCTGGGATATTTTCCCCGACCGTCTCCTCTATGCCGGTCTCGACGGGTCTCTGGCATCCGAGGTATCCCTCCGGTACGGGAGGGACGGACTGGTCCTGAGGGGACAGGTGACGGCACGGGATCTCGTCCTTACGGGTGAGAACAATGAATTTACGGTGGGACCGGTGCAGGGCACCCTTCCCCTCGTCTATGGCGGGACACCTGAGACGGGGAAGACGGCAGCGGAGTTCCCCGCCTTCGAAAAAGCGGCCTTCGACAGCCTCGTGAGCCGGTACGGTCAACGCTTCGCCGGGGAGGGGTTCAGCCGGATCACCCTCGGCTCTTTCCGCTATGGGTTCGACCTGCTGCAGGACATCACCCTTTGGGTCAGGCCGGAAGGCGGAATTTTGAATATAGGACGCTTTAGTGCTACCATATTCGGAGGAAAGTTCTACGGGGCCGCTTTGGTGGATCTGTCCGGCGGACTCTCGTACAGGGCGGGCTTTCTCGTCAAGGGCCTCAGCCTGACGTCCCTCGGCAATACCATCACCCCGGTGAAAGGATATATTTCCGGCAAGGTCGACGGGACAGGGACCCTGAAGGGCACGGGGGCATCCCTGGCCCGGCTCATCGGAAAGGCCGATTTCTGGACATACCGGGAAGGCAGGGAAAAGATGGTGATCAGCAAGGAATTCCTCCGGAAGGTGGGGGGACCCTCGCTGAGAGCCTACCTCACCGACAGGAGCTACGATAGGGGCGTGATGAGCCTCTATCTGCAGAACGGGGATGTTGTCTTCAGGGAGCTCGAGATTTCGAACACGAACCTGCTCGGCATCAGGGACCTTTCGGTACAGGTGGCGCCCCTCAATAACCGGATCGCCCTTGATCACCTTTTATGGACCCTTGTGGAGGCGGCGCAGAGGGCAAAGGAGAATCAATAAGGAGGAAAAAAATGAGGAAAAAGGCACATTTCTTCGCGCTGCTCTCTTTCTTTTTTGCGGCGTGCGCGGTTATCACCGTGAATATCTACTTTCCCGAAAGGGACGTGAAAGAGGCTTACAAGGCACTGGAAAAGGAGCTGATGACTCCCGGAGCTTCCGGAAAGGGCATTCCGGAGGAGCAGCAGTCGGACAAACCCGGAAACCGTTCCGGAGCGCCCGCCGGTAAACCCGAAAGCTCGTGGCGGTTCGGGCTGACCTCCGCCGCCTATGCGCAGGAGCCGGGTCTTGCCGATAAGATATCGGAGATCGTAAAAAGAATGCCTGACGTAGTGGCCGCATACCGCGAAATGGGCGCACGGCTTCCCGATATCGACAGGTTACGGAGCAGCGGCACGGTGGGAGAGGGCAAAGACGGGATGCTGGTAGTACGTGAGGGAGTGTTGAGCCCCGCCGACAAGGCCCTTGTGGATCGGGAAAATGAGAACAGGAAGACAGTAATCAGGGGAATGGCAAAGGCCATTATCCGTCTCAACAGGCTTCCGGAGAACCAGGAAAACCTCAGCCAGGTAACTCCCCAGGCGGTGGAGCAGTTCGCCTCCATCAGGAGGGACGAGGCGAAGAAGGGGTGGTGGATTCAGGAGCCAGGAGGAAACTGGGTAAAGAAGTAGCCTTTTGGAATAGGAACGTTTAGTTATTGGGTGCAGGGGTACCCTCTTTCTTTGCGAGCGAATTCTTCCGTGGTCTCAGGGGGGCACCTGTTCATGATAATACGCTTGATACTCTTCAAGCATACGATGGGGGCAGGGCGTTACCTGCCCCCTCCGATATTCCAGACGCTCCCTGCAGAAAGAGAGCATCCCTACACCCCTTGCAAGCATCCCTCTCATGCCCCACGATGAAGTCTCTCCCTTTTCAAAGGGAAGAAAAAGGATTTAAGTTCCCACTTCTTACTCTTCCTGTCCGGAAAAAAACGCGGCGTGGTTTGAGGTGAAGAAAGGGGGGTCGTTCTTCAGGATCGCCGATACCGCCCGGTGCCTCTTGAATTCACCCTCAAGGAATTGGCGCACCTGCCTTCTGTCCCACCCCTTCGGGTGGGCAAAGTTGGTATAGAGGGCGAGATCTCCTTCATAGAAAGCGCCGGTCGCCATCTCCCGCGCCTCGTGCCCGCTCACCGGCATATTGAAGAGGGCACAGTTCAGGAACCGGATCTCCCCGGCATGCCGTGCGACGAAGGCAAGGGTCTTCCGCGCGGAGGACACGGTCTCCGCCGGGGTGCCAAAGAGGAGATACACATAGGCCGCAATCCCCGCCTCCTTCACTGTCTTCAGAACTTTGGACACCCTTTCGAGCTCGATTCCTTTCTGCAGGGCATCGAGCACCTCCTGGTCCCCCGATTCCACCCCGAGCTTGAGCATGACGCATCCCGAGCGCCTCAACGCCCGGCAGAAATCCCGGTCCGTCAATTCGCTGCCGATCCGCGCGAACCCGTACCACGGCACCCCGGGAGGGTTCTCCGCCAGCCCCCTCATGAGGGAGACGCTCAGGGCATTATCCAGCAGGTGGAGGAGAACGGGCCTCGTCTCCCTTACAAGAGAGGTGATGTCGCGCAATGCCCGGGGTACGGGTACCGGGGCATAGGGATTTCCCTCAGCCCTTTCGGGGCAGAAGGAGCACTTGTTCCAATAGCATCCGCTCGAAGCGCTATAGGGAAGGACCGTTCCGGGAGCCAGGTAGTCGTGCAGCGGGAGAGTGCTGTATTCAGGAGGGCCCGGATCTTCACCATCGACGCCGTACCCCATCAGGGAAAGCAACGGACGCTCGCCCGGACCGGCGATGCAACGGTCCACCAGCCCTGCAAAGGGGTCCCTCCACCGGGGGTTCCGCATCCATGAGGTAACAAGCCCTCCCCCGAGCACAACAGCCACCCCGGGGCATTCCCTCCGCAGAAAGCCGATCATGGCAAAGGCGCAGAGCGCCTGGTTCAGGTAGTTCAGCGAAAAGCCCACGAGGGAGGGCCGGTCCTCCTCCAGGAGGGCAGGCAAGCGCATTGAGAAGTAAGGGAAAAACGGGTTGCTTTCGGGATGTTCCGCAGCGCGGAGGAGATCCCCGCTTTGTACCGGGGAGAGCTCCCGGTGGTGATAATTCCCAAGGCTCACCGTTGCGCCGGCACCGCACACGGGCATCTCCAGCGCGCGGTTCAGTTCGTGCACCGCCTTTTTGTACCGGTCGAACCCCCGGTAGAAGGAGGGTTCCCGCAGTGAGGCAAGATTTTTGTGCACATTCCGGAATGCCCGCCGCGTCCAGGTGTTGTACTGAGCAGCGTAGAGGGAGGACCGGCCGTCCAGCAGATGGAGCATCCCCTCCAGGTTGGCGTCCACTACCCTGCACGGTGCCCCGTGCCGATGCAGGACACCCGCTATTCTCGCCACCCCGGCAGGGGGCTCGCAGGCCTTTGCGACAGGAGGATAAATGAGAAGCATACCAATACACCTTTACGAGTACAGCTGCAGCCGGATGGCAGTCTTGTTCCTATGCAGTGGCAGGGAGGGATAATCCCTCTCCCAGGATAGACTCATTACTGTATCCGGTAAGAGCATCCCCTTGAGATTGCTTCGCTCCGCTCTCAATGACAGAGGAAGAGAGCTTTTCGTGTCCTGTCATTGCGAAGGGTCGTATCCTGAAGCAATCGCGTTGTTTTTCATGGACCGCTTTTTGTTGCGTTTGCCCTGAGCCCTCTTCTTCCCTATTTTATAAAAGAGCAGCAGTAGTCCGTAAGCTTTCTGATCCTGAGACTGAACCGGGAGTTACCGGCCACTTCGAAGGACTCCCCGCCCCGTACGGACCTCCATTCCGCCTCTCCGGGAAGGAGCACTTCGAGCTCCCCCGACAGGATCTCCATGATCTCCTTGCCGGCGGTACCGAACTCGTACTCCCCCGGCAGCATCACCCCGAGGGTCTTTTTCGAGCCGTCATCGAAGAGAACCGTCCTGCTCGTTACTTTCCCCTCAAAATAAACGTTTGCCTCCCTGATCACCGTAACTCCCTTGAACTCTGACATACCGGCACCCCTTTTCATAAACAATATTGATTGCAAACTAACACTGTAGCAGAGTCTCGTCTTTGCAGGCAAGTAAAAGACAGAATAAGGCAGAGTAAAACAGAGATAAAGCAGAGTGAAGCAGAAAAAGGCAGGAAAAGACGAGAAACTGCTATTTTCTCTTTTCTGTCTTATTCTGTAGTTACCTGTCTTATCTCTGTCTCTATCTGTTTCTTCTTGTCTTTTGCTACAATTAGGAAAAGAAGGGACCGGAGAGTCCTTGTGCCGCCCGCAATCCCCAGCTCTTATAAAAGGAGATACACTACGGATGAAGCAGACAGTCTGGAATCTTATCCCGCTTTTCGAAAGTGATGACGACCCGCAGAGGGAAGAGAAGAGGAAGATCGTCGAACAGAAGAGCTATGCTTTTATCAACAAATGGAGGGACAGGAAGGATTACCTCGAAGATCCTTCGGTGCTCAGACAGGCCCTCGATGAATATGAAGAGTGGTCGCGCCACTATGGGACCGATGGAAACGAGGGATACTATTTCTGGCTCCGCTCCCATCAGGACGAGAACAATCCCGCCCTCAAGGCAAAGTTGAACAAGATAGAGGACTTCGCAAGAAGGATTCAAAATGATGTTCAGTTCTTTCACCTGCGCCTGGGGAAGATCCCCCCGAAGAGACAAAAGAGATTTCTCGCTGCCGAAGAATTGAAGGACTACCGCCATTTTCTCGAACGCATCTTCGCGGAGGCGAAGTACCTGCTCACCGAGGCGGAGGAAAAAATTCTGAATCTCAAGGCGGCAACTTCCTATTCCAACTGGGTCCGGATGACATCGGGCTTCCTGGCAAAGGAGGAAAGGACCGTATTCCATGAGGATGGCAAGAAGAAGACCAGTACCTTCTCCGAGCTCCTGAGCCTCATGAACAGCAAAAACAAGAAGGTCCGGGACTCCGCGGCAAAGGCCTTCAACGATATCCTCCTGAAGCACGCCGATGTGGCAGAGGCGGAAATCAACTCCGTGCTCGCCAACAAGAAGACGGATGACGAGCTGCGCAAAATCCCCCGCCCCGATCTCTCCCGGCACATCAACGACGATGTGGACAGCGAGGTGGTGGATACCCTCCTCACGGCCGTGGCGAACCGGTTCAACATCCCTGCGCGGTTTTATACCCTGAAGGCCGGCCTCCTGGGAGCAAAAAGGCTCAGGTACCACGAGAGGAATGTGGAATACGGCGATTTCGGGAAGAAGTATTCCTACGCCGAATCCCTCAGTCTGGTGGACAGGGTCTTCAGGAAGCTCGACAGCGAATTCCCGGAGATCCTCTCGGGCTTCGTCAAGAACGGACAATTCGACGTCTATCCGCGCAAGGGCAAGGGGAGCGGCGCTTTCTGCGCCCATCACCTCATTTCACAGCCGACCTATATCCTTCTGAACCATACCGATACGCTGAACGATGTCCTGACCCTTGCCCACGAGCTGGGGCATGGAATCAACAATGAGCTGATCAAAAAGAAGCAGAACGCCCTGAATTTCGGGACCCCCACTTCCACCGCAGAAGTGGCGAGCACCTTCATGGAGGATTTCGTGCTCCAGGAGATCCTCAGAAAGGCGGATGACGAGCTGCGTCTGTCCATCATGGTAAAGAAGCTCAACGACGATGTCTCCACCATCTTCCGCCAGGTGGCATGCTACCGCTTCGAGCAGGAGCTCCACCATGACTTCCGGCAGAAAGGGTATCTCTCGAAAGAGGAGATCGGCACCCTGTTCCGGAAGCACATGGCTGCATACATGGGAGATGCAGTGGAGCAGTCCCCCGGCTCCGGGAACTGGTGGGCATACTGGAGCCATATCCGCGCCTTCTTCTATGTCTATTCGTATGCCGGCGGCATGCTCATCTCGAAGTCCCTCCAGAACGCGGTGAAAGGGGACCCCCGCTTCATCGGGAAGGTAAAGGACTTCCTGTCCGCAGGACTCTCCGACTCTCCCCGGAACATCTTCCTGAAACTGGGAATCGATATCACCGATAAGGGTTTCTGGGACAGGGGTCTTGATGAAATAGAGGGCCTTCTGCAGGAGACCACAGACCTCGCCAGGAGACTGGGAAAAATCAGATAGCCCTTCAGGGGTCTTCTTCGTAGCTTACGATTCCCTGCGGAGGAACAACCTCCTCCGCAACGCCTCTTCCACTCTTTCGGGGACAAGTCCCTTCACCGATCCCCCCAAGGAGACCACCTCCTTGACAATGGTGGAGGTAAGATAGGAATACTCTTCAGAAGGCATCATGAAGACCGTTTCGATGGTATTCACCATTCTCCTGTTCATCAGCGCCATCTGCATCTCATACTCGAAATCGGATACGGCGCGCAGGCCCCTGATGATGGCCGCACCGCCCCTCTCCCTCACATAATCCACCAACAGGCCGTCGAACGATTCGATCCTCAGGTTGTCGTATTCCCTGACCGATTCCCCTATCAGCTCAAGCCTCTCCTCTATACTGAACAGCGGCTGCTTCTTCGGATTGAGGGCGACCGCAATGATCAGTTCATCGAATATCCGCAGCCCCCGCTTTACCAGATCGAGATGTCCGTTGGTCACCGGGTCGAAGGTTCCCGGGTAGATGGCCAGTTTCATGTCCGCTCCTTCCTTTTCGCTCCGTATACGGATATTCCGTTCTTATACTTGCATGTACCGGTAGAGACTCAGAGAGGTATCCCCGTACCGGTACTCTTTCACGCGCTCCAGGGTGCCGATTTCCGCGGGAGGGACTCTTCGGGAAGGGTGCTCGGCAACAACAACCCCTCCCTCCCGCAATAGCTCCCGACCGGCAATAAGGGGAAGGACCGTTTCCAGCTCCCCGGATTCATAGGGGGGATCCACAAAGATTATATCAAAGCGCTCTTCCGTCTTTTTCAAAAAGAGTGGTGCGCTCTCCTTCACCACGGAGGCCCTCTCTCTGAAACCAAACCTTTCGACCAGGTCCTTTATGAGGTTCACCCTGACGGAGCTGTTCTCGACAAACAGGGCCCGCTCCGCCCCCCTGCTCAGCGCTTCTATGCCTACGGCGCCGGTACCGGCATAGAGATCGAGGAAGACCGCGCCCCCGATCCGGGGGGCGAGTATATTGAAGATCGCCTCCCTCACTTTTGCCGACGTGGGGCGCAATCCGGCATCTTCTCCCTTCCTGAGGAAAGCTTTCCTGGATCCCACCTTTCTTCCCTTTGCACTTCCGCCGGATATTCTCATACGGTGTCCGTTCCTCCCTGACCAGCTGTCAGCCCGTGCGTTTTCCCCTATAAGGGAGAGGAGGATTGATGAGAGACTCGTCTTCCCTGACCTCATACCCTGCAATCCTGACGATCCGTCCCTCCACCTTCAGCCTGCCCTCCGCATAGAGCCGAATAGCTTCCGGAAATATCCGGTGCTCCTGCTTCAGAATCCGGGCGGCAAGAGTTTCTTCCGTATCGTCGGGGAGGACGGGCACCGCGGCCTGGATAATCACCGGCCCGGTATCCATCCCTTCGTCCACAAAATGGACGGTGCACCCGCTGATCCGCACCCCGTACTCTACCGCCTGTTTCTGCCCGTGGAGCCCGGGAAAAGAGGGCAGAAGCGCCGGGTGGATATTCATGATCCTGTTGGGGAAGGTATCGATCAGGGGCTTTCTCACGATGCGCATAAACCCTGCAAGGACGACCAACTCCACTCCGCGTTTGACAAACTCCTCCGTAATCCTCTCGAAATAGGAATCTTTCGAGGGAAACCCCTTCGGATCGAGATACAGGAATTCAATGGAATGTCTTTTCGCGCGTTCGATAGCAAAGGCATCGGGAAGGTCGACAAGAAGAAGCTTTACCTCAGCGGCAAGGCTCCCCGCCTCTATCGTATCCACAATCGCCTGAAAGTTCGAACCGCGGCCTGATGCAAGGACCCCGAGATGCAGCATGCTACCTCCTTGACCGGACCGCCGGGGGCCCCCCTTTTGGACAGTCCTCTGTAGAGTGGAATAGGCAGCGCTCTTCCCGCCGGATTTTATTGTATCATATCCGGTTATTTCTATTGATAGTTGGAGCGTTTATGGGTATACTATACAACTAAAAAAGGAGGAGTTGCATGACAAAGACAGAACTGATTGACAAGATGTCCAAGGAAGCGAACATCTCCAAAGCCGCAGCAGGGAAGGCCCTCGAGTCTCTCATCGACGGGGTAAAAAAGACCCTGAAAAAGGGGAACAAGGTAACTCTGGTGGGATTCGGAACCTTCTCCGTTTCCAAGAGGAAGGCGAGAAAGGGACGGAACCCGAGGACCGGCGAGGTCATCAAGATCAAGGCCTCGAAAGCCCCGAAATTTACCGCGGGCAAGGCCTTCAAGGATGCTGTCCAGTAGAATCCGGCCAGCGGTATCCGAGAGATAGAAGAGAGTTCTCAAGCCCCCTTCGGCCTCACCGCCGCCGGGGGCATTTTTTCGCCCTTCAGCAAGATCTCCGTAAAGAGCGGACTATTTGAAGGGTATCCACTGGGGAAGGGAAAGGGCCTCAACCCTGTTCCTTCCGCCTTTTTTCTCTTTATACAGGGCATCATCACCCCTCTTCATAAAAGAGTCCACCAGGTCTCCTTCCTTGAATTCGGTCACCCCGCAGCTTACCGTCACCTTCCCCGCCCTTTCAAAACAGTGGGACTCGACCGCATTCCTGATCTTTTGCGCAATAACCAGGGCACTGTCGAGATCGGTTTCCACAACGAGAACCGCAAATTCCTCTCCCCCGATCTTGAATGGTGACCGCCTCTCCGATGGCGGCGATGATCGATTCCGTCCCGGCCCTTTCGTTCTCTTCGCCGGCAAGTGCGGCCATAAGGGCCTCTTCAGCCCGTTTCCTTTCGGTGAGATCGAACATGATCCCGATCAGTCCCGCCGGATCGCCTCCCTCATCGGTCAGGGTGGCCTTTCTGAAAAGGATGTTGCGAAAGCTTCCATCGGTATGCTGGATGGTGACTTCGTATCCCTGTACTCCCGGCCGGTAGAGGAGGAGCTCATCCCTATGCCGGAACTGCGGAGAGATTCCGGGTGAAGGGAAGTCGTCGGCAAACTTACCGATGAGCCTCTCCCTTCTGAAACCCGTGTACTCTTCGAAAGCACGGTTGCACCCCCGGTAGTAGCCGTGAACGTCCTTGAAAAAGATGGGGGTGGGTATAGTATCGATAAGTCTCTGAAAGAAAAACAGCCGGTCCCGGAGAGCCCGCTCCGTCTTCTGGTGCTGCATTTCGCGCGTTTTCAGTTCGGCAACCTGTTTCCGCAACTCCGCAAGCTCGCGTAGGAGTACTGCCGCATGCCGTCGGATCGAATGGGCTTGTGGTGGTATTAGAGTATGGTGTAAACTTTGAATTGTCAAGTAAAGTATTAACTATAAAACAGGGATACTTCAAGGAACCCCTTTCCTCTCCCAGGCCACCGCCCTGTCGTATTCACGGTACAGGCGCTCCCTCCTCCTGAATTCTTTTGTATGCGCCAGGCGCCGTCCGTTCCTCTCCTCTATCCCCATCTCGGCGTGGAGCATTTCGTGGTAGATAATAAATTTGAGGAAATAGAAGGGGATATCTTTCCTGTCGAGGACGGGATGAATCCGTATCGTGTCCGTGCGGCAGCTGTAGCTTCCCAGTGTCCTCCTCCGTACCGTATGCCTGCCGTTCCGGATTCCCCAGGTAATGGAAGAGGTAATCCTTCCCTCGAAATACTCCCTGTTGACTTCATCGAACAAGCACTTCAGGTTATGGAACCTGCCCCGGGGGTCCACCTTCATTCTTTTCGGAGAGCTGTTCCTGATCGCATGACGGTTCCTCCGGATGAAATCCCGGAACAGGGGCATCTTCCCCCTCCTCCCCCTTATGAAGCCGCACATCTCCTCGAGAACAGCCGTATCCGCATCGAGGAATATCCGGTGCAGCCGTACGCGCAGTTCCCCCTCCCTCTTCCGCACGGAGAGCATGCTGGTGGAGTTATCGGTAACGGTGAGCGCCACGGGCCGCCCCACCGCCCCGGCAAAATAAGCAGCAAGGGACTCTTCGCCGCGCGCCGCGAAAAGATCGGGCTGGGTCTGACACCTCTTTTGGGAAGAACCGGGCATCAATAACTATACCATGAAGGAGCTCCCTATTAGGGTGAGCCACGCCTCCGGGGATTATGCTACTATGTATACACTTCGTACGATGACGAGGAGGGAAAATGCCGGAACTGCGTCTGAACATGATATCGAGAGAGTGGGTGATCATTGCAAAGGAAAAGGGGAAAAGACCCGAGGAATTTATCGGATCGCGTGAGAAGAAAAGACATCCGGAATTCGTGGAGACCTGTCCCTTCTGCCCGGGCAATGAAGCGAAGACCCCCGATGAGAGATACAGGATCCACGATGGAAGCGCATGGAGGGTGCGGGTGGTCCTGAACAAGTTTTCCGTGCTCTCGAAGGAGGGGGAGAAAATCCGCTCCAGCTCCGGGATGAAGAGAAGCATCAACGGCGTGGGGTCCCATGAGGTCATCATCGAGGCACCCGCCCATAACCTCACGATAGCGACCATGTCCCTCGGACAGGTGCGGGATATCCTCCATGCCTACCGGAACCGCTTTCTCGAAGCCTATCGCGATCCACGGATCGAGCATGTCATTATTTTCAAAAACAGCGGCGCCGTCTCCGGCACCCTCATCGAACATCCCCTCTCCCAGGTCGTGGGCATTCCCATCACCCCCCACCAGGTCAGGGACAGAATCGAGGGGGCCATGCGCTTTTTCGATGATACGGGAGAGTGCGTACACTGCAGGACCATCAGTGACGAACTCTCCGACGGAGCGCGGATCCTGATGAATACCGATCACTTCGTCTCCTTCATCCCGTACGCCGCCGTCTCTCCCTTCCATATCTGGGTCTTTCCCAAGAGGCATTCCGGTTCCTTCGGGGCAATCAGTCCGGAGGAAACCGGGGACCTGGCCGTGCACATGAAGACACTACTTTCCAGGATCTACCACGGACTGGTCAATCCCGATTTCAATTACGTCATCAAGTCGGGGAGGCCCTCCCAGGCCGGCTCCGAGTACATTCACTGGTACCTGACCATCATTCCCCGTGTCGCCATGACCTCCGGTTTCGAGCTGGGCTCCGGCATGTTCATCAATCCCCTTGTTCCCGAAGTGAGCGCGGATTTCCTGCGGAATGTTAAAATACCTGAGTATGGCCGGTGAAAGAATTCTCGTCGTAGAGGACGAAAAGAAAATTTCCGATATCATCAAGTCGTACCTCGAAAGGGACGGCTTCACCGTCACGGTCGCCGGTACGGGCGAGGAGGCGTTGCATCGAATCAAAGACGGCTTCGACCTGATTATTCTTGATCTCATGCTCCCCGACATAGAAGGGGAAAGCATCTGCAGCTCCCTGCGGGAATTCTCCGACATTCCCCTCATCATGCTCACCGCGAAGAGCTCGGAGGACGACAGGATCAAAGGCCTCGGGTTGGGTGCCGACGACTATGTAGTCAAGCCCTTCAGTCCCCGTGAATTGGTGGCCCGGGTGAAAGCACAGCTCAGGAGAACAAAGCGGGACGAAAAGAAGATTCTCTCTTTCAACGGCGGCCTTCTGAAAATCGATACCCTCTCCATGACGGTACGCAAAGCGGGCACGCCCCTGCCCCTCACCGCCACGGAATTCAGGATACTCCTCCTCCTTGCGGAAAAGCCGCAAATAGTATTCAGCCGGCTCCAGATCGTCAACGCGGTGCAGGGCTATGATTTCGAGGGGTACGACAGGGTGATCGACGCACACATCAAGAACATACGGCACAAGATAGAGGACAACCCCCAGAAGCCGGTATTTCTGAAGACCGTCTACGGGGCGGGGTACAAATTCATCGGAACCCCGGATTAAGGATTTCACCGCAGAGTGCGCAGAGAACGCAGAGTCTACGACAGGGAAAAGCATCCAGAAGGGAACAGAAAAGAAAAATATTTTTCTGCGTACTCCGCGTCCTCTGCGGTGAGGGAGACTTTTCGGTACACATTATGAAAACAAAGATATTCCTTGCCTTCATTGCCGTCATCACGGCGGCGCTCTTCTCGAATTTCGTTTTCCACTGGCTGATCATAAAGGACTTCGACAACTATGTAAAAGGGGTAAAGGAGGACCAGTTCTACTGGGTCCTGGCAATGGTGGAAGACAGCTATGATGGCGGACGATGGCACAGGACCGCCCTCTCCGAAACCATCCATTGGGCCATGATGATAGGTCTCGATATCCGTATTATCGACAAGGACGGCGGTGAGGTCATTTCGTCCCATGAGGTGCTGGACTCCCTCTCCGGCACCATGATGAAACGAATGCACGATCTTTTCCATATCCAGAAGACGACCGGCTCCTTCGAAAGGTATCCCCTCTACCTGAAAGGGGAACAGGTCGGGACCCTCCTGACCCGCCCCTTCCAGAAAGAGGCACTGCAGGAGAAGGAGCTCATTTTCAAGGAGAGGGCGAAGGATTTTATTTATATTTCCCTTCTTATTGCCGGGGGAGGCGCCCTGATCATCGCCCTCCTCTTCAGCCAGTATCTCACAAAACCGATCACTTTGCTGAAAGACGCGGCGGAAAAGATTGCAAAGGGGGACTTCTCTATCAGGATACGGTCCCGGTCCCGTGACGAAGTAGGAGAGCTTTCCGAGTCGTTCAACAGGATGGCCGCGTCGTTGCAGAAGGAGGAGAGCCTGCGTACCCATCTCATGTCCAACATCGCCCATGAGCTGAGGACCCCCCTGACCATCATGAAAACGCACAGCGAGGCCGTTATGGACGGGGTCATCGAGGATTGCGGAAAGGGAATGGAAAACATCCATGCGGAAATAGACCGCCTGATAAAACTGGTGAAGGGGATCGAGGACATCACCACGGCGGAGGCGAGCTTCTTCTCAAAGGGGGAGAAAGTGGAGGTCGATATGGGAGAGTTTCTTTCGGGACTGGCCGACGAAATGCGCCCCCTCTTCCGGGAGAAGGGGCTCTCCCTCACCACTGCAGCAAGGGAGAGGGCCCTGATAGTCGCCGATGTGGAAAAACTGGAACGCATTGTGCGGAATATCCTCTCCAATGCCCTGAAGTACACGGAAAAAGGCGGAGTGCAGATCGATTACGGAAAACAGGGGGACGACTTTTTTGTGGAAGTGAGCGATTCCGGCAGGGGTATCCCTGAACAGGAGATTCCCCTCATTTTCAACAGGTTCTACCGTGTGGAAGGATCCGGAAACGGTGGACTGGGTCTCGGACTCTCCATTGTAAAGGAACTGGTGGAGGTAATGGGAGGGAGAATCGAAGTGCGGAGCAGGGTGAACGAAGGATCCTGTTTCAGGGTATACCTGCATCAGGGGGACAGAAGGTAGGGTGTGGCTGCACCCTGAATCAATCGAACCGCAGGAGGGGAACGGGATGAAAATCGCACTGATACAGATGAACAGTGTGTGGGAGGACAAGAGAGAAAACCTCGAGAAAGCCGCCCACTTTACCCGGAAGGCCTCGGAAGAGGGGTGTGATCTCATTGTCTTTCCCGAGATGTTCAGCACCGGCTTCTCCATGAACCTTCCCGTGGTGGCGGAAGAGGGCTACGGCGAGACTCCCTCGTTCCTTTCCCGGATCGCAAAGGCATACTCGATCAATCTTATCGCCGGGTTTGCCATGGTCGCCCCCGGAGACACCCTGGCGCGCAACATGGCGGTGGTGTTCACCAGGCAGGGACAGCCCACTGCCACGTACACGAAACTCCATCCCTTCTGCCTGGCGGGAGAAGACAGGCACTTCATTCCCGGCGAAGCGCCCTCTGTCTTCGATATCGAGGGCATGCCCTCCAGTGTCTTTATCTGCTATGATCTGAGGTTCCCCGAGATCTTCAGGATGGTGGCGAAGGAAGTCCACGCTCTCTTCGTTATCGCAAACTGGCCGGATTCCCGGAGAGACCATTGGGAGACGCTCCTCAAAGCCCGCGCTATAGAAAACCAGTGCTTCGTCATCGGCGTCAACCGCACCGGAACCGATGGTAACCGGCTCCGCTATCCCGGCGCATCCGCCATCTTCGGTCCGGCAGGAAACCTCATCCTTTCGGGAAATGAGACCGAGGAATTCCTGGCGGGAGAGATCGACCCTTCCGACGTCACCGCTCTGCGCACCGCGTATCCCTTTCTGAAGGACATGCGGCAGTGGACGTAAAGCGGCGGGCAAAAAGACCGTAAAATCCCTTTCCCTTCCTTCTTTTCATATTTTCTTCACGATTCTCTGCTATTTTCTAGTCATGAATACTTTACCTCTTGCACTGGTAGTATCCGCGTTTCTTCTGGGGAGCATCGCCGTTCCGTTGGACACAAGGGGTGCGGAAGAGGGGGGCATCCCCTATGGTGCCCCCTGCGGTCTCTGCGGCGACTATGGGTACTGCCCGCAGCTCCCCTCCCCCGGGAAGGCATCGCGCTTCCTGGCGTCCTTCTATGCGGGGAAGGGGCTGAAAACGGTGGTGAAAAAGAGCGGCAGGCGCTTCATGGAGGCGGAAATATACAGGGAAGACGTGCTGATCGATAAGGTTCTGCTCGACATGAGGACAGGCCGGATCAGGTCGATTTTTTAATAAGGAGGAAGATATATGAAAGAGGCGATCCTTGCAGGAGTCGTGCCATTCCTGCTTCTCCTTTCCCCTGGCGCTCTTGCCCATGATCTCGTCTGGCCCGGGGAGAAGCTGAAAGCCATGTTTCCGCAGGCGGAGTCCTTTGAGCAGAAGAATCTCTATATCTCCGATGAGCAGCGGGCCCGCATTGAAAAGATGGCGGGCGTTCCGTTGCCCGAAGAGGACCTGAAACCCTCCCTCTACCTCGCTGTTGTCCGGAGCGCTCCCGGCGCGCCGCCCCGCAAGGCTGCGGCAATGCTCTTCATCGACGCCCAGGGAGAGGGGGGCAAGATAGAAATGGGAGTTGTGGTAAATGGGAAGGGGGAGCTCGAAAGAATTCACCTCTTTGAAAACAGGGAATCGGAGAAGGTGACCCGTTCCTCCTTTCTAAAGCAGTTCGAGGGCAAGAAAACCTCCGACCCCTTCAAGACAGGCGTGGATATCACCGCACCGGCGGGCCAGGAGAAGGCGACCCAGGCAATAGCGTCCGGGGCGAAAAGGGGACTGCTCATCATCAACGAGCTGTTCAAACGGAAATGAGGCGGAAATGAAAGGCATTCGGGCCATCATCATCATTATTATTATACTGGCGGTGTCCTTGTTTGGCAGCGGGGTGCTCTTCGGCAGCGAGGGACATGAGGGACAGGCGGCGACCGAGTTCCATGCGGACAGGGCGCATGTTCGTATCGTCCTCTCCCCCGGAACATGGATGAAAGGGAAGAAAACCGCGGTCCTGGCAACGGTAACGGATCACACATCCGGAGCCCCCTTTCTCGACGCGGAACTCTACCTCCTCTTCGAAAAAGCGGGGAAGATATCTGCCCATTCCGGTCATGGGGGGGATACGCACCCCGGGGCGCCTCCGGTACAGGATGAAGGACTCGACTTCGGAGAAATGCCTGACACCGCACCGACAGCGGACCTCTCGCGGTATGTGCGTCTTGTACCACAGGACAAGGCGGGGGTCTACGGAGCCGAATATCTCTTCGACACGGAAGGCGACTACGTATTCACCCTTGCCATGAAATCCCTGGGGGGAAAAAGATTTAGCGAACCGTTCCTCGTGGGAGGAAAGCTCTCCTACCATGAGGCATCGAGAGCCCCCCGGTATCGCATGCTCGCCGTCATGGGAACCCTGCTCCTGAGCGGTCTCGCCGCCATGGGAATCATGGCCCTGCGGAAAGCCCTGCAGGCACCATCCGGAGAGAGAGTCAACCTCCTCGATATCCCGACGGTGAAACAGTTCATGCAGTCGTCCTGGTTCCCTGCAGCCTTCCAGGCTCCTGTTCTCCTTGTTTTTCTTGTGATTATTGCGGCAGGCCTGTTCGATATCCAGAAAGGGGACAGGAATATAGCTACCCTGCTCATGTGGACCCTCTGGTGGGCGGCCATTATCTTTACCTTTGTCTTTGTGGGAAGAGTATGGTGCATGATGTGCCCCTTCGGGGCGATACAGGACTGGTTGGGCCGCCTCTTCAGCAAGGGAAAGGACTTCCCCCGTCTGCTGAGGAACATATGGCTTTCCACTTTCCTCTTCTTCGGCCTCACCTGGTGGGACAGTTACAGCGGCATCGTCAACAAACCCGCCCTTACCGCGTATCTCCTCATCGGTTTTTTCAGTGTCGCAGCGGTGATGTCCCTCGCCTACAAAGGCAGGACATTCTGCCGGTACGTCTGTCCCATCGGGGGATTGATCGGCCTCTATTCCATGTTCAGCCCCATGGAGCTCAGGAGCAAATGCCGGGAAACCTGCAGAAAGCACCGGGTAAAAGAATGCGCTCAGGGCAGCGGGGCGGGACGCCCCTGCCCCATGTTTGAGCCCCCGCTGATTCTCGACAGGAATAATTACTGCAATTTCTGCGGGGAATGCGTGAAAACGTGCTCTGAAAATAACATCACCTTCCGCTTCAGGAGCTTTGCAAAGGACCTCTGGGCCTCGGCAAGAGGACGCGCCGATGAGGCATACCTCGCCATGATGCTGGTGGGCGTCTCGATCGTCGTCACCGGCGAAATGGTCGAGCCCTGGCATACCTGGATGGACGCCATCGGAAGGCTGATCCCTTTCGATGCGTTGGGGTTTGCCACGCACGCAGCCGGGGAGAAGGCGACGTTCCTTGCAGTAATGAGCGTCGGTTCGCTTGTCATTCCTTTTCTTCTGCTTGCCCTGGCCGGTCTGGCGGTGCGGAAAGCCGCCGGCCGGGAGACGCCCTTCCGTCTGGGGGAGATTACGGTACAGTTTGCCTATATGTTCATCCCGGTGGGCCTCTCCATGCATCTCGCCCATAATATCTCCCATTTGCTCAAAGAGGGGCCGGGCATCATTCCAGCAATGCAGAGGGTGTTTGCGGAATATTCGGGAAGGAGTACAACGGATCTTAAATGGGAAGTAACGCCCCTGATGGGAGCGGAATCCATCTTCTGGCTCCAGATGCTCATCCTTACGGTCCTCACCGGCTTCTCCCTGTATGCGGGGTACCGGATTTCGGAAAAGTATTATGGAAACAGGGCAGTGCGGGCCTTCATTCCCATGGCGGCCCTCGCCGTGCTCTTCATGCTTATCAACGCCTTTATCCTCGGCCAGCCCATGGCCCTGAGGCATACCCACTGAGGAACCCATGAAAGCGATCATATGGATCATCGCGCTTCTGATGGCCTTTCTTCCGGCCGTCCCGCTGCGTGCGGAGCTGGACCTGGAGCAGGAAGTGCTCATCATTCCCGATACGCACAACGAGAAACCCTACATCTGGAACGTAGCGGTGAATCCGAAGGGGTACACGCTCCACCTGGAGCCCGGAGGAATCACTGCGGGGACGGAGACCGTATTCCGTTTCTCCATCGCTTCGAAAGCCCCGGATACGGTCGATGCCCTGCATGTATTCATTACCGACCACGACCTGCACACTTTTCAGCATCTGCGCCCCGTGCGGGAGAGCAACGGATATGTTTTCCCCTATACCGCCCCCCGTTCCGGCCTCTACCGGGTGGAGGTCGTATTCAGGACTCCGAAGGGATGGATCAACCTAAGGAAGGATATACGCGCATCGGGGAAAGAAAGTGCGGAGAAGGAGAAGAAAGCGGGAGATGACGACTACCAAATCGAGGTGAAGCTCATCCCCAAAAAGATCTACGCGGACCATGTCGGCACACTCCTTTTCACCCTCTCCCATAAAGGATCCCCCGTGAAAGACCTTGAGAAGGTTGAGGGGGCGGACATGCAGGTCGCCGTATGGGATAAGGAGATGGAGGAGTTCGTCTACGCCACTCCGAAGCAGAACCTCGGAGGGCCTCAGGTGGCGGTAAGCATAGTGTTCACGGAGCCGGGCACCCATGCGGTTTTCGCGGAATTCAGGCATAAGGGAGTAACCAGGAGAGTGGAGCTCTCGCTTCCCGTATATTTCGAGCCGCAGCATCTCTTCGGCTCCTCAGAATCTTCCGGACCGGCCTGGTGGTAATGGGTAAAAGACGGAAACAGGGAAAAAAATCGGCAGCAAGAACATAAGCAGCAAAAACCAAAGGAGGCCTTTTATGAGACATCTTCTCGTCGCAACAGTAGTGGCAGCAGGATTGACAGCAGGGAACGCAAATGCACAAAGCCCTGTGGGAATGCAGGACTCCCTGGCGGAGCGAGGCGGTGAAATAGTGGCAATGATGGACCATAACCACATGGGGATGATGGGCGGCCATGGAGGATCATCAGGTAGCCATTCGGGTTCCGCATCAAATGGCCATTCAGATGCCGCATCGGGCGGCCATTCGGGTTCCGCCTCCGGCGGGCATCAGCAGGAGGGACACGCGGGGCACGGCGGTGCCGGAGAGATGAAAGAGTGGCAAAGCGGCATGTCGACCCATGTGGTCCCCATGATGCAAAGCGTTACCAATATGGGGAGCAAGGTATCGCAGATGATGAAACAGGGCATGTCTCCCGCCAAAATGAAACTCATATCGGAAATCATGGACGAGCTGTCAGGGCACCTCTCCGGCATGTCCGAGATGATGTTCAAGGGATTCGCTTCCGAAGACGAGATGCACGAGATGCACATGCGGATAAACGGTACTATGAAGAGAATGGAGGCAATGAATAAAATGTAACAGGGTAACCGGGAAATATCGTCTCATTTTTTTATGTAACCTTCTTTCGTGAGTTTCGTCTTATTGGCAAAGGAGCATGAAAACAGCTCTTACTCTCTTTCACTTATGGAGGTATGCTTATGAAAAGACTTTCAGGTACCGGCTTGATGTCGTTGTTTTTCGTGGCGGCGTTCTCCCTCACTGTCTCTGCTGCCGGCATGGGCGGCGGAATGGGGATGGGCGGCTATGGGGCCGGAACGGGCTCCGGAATGGGAATGGGGGGATACGGCTCCGGGATGAGGGGGCCGGGGTATGGTCCGGGATATGGGGTGGGCTCCCCCGGCCTGACCTGCAGCGGGACGGTGGAAACCCTTACCGGCACCCTGGTCAGCTATGGGAACGCCGGAGGAGGCATTACTATTGACACCG
>NSJL01000045.1 GCA_002634385.1 Nitrospira sp.
CTCCCGGCTCCACTGCATTGTCGGCCTCTCCTTCCAGAGCGTATCCCCTGCTTATCATACCTTTTTGTCCCTCCGGTGACCAGTTTCTTTTAGAAAGAATCCCTGCTGCCCCGGGGATCAGGGGCTCGCAAAGAAAGAGCGGTCCCCCCAGGCCCTCACCAGAAGATACCTATCCATAAGGCCTCACACCCAAGGAAGCCTATTCAGAAAGCCCCTCCTCCCTCCTGCCCTTTTCGCTCTCGCTCTTTTATCATTATAATAGTCTCTTGTTTTTGAATTTTCGAACCGAAGGCGGAGGAATGCAATGGAAATAGTGCTTGCGACCCGGAACAAGAAGAAAGTGGAGGAGATGCGGAGGATCCTCCGATTGGAGGAGATGACCCTTCTGACTTTGGATAGCTTTCCCTTTTGCCCTGAAGTGGAAGAGGACGCGGACAGCTTCGAGGGGAATGCGCGAAAGAAAGCCTTGGCTATCGCGCAGTGCACCGGCAAAACGGCGGTGGCGGACGACTCCGGTCTTGAAGTATACGCCTTGGGGGGCGCTCCCGGGGTGCTGTCCGCCCGGTATGCCGGAGAAGGGGCCAGTGATGAAGCAAATATGGAAAAACTGCTCTGCGCGCTGGAGGCGGTTCCGGAGGAGGAGCGGGGCGCACGCTTCGTCTGCTGCATCGTCCTTGCCTTTCCGGGCGGGGAGACGGTGAGCTTTTCCGGAACAGTGGAGGGGACCATCGGCCGTGAGGGGAGGGGGCGGAAGGGGTTCGGCTACGATCCCCTGTTCTACCCCGAAGGACACTCCCGGACCTTCGCCGAGATGGAACCGGGAGAGAAGGATGCGCTGAGTCACCGGAAGAGGGCACTGGAAAAGCTCGCTGAGTACCTCAGGGCTCCCGCCGGGGGATAGCTCCCCCCTGCATTTTTCTTTAAAGACATCCGGTTACGCACCGCTTTGGCTCCCTTATGTGTACTGCCCGGAAGCGATTCCCGTAAAAAGGGCGAGAATATAAGGAAAATTAATGTTCTAATTATAAATTTAAAATTGAATTAGCCTTTCTCCATGGATTATCTTAAAGTGATCTTCTAAAATTCCTGCGGAGGTTCTTCCATGAGAATAGTTCTTCTTGGCGCGCCCGGAGCCGGTAAAGGTACCCAGGCAAAGAAAATCATTGAAAAGTATCCGGTTCCTCAGATTTCTACCGGCGATTTGTTGCGGGCGGCAGTGGCAGCCGGAACTGCTCTCGGCAGAGAGGCGAAGTCGTATATGGATAAGGGAGAGCTTGTGCCCGACAGCGTCGTGCTGGGCATGGTGGAGGAGAGACTCAGGCAGGAGGATTGCAAAAAGGGGTATATTCTCGACGGGTTTCCCCGGAACACGAAGCAGGCGGAGGTGCTGGACGGCATGCTCGCCTCCCTCGACATGCCCCTGAACGCAGCCCTCAGCGTGGACGTCCCCTTCGAGGATCTTATGAAGAGACTCACCGGGCGGAGAACCTGCAAGGCATGCGGGCAGATGTACAATATCTATTTCAATGCGCCCAGGAAAGAGGGAGTATGCGATAAGTGCGGGGGGGAGCTCTTCCAGAGGGAAGACGACAAGGAGGACACCATCCGGAAGCGGCTCGAGGTATACAACGCGCAGACGGCTCCTCTCATTGATTATTATGGAAAAAAAGGGATCCTGAAGTCGGTTTCCGGTACCGGGAGCATTGATGAGATTTTTTGCCGGGTCTGCAACGCATTGGGTCTCCAATAAGTATCATCAGAAGGCTTTTTAGGGATCGGGTTCAATAACACTTAATAAAACGAGACAGGAGGATGATCGGTATGGCATTGGTAAATCCGCATGGCAAGGAAGGGAAATTGAAGCCCCTGCTTCTCACCGGGGCGGAGCTGGAGGAAGAGAAGAAGAAAGCGGCTACTCTGAAGAAGATCAGTATCTCGTCCCGTGAGACCGGCGACCTCATCATGATGGGTATCGGCGGTTTTACTCCCCTCGACGGGTTCATGGGATACGAGGACTGGAAGGATGTCTGCGCCGAGTACAAGATGGCGGACGGCACCTTCTGGCCCATTCCCATCACCGTTTCCACCGACGAGAGCGTGAAAGCGGGTGATGAAGTGGCCCTCTACTCCGAGGAGTTCGGGGAGATCATGGCCACCATGAAGATTACCGAAACCTACAAGATCGATAAGGAGTACGAGTGCAAGCAGGTCTTCAGAACCGCCGACATGGAGCACCCGGGCGTCGTGATGGTCATGAAGCAGGCGGGCACCAACCTGGCCGGTCCGGTGAAGGTCCTGAGCGAAGGCACCTTCCCGAAAGAGTATCCCGGAATCTACCTGACCCCCGCCCAGTCGCGCCATATTTTTCTCGAAAAGGGCTGGAGCACCGTTGCGGCGTTCCAGACGAGGAACCCGATGCACCGCTCCCATGAGTACCTCTGCAAGATCGCCATCGAAACCTGCGACGGCGTATTCGTACATATGCTCCTCGGCAAGCTGAAGCCCGGAGATATCCCCTCCGATGTGCGCCAGAGGGCCATCGATGTCCTCAACGAGAAATATTTCGTAAAGGACACCATCGTCGTGGGCGGATACCCCCTCGATATGAGGTATGCGGGGCCGAGAGAGGCTCTTCTCCATGCCCTCTTCCGGCAGAACTACGGATGCAGCCACCTCATCGTGGGCCGCGACCATGCCGGTGTCGGCGAGTACTATGGGCCTTTCGACGCCCAGAAGATCTTCGACGAGATCCCGAAGGATGCGCTGGAAACGAAACCTTTGAAGATAGATTGGACTTTCTATTGCACCAAGTGCGACGGGATGGCCTCCATGAGGACCTGCCCGCACGGAAAAGAGGACAGGCTTCTCCTCAGCGGCACCAAGCTGAGGAAGATGCTCTCCGAGGGCGCCGAGGTGCCCGACCACTTCAGCAGGCCCGAGGTTCTCGCTATCCTGAGAGAATACTATGAAGGGTTGACGGAAAAGGTCGAAATCAAGACCCACAAGTATTCGGAAGGTGCATAAGCGGCAATGGCGTAAGAAGGACTGACAGTACAGGAATAAAGGTCGGATCTGACGAAAGGGGGTGTGGAGGAGGACGCTACGAGAGCAAAACAGTACAGTCGGTAATGCAAGGACGTCAATAGCGGTATCATTAAAAAAACCAAAGGAGGTTACATCAATGCCGAGTTATGTCATTACGGAGAAGTGTGACGGCTGCAAGGCCCAGGACAAGACAGCCTGCCAGTACATCTGCCCCAATGACCTCATGGTCCTCAACAGGGATCTCATGAAGGCCTACAACCAGGAGCCGGAGCAGTGCTGGGAGTGCTACAACTGCGTGAAGATCTGCCCGCAGCAGGCCATTGAGGTCAGGGGATACCAGGACTTCAACCCGCTGGGAGGTAATGTCATTCCCATGAGGGGTACCGACTCCATCATGTGGACCATCAAGTTCAGGAACGGGTCCCTCAAGAGGTTCAAGTTCCCGATCAGGACCACCCCGGAAGGCTCCATCGACCCGTACAAGGGAAAGCCGGAGCCCGATTACTCCAAGATCAAACAATCGGGGTACTTTAACTACGACGCCCGAGTCTCTAAATAAAGGAGGGATGCACAAATGGAAAAAGAAACCTGCACGTTTTCATATTGCGCGAGGCCCGAGATCGTCGAAGTCGAGACGGATCTCCTTCTCATCGGCGGCGGTATGGCCTGCTGCGGCGCTGCGTACGAGGGTGCCCGCTGGGCGACCCCGAAGGGCATAAGGATCACCATGGTCGACAAGGCCGCCACCGACCGGAGCGGCGCGGTCGCAATGGGCCTTTCCGCGATCAACACCTACTGCGGTGAGAATGATCCGGCGGACTACGTGAAGTATGTCAGGAACGACCTGATGGGCATCATCAGGGAAGACCTTGTCTACGATCTCGGCAGGCACGTGGATGATTCCGTTCACCTCTTCGAGGAGTGGGGTCTTCCTATCTGGAAGAAGGCCGACGACGGTTTCTCCCTCGACGGCTTCCAGGCCAGGGACCAGGGCAAGGCCATGCTGAAGGACGGCGGAACCCCCGTCAGGTCCGGTAAGTGGCAGATCATGATCAACGGCGAGTCCTACAAGGTCATCGTCGCCGAGGCCGCGAAGCAGGCCCTCGAATTCAACAGGAAGGCCACCGGGGTGGCGCAGAACCACTTCGAGAGGGTCTTCATCGTGAAGCTCTACCACGACGCCAACGACCCCAAGAGGGTTGCTGCCGCCGCCGGTTTCAGTGTCCGTGAGAACAAGATCTACATCTTCAAGGCAAAGGCGATCCTCAATGCTTCCGGCGGAGCGGTGAACGTTTTCAGACCCCGTTCCACGCAAGAAGGCCAGGGGCGCGCCTGGTATCCCGTCTGGAACTCCGGTTCCGGGTATGCTCTCGGCATGCAGGCCGGCGCAGAGCTGACCATGATGGAGAACCGGTTCGTGCCCGCCCGCTTCAAGGACGGATACGGTCCGGTCGGCGCGTGGTTCCTCTTCTTCAAGGCGAAGGCGACCAACTCCCTCGGAGAGGACTACTGCGTCACCCGCATGGAGGAGACCAAGGCGCTCTACAGTCCCTATGCCGAGAAGCTCGGCACCGCAATCCGTAACCACATGATGATGCTCGACATGAAGGCGGGGAAGGGTCCCATCCTCATGAACACCCACACCGCGATGGCCGAGCTTGCCAAGACCATGGACGCCAAGAGGATCAAGCACCTCGAGGCGGAGGCGTGGGAGGACTTCCTCGACATGTGCATCGGACAGGCCGGTCTCTGGGCATGCAAGAACATCGAGCCCAACAAGGAGCCTTCCGAGATCATGCCCACCGAGCCGTACCTCCTCGGTTCCCATGCGGGATGCGCCGGGTTCTGGTGCAGCGGCCCCGGCGACATACCGGGAGCTCCCGAGCACTACTCCTGGGGCTATAACAGGATGTCCACCGTTCCGGGCCTCTTCATGGCGGGCGACATCTGCGGCGCTTCCGGTCACAAGTTCTCCTCCGGCTCTCACGCAGAAGGGAGAATTGCCGCAAAGGCCGCAATAGCCTTCATTCTCGACAACCCCAACTACACGCCTGCCATCAAGGAGACGGCGGACCAGATCGCGGGCGACCTGTATTTCCCGTTCGAGACCTTCGAGAAATACAAGACCTTCTCGACCGATGCGGCCATCAACCCGAACTACATAAGGCCGAAGATGCTCCAGACCCGGCTCCAGAAGATCGCCGACGAATATTTCGGCGGCGTTTCCACCTGGTATATGACTTCGAAGACGATGCTGGACGAGGGCCTGAAGCAGCTCGAGATGCTCAAGGAAGATGCCCAGAAGATGGCGGCAAGCAACCTCCACGAGCTCATGAGATGCTGGGAGAACTTCCACCGGATACTCTCCGTGGAAGCCCATGCACGCCACATCCTCTTCAGGGAGGAGTCCAGGTACCCCGGCTACTACTACAGGGGCGACTTCCTTCCCATCGACGACCAGAACTGGAAGTGCTTCGTCAACTCCCGGTACGACGCCGAGACCAACACCTGGGAGCTCAAGAAGGTTCCCTACGTGCAGATGTTTGCGGAGTAAGACGCCTGGGGAGAGGGGCGTATGCCCCTCTCCCCCACTGTCCGGTGTAGTCTCTGGGGTGTGTAGGCAAACGGTGTTCGTCAGGTTGCATACACACCCGAGTGCGCGACAGGTACCGGGTGCTTTTTACCTGTCGTGCAGTATAAACTACCCCGGCAGCAGCGATTAACTCGCTTCACAAAAGGAGGAGCAGTATGTCAGAACAGAGCAACAAGCGGTCCAATCGCATCCTCGTGATTGGCGGTGGCTTCAGCGGCCTGACAACGGCGGTGGACGCCGCGGAAACGGGCGCTGAGGTGATAGTGATAGAAAAGAACCCGTACTTCGGCGGCAGGGTTGCGCAGCTCAACAAATATTTCCCGAAGCTGTGCCCCCCCCTTTGCGGTCTCGAGCTGAACTTCAAGCGCATCAGGACAAACCCCCTGGTGACTCTCTATACAATGGCAGAGGTCGAAAATATAGCGGGCGGCCCCGGTGACTACAGCGTTACGGTGAAGCTGCATCCGAGGTATGTGAACGACAACTGTACGGCCTGCAACGCCTGCGCAGAGGCATGTCCGGCCGAGAGGGCGAACGAATACAATTTCGGGATGAACAGGACAAAGGCGGCCTATCTTCCGTTCAACCAGGCCTTTCCCCAGAAATATGTGATCGACAGCGCGAGCTGCACCGGGGACTGCGGGAAGGCATGCAAAGAGGCGTGCAAATACGGTGCCGTCGATCTGGAAATGAAGGCGGAGACGCTGAACCTGAAGGTGGACTCCGTCGTGGTGGCGACCGGGTGGAACCCGTATGACCCGAACAAGCTCGACATTCTCGGCTTCGGAAAGGTAAAAAACGTTATCACCAATATGATGATGGAAAGGCTTGCCTCTCCCACGGGGCCTACGGCCGGGAAAATCCTGCGCCCCTCCGACGGCAAGCCCGTTATGAATATCGTCTTTGTGCAGTGTGCGGGGAGCAGGGATGAAAACCACCTGCCCTACTGTTCCTATATCTGCTGTCTCGCTTCCCTGAAACAGGTAACGTATATCAGGGAGCAGAACCCCGGGTCGAAGGCCCGCATCTTCTACATCGATATCAGGACCCCGGGCAAGTACGAGAAGTTTTACGGAAAGGTGAAGGACGATCCCAATGTCTCCTTTACCAAGGGGAAAGTCGCCCATATCGTTCAGGCGGAAGGCTCCGACGACGTAATCGTCGAGGCCGAGGACATGCTGACGGGGGCGAAGGTAAAGGTGCAGGCCGACATGGTGGTCCTTGCCACCGGGATGGAGCCGTCGGGGACTTCCCGGAAGGTTTCCGGGGTCAGTTACAATGGAGACGGCTTTGTGCTGTCGGCCCAGGGGATCAATGCGGCGGGCTGCAGCAAGAACCCCATGGACGTGGCCCGGTCGGCGCAGGATTCCACCAGCGCCGTGCTGAAGGCGATCAAGACAGGACAGGGGAGGTAACCGAACAATGGATAAGAATATAGGTCTTTATATATGCACCGGATGCTCCATCGGAGAGTCTGTCAATGTGGAAAAAATCGTCAACATCGGCAAGAACGCCCTGCGCGTGCCGGTGGTGAAATCCCACTTCGCCCTGTGCGGCAAGGAAGGGATTGACCTTATCAGGAACGATATGCAGGTCGAAGGGGTGAACACCGTTGTGGTGGCGGCATGCTCCCCCCGGGTGAAATATGAGGAGTTCGACTTCCCCGGGTGCATCGTGGAGCGGGTTCCTCTGCGGGAACTGGCTATCTGGACCCAGGAGCCCAATTCCGGGGAAGCGCAGCTGGCTGCGGAAGATTACATAAAGATGGGCGTCATCAAGGTGCAGAAAGGGGACCTTCCCGAGCCCTACCTCATGGAGACAGTGAAGACCATCCTCGTCATCGGGGGAGGCATCACCGGCATGACGGCGGCCCTGCAGTCGGCCGAAGCAGGCTACCAGGTGATCCTGGTGGAGAAGGAGGACCGGCTCGGCGGGTTCGTCAACAAGCTGTACAAAGTCGGCAAGCTTCCCGTGGACCCCGCAAAGGATCCCCTGATCGCCGATTCCGGCATACAGAATACCGTCAAAGCGGTGGAGAGCAACCCGAATATCAAAGTCTACAAGTCCGCGAAGGTGGAGAAAACCGAAGGACAGCCTGGCGCCTTCGAGGTAACCATCTCCTCTGACGGGAGCTCCGAAACAGTAAAGATCGGCTCCATCATCCTGGCGGCGGGATGGAGACCCTACGACGCCTCCAAGCTCGAGCACCTCGGCTACGGCACGCCGAATGTGGTCACCAATATAGAGTTCGAGGAGATCGCCCGCACGGGGAAGATCACCCGGCCTTCCGACGGGAAGGAGGCGAAGAGGGTCGCTTTTGTCCAGTGCGCCGGGCAGAGGGACCCCAATCATCTTCCCTACTGCTCCGCCATGTGCTGCACTACCTCGCTGAAGCAGGCGCAGTATGTACGGCAGAACCCCGATGCCACCGCCATGATCCTGTATAAGGATATCAGGACACCGGGCAATCTCGAATATTTCTACAAAGCGGCACAGAACGATCCGGGAGTCATGCTCACCAAGGGGGAAGTGACCGGAGTCTCCGGGGCAGGCAATGGGGACCTGCACGTAGAGATGAAGGACAGCCTTCTGGGCGGGCAGGTCAGGATCGAGGCAGACCTCGTGGTCCTCGCCACCGGCGTAGTGCCCGCCACTGCCGACGATCCCATCCTGATGCTCCAGTACCGCCAGGGACCGGGCCTCCCCGATCTCGAGCTGTATGACGGCTTTGCGGATTCCAACTTCATCTGCTTCCAGTACGAGACCAGGAGAACGGGCGTCTATGCGGCAGGGTGCGTGCGGCAGCCCATGAATATGGCGGAGGCCCAGGAAGACGCCACCGGTGCCGCCCTCAAGGCCATACAGGCCGCCGAGCATGTAGCCAAGGGCATCGCGGTGCATCCCCGCGCATGGGACATGACCTATCCCGATCCTTATATGCAGAGGTGTACTTCCTGTAAACGGTGTACCGAGGAGTGTCCCTTCGGCGCCATCGACGAGGACGAAAAGGGTACCCCCTTCTACAAGCCCGGACGCTGCAGACGGTGCGCCACCTGTATGGGCGCCTGCCCGGAAAGGATCGTCTCCTTCAAGGACTACCATGTGGACATGATCGGTTCGATGCTGAAAAACGTCTCCGTCCCCGAGGACGAGGACAAGCCGAGGATCATCGTGCTTGCCTGCGAAAACGACGCGTACCCCGCCCTCGACACGGCGGCGCTGCAGAAGGCGAAGCTGGACCCCGCGATCCGGGTCATCCAGCTCCGGTGTCTCGGCTCCACCAACCTCGTCTGGATAGCCGATGCCCTCTCCCGGGGGGTGGACGGAATGCTGCTCCTCGGCTGCAAGTACGGTGAGAACTATCAGTGCCACTTCGCAAAGGGAAGCGAACTTGCAAATTACCGTCTCGGCAAGGTGCAGGAAACCCTCGGCAGGCTGCAGCTCGAGGCCGAAAGGGTGGGAATGCTCCAGCTTGCCATCGACGAATATGACAAGATTCCGTCCCTCATCACCGCGTTTGTGGAAAGAGTAAAAGAAATAGGCCCGAACCCGTTCAAGGGCTTTTAGGAGGAAGATATATGCCAGAACAGACCATGGAACAGATCATAAAGCCGGACCTGAACTTTGTGAAGGATATCATCGCTTCGGGGGGGGAGTCCCTGAAGAAATGCTACCAGTGCTCCACCTGCACGGTGGTATGCGATGTCACCCCCGATGAGAAGCCTTTTCCGAGGAAAGAGATGCTGTATGCCCAGTGGGGTCTGAAGGAGAAGCTTCTCAATAACCCCGATGTGTGGCTTTGCCACCAGTGCAGCGACTGTACCGCCCACTGCCCCCGGGGTGCAAAACCGGGAGAGGTGCTCGGGGCTATTCGAAAGATGACCATCAGGGAGTATTCGGCCCCCGGCTTCCTCGCTCATATGGTCGCCGACTCCAAATATCTCCTTCTCCTTCTGGCGTTGCCCGTCCTCATTTTCCTGGGCATCATCGCGGGGCGGGGAGTGACGGGTATCCCCGAGGGGGAGATCGTGTATACGAAGATGATGCCGGTGCTCGCCATTGACATTGTCTTCACCTCCGCGGCCCTCTTTGCGGCACTCTCCTTCCTTTTCGGGGTGAAAAAATACTGGGCCGCCATGAGTGACGGGGCGAAAGCGACCCTCCAGGGGAACCTGGTGGACGATATCAAGGCGGTCATCACGGAGATCCTCGCCCACAGGAGATTTCAGAAGTGCTCCGTCACCAAGGAGAGATCGACGTCGCATCTCCTTGTATTTTATGCTTTTGCCGGGTTAGCCGTTACCACGACCTGGGCCATTGTCTACCTGTACGGCTTCCATAGGGAATCCCCCTATCCCCAGTACGATCCGATGAAGATCGTCGGCAATGTCAGTGCCCTTGCGCTGATCTTCGGCATCTCCCTGGTTGCCGGCAACCGTCTGAAGAATGCCGAAAAAGCGGGGAAGGGGAGCTACTTCGACTGGCTCTTCATCTCGGTGATTTTCATCATCGCCGTCACCGGGCTCCTTGCCGAACTGCTGCGGCTCGGAAACATTGCCGCTCTCGCCTATCCCGTCTACTTCGTTCATCTGGTATTCGTCTTCTTCCTCTTTGTCTATGCCCCCTTCTCGAAGATGGCCCATATGGTATACAGGACGACGGCGATGGTCTTCGCACGGCAGGCTGGCAGGGACAAATAGGGCAGGCGGGGCGAAGGGCGTTTTTATGGGGTGCCGCACGTATAAACACATCCGTCAAAAGGGAGGCGCACTATGGCGATCAAAGTGAGAGACATTTTGAAAGACAAGGGACTTGAGGTAATCGCAATTGACAGCGGCGCAACCGTGGACTTTGCCGTAAAGAAAATGGTGGAGAGGAATATCGGTGCTCTCCTTATCATGGAGGAGGGGAATTTTGTCGGAATGTTCACCGAAAGGGATGTCCTCAAGACCTGGACGAGCCGCGGACCTTTTGATCAGGTCCCCGTACGGGAGGTGATGAGCAGGGATATCCTCGTCATCTCTCCGGATGATACTCTTGAATACGTGATGACGGTCATGACCAACAAGCAGATACGTCATATGCCGGTCATCGACAGTGGAAGAATGGTAGGGGTGGTGTCCATCCGTGATGTGGTCAAGTACCATATAGGGAATCTCGAGGCGGAAGTGCGTTACCTGACGGATTATATGTTCGGTCCCGCAGCATAAGGGGATGTGCGCCGGGATCGGGGAAGCGCAGGCGGGATCTCCGGACGGATGAGGAAAGGACGGCCGATTTTACTTACAGGGGGAATTTGAGCACAAGGGAGGTGAAAGGGGCGTACGGCGATGGGTAGCACTCGGTAAGGAGTGAGGAAAAGGCGCAGATGTCGGACACACCCTTAGTACTGTGCAGTATCGAAGCGAAAAAAAACTAAAGGAGGAGAGAGTAGATGAGTCTAATAATCATTTTTGCTCTTGTATGCGGTGCTTTGGGCGTTGCATTCGCTCTTATGACTGCATCATGGGTTACCAGTCAGCCTGCCGGCTCCGAGCGCATGCGGCAGATTTCCGATGCAGTCCGGGAAGGCGCGACCGCGTTCCTCAAGAGGGAATACAAGACGGTTGCAATCGTAGCGGTCATACTTTTTATCGTCCTGCTCTATCTTGGCATCTGGACATCCATCGGGTTTCTGATCGGGACCGTGGGATCCGCCCTTGCCGGGTATATCGGCATGATGGTGACGGTCCGCGCCAATGTCAGGACCACCGAAGCCGCCAAGAGGGGTGTTCAGGCTGCCCTGACCGTCGCCTTCAAAGGGGGTGCGGTTACCGGGATCATGGTGGTGGGCCTCGGTCTGCTGGGCATTGCCGGGTACTACCTGGTGGTCAAGGCCCTGGCGCCTGATGTCGAACAGGCATTTCACGCCCTGATCGGTCTCGGCTTCGGGTGCTCCCTCATGAGCGTCTTTGCCCGTATCGCGGGCGGTATTTATACGAAGGCCGCCGACGTGGGAGCGGACCTTGTGGGAAAAGTCGAAGCGGGCATACCCGAGGACGATCCCCGGAACCCCGCGGTTATCGCCGACAACGTTGGTGACAACGTTGGTGACTGTGCGGGCATGGCGGCCGACCTGTATGAAACCTATACCGTTACCCTTGTGGCGGCGATGCTCCTGGCGAAGACCGTCTTTGGGGCGCAGAGCCTTTGGGTGGAGTTCCCGCTTCTTATCGGCGGCATCTCCATTGTCGCCTCGATCATCGGTACCTACTTCGTCAAGCTCGGGAAGAAGCAGTACATCATGGGTGCTCTCTATAAAGGCCTTGCCGTAGCGGGCGTGCTTGCCGCCATTGCTTTCTTTTTCGCGTCACAATGGTTCCTCGGCCTCCCGGGTGTCGAGCAAGCCTTTACCCCGGTGGGCGTATTTACCACCGCCCTTATCGGACTGGTGCTTACCGGTCTCATCGTGATGATCACCGAGTACTTCACCTCCAAGAGCTTTGCCCCGGTGCAGCATATCGCCGCCGCCAGCCAGACAGGCCACGGCACTAACGTTATCGCCGGCCTTGCGGTCAGCATGAAGTCCACCGGTCTTCCCGCCCTTGTCATCTCCGGCGCCATTATCTGGGCCTATTCCCTGGGCGGCGGGTTCACCGGCAACCTGGGCGGCGGTCTCTTCGCCATCGCCCTTTCGGCAGTGGCAATGCTTTCGATGACCGGCATCGTGGTCGCCATCGACTCCTACGGTCCGATTACCGATAACGCGGGCGGTATTGCCGAAATGGCCGAGCTGCCCGAAAGCGTCAGGGCGGTTACCGACCCTCTCGATGCGGTGGGGAACACCACCAAGGCGGTTACCAAGGGGTACGCTATCGGTTCCGCGGGCCTCGCGGCCCTGGTCCTTTTTGCGGAATACTCGCGGTCCTTTGGCCAGACCATTTTGTTCGATCTTTCCAACCCCCTGGTCATTGTCGGTCTCTTCATCGGGGGTCTGCTCCCCTACTTCTTCGGCGCTCTCCTGATGGAGGCGGTCGGGAATGCGGCAGGCGGTGTCGTTGAGGAGGTGAGGAGACAGTTCCGGGAGATCCCCGGCATCATGGAGGGCAAGGCGAAGCCGGAGTACGGAACCTGCGTCGATATCGTCACCAAAGGCGCTATCAAGCAGATGATGGTTCCCGCGCTCATCCCCGTTGCCGCTCCGATCCTCGTCGGTCTCCTGCTCGGGAAGGAAGCCCTGGGCGGAGTGCTTATCGGCAGCATCATCACCGGTCTCTTCCAGGCCATCGCCATGACGAGCGGCGGCGGCGCGTGGGACAACGCCAAGAAGTTCATTGAGGACGGCGCCTACGGCGGGAAGAAATCCGATGCCCACAAGGCCGCGGTCACCGGTGACACCGTCGGCGATCCCTACAAGGATACGGCGGGCCCCGCGATCAACCCGATGATCAAGGTTATCAACATTGTGGCTCTTCTGATCGTTCCGCTCATAAAGTAGCCGTCTTCCGTATAATCCTGTATAATTTCGTTATAAGGCCGGTAGAGATTCCCCTACCGGCCTTTCTTCATACATAAAGAGGGGTTAGCCCCGGGGAGGATCCATGCCGCCCAGGATAAGCTCACCCGGCCGAAGGGGAGCAGCAGTACAGGAGAGGACGACAGGAGGTCGGGGGAGAGAGCCGGAGAGGCCCCCCGAGCCGGAGAGGGGAGCTGCAAGCAGCGCGGGTCACGGCAGGACCTCCCGGACAATGAGCAAGAGGAAGAGGCCGAAAGGTTCGTAAGAGGAGGGGATTCCGCCGGGGCCGTCTGCTTTCTATGCGCTCTGCGACAGTATTTGCCCGAACTCGTCCGCCGGAACCGGCTTGCTGAAGAAATATCCCTGTATCTCGTCGCACCCGTTCGCTTTCAGGAATGCCACCTGTTCTTCCGTTTCCACTCCCTCAGCGGTCACTTCCAGCTTCAGGCTATGGGCCATGGCAATGACTGCGGTGACGATGGACTGGTAATCCGGATCTTCAGTGAGATCCATGATGAAGGACTTGTCGATCTTCAGCTTATGGAGGGGGAGTTTCTTCAGGTAGCTTAATGAAGAGTACCCGGTGCCGAAATCGTCGATGGAGAATCTGACTCCCCAGGCGCTCAGCTCTTTCAAATTGCGCGCCGTCAGTTCCGTATCCTGCATTGCCAGGGTCTCGGTGATCTCGATGCCGAGGGATTGGGGGGGGAGGCCGGTTTCATCCAGGATGCACATTACCGTATCCGCAAGGTTCGGCTGCTGAAACTGGCGGGCGGAGAGGTTGGTGGTGATATACAGGGGCGGGTATCCCGCTTTCAGCCACTTCTTAAGCTGGGCACAGGCCGTGCGCAATACCCATTGGTCGATGGAGACGATAATTCCCGCTTCCTCGGCGACAGGGATGAACTGCAGGGGATTGAGGAGGCCGTGTTCCGGGTGGCGCCACCGTACCAGCGCCTCGGCCCCGACCATCTTCCGCGTTTTGATGCTCACCTGGGGCTGGTAATGTACCACCAGTTCCCCGTGCTCCACGGTCTGTCTCAGCCTGTTCTCGAGCTGTATCCGTTCGAGGGTCCTGATGTTCAGTGCGGGATTGTAGAATTGGAAGTTGTTCCTGCCCTGGTCCTTCGCGTGGTACATGGCGATGTCGGCGTTTTTCAGCAGGGTCTCGGCCTGGGTTCCGTCTTCCGGGTAGATGCTGATCCCGATGCTGGAGGTGATATGGAGCTCGTGCCCGTCGGTGATGAAGGGTGTCTTGAAGATCCCGATGATTTTGTCCGCGATCTTTGCCGCATCCTCGACCTGGTTGATGAGCGGCAGCAGGACGGTGAATTCATCTCCCCCGACCCGGGCGAGGGTATCCGTCTCTCGCATATGGCCCTTCAGCCGGTCGGCGACATTCTGCAGCAGGTGGTCGCCGATGGTGTGCCCCAGGGAATCGTTGATGTTCTTGAAACGGTCGAGGTCCAGGAAAAGGACGGCGATTCTTTTCCGGGTACGCTGGGCCTGGGGGACTTCGAGGGCGAGCCGGTCCATGAACAGGGTCCGGTTCGGCAGACCGGTGAGGAGGTCATGGTATGCCTGAAACCGTATGGTCTCCTCCATCTGCTTGCGCTTGGTGATGTCCCTGGCGATCCCCGTCGTGCCGACCGCCTCTCCCTTCTCGTCCCGGAGGGGGGTCTTGATGGTCTCGAACCATTCGACCTCCCCTGCGGGAGTGACCATGCGCTCCTCGATGATCATCCTCTTTCCGGACCGCATGACTTCCCGGTCATCGGCACGGAACCTTTCCGCTATGTCGTGCGGCCAGATATCGGGATCCGTCTTGCCCGCAACTTCGGCGGGGGTGCGTCCCACCGCCTTCCCATAGGCCTCGTTCACGGCGATATACCTGCCCTCCCTGTCTTTCAGCCAGGCCCTGTCGGGGATGCTGTCGAGGATGGCTTCCTGCTGGTGTGCAATCTCACGGATGCGCTCCTCCGTTCTTTTCCGTTCGGTGATGTCCGTGGAGATGCCGCAGAGGACGTAGGGGGTGCCGGAGGCATCGAAGAGCGGATATTTGATGGAAATATAGGTGTGTAGGGTGTCATCCTGGGGTATTTCCTCTTCCCATTCCCCCGCATGGCCGGATTCGAGCACTTTGAGGTCGTTGGCATGGATGCTATCGGCCGTCTCGCGGGGAAAGAGGTCATAGTCGGTCTTCCCTATGGCGGACTTCCTGCTGATATGGAACAGCTCTTCGAATCTGCGGTTGATCAGGAGGAAGCGCCCCTCCGTATCCTTCATGTAAATGGCAGCCGGTGAATTGTCCATCATGGCCAGGAGCTGCTGCTGGCTTCTCCGCAGGGCCTCCTCCGCCCGCCTGCGCTCCCGGCGTACCTCCGCTTCGCGCAACTCCCTTTCGATGGCGGGGACGAGCCTCGTCAGGTTATCCTTGAGAATATAGTCGTGTGCCCCTGCCTTCATGGCGTCCACCGCGGTCCCCTCGCCGATTTTGCCGGAGACAAGAATAAAAGGCAGGTCGATCCCGCTCTTTTTCAGGAGCTCCAGGGCGGCGAGACCGCCGAAGTGCGGCATGACATAGTCGGAGATGATAATGTTCCATTCTCCTTCCCTGAGGGCTGCCTCAAGGGCCGGAGCGGTATCGACACGCTGTGCCGTCACTTCGTACCCGCCTTTTCTTATTGCCCGGAGTACGAGGAGGGCGTCGTCTTCAGAGTCTTCGACAACGAGCACCCTAAGAGCTTTTCCCATCTGGCTGCTTTCGCCCATGCGGCGGGGGTTCGTTGAGAATGAGCCAGTACAGGCCCAGCTGCCGTATGGCCTCGGAGAAATGATCGAAATCGACGGGCTTGCGGATATAGCTGTTTGCACCCAGATTATAGCTCTCGATAACGTCCCGTTCCTCTCTCGAAGAGGTGAGGACCACCACGGGCAGGCGTCTTGTCCTTTCATCGCCCCGTATGCGCCTCAGGACCTCGAGGCCGTCCACCTTCGGCAGTTTCAGGTCGAGAAGAATGACCTGGGGCTCTTCTTCCTCCATGTTGCGGCCGCTGTAGGCTCCTGTCGCAAAAAGGTAATCAAGGGCCTCGGCCCCGTCCCGGGCCACCACCACCTCGTTGGCGACATTGTTCTTTTTGAGGGCGCGGAGGGTGAGCAGCTCGTCATCAGGGTTGTCTTCGACCAGAAGAATGATTTTCTTAGGCATGGTGTCCTCCCGGAGTGCCCGGAGTGAGGGTAAAATAGAAAGTCGCCCCCTTCTCCACCTCCCCTTCGGCCCATATGCGGCCTCCATGGCGGTGTACAATCCGCTGGACCGTGGCCAGGCCGATGCCCGTTCCCTCGAATTCCGCGACGGAGTGGAGGCGCTGGAAGGCGCCGAAGAGCTTTCCTGAATAGGCGGGGTCGAACCCCGCACCATTGTCCCGGACGAAGAAGACGGCTTCCCCTTCCTGCTCCTTCCGGCCGAACTCTATCCGGGCCGTTGTATGCTTCCCGGTGAATTTCCACGCATTGCCGAGGAGATTCCCGAGCATCAGTCTCAGGAGCTTCGGGTCGCCGTCCGCGACGATATCGGGAGCGATGATAAATTCGACACAGCGTTCCGGCTGGCTCTTCCTGAGCTCCTCCGCGATCTCCCGGGCCATGGCGGACAGGTCCACCGCCTCGCGACGCAGCTCGCTCCGCGTGATGCGCGACAGCCCCAGCATATCGTCGATAAGCTGCGCCATGCGCTGGCTTCCCGCACGCAGCCGTTCCAGGTAGTCCCTGCCCGTGGCATCCAGCTTGTCGGCATAGTCTTCGAGGAGGGCCTGGCTGAAGCCGTCTATCCCGCGGAGGGGGGCGCGCAGATCATGGGAAACGGAGTAGGAGAACGCCTCCAACTCCTTGTTGGTCGCTTCCAGGAGCGCAGTCCGTTCTGCTACTCTCCTTTCGAGCTCCTCGTTCAGCCTGCTGATTTCCTCGAGGGCCTTCCGCAGGCTGGGGAGTGCGAGGGCACGGGGGAGGAGAGGGACGAGAACCACGGCCGCGGCCACCGACACGACGGCGGTGAAGGCTTTCACGATGCCTTCCTGCCAGTAGGCGGGCACCCATATGGTGTAGGCTCCGAAGAAATGGGTCGAGCCGCAGGAGAAGAAGATGGAGGCATAGAGCGCCGCTGTCCAGAGGGGAATATCGCGCTTCTTCCATACGTAATAAAACCCCGCCACGGGAATGGCATAATAGGAGAGCCCGATCAGGACATCGGAGATGACATGCGTCCAGATCAGGGGAGGCTCCCAGAAAAGGCAATATCCGTGAGGCATGAATTTCCGGATTCCGAGGATGCTGTTCAGGAAGTCCATAATAGCTCCTCCCTTCAGATAGAGTGGATCCCGCAAAAAAGCTGCTGCCATTTCAATTATCTTACATTATTATACTCCCCTGCAACTTTTTTATCTGTGGCGGGAGGCCCCTCTTTCGTATTCCTTGTGCCATAGGGGGCGGGAGGAGCCTCTCCTTTCAATCTTGCTAAAATTTCTATCTATTTAGTAAAATAGTTATTCAAATCCATGCAGGAGGTCGTACCATGAAAGAGGGTATTCATCCGAACTATAAAGTAGCGAAGGTGGTCTGCGCGTGCGGCGAGGCCTTTGAGACACGGTCTACACAGGAAACCATCCGCGTGGATATTTGTTCAAAATGCCATCCCTTCTTCACCGGGAAGCAGAAGCTGGTGGACACCGAGGGGCGGGTGGAGAAGTTCAAAAAGAAGTACGCAAAGAAGTAGCTTTTCGATAAAGGGGGGCAAGGACGCAGTCTGTCTGCATTCTGCCCCTTTTTTATTGAGGGTATGCAGAGAGACATGACAGGGGGACGGCTTAGTCTGTCCGTTTTTTGCTTGACAGGCGTATGACGGGGTGAGAGAATGAAGAATATCGGCGGGCAGGCGGTTATTGAAGGGGTAATGATGAAGTCTCCTGCGGGCTGGACCGTTGCGGTGAGAGGCCCCAAGGGCGACATCAGCCTGAAGACCGTGAGAACCGCAGGGGTGACCGGTTTCCTGAAGTGGCCTGTTATCAGGGGGATGGTGGCTCTCTTTCAGGCCCTTTCCATCGGGATCAGGGCCATCGAATTCTCGGGCAACATAGCGTACCAGGAAGAGGCCGACGAAAAGCCCCTCAGCCCCCTGAGCATGGCCTTCTCCCTCGGCACCGCCCTGCTCCTTGCCGTCGCCCTTTTCGTTCTTCTCCCCCTGTTCGTGACAAAGCTTGCGGGCACGGTGATCCGCAGCGTCGAAACCAGCTCTCTCCTTTTCAACCTTGTGGACGGTCTGCTCCGGGTGGGGATCTTTCTCCTCTATGTCTTTTCCATCGGCCTGTGGAGGGAAATGCGGAGGATCTACGAGTACCACGGCGCCGAGCATAAGGTGATCTACGCCTATGAGGCAGGGGAAGAGCTGTCCGTGGAAAACGCAAAAAAGTACAAGCCCTATCATCCCCGGTGCGGGACGAGTTTCCTGCTCATCGTGATGGTGATCAGCATTATCGTATTCTCTTTTATCCCGCAACATTGGTCCTTCGCCGGAAAGGCGCTTTCCCGCCTTATCCTGATCCCGGCGATCGCAGGAATTTCCTATGAAGTGCTCCGTTCTTCCGCGAAGATGCAGGGGAATCCCCTTGTCGGTCTGATGATCCTGCCCGGTCTTCTCCTGCAGCGGCTTACGGTGCGGGAGCCGGACAATGCGCAGATCGAGGTCGCCCTTGCTGCGATGAGCGAGGTGCTGAAGCTGGATGAGGGGAGTGCACGAGAGGTGTGCAGACGATGTTAGAGAAGCTTTTGGCGATCGAGGAAAAGTACGAAGGGATCATGGCGGCCCTTGCGAGAAGTGAGGTGCTGTCCAATCCCCAGGAGTACCAGAAATATTCACGCGAACAGGCGGAGCTCGAGCCCATCGTGGAGAAGATCCGGGAATACAAGAAGGTGCTTTCTGATATGGAAGGGGCGGAAGAGCTTGTCCGGGGCGGTGACGGGGACATGAGGGAGCTTGCCCTGGAGGAGCTGGATGAGTTGAAAAAGAGGAGGCCCGGCCTGGAGGAGGAACTGAAGATCATGCTCCTGCCCCGGGATCCCCGGGATGAGAGGAACGTTATCCTTGAAATCAGGGCGGGTACCGGGGGTGAGGAGGCGGCCCTCTTCGGCGCGTCCCTTTTCAGGATGTATACGAAATACGCCGAGGCGCGAAAGTGGAAGATTGATATTATCGATTCGAACCCGACGGGAATCGGGGGGCTGAAAGAGGTGATTGCGAACATCACCGGAAGAGGGGCCTACAGCAGGCTCAAGTATGAGAGCGGTGTCCACCGGGTGCAGCGCGTTCCCGCCACGGAGGCTTCGGGAAGGATCCATACCTCCGCAGCAACGGTGGCGGTGCTGCCGGAGGCGGAAGAGGTAGACGTGAAGATCGAGGAAAAGGACTTGCGGATCGATACCTTCTGCTCGTCAGGCGCGGGCGGACAGAGCGTCAACACCACCTATTCCGCGGTGCGGATCACCCATATCCCCACGGGCCTGGTGGTCCAGTGCCAGGATGAACGGTCCCAGTTGAAAAACAGGGAAAAGGCCATGAAGGTGCTCCGCTCGCGGCTCCTCGAACTGGAGATGGAGAAGAAGGAGAAGGAGCGTGCGGCGGACCGCAAAACCCAGGTGGGGACCGGAGACCGGAGCGAGAGGATACGGACCTACAACTATCCCCAGAACAGGGTTACCGACCACAGGATCGGTCTCACCCTCCATAAGCTCGAACAGGTGCTGGAAGGGGACCTGGACGAGGTCGTCGATGCCCTGAGCACTCACTACCAGGCGGAAAGACTCAAGGAACTATAAGATAAAGGTTTACCTCATCTCTGCGGTGATTTCTTTCAGGTTAATCCCTTGAATGTCCTTGAAAAATTAAGAAAAATAGCACAAGTATTCGAGGAGAGCGGGATCGAGAACCCGGCGAAAGAGGCGGAGATCCTTATCGCGGGGGCGCTCCCTATCGGTCCATCGGAGCTTTACCGGGGCGACCGGGAGCTTTCCCGCGAGGAAGCGAGCTTTCTTTCCTCTCTTGCCGTCCGGCGTGCCGGGGGCGAGCCCCTTCAGTATATTCTCGGCTCCGTCGAATTTTTCGGGCTGAAAATCCATGTAGGCAGGGGGGTCCTCATCCCACGTCCCGAGACGGAGCTCCTCGTCGAAGAGACGATCAGTCTCCTTGCCCATCGGCGACCGCCTTTTTCGATTCTCGATCTCTGTGCCGGCAGCGGGTGCATCGCCCTTGCCCTCGCGAAACGCTTTCCGGAAGCGGAGGTGTACGGTACCGATGCCTCCGAGGCCGCCATGGTGTACGCCACCCAGAACGCCCGCGAAAACGATGTCCGGAATGTCCGGTTCAGGCTGGGGAATCTTTTCGATCCGGTCCGGGATATGCGGTTCGACTGCATTGTCTCGAATCCCCCGTACATCAGAAGGGAGGAGATACGGACCCTCCAGAGGGAGGTCAGGGATTTCGAGCCGGTGGAAGCGCTGGACGGCGGTCCGGATGGATCGGCCTTTTACCGTTCAATAAGCAAAGGAGCTCCCCGTCATCTGAAAGATAACGGAGTGCTCGCCCTCGAGATCGGGTATGGCCAATCCAGGGAGGTGGAGAGGCTCATCCGGCAGGCCGGCTTTCAGGATATCCGCATTATCAAGGACTTTTCCGGTATTGAACGGATCATCACGGGTATGGGAAACCCTGTTCGTAGCTCTGGGCTTACCCGGGCCGATATGCTATAATCCCCCTATGGCAGAGATGCAGACAGAGATACGGATTGATGACCGTCTTCCCGCTGCGGTGCAGAGAATAGGTTCTCTCTTTCACGAGATCCTGAAGGAGTATCCCCGCGGCATCCATTCCCTCCATCTCATCGGGAGCGCCATCACCCCGGATTTCAACCCGAAGACCTCCGATATCAACTCGCTTGTTGTGCTCCATGACATGGATTTCGGATTTATCCGCTTTCTTGCTTCCCACGGGAAACGATACAAGAAAATGGGGATTGCCGCTCCCCTGATCATGACCCCCGCCTACATACGGAGCTCCCTCGATGTCTTTCCCATCGAGTTCCATGATATGCGGCGTATCCATAGGACCGTTTACGGGGACGATATCCTGGCGGACCTGCAGATCGACCGGCAGCACCTGAGGATCCAGTGCGAGCGCGAGATCAAGACGAAGCTCGTCGCCCTCCGGCAGGGGTATGTTTCCACCCTCGATGACAAGAACCTTCTCCTGGAAGGCCTCTCCCGCTCCATTACCGGCTACATCCCCCTCTTCAGGGCGATCATTGCGCTTATGGGGAAAGAGCCCCCTGTCCCGAAGCAGGAGGTCATCGAAACCCTCTGCGCCCTGACGGACATCGGGACAGATGTCTTCAGGAGGGTGCTGCTGCTGAAGAACAGGGAAATCAAATTTTCGAAAGAGGAAGCCGTCTCTGCCTTCGAGCAGTATTATCGCGCTACGGAGAGAATAGGCGCCCTTGTCGATGAGCTCCGGATTGCCTGAGGCCGGAAGGGGAAAGCGGGAAGGGGGGAAGGGACTGCCCTTTCTTTGCGTGGCACTTTTTTCCTTTGTTCTCCCTTTTTTACCCCTGTATGCTGCGACCCCTCCTCCTCCTGCTGTTCCTCCCGACTATGTAGTGGATCTCGCCGGGATACTCGATGACTCCACCGAGAGGCGGTTGAGCGCATCTCTCCGGGAACTGGAACAGAAGACCACGGTGCAGATGGTGATCCTCACCCTGCAGAGCCTGGAGGGTGAGGACATAGAGGGATTTTCCATCAGAACGGTCGAAAGATGGAAGCTCGGGCAGAAGGGAAAGGACAATGGCGTCCTCCTGACCGTTTCCGTGCAGGACAGGGAGTACCGTTTTGAGGTAGGCTACGGCCTCGAAGGGTTTCTTCCCGACAGCCTGGCGGGCTCCATCGGGAGGGAACATCTCGTCCCCTATTTCAGAAAGGGGGATTTCAATGCGGGTATTGTGAATGCCACGCAGGCTGTCATAAGGACTATTGCCGCCCATGAGGGGGTCGAAATAACAGACATTCCCCCCGCCCGGCGCGCACCGCCGCAACGGGTGGGCAAAAAGGTCCCCGGGATGGGAATACTGGACATGATCGTTGTCGGGATCGTCCTGCTCGGGGTTCTCCTCCTCTTCATCAAGCATCCCGGACTCTGTCTTCTTCTCCTCCTCACTTCGGGAAGGGGAAGGGGAGGCTGGACCGGGGGAGGATGGTCGGGAGG
>NSJL01000046.1 GCA_002634385.1 Nitrospira sp.
GGCCACCACAGTGCATGCCAGAACGATGGAGGAAAAGAGGGGTCCCCGAAACAGTCGTAAGACTTTTCGGGGCGGAGAAGGCGAGTTTGCGCTGTGGTAACGGAGTGAGCGGTAGAGAGGCAGAACAAGAGGTCGGGGAGTGAAGGACTTCACGACTCCCCTGACACAGAACAGAGGGGAGAGGTCAGCGGAACTGCCGCCCCTGTATCCCGGGGAAAGGAAAAGAGCGGACGAGGCCATCAGGCGCAAGAATGAGCGGCGGTTCATCATATCCATCCCCCTATGAGTCTCCGCAAAAGCGCACAACGGGAATTCCGGGAAAAAACTCCCTTCGCCCCGCCCTTTTCAAGAACAGGATACGACATACAAAGAGAAACCCGTTGTCAATCGGTGATAATCGGTCCGATTTTCGGGGGCTCGGTCCTGTTCTTGTACAGGAACCAGGTGTAGTGGCTGGGGTGTGCGGTGACGTACCTTTCCATGAGCCGGCAGAACTGCGCCAGGAAATGTCTGTCGCTGTCTTCCTTTTCCCAGTCCACCTTCAGCTCGTCATGGATGATGACACGGTGCCTGTCGTCCCGGTCCCTGACCGTGAAGACCGGGAGAACGGGGGTGCCGTATTTCCGGGCGATCTTCGCGATGGAGGGGGAGAGCCGTATCTTCCTCTTCAGGAAGGGAAGGGTGATCCTCTTCGGGTCCACGACCCCGTCCAGGGACATGACCAGGATCTCGTTCCTCTCCAGCACCCTGAAAATTTCCCGCACGGAACTGCCGATATAAATGAAGCCGGCGGGGAGGCTCCTCTCCGCCTTGTACTCTATCTCCATCACCTTGTTCTTCATGAAGGAGATATGGTCACCGGTGAATTCGAGGGGATTGGCGGCAATCTGCGTTATGGGATACCCCCTGTACCCGAGACAGGGGAGAACCATCTTGTAGGAGCCGAAATGGCAGAGGGCGACGAGGACTCCTTTGCCCTTTGCGCGGGCCTTTTCGAGGTGGTCGAGGCCCTCCGGATAGCAGAGGTCGCCTATTGTACGGGAATTGAGCCGCTTGAAGGACCAGATCTCGAAGAGGTCCTTCCTGAAATTGCTCACGGTCTCCCGTATGATCCCCTCGATGGCCTCAGAGGAAAGGGTCCCCCTGCCGAAAAGGGACCGCAGCTCTTCCCCCATCACCGCCGCCCTTTCGCCCCCGGAGGTGAAAGAGGCGAGGGTCTCCGCCAGCACGTGCTTCATCCCGGGGGGCAGATAGGGGATGGTAAACCGCGCCGAATACAGGAAAGCGATTTTGGGAATATCCCGGATTCTGAATATGCCTTTCATGGTGTCGTACCTATAAGAACCAGAGCCCGCCCGCTTTCAGATCCTTCAGATCCGGTTGACGAGGACAGCCACTTTGCTTCCCGGGCCGCCCAGGTGCCCCAGCACGGCCTCGATGCTGTCCATAGGGGTTCCCCTGAACCGGGCGACGACCAGCACCGCCTCGGCGAACCGGGCGGCAAAGAGAGAGTCGTTGCTGGTACTGAGGGCGTCTGAGTCCATAATGATGCAATCATAGTCCATCTGTCGCAACTGCTCCGCCAGGTCTTCCACCAGGGCGGCGCTGCCGATACCCGTCTCCCTCCTGAAATCGAGAACGGAAAGACCAGGGACACCGCTCTCGAAAACATACCGCTTGAGGGGGAAACCCTTCACGGCGGGCAGAGCATCCTTCTTTCCCTCCTCCCGGCGTATCTCCCTGGACGAGATGTTAAAGAAGAAGACTCTTTTGCCCTGCAGGGCCAGCTCACGCGCCACCACGTACGCCGCGGTGGTGGTCCCCACCTTGGGCTCGGCACCGGTGAAGAGGAGGGACCGCGGCAGCTTTCCTCCCGTAAGGGCGGCCGCCCCGGAGATGATGTTCCACGCGGCGCGTCTGACTTCCTCCCGTTCCATAAGGGCATCGAAGCTTTCGCCTTTTCCGGAGAAGAAGCCCTTCTTCCGGACTTCCGGAAGGCCGAGCAGCGGCCGGGACGGGAGGAGCCTGCCCGCTTCCGCCAGATCCCTCAGCGACTTGTCCGAATACTCCTCGAGGAGGACGAGGGCGAACCCCATGGTGAGCCCCAGGAAGACGGACAGGGCGAGAAACTTCTTCCTGTTCGGGAAATGGGGGGCCTGGATCAGGGAGGCATCCGCGTAGTTCAGGACCACCAGGTTCGAGGGCTTCATCTTCAGCAGCACCTCGATGAGGACGAGTCCCTTGATGATGCTCGAGTACTCCGTGCTCAGGGCGCTCTGTTCCCGGTCGATCCCCTTTATCTGGAGCTCGACCTCTTTCATGCCGAACATCCTGTCCTGGGTCGACCGGATGAGCTTCCTGAGCACCTCCCCGGTGGTATTATAGACTTCCAGGTTGATCTTCGTATCCCAGAGGCGCTTTTCGAGATCCGTATAGTAGCTGTTCCGGGAGAAAGTCTCGTTGGAGAGGAGCCGGTCGATTTCCTCGTGGATCGCCTGCCGCAACTCCTCGATCTGCTTTCGTGTCGTGACGATCTCGGGATGCTGCTCGGTCCGCTCCCCCTTCATCTTCGCGATGGTCGCCTCGAGGGTGACGATCTGCTTCTTGTAGTCGTCGATGAGGGGGTTCCTCTCGATCACCTTATCGCTCGTCTGCAATTCGGGGATCTTTTTTATGGTTGCCTCGATCTCTCTCAGGCTCTTCTTCCCCTCCTCGATGGAGCGTCCGTTCTGGTTCAGCAGGTCGACATAGCTGTAATGCTGCTTGAGGACCTGGTCCAGCTCAGTGGTAATGTCCACCAGGGAGTTCGCCTTGAGCAGCTCGTACCGTTTTCTCTCCACTCTCCCCAGCTCTTCCTCCATCTTGGCGAGCCTCTCGCTCATGGCCTTCTGGGCTATCTTCGCTTCGTTCCGGAAAATATCCGCATACAGCTCGGTGAAGGAGTCCACGGTGGCGTTGGCGATCTCCTCCGCCCTCTTCGGGGAATGGGAGTAGGCAATCAACTCGATCACCTCCCCGCTCTCCACCACATCCACCCCTATCCCCTCCTGTTTGAAGAACAGGGAAAAGTCATTGCTGACCAGGAACTTGCCGGGGTTGACGGGCCGCCCCTGCTTGTCCTTGATCCCGAGCGCGGCAATCACCTGCTTCAGCGATTTCGGGTTCTTCAGCATGGCGAAGAAGGTATTGTCCACCTTGTTCTTGTCCGCGTATTCGAAGGCGCCGATCCGGTCGGGCATGTCCACGGGGAACTGGGTCTGCGTCTCGTGCAGCAGGATCCTCATGTGCGAGGACGCCTTGTAGACCGGCTTGTAGAAGAAGGAGAGCACAAGGGGGATCAGGGCGAAAATAAGGACGGAGGCGATGATAAGGTACTTTCTCCTCCTGACTATCTCTATGAAACGATCTAAGCTTGACATACCACCTTTCCGTTCTCGTTTTCCTCCCGGCTTTCACGGGCAATGACATGCACGAAGGCATACCCGATGCCTATATAGAACCATATGGGCAGGAAAGCCTGGGTCAGTGATGTTACTCCATTCAGCAACAAAGTTGCAAACCCTGCGATGTATATTTGCATCCACTTCCGGAAATGCTCCCGGGTGCATTTCCGGTACGTATCGATGAACCGCCGCGCCGCAGCCGCCAGAAACCAGAGGTAGAGCCACATACCGATGAAACCGTAATCCACGAGTATGTGCACGTACACGTTATCAAAAGCAAAATCGGGTCTGATGTACGAATAAAACCCTCCCGATCCCGTACCCATTCCGTAGGTCTCGAAAAGGGCGTAGACCCCCACTTTCCAGCGTCGTATCCGCGACCCGAGGGAAGAGGATTCGTCCTTGGTCTGGGTCGAGGTTTTGGAGGTATAGTCGAGGGCCTTCTCGAAATCGTCGGTGGGCACCCGCGAGAGGGCGAACCCGACGACCACCAGCGAAAGGATGAGGACCCATGAGATGAGGGCGTTCTTCTTCATTTTGGCATTCATGAGAGTGAAAACGGCCAGCCCGAAGAGAAGGGAGAGGAGCGGCCCCTTACTGAGGGTGGTGAGCATGGCCACGAAGACGACAAAAGAGAGCAGCGACAGGAGGAGTCGCTTGTAGGACCGGGTCGTATAGAGGAAGCCGAAGAGCACCATCAGGGTCAGGGAGAGATAGTAGGCCGTAGCCAGGGGATGAAGAAATCCCTGCCCCCGCAGCATCGCTTCCGGGTTGAACAGGTAGAGCACAAAGTGCTCGCTGGTATGGTAGATCGTCTCCTCCACCGTGTCGTGCGAGAGAAGGGAATAGAAACACATGAGCGCATTGACGGTACCCATACCCACGAAAAAGACCAGCGCCCCCTTGATCCTGCGAAGGGTGTCCAGGTGGGCGACGGTCAGGAAAAAGAGGCAGACCCCCACGGAGAACATGATCATGTAGTAGGTGCCGAAAAGCCTCTCGCTGCTCCATACGATGGATGCCCATCCCCACAGGAGGAGGAGCAGGATCGGGAGATCCCCGTCCGTCTGCCGGTAGGGTTTTACCAGGCCGGCCCCCCGGGCCGTCCACCACGCCAGGAAGCAGAAGAGGACGAGGGGCTCCGCCAGGTTGAAAAAAAACTTCGGGTCTCCCCAGAGCCTGAATTCGATGCTGATGAAGGACATCAGGGGAATCACCAGGAAGTAGGGGAGATGGGGTTTCGCTATGGAAAGAAAAAATACCGCGGCAAGAACGCAGAGCAGGAGGGCGACTCCGGGGCTGGCAAGGGAGACGGCAGAAATCCCGGTCCCCGCAAGGGCAAACAGCCCCCACCTCAGGGCCGGAAGCCTCTCCGGGACCAATCCGGCATGTCCCGTCATATCTTTCATGCCGCTTTCACCCCGCGCCTCTTTTCCGTTACCGCGCCTTTTCCACGTACACAGGAGACGAGGGCAGTTCGAGGAGCAGCGTCCTGCCGGAAGCCTTCAGCTTCTTCACCGGGAAGGGGACATCCCGGGAAGGGAATACCTGCCTCCCCTCCGTAGCAGAAGGCACCGCCTCGGTAACGATATATTCACCGTCCTCCACCCCTTTCAGCTCGAAGGGAGCAGTGTCCCCTTCCCGGGTGGTATCATGCCATACCACGTATATGTCCCCGTCCGCCTTCGGGAACCTGAAAGCAAACACATTCCCCTCCCCTGCGGAAAGGGTCCTGACATTCGCCAGGGAGATGCCGGAGAGCTTCCGGGTCATCAACCGGTAGGTATAGTAGCCGAGCTTCCGGGTCCCGTAGCCCGGGTCTCCCGGACAGTTCCCGTCATAGACCAGCCCGGTATACTCGAACATGGACTTGCAGTCGAAGGGAGGCCATCCCTCCACCAGCGCCCATGCCCAGAACACTTTTTTTACGCCATAGCTCAGGGGGTAGACAAACCGCTTCACCAGCTCCACTGCCTGTCTCCTCTCCCCTTCCTTGCTGCTCGCCCCTGTCTCCGTAATCCAGATCTCGGTATGGGCAAAGCCGTTTCTGTCCAGCGCCTCCCTGATCCTTTTATACGTATGATAGGAATCGCGATAACTGTCGTCGAACCAATGGAAGTCGAAAATATCGATATATTTCCCGTTCAGTTCCTGTATCAGCGGGATCCAGAATTTCTCGATAATCGTGTCCCTCAATCCGGGGGGCGGGCTTACGACCCCTCCGCTCAATACACGGGCGGTGCCGTCCGCTCTCTTTATCGTCTCATGGGCGCCCCTCACCAGGTCTGCAAAACCCTTCCAGTCAAGATTCGGCTGGGGTCTGCCCGGGCCGCGCCTGTCCACATGGGACTCGGGCTCGTTCTCGATCTGCCAGTATTTCACCGGGCTCCTGAGGCCGGGCATATCGTTGACGCCGTCTCCGTTGTACCGCTCCACCGCCCTTCTGACGAACTCGAGGAAGGCGGCCTTCGCCTGGGGAGCACGGAACTGCCACGTCCCCGGCAGGAAGACCCTGTCGCCCGCATTGAGAGTCACCACGAGGTTGAGCTCCCGCGGCACGTTCCGCAGAAAGTTGTCCGGAACCGTCCAGTCGTACACCCCTCTCATGATCGCTTCCCTGTCCCTTTGCACAAAGTTCCAGTCCAGGACGGGATGGGTGGGACGCTCCCATCTCACTCCGAGGTCCAGGGCGGTGGAGTAGGGGGGATCGTCCGCCGGTCTCCCCGCAAAAGCCATTCTCTTCCGCATGGCTTCCATCTCTTCCCTCGGCGGCCTTCGGGGGGGATAAAATGATGTAGTGAAGCCGAAAGGAGAGCCGAGGGAGGAATCGGAGCCTGCAAAGACATCCGGCTCCGAAAATGCGGTGCACGAGGGAAGGAATAGAGAAAACAGCACAAGAAGCAAAACAGGTTTCACGAGATGCATGGCAGCCAACCTCCTTCTGAAGAGTACGATTTCCACGTTATTTCTTTCGCTTTCCCCGGATCGAGCGCATGAGATTTCTCGCCGCAAGCACGAAACCGTCCAGGCGCCGCAGGGACGGCTTTACGTAGAAGAACCTCCTGATCTCCTCCCTTCCCTTCTGAAGAAGCGGAGTGTCCGGGGGGATCACTCCCTGATCCACGGCAACCGCGTGGATGCCGGTCTCCGGTTCGATCCGGATCCAGCCGATGGTCACATAGACGCGCCGCTTCAGGAATATCTTCATCAGCACGGAAACGACTTTATATCCGAACATCCTGAGCATCCCGAAGGGGGTTTCACCGGGGGTATTGATGAACATGGTGATGATGAATTCCACCTCTTTCAATCCGGGCTCGGTGGCGATGATCCAGAGGATCCTCCAGGCATCCTTCTCCCGGATCCCCTTCCTGAGGGAGTCGAGGGACGACTGCGACAGCCCGTCGGGTGAGAAGAAGATCCCGTTACACCCCGCCTCTTTCATGAGGAGGAGGACCTCCCGCGTGCTGCCCTTGATATCAAGGTACGCCATCCAGCCCGCCCTGACGTCCCTTTTGATCATCTCATTGCAGATCTCCGCCGCATGCTTTTCCGGGCGGTTGAATACGGAATCGGCGAACATGAACTGCTTCGCCCCTTCCCGGACAAGGGCTTCGATCTCGTCCACCACATGGGACGCGGTCCGCATGCGGATCTTGTTGCCGTTCAGCACGGGGTAGTTGCAGTAGGTGCACTTCAGGGGGCATCCCCTCTTTGTCTGTATGCCGACGGCCGCGTTCCCCGTATACCTGCCCATTTCCGCAAGGTCACGGCGCGGCCGGGGAAACTCCCCGAACGCAGGGAGCGGCCTTACGCCGGTGAAACGGACAGCGCCGTCCTCCCGGTAGTAGACTCCTCTCACCCTTCCGGGAGTGGAAAGGTTGTTCAAAAGCTCGGGGAAGGATTCTTCGGCCTCGAGATGCACCCCGAAGTCGATCTCGGGGTTTCCCTCCATTACCTCCCGCGCGAACATGGAGAAGCCGGTGCCGCCGGCCACAATGACGACGGAGGGAAGCCGTCTTCGCGCCGCTTGGACGATGGCACGGAAATCACCGTAATAGTTCAGGGGGTCCATCCGGGACTGGTTGTCGATATTCCTGAGGGAGACCCCCACCAGGTCGGGCACGAAGCCGCTGAGGGAGGCGATCAGGTCCTCCATGGGCCGCTCCGCCACGTTGGGATCATATATTCTTACTTCGTGCCCTTTGAGGAAGGTGGCAAGATAGGACAAGCCCAGGGGATACACAGGGGGCAGGGTATCTCCGTCGAGGAAGGACTGCACCAGCAGGATTTTCATCGCCCCTTACTCGATATACCCGAGGTTTCTGAGGCGTTCCGCGATCATTTCCGCATCCTCCCCCGAATACGCCACCTCTTCACCGTCGCCGTTCCCGGGGGCGTCCCCCCCGTATCGGACGGACCGCTTTTCCCGTACCTCCCCGTCAAAAAGCTCCGTCAACACCCTGCCGTCCATGGAAGGGGGGACTTCCACATGCATCAGGGAGAGGATAGTGGGAGCGATATCGGTGATCTGCGCCCGGAGCCTGCGCACTCCCTGCTTCACCTGCGGAGAGGAGATGATGAATATCCCGTCCGGGTGGTGGTCGGCGCAGATGACCCCGCAGGGCTGGAGGAGGCTCCTGGTGCGCGCCCGCATGTTCTCATGAACCGTCTTCACGCAGTTGTAATGGTCGTTCCAGAGGATGACCAGGTCAGGGGCATGGGCAAGATGGTCACCCGTGAAGATATCCTCTTTCCTCTTCACGTCGAGAATGACCTGTTTCCCGTTTGCGGGGTCCCTGAGCCGCAGCAACTCTTCCGCAATGCTCTCCCGCACCGTCCCGTACTCCTTTCCCGGGTTCACGATCCCCTGCGGGTCGCGCCCCTTCAGGTTGATATAAATGTTGCCCCATGAGCCGATATGGTAGGCCTTTGTCCGCTTCCAGTCCACAAAATGGTCGAACCACAGAATCTCTTTGGTCTTCAGGAGACGCCTCTTCGCCCTCCGGTAGAAATCGTAGGCCCGGGAGAAGGGATCTTCTTTCAGATGGAGGTACCCTTTTTCGCGCAGCAGGCCGTTCAGGTCGACACTTTTGTAGATGCCGCTCATCCCGTGGTCCGATACGATTACGACACCGGCAGACGGGTCCAGCCTTTCGAGCATGCGTCCGACGGCGGCATCGACCCTCTCGTACACCCGCAGGATGGCATCCTCGAACCCGGGACGGTAATCGGGATGCTGCGGGTCGATATACTTCCAGTAGGTGTGCTGCACCCTGTCCGTTGCGGTGAAGACCACCATGAAGAAATCGACAGGGGCATGGGACATCAGATGGTGAACCGTCTTCTCCCGCACATCGACCATCTCGAACATCATGTCCAGGTACCGCCCGGGGTCGTCCATCAGGCGGGGGCTGTGTTCGAGCTCGACGATATATTTGCCCGCGGCCGCGATAATGTCGTCTTTGAGCCCCGGAGGATAGGTGAAAGCACTCCTGACGCTGGGGGTATCGAGACCCGATACAAGGAAGCCGTCCACCGGGTCAGGGGGAAAGGTCATGGGGACATTGACGATACCGGTCCGGTAGCCCGCCTTGTTGAGGTACCGCCAAAGGGGCGGCGCCTTGCAGTGGGAGCGGTTGAGGAAGGAGACCCCGGTCCCGGACTTCGCCCTCTCCACGAAATCGAAAATGCCGTGTTTGCCCGGATTCACCCCGGTATACAAAGAGGGCCACGCCACCGGGCTGAGGGGGGGCAGGCTGGATTCGAGCACCCCGGAGCATCCCCTGTCCATCAGTGATTTGATATGGGGGAGCCTCCCCGCCTCTATCCATGGGTCCATCAGGTCGAAAGTGGCGGCATCGATCCCGATGACAAAAACTTTGATGTCGGTCATGATACAAACTCCTCGTCGCTTCCCTGTGCGCGTACTGCCCTTTTAGTAGTGTGAAGAGAGAATCCTTAGCGGTGCTTTGTCATCCGGTCGCCGTATTTGTTATACTTGGTGGACTTTGCTTTAAGGGAATAATGCATATTTGCTGAATAGTATACCTGGCAGGGCCGAAAAAAGAAAAGGTACTTTTCACCGGGCATCCGGGGGCATCCGGCGCCGTTGAAAAAGGAAGCAGCATACTCCGCGTGATTTTCTCCCACCGTGAAATGCACGCAGCAGGTTAAGCGATGAAAGAGCAATCAGACAGACACTTCAGCGGGATTCTGCTCAGGGTGCTCCCCGCCCCCTTGCGGGAGAGGCTTTCCGCCGGCAGGGGGGATGCGCACAAGAGGGAGCTGGTAAAAGGCAGCCTCGTCTCTTTTCTCCTCAAGGCTTTCGGCATGGTCCTGGGATATGCCTTCACCATGCTGATCACCCGCACTTACGGCGCCCACACCATGGGTGTCTTCACCCTCTTCATCACCGTGCTCAATATCGTCTCCATCGTCGGCAGGCTCGGATTCGATACGGCACTGCTCAAGTTCATCGCCGAATATTCCTCGCGCGACAGGATGGATCTTGCGCGGGATGTATACCTGAAAAGCATTAAAGCGATCATTCCCTTCGGCCTGTGTCTCTCGCTGCTCCTCTACCTCGCTTCACCGCATATCGCGGCACGCCTCTTCGGGAAGGGATACCTCGGCCCCTACTTTCAGATGGCCTCCTTCGTCGTGGTCCCCTTCTCCCTGCTCTTTATCAACGCGGAGAGCCTGCGGGGGCTCAAGAAAATCAAAGAGTATTCCTTCGTGCAGGACATGGCCATATCCCTGCTCGCCACTGCACTGCTCGCCCTCTCCTTTCTCTTCACGCGGGAAGTGCTCATGCCTTTCGTCGTCTACCTCGTCAGCGTTTTCGGTGCCTTCGCCCTCTCCCTGTTCTTATGGCTCAGGAGAATCCCCCCCGTCCCCGGCCACACCGGTGAAAAAGTGGAGCTGAAGGCGGTCCTGCACGTCTCCCTGCCCATTCTTGTATCGGGCTCTCTCTATCTCTTCATGGGCTGGGTGGACAAGATCATCCTCGGCATCTACGCTTCCGAAAGCGACGTGGGGATCTACAACATCGCCCTGAAGGTCTCGACCCTGACGAGCCTTTCGCTCCTCGCGGTGAACAGTATCGCCGCCCCCAAATTCGCCCAGTGCTACGGCAGCGGCGACACGGAAGGACTCCGCACGATCGCCCAGCAGTCGACCCGGCTCATCTTCTGGAGCTCCGTCCCCGTGCTGGCACTCTTTTTCTTCTTCCCCTCCTTCACCCTCGGTCTCTTCGGGATGGAGTTCAGGGCCGGGGCCCCCGCGCTGCTCCTGCTCACCTTCGGGCAGTTCATCAACGCCGTCTCGGGCTCCGTGGGATACCTGCTCCAGATGACGGGCAGGCAGAAGGTGTTTCAGAACGTAATGCTCCTCACCGTCATCATCAATCTTACCCTGAACCTCACTCTCGTGCCCCGGTACGGGCTGAACGGCGCCGCCTTCGCCACCATGTGCAGCGTCATCCTGCTGAACGCCATCCCCTTTTTCCTCATCCGTTTTTACTACGGCTTCTTCACCTTTTCCCCCGCTGTGGTGTTCAATCTGAAGAAGCGGCGATAGGAGGGGGAGGAGGCTCCACCGGACCGGCTCCTTATTTCCGCTTCTGTTGCCGTATGAGGGTATCGATCGATTTCAGCGTCGTATCGAGTTTTTCCAGGTCGCTTGTACCGCCCTGCGCCATCTCCGCTTTGCCGCCCCCGCTCCCTCCCGCAACAGAGGTAATGCTCTTCATGATCTCCCCGGCATGAAACCGGTCGGTCAGATCGCGCGTCACCATGGTGAGAATCGATGCGTGGCTGTTTTTTGCCGAAGCAATACAGATGATACCCGAGCCGAGCTTCTCCCGCATCGAATCGGCAAGGCCCCTGAGGTCCTTCATCCCGAAGCCGTCGAGCCTGCAGGCGAGAACCGGTATCCCGTCGATCGTCTGTGCATTCTCCAGGAGCGCTGCGGAATCCTGTGCCGCAACTCTCGCCTTGAGGCTTTCGAGCTCTTTCTCAAGGGCCCTCACCTCCGCCGTCATTTTTTCGATCCGTGCATAGGCCGCCTCTGCTTTCAGCAGGTTCTGGATCGCCTTCAGCTCGGAAGCTTTTTCATTCAGGAAACGGAACGCCTCGTGCCCCGTGAGTGCCTCTATCCTCCGCGTGCCCGATGCGACGCTCCCTTCCGAAGCAATGACAAAAGTCCCTATCTCCCCTGTCGACAGGCAATGGGTGCCGCCGCAGAGCTCCGCGCTGACACCCGGGATATTTACCACGCGCACGGTTTCCCCGTAACGCTCCCCGAAGAGGGCGGTGGCGCCTGAATCGACGGCGGACTGCGTGTCCATGACGGAAGTGATCACCGGCAGGTTCTCCAGGACATTTTCAGTAATAAGCCTCCCGATAGAAGAGAGCTCGTCGTCGGAGAGCGCAGAGAAGTGGGTGAAGTCGAAGCGGAGCCTTTCCGGCGAGACCGAGGAGCCCGCCTGCTTGATATGGTCTCCCACTACGGCCCGAAGAGCAGCCTGGAGGAGATGGGTGGCAGTATGGTTCCTCATGATGGACTTCCTCTTTTCCCGGTCAATCCTGCAGCGCACCCGGTCACGTACGAAGAGTGTCCCCCGTGTTATCCTGACAAGATGGACATGAACCCCTTCGAGCGGTTTTTTCGTGTCGACCACGAAGACACCGAGATTCTCTCCCTCCATCTCCCCGCTGTCGCCGGCCTGCCCCCCCGATTCCCCGTAAAAGGGAGTCCTGTCGAGGAGGACTTCCACTTCCATTCCCTCATGGGCCGTCTGTATCATCTTCCCGTACGCCAGAATCGCTGTGACGACAGACTCGGTTTCCGTGGTGTCATAGCCTGCAAATTGTGTCGTACCGGCCCGGGAGGCCACCTCCCGATAACGGGAGGGGACCGCTTCCCCCTCCCCCGTCCATGAGGCGCGCGCACGCTTTTTCTGGGCCTCCATCTCTTTCTGGAACCCTTCCTCGTCGAGGGAGAGCCGGTGGTCCATGGCGATATCCTTCGCAAGGTCGAAGGGAAATCCGTACGTATCGTAGAGCCTGAATATTTCACTTCCGGGGATTTCTTTCTGTCCGTTCTTTTTGACCGTGTCGACCAGATCGTCCATAATCCTCATTCCCTGTTCGAGGGTCTTCGCAAACCGCTCCTCCTCAAACTTCAGGACCTTCGCGGCACGGCTCCTCTCCGCAATGACCTCGGGGTAGATCTCCCCCAGGGCGACGGAGACGGAATCGACAAGGCGGTAGAGCACCGGATGGGTGACGCCCAGGAGACGGGCATGCCTCGATGCCCTCCGTATGATGCGCCGGAGGACATACCCCCTCCACTCGTTCGAGGGCATAAGACCATCGGCGAGGAGCAGCGTTATCGAGCGGATATGGTCGGCGATCACCCGTATCGAAACGTCCGTCTCCGGGCTCTTCAGGTAGCCGACGCCGGTGTGGTCCGCTATCGAAGAGACGAGGGGGGCGAAGATATCGGTGTCGAAATTATTGTATTTCCCCTGCAGGACGGCCGCGATCCTCTCCAGGCCCATTCCGGTATCGATGCTGGGCCGGGGAAGGGGGGACAGATTCCCTTCCGGATCCCTGTTGAACTGCATGAACACGAGATTCCATAATTCGAGGAACCTGTCGCAATCGCACCCGACAGCGCAGTCCGGTTTTCCGCAGCCGACCGCTTCGCCCTGGTCGATGAGGATCTCCGAGCAGGGACCGCACGGTCCCGTGTCGCCCATCTGCCAGAAGTTGTCTTTCTTGCCCATGCGCACGATCCGGTGGCGCGGGACTCCGGCGATCTCCGCCCAGAGGTTCTCCGCCTCATCGTCGTCCTCGAATACCGTAACCCAGAGCCTGTCCTTCGGAAGGAGAAACCACTCCGTCATGAGCTCCCATGCGAAGGTGATGGCCTCCCTCTTGAAATAGTCGCCGAAGGAGAAGTTGCCGAGCATCTCGAAAAACGTATGATGGCGCGCCGTGTGGCCCACATTTTCTATATCGCTGCTTTTCCCGCCCGCCCTGACGCATTTCTGGCAGGTGGTAGCCCTTGAATAGGACCTTGCCTCCTCCCCGAGGAACAGGGATTTGAACTGCACCATTCCGGCGGTGGTGAACAGTAATGACGGATCGTTCTGGGGGATGAGCGAAGAGCTTTTTACGGACTCATGCCGTTTCGACCTGAAGAATTCAAGAAACGCCTTCCTTATTTCGAAGCTTTTCATATATTTCCCTTTCCGAAGAATTTTGTCTCCCTTGCACCCGGGGTTCCGTGAGAGTCACATACCTATCGTTCAGGGGCGGCACCCCTCAGCAGTACGCAGGCCAGCCCGCGCTCTTCCCTTCAGCAGGTCCGCCGTCAAAAAAAGGGGGAGGGATGGCAGAGGTCCCTCCCCAACGGGAGGCTGGCATTGCTTATACCGGAAGCCCGGTCACTCTACAACGGATCCATAATCGATACCGTGGGAAGGGATCTTCTGCACCCCTCACCCGCTCATCTCACTCATCCCCCGGGGGATCCTTTTCTCTTCCCCCAGGGACAGACAGACATGCATACCCCGCATATCGGATACCCCACTCCGGGTATATTCTTGAACGTAAGCCAGAGTGTCTCCCGGCACCGGGGGAAGTCGAGGACCTCTTCCCGCGCGGGGGGCACTCCCTCGAAGGTCAAACCCCGTATCGCCTGTACAGGACAGGCATTGACACATTCCATGCAGGCGCCACACCTGCTTTTGAGAGGAGTATCCGGGGTCAGGGGCATGGTGGTGATGACCGAGGCATGCCTGAATCGCGGGCCTATAGCGGGGTTGACGATGAGCAGGCTCTTTCCGAACCAGCCCAACCCGGCGGCCCGCGCCACCGCTTTGCTGGGCAGCGTGGAGGAGGTCAGCGGATCCCAGTCCAGGGAATCCTTCCCCTTCGTATCGAGCTTCTCGGCAAGAACGGCTGCCTCGGATGCCGGTACCGGCACCGCATCATACCCTCTTTCTATAATGAAAGCGGCCAGGTGAAACGTTATAGAATCCAGGAGCTGATTCGCCACCCGGTGCACATGGGCATACAGGGGGATAGGCGCATCGGTGATCATATCCAGAACCGGGCCGTTCAGGCGGACACCCACGCTGACAGCCCTCGTAAAATGATCCAGGAGCCCCTCCGGCCTGGTGCGGATACCCCGGATGAGCTCCAGGTCGGCGACCCCTGCGAGGTCCGCCCCCCACTCCCTTGCATGTCTTTTGATTTCGTCGCTCTGTATCGTCTGCATTGTCTTCCTTTCTTTGTCCCCCCTGCGCTACCTGGCCCGTGCATACCGCTCCAAAGCGAGAAGGTTGCTCTTTGCCTCGACTCCCGAGGCATAGCCGCAAAGGGAGCCGTCGGATTTGATCACCCGGTGGCAGGGGAAAACGATCGGCAGGGGGTTTCTCCCGAGGGCACGGCCTACGGCCCGCACCGCCCCCGGGTTCCCGATACGGTGCGCAAGCCATTTATAGGTTCGCGTCTCGCCATACGGGATCTCTTTCAGGTACCACCATACCGTCATATCGAACTCGGATCCCCGGGTGAAAACGACATCCACATCGAACCTCTGCAGATTCCCCAGGAAATACTCCCGTAATTGCTCCTTGAAATGCCCGGGGGCCTGCCCCTTGCGGTAGGAAGCCGGGAACAATTCCCGGGTGTTCCGCTCAAAGCGGATCTCCGCAAGGGCATCCTCCCAGAAGATGAGATACAGCAGCCCTAAAGGACTCCGGAACGTATCATAGAGCATCGTGAACCCCGTTGCTTCCCTTTCCCCACTGTACATCATTCCGGGTCTCCTCTCCCCTCTCCCGGCTCTTTCCGAAAGGAAGAGGGGCTGGGGTACCGTCACAAAAGGGAGTTCGGCAACCACGGAGCGCCACGCATCTTTCCTCACTGCTCGTGAATTCTTGTGGTGCGCACTCCGTGCCTTTGTGCGATTCGCCGCAAAAGGGGATTTTTCTCGTACTGCTGCACCCACACCACCGATGCGCGCCGGGGGCTAATGCAAAAATTACCGGCATTTTTTCCCGTCTCCCCACGTCCATGGTTCACCTACCCTCCCCCTTGTGACGGTACACTTCTTGTCGTTCACCCCGGGCAGTACGCTCCAGGCCTGAACCGCTTCGTCTCTTCTCTCCCTCTTCTGCCCGCCTCACGGGCGGCCTTTATCAGCCCGGGCCTTATCCATGGGCGACCTCCAGGCTGCCGAAGGAGATGATATCCTGTATGGCATCGACAATATCGCCCAGCTCTCTGATTTCCCGGACCCGCACCCGCGGCAACGCTTCCAGATCATCCGCACAGGTCTCCCCGATCGCGGTGGAGTTGTTGGGGAAGTAAAGCACTTCCATCTGGGGCAGCGTACTCGCCGCCTCAAGGGGGTCCGGACCCACCGTGGGAATGACATCGCTCACCACTACGCAGATCCCCTCGGCTCCGGAAGAGGCGGAGGCAAATTGCCGGCTCACTTCCTCAAAGGCCGCATGCAGGTTTGTTGCCCCGCTGCACTCCACGTTGAGAATCTCTTCCAGCACATCACTCTCCTCTTTGAAATCACCCACTGCCTTGACCTCCCGTATCCTGTCGTCAAAGAGGACTACCGCATAGTCCTCGTTCCGGAGCGCCTCCGCAAGGATGCTGACCGCCAGGGCGACGTAATCGATGGTCGGCCCCAGGCTGTTGCTCTTGTCCGCGAGGATCACGAAGCACCGTTTCGAGCGGACTATCTTGCGGCTCCGGATGTCCTCATAGGCGGGTGTCGTAAGGGAGCCCTTCGCCACCATCCTGTCGAGGGTCGCTTCCAGCTCCCATTCCGATCCGGGCACATAGGGAAGAAGAGCAGTTTTGCGTGTTACAATGCCTCCCTTCGAGGCGATGTTCTTACCCTCCCGCATCAGGCTTTCCACTGTCCTGTTGAGCAGCATCCGCCGGATCTTCGGGCTTACTTTGCACCCTTTCCGGCGGTATGTCTGTACCAGCGACAGGCAGGGGGCATTCGGGTTGAAGAGCCAGGAGCATGCCTCCCCCTCCCTTTCCTCCTCCTCTCCGCCGCCGGTCTCCCCGGCGGAAAAAGACGGATTCTCCTCTCCTTTAGGGAGGGGACGCGTGCCCTTCAGGCCGTCTTTTTTTTTTCGCTGCTGATGCCCAGTACGCGGTCCACCACATCCTCGACGACCTGCTCCTCCGTGAGCTCGCTGTTATACCGAAGCCGGATCTTCTTCGTCAGAGCGCTCTTTGCGATCTCCTTCAGGACCACCTCTCCGCAGGGGTCCTCCCCCTGAAGCCGGACCGACGAGGCCAGCTTGACCATGAAAATGGCGGCACGTATGGAGCCGCCTTTTACCACATCGGGATGTCTCCGGGAGCCTTCCGTGATCTGGCACATCACCCTGACGAGGTTTCTGTCTTCCTCGCCGGTCCTCAGATGCACCACCTCCATGGCCTGCTCAAGAGGCAGATGGTCGAGCCTCAACCAGACACACCGGTCAAAAAAAGCCTGGGGCAGGGGGTTCGTCCCCACCCGGTCCAGGGGATTGCACGTAAAGACACACCCGAATGCCGGCTCCGCGGTGATCATCCCCAGCCGCGGGATGGTGACCAGCCTTTCATCGAGGGCGGTCAGCACCGCATTGATCGTTTCCGAAGGGGCGCGGTTGACCTCGTTGAAAAAGAAGATCCCTCCCTCTGTCATGGCCTGGCTCAGCGGGCCGGGCAGAAAGGAATCCCATGAATAGCCCTTGCTCAGGACCATGGGAGGGTCAAACCAGCCCTGTATCTTAAGAGAGGAGAGCTCCTGGTCGCCGTCAACCCGGTGGAGCGGCCTTTTCAGCAGCTTTGCCGCCTCCTTCGCCATCTCGGTTTTCCCGGTCCCCGCCTCTCCTTCCAGAATCACCGGAATCCCTTTTTCGAGTGCGCGCACCATGAGCGTAAACTCTCTATGCAGGCCGATGATCATCGTTACCCTCCAAGCATTTCCGTTTCCCGCAGCAGCATCGCCCTCAGAGTCTCCGTAGTGGTACCCGGGGGGATCGAGCAGCCGGGCGCTATGACGTTATAGCCTTCCTCTGCCGCCCTGAGAGCGGAACTCTTCGCCTTTTCAGGATCTCCGAAAAAGAGATCTTCCATCGTAGCAATACCGCCGATGATCCCGACCTGCTTTCCTTCCTCTTTAATGGCCTGCTTCACTGCGGTAACGTCCGTTTTCGGCTCGAAGCTCAACGCGGTCGCCCCGGTGGCGATCATATGTTTGATTATCGGGTTCACCCTTCCGCAGATATGCAGAATGACAGGGGCGGACGAGATCCTGCTGGTAAGCTCCTCCTCCCACGGCCACGCCAGTTCTTTGTATTTCGCGGGGCTTATCATATCCATGGAAGCCAGCATGTCTTCAATACAAATTGCATCGGCCCCTGCGTCCAGCAAGGCCCGGGCCAGCTGCGTCGCGGCTTTCGTGGCAACACGCAGGAATTCATGCAGCATCTTCGGATTCTTGAGGGTTGCAATTAGGAAATCGTTGATGCCAATCAACTCCCCGACAATAGTGAAAGGGCCGATCACCCCTCCCATGACAGCCACTTCGCCCCCTACCTCCTCCTTGACCTTTTTCAGCGCTTTGCACAGCACCTTGACCCTGCCCCGGTCGAGAAAGTCTTCGGGGAAATGCGGCGTCATCCCGATATCATAGGGGTGCGTTGCGATGCTCGGAAGGTTTTTATCGTCGCCGATAAGCACACCGCACCCCAATGCCTCCTCTTCGATCGTCTGACAGAAAGGGACCCGTACGGCATCAAAATCAAGGATCGTGTGGGCACCAATCGCCAGCCGGGCCATCAGGTCGGCATCAAAATTGGCATCCGGCCATTTTACGCCAAGCGCCTCCATCTGCTCATAGGTTCCGGTCTGGTTCACACAGGCTATCGACGGCCTTTCCGTAGCTTCACCGCGGATAGCTTTCATAAAGATTTCACGTTTTCCGTTTCTCATCTCAATCTCCAAAAAAAATTATGATTTATATTGCAGGAAATCCTGTTTTTTCTGCTGATCGCCGGAACACAGCAGTGCGCTCTCTCCTCTTGCCCGCACTCACACCGTCCCTGTTACTCTTGCGCCCGGGTTGCAGGGGCGGGCTATACGCCCCCTCCTGGAGAGAACGTACAGCCGTCGCCCCTTTTATCACATCATCTCACAAGAAGATTAATCGATGGGCAATCCCATGCCCCGCAGCTCGCTCTTGACCTTCTCATAGATGGCAAGATACTCAGGCTTCGGCTGCACCGTCTTGAGATCATAAACGGTTCTGAAGTCCCCGCCTTTCTTGTGGAGGTTCCTTGCATCGATCCCCGGCTGGTACTTGGGGAAGATCTGGAGCATCAATTCGTTTGCCTTTTTCCGGGTCAGGCGGGCCTTACCCACTGCGCGCCCTACCTCGGCGGCAAACCGTGCGCCGAGCCCGCATGCCTGATCGAGACCGCCGCTCTGGTGTCCCGTTCCCCCCGAGGTGCAGAAACCGAGGGTCGTGCTGCCGATGGCTCCGCACGCAGTCTCCCAGAAGTACTCTTCGCTCCCGATGCCGGCGGTCATCTGCCAGCCGCCGCCGAGCAGGGCAGGATACTTCACATGCCGCTGGAAGGCTGCGCCGCAGAAATTATCGACGTAGAGGGCGTATTTGCTGGTATTGGTGAAATAGAGGGCATCACTCGACCAGAGGCCGCAAACCGTAGGCTCATACAGCATCTGGTACGCGATGAGGTCCGCCATACCGTTGACCGCAGAAGTGGCGGGACCACCGGGGAGACCGCCGACGAAAGACTGCAGGATACCCCAGGTGTTTGCTCCGTACTCATCCCAGAAGTACTTGCGGCACATCTGGTCGTAGTCGGTCCTCATGTGGGGCATGACATAGACGTGACGCACATCCCCCTGCTTGACGCCCCACGTCTGGGCGGCGCTCATCTCCGCCTGCGTCGTAACCGGCATGCTCGCTCCGTCCGACAGGCCCGGCCTGCCGGCGCGGCGGCATACGTCCTTTACAATAGCAACCCTCTTCTGCTCGGAAGCGAGCTCAAAGGGAGAAAACGGCTTGACCGCAGTGCCGTTGATCTCGAAAACGACACCCTGGAAGTGGACGAAATCAATGAGGGGCTCCTGTGCATAGCTCCAGCAGACCTTCTCGTAGATGTCTTCGGAAATGGGACCCAGGATACGGCCCAGTGCTCCGGCAGGGTTCAATCCGTCGTCATAGCTTTCCGGCGCCCTCCACCTGAGCGTGCACGCCTCTTTGCCCTCGCCGAGGGTGGTTTCCCTGTGGACATTCTCGAGGACCTTCTTCACTTCCTGCTCCTGGAACAGGATCAAACGCTCCGTACTGACATTCAGGATACCGCACTCAAGGAAAAATTCCATTCCCGCATTCCACAGCGCATCGAGCTCAGAGTCGTCCGTGGGGCAGATATGATTGGGATTGTATTCGATCTTATACTTCTTGGTAATCGACTTCAGCAGCGGCCAGAACCTCTTCGTATCGAATTCGGTATTGAAGCAGACAGGTCCGGTTTCTCCCCGGGACCACACTTCCATTAATCTCCCTTTTGAACCAGTGTTAGACATTTCTCTCCTCCTTATACGCCCGAACGTCAGGCACTTTTTAATGAAAGCTCATTACCCTCCCTTGCGAAAGGACATTTAGGCAGTCAGCTTCTTGGCAATCTCCACGCCCTCGATGGCATCCTGACCATACCCGTCGGCACCGATTCTCTCCGCCCACTCTTTTGTGGCGACGCCGCCGCCGACCATGACTTTAAACTGCTGACGCATGTTCTTTGCGTTGAGGAAGTCGATAAGGTCTTTCTGCACCGGCAGGGTGGTGGACATAAGAGCGGAAGCCGCAATGATGGTTGCGGACAGCTCTTTCGCCTTGTCGAGAAAAGCGGAAGGAGACACATCATGCCCGAGGTCCACCACATCGAACCCCGACGTCATCATCATGGTTGCCACCATGTCCTTGCCGACGGTGTGGACATCGCCCTTCACCGTCCCGATAATAACGATGGGACGCCTCTTTCCTCCTTGGCCGCTCGCAGCCAGCTCAAGAATCTTGGGCTGCAGGACCTTCATCGCCTCTTTCAGCGCACCGGAGGCCATGACGATCTCCGGCAGGAAGACTTCCATCTTCTCGAACCCTTTCCCCAGCTCGGACATGGCATCTCCCATGACCTCTACCGCCTTGAGGACGTCCGCCCCCGATTTTACCGCCTCTTCGGCTGCGCTCTTCGCCTCATCCTCGTTGAAATTCATAATGGCATCGTGCAGCTTGCTCATAACTGCGTCCTTGTCTTGCTTGCCCATCTCGTTCCTCCTTCTTCTCGTTATCCTTCTTAGTGGTTAACTGCTCGCTGCAACAAACCGCTGCTCTTCACCCGCCTGTGCACTCCAGCGGGGGGATACACCTCCTTTCTTCCGAATTCGGCATCATGCTCTTTCTATACACCCTTGCATCCTTCATGCCAGAGGCTTTCGCCGGGATCTTCAAAATCTCTCCAGCAGTCCCCTGGAATTTCCGGCCCGCTTTTCCTCATCCCCGGAGCCCCGGAATGAATCCGCCAATAAGAGATGATTCTTTCAGTAACGTAAAATACTTTGCAAATTCTGTACCATATCTATAGATTCTTTTCCCCGTAAAACGATTCCTGTACGGGGCTATTCCTGGTACACCTGCCCCTTTTCAAGCATTTCGCCAGGGGAAAATATCGCGAACGGTACGCTCTGCGGGCAGTACTCCTTTTGCAAGCCCACGCCCCTGTCCCTTTCTCCGTGCCGGAGCAGGTACCGCACCGCTTGTTTTTCCTCTCTTCCGCTCCGCACAAGCGGTCTTACCGGGAAATGCATTGTATGAAACTCTCCGGATATTTCTTTTTATTACAACCCCCTCCACTTCCAAACGCCGTTTTCTCCTGTTTTCCCCTGCGGGGTGCCGTATTATGCAATCCAGGCCAATATCCTTTCGTTTCAACACTTTTTCGGCATTTATGGCCCTACCGGCATCGATAGAGCGGTATTTTGCAATACTTTCCGCTCCTCCGCTCCTCCCTTTCTCCGCTTTTTCCGGATACACAAAGGGACACAGTACTATTAAGGAAAAGAGAAAGAAGGAGATGAGTAAGAAAGAGTAAGAGAGAAAAGCAACAGGAGAAAGGATGAGCCGGAAAGGGCGCCGGGAGAGGGGCGGAAATACTGTTTGAGGAGATGATCTGCGGTATGTCGCAGAGGGGGCAGAGGAGGCCCGGCTCCCTCCTCTGCCCGACAGTCCGGAGCCTGTCACCGCAGGGGGAGGTATCCGCCGGGCACTCCCTTTTTGGAGAGGACTATCTGCCAGACCTGCAGGTCCCGCGCCCGGAACGCCCCCGCACAGCTCAGCAGATAGTACTTCCACAT
>NSJL01000065.1 GCA_002634385.1 Nitrospira sp.
GGTACAGCTCTCTATCTTGCATCCACTATCCTCCTTCTGACGATTACCTCCGGAGTATAGCTTCCTATATATCCCCATCCTTATTCAACCCCTCCCCACTTTCCCACTCAATTCCCGGAAGAACCAAACAATTTGACTCATACTAAAGATGCACTGCTCGGGATATTAATTAACCTTTTTTCTAAATTCTCTGCCGTAGACAAGTCCATGCGGGGATATTGTTTGAACATCGGCAGTTTATGCATCAGCGTCCAGAGTGGTCTGGTCATTATGCCATTGCTGTTTGTTTTTTCAAGTATCATGTCCCTTATATCAATATCCTCATTGTTCAGCAGCAGGACATTAAGCCAATAGTTGCTCCTTGCAAACTCAGGCTCAGTGAAAAATTCTACATCTTCTATTTCGACAAAGGTACTTTTATACCGTTCTGCCAATGCCCTTTTCCTTTCTAAAAAACCCGGCAACTGCTCAAGCTGGGCACAGCCGAGAGCTGCATTGATATTAGGCATTCTGTAGTTATAGCCGATCATATCGTGATTAAAAGCCCATTCATGAGGCAGCTTGGCTGTTGTTGTAATGTGCTTGGCCATCTTACCAATATCCTCGTCATTCGTAAGAATTGCCCCACCGCCGCCGGTAGTAACGGTCTTATTCCCGTTAAAGCTTAACGCTGAACACAGTCCCCAGCTACCTGTATGCCTTCCCTTATAGTAAGACCCAAGAGATTCGGCAGCATCTTCAATTAAAACTATTTTAAATCGGTTACATATATCAACTAACGGTTCAATATCTACAGGGTGTCCAAAAGTATGCATCGCTATAACCGCCTTAATCCGCCGTCCGGTTTGCATATTAAAACAACCTTCATGAAGAACTTCGGCGATTTCTGTCAAATACATTTCCAGTTTAAAGGGATCAACCCCCAATGTCCTTACTTCACTGTCTATAAAATGAGGGATTGCCTTGCAGTAAGTAACTGCATTAGCCGTCGCAACAAATGTCAGCGTTGGAACTAAAACCTCGTCTCCATCTTCAACGCCGGATAATTTAAGGCAAATATGCAAAGCCGCCGTACCGTTTACTACTGCTACAGCCCGCTTCACTCCTGTGTATTCTTCTAACTGTCTCTCAAATCTGTCAACAAATTTACCTGTCGAAGAGACCCACCCTGTATCAATACATTCTTTAACATAAGGCAATTCATTCCCTCGAAACTGAGGCTCGTGAAGCGCCACAGCACTCTGTTTCGGAGGCAGTACACTCTTAAGGGCTGCAAGTACGACGTGAGGATCGAAACGGTTAATCATATATTGTAAAGATGCGCTTTGTATGCTTTTAGGTTCATAGGATTGGTAAACCAAGTGATCGTTTCTTCCAATCCTCTCTTGAAACCTTCTCTTCCTGCATAGCAAGGTTCCCAATCCAGCAATCGCTTCGCTTTTAGATTATCAGCCCACAGTCGTTCCACTTCGCTTTTATCGGGACGTATGCGAATCTGATCAGTCTCTACCTCGATAGTGGCCCCCATGAGTTCACTGATGAGCTGAACAGTATCTCTTATGGAAATCTCATAGTTGCTCCCGATATTGATGACTTCGCCTACAGACCGATCGGACTCCACAGCTGCAATAAAGCCTCTTACGGTATCTGCCACGTAGTTAAAATCCCGCGTGGGGTGGAGTGCTCCAAGTTTTATCTTACGCTTCCCATCAGCGATCTGCGTTATGACAGTAGGAATTACCGCACGTGCAGATTGACGCGGCCCATAGGTGTTAAAGGGACGAATTATAGAAACTGGAGTATTAAAAGACGTATAAAACGACAACGCAATCTGGTCAGCACCAATTTTTGATGCAGAATAGGGCGACTGACCCTGCAAGGGATGATTTTCAGTAATCGGCACACATTTAGCCGTTCCATAAACTTCACTTGTTGAAGTATGGATCACCTTTTCTACGCTCAGTTCACGGGCAGCCTGAATTACATTCAGTGTCCCTTTAATATTAGTATCGACATAGGTGTCTGGAGAATGATATGAGTACGGAATAGCAATCAGTGCCGCAAGGTGCATGACTATATCGCAGCCTTCCATTGCTTTCTTTACACCATGAGGATCACGGATATCACCAGCAAAGACTTCAAGGGATTTGAGAATCTCCGGTTCAGAGTGATCCAGCCATCCCCAGGAGTTGAATGAGTTGTAATGCACAAATGCACGGACGCCATATCCTCGCCTAACAAACTCTTCCGTTAAATGTGAGCCTATAAAACCATCAGCGCCAGTGATTAGTACTTTTTTCAAATCCCTTTCGTCCTCCATTATGAATAGTGAAGCTCCCCGTGGCAAGCCACGGGGCATCTTAGGCGCAGCTAAAAGGACAGCTGCGCAGGCCCTTGCTCCAGATCCCGATGACTCTTGATGTACTTTTCGATAATCTGCCGCGTCATCCGGTCTCCTACGGTACGGGCGAAATAGCCGTCTTCCCACAATTGTCCTGCCCACAACCTCTTTTTCAGCCGTGGAAACTCTCGGAACAATTCCCGAGCGCTTACACTCTTTATGATCCTGACCACCTCTCCTATGGAGCGCTTCGGCGGAAATGAAACAAGCAGATGCACATGGTCCTCTGCCACTTCCATTTCCTCTATTTCAAAACCATACTCCTGGCATATTTCCCGGATCAATTGTTCCGCCCGACTCCGTACCTCTTGTTCCTCAAAAAGCTTCTTCCGATATTTCGGACACCATACCAGATGATAGCTCGTGTCGTAGACCGCATGACTCGCCCTTTTCAGTGCCATCCTTCATTGTACACCACCCCGCTCCGCCGCAAGGGCCTTTGTGGAATAGGGAAACTTCCCGTCTCCCTATTTACCCTCTGGGCAAGGCATGCATTCATCCCCGTGGCAAGCCATGGGGCATACTGCAAAGCTTTTCGTTATAAAACAGTCTGAATTTCTAAACGAGATTCCTAAAGTACTCGATTGTTTTAGCCAGTCCCTCGTCCAACAACACTTCAGGCTGTTTTGCCTCAGGCGTAAATGGATTTTCATGCCGCATGAGTTAAGGAAGAGCAATGCTCTCCTGAGCTTTGGTGTTCCTGCCGCCTTTTGACTCTGCGCTGCTCTCTGGCGGCTTCCAGTTTTTGATCCCGCTCTTTGAAAATCTCCTGTTCTCTGCCGTTGAGCTTGTCGGCAGGAGCAATATAGCCGATGGCGCTATGG
>NSJL01000012.1 GCA_002634385.1 Nitrospira sp.
GGGGGAGGGGAACCGCAAGGGCAAGACGGATTTCCCGTGTTGTTCCGCTGTAATGGAGATCGGAAAAAATTACTTTTCCTGTCTTCAGCGCCTCTTCGGCGAGCTCCCTGTCCCCCGGTTTCACTGTTTTACCGTCCTCAGGGCTTGATATCCGGCACTCTCCCTTCGCATCGAGGAGGAAGATGCTCCCATAGCGATAATGCCGCTGCAGGGACTGCATCCATCGAAAGATCTCCCTCCCGACTTCCGGAGACCCCGGATGCCGAAGCCAGCTTTGTACCTGGCGGACGATCAGCGATGTTTCGAGGATATGTTCCGCATCAGCAAGACGCTCTTTCCGCCAGGTGGCGATCTGGCTCGCTTTCAGATCGGCAACTGCCAGCAGGTCCTCCTGCCTTTCTCTTTTGATGTGTGCTTTCTGATTGTTGTAGAAGAGATACCCTAGTGAGATGTTGGCAAGAACGAGAACGATGAATATGGCTGCCAGGTGCCAGGGGTATTTGTGGGATACCGGGTGCATACGCATACAGCATACTACTTTCTCTCCCCGAAAAAAGCAAGGGACGGGGGGGAGGCAGCCCCTTTTCCCGGACGCTTACTTCACTTTTATATTCTTGACCCCCGACGTCCTCCACGCGGGGGAAATTACTCCCGGGGGCTCTGCCTGTTTGAGGTAGGAGGCGTGCATGATCTTGAATTCCCCGTACTTGTCGTTGATCGCATCCATGGCCCGGAGAAGGGAGCGCTGCTTTTCCACGTCCGCCAGCAGGTACATTTGATCCCTGTCCTGCACAAGGTGGGAGAGGCAGACACCAAGCAGGCGCACACTGTCCCTGAGGCGGACACCGTTCAGTATCTCCAGGGACCGATCATAAATACTCCGCGTATCGTTGGTGGGACAGGAAAGGGTGTTCTGCCTCGTGAAGGTCTCGAAGTCCGGATACCGCAGGGTGAGGGAGACTGTCCTCCCCATGAACCCGTATTTCCGCGCCCTTCTCCCCACCATCTCGCACAGTTTCAGGAGGGTGCTCTCTATTTCCTTCCTGTCCATGATGTCCCTCGGAAGGGTTATGCTGTGGCCGATGGACTTCGGGTCTTCCTCCCGTGTGACGAGTGACCTGTTGCAGAGGCCCCTTCCCATGTCCTTCAATGTCTCTCCGATAATGCCGAACCTGTTCCGCAGGAGACTCACCGGGGCCCTGCCCAGTTCCCCGCATGTTCGTATCCCCAGGGAGGCAAGGTTTTCGGCGGTCCGGGAGCCTATCCCCCATAGCTCCTTCACCGGGATATCTTCCAGAACGGAAGGTGCGTCCATAGCCCTGATCCACCGCAATCCGTCAGGTTTGGAGAGATCGCTGGCGAGCTTTGCCAGGAGAAAAGTGGGGGCGATCCCCACGGTACAGCTGATTCCGAATACCTCCCGTATACACTTCTTTATTTCAGCACCGATGGCTACGGGGCCGCCGAAGAGGTGGTGCGTCGTAGTGATGTCGAGAAAGGCTTCGTCGATGGAGTAGACCTCCACGTCGGGGGTGAAACGGCGGTACACCTTTTCCAGTTCGATGCATGTATGGGTATACTTTTCGTTGTCTCCCACCACGAGGATGAGGTGCGGGCAGAGCTGCCGCGCCTCGTAGATATTCATCCCGGTCTTCACGCCGTATTTCCGCGCCTCGTAGGAGCGGGTGGTGACGACCGTGCGCGCGCCGGAGCCGATGACCGCGATGGGCTTCCCCCGGAGCCGGGGGTTAACCTGCTGCTCCACGGATGCGAAAAAGGCGTCCATATCGATACAGAGGATGATCTTTTCCATAGCGGACGATGCTTATTCTCTTTCCTCCCCTGTTTCTGCTCGTGAAGGGGTACGTGCTGTTACGCTTCGAGCCTCTCCAGCATCCAGAGCAGTGAACGGGTATCGAAGGTGAGCTCGTAGAGAGTCCTCCCGTCCGTCACGGAGAAGTGATAGATCTCCCTCTGCCCCTCCCGCGTCTTCCATGTGTAGGTAATCTCTTTCACCTCGAACAGCCTTCCTGTCCATGTAAAGCGCACCGGCTTTATTCTGAAAGGCATGCTGAATGAGGCAAGGACACTGATGTTCTCTCCTACGCGCATTCACTCCCCTCCCTTCCGCCCCTCTCTCCTGTGAGAATCCCGCCTCTTCCGAAGGGATGCGGGGTATGGGCTGCTGTTTTCAGACAGTCAATATATACATTTGTATACTAAAAACCTCTTTCTTGTCAAGAGAGAAATGCGAAGCCCGCTGATCCGTCGACTGAGGGGAATTCATTCCACAGGGCGAGAGGAAGGATTACAGGGGAGGGGGAGGCACAGCAGGGGGGAGGAGCGATTCTGAACAGGGTTCTCTGGTAGGGGGCTAAGGGGAAGCTATGACTCCACCGTCCCCCTGCTCTGAGGTAATGACGCCCGGGCCGACGGAGCCGCTTCAAGGCATTCCCTTTTGAATAGGAATCCTCTGGCATGGGGCAAGGGGGTACCCTCTTTTTTCTTTGCGAGCGAATTCCTCCTTTATCTCAGGGTCTCCTCTCTTTCCGATATCTCCCCTCTCTTCTCTTCAAGCATACAATGGGGGCAGACGTGTCTTCCCTGTGTACGGCCACCTCTGCTATGCCGGACCCTCGCAGCAGAAAGAGCCTTCCCCCCCCTCGTGTACATCTACTATGAATCCGTCACTCAGGGAGAAAGCCGGAGCCCCTCTACTCCGTCACCCCGGAGAAAGTCAGAATCCTTCAAAGCCGTCACCCCGGCGAAAGCCGGGGTCCAGAGTCTTTAAACCAGAGTCTTTCGGAAAAGGACTGGATCCCGGCTCAGAGGATCCGCCGGGATGACGACAGAAGAAAAGAGAGGGGAGAGGGACCCCCTCTTTCTCTCTCTCCCCAGAAAGGAATGCATGTTTGATGGGCATGCATGATGAAGAAGAGGGGAGTCCTTGACAAGAATAAACCAGGGGACAGGGGGTGAGTGCTCCCTCTCTCAGAGAGGGGAGGAGGGGAGTTCTGAGCGGACCTTAGCTCTTGTTCGTCTCCTCTCTTCGTGAAACGGAGTGGCCACCACAGCGCATGTTTGAGCGGAAGCGAGTTTGCGCTGTGGTAACGGAGTGAGCGGTAGAGAGGCAGAACAAGAGGTCGGGGAGCGAAGGACTTCACGACTCCCTGACACGGAGAGTAGGAGTCAGGGGTGAGTCTCCCCGGAGGAGACGGGTATCAGACAACAGACATCCGCAAGGGAATACGGTAATCCTGCGCAGTGCAAGGACATCGAATCCCCCTGCCCCGACCCCTCCCGAAGGGGAGCGCATTGTTCAGAGTGCATTAGGAAGAGACGCAGAAATCTCCCGTGCGAGCGATGCTCTTTGCTGACACTCCCCTGCCAGGGGGTACGTGCCCTCACTTCTCATCACACTTCAGTTCAACCGCTTGCTGTTGTCATCGCTTGCTTGACAAAAATGTCATGATTGGCTAAAGTCAATAGGCGTCTCGCATCTGTTTACCATGTCGAAGATATCTACGGGAATAAAGGCATTCGATGGTCTCATCGACTCCCTCTATGTGGGCGATAATGTGGTCTGGGAGGTCGATGCAGGCACGGCGCACGATGTTTTTATCCTCAGCTTTATCCGGCAGTCCTTCGAGGATTCACAAAAGGTCATCTATGTCAGTTTCAACAGATCTCCGCAGAGCGTTCTCAACGACCTGGACGACCTCCTCGATCTCGGCAGGGAGCACTTTGTGCTGGTCGACGGCTTTACCGCGGGCAAGGGGAAGAGCGACGCGACATTTCTCAGGTTTTATGACAAGCCCCAGAGCTGCACTGTCGTCCGGATCGGCAATCCCCGCAATATCGACGAGTTTACGGCGACCCTTAACGAGATAGAAGACAGCCTTCCCCCGGGTGCCCGTTATGTCTTCGACAGCCTTACCGGCATGCAGGACCTCTGGAGTGATGAGAACAGCACGTACCAGTTTTTCACTTATATGTGCCCGCGCCTCTACGACCTCGCCACCGTCGCCTACTGGATACTCGAAAAAGAGGCGCACAGCCAGAAATTCAAGGCGAATCTGCGGCATATAACACAGGATGTCTTTGACCTGTATGTACGGCGGGACAAGCTGTATATCAAGGCCGTAAAGCTGTCGGGCAGGCAGGACAGGGAGGCCTTCAAGCCGCATATTTATACGATTTCGGACGGAGATATCTCCATTACCTCTCTCAAAAAGGAACCTTCCACCGGTCTGGGCGGCAGGCTGAAGGCGTTGCGCATCAAGGCGGGCATGAGCCAGAAAGAGCTCGCCGATAAGGTGGACGTTACCGCCAGCTTCATCTCCCAGCTGGAGAACAATCAGATAAGCCCGTCCCTGAATTCCTTTATGCAAATCTGCAGGGCCCTCGGCGCGAACCCCGCGCAATTTCTGGAGGAAGAGGGCGAAAGGGACCTTCCGTGGCTTTTCCGGAGGGAGTCGGCCGTATCGACCCTCACCTCCCTTGGTGAAGGGATAAAGGGATACACGATAGTCTCCGATGAGAGGATGTCCGCACGGGGCGTGGTACTTCCCGCAGGAGCAGTCTTGAGGAGACATTTTCAACCCTTGAAAGGACCCGAATTCATCTACGTTGTCCGGGGCGTGGTGTCGGTCACCGTAGAGGGAAGGACGGAAATACTCTACCCCGGGGATAGTATCTATCTCAAAGAAGTAATGCCGTCCCAGTGGAAAAACGAAGGAGGTGATGAAGCTGAATTGCTTGCAGTGTGGTGAGAGGGAAAGAGCATTGGGCCATCTTCTTATCCGGGAGAAAGACGCCGGTGTTTTTTTTGTCCTTTTTATTTATTAATACTTAATGTAAGCATTTTTTAATTAATAATTACTAAAAAGAGGTGAAGAGTGTAAAAAGAAACGACAGGAGAAGATTTTGTTTCCGTGATAAATCGGTTTATAAAAATGCAGAAGCAAGGAGGAAAAAATGAATTTGCAGCAACCGAATGCCAATGACGCGACGAGAACAGCCAACCGTTCACGAAATGTCTCACCGATGAGCGGTCTCTGTACGCGGTGTATCGACGGGTGCAGGGGTAATTGCGAAGTCTTCAAGGCGACGTTCAGGGGAAGAGAGCTACTCTATCCGGGACCCTTCGGCACCGTAACCGCCGGGGGCGACAAGGAATATCCCGTCGACTATTCTCACCTGAATATCCACGGGTACGCGCTCGGCGCCAAAGGTCTTCCCGGCGGGCAGAAGGGAGATCCCGACACCGCCCGCTTCCCGAACGCAAATACCGAAACCTCCTATGGATGGGACCGGAAGGTGAAGATGAAAGTGCCGGTGTTTACCGGCGCCCTCGGCTCCACCGAAATCGCGCGCAAGAACTGGGAGCATTTTGCGGTCGGGGCGGCAATCTCCGGGATTACCATTGTTTGCGGGGAGAATGTATGCGGTATTGACCCCGCCCTCGAGCTGAGCGGCGGGAAAAAGGTGAAAAAGGCTCCCGATATGGACCGCAGGATTGAAACATACCGCCGTTATCACTCGGGGTACGGCGAGATCCTTGTGCAGATGAACGTGGAAGATACCCGCCTGGGAGTGGCCGAATATATTATCGACAGGCATGGGCTCGAAACGATCGAGCTGAAGTGGGGCCAGGGAGCGAAATGTATCGGCGGAGAGATCAAGGTGAGCTCCCTTGAGCGCGCCCTCGAGCTGCAGAGGCGGGGCTACATAGTCACCCCCGATCCGTCCGATCCTGTTGTCCAGGCTGCTTTCAGGGACAAGGCGATCAAGGAGTTCGAGCGCCACAGCCGGCTTGGATTCATCGATGAAGAGAGCTTCTACGCCGAAGTCGAGAGGCTGAGGAAGCTCGGGTTCAAGCGGATTACGCTGAAGACCGGTGCATACGGCCTGCGGGAGCTGGCAATGGCGCTGAAATGGAGCTCCCGGGCCGGCATCGACCTCCTGACCATTGACGGCGCTCCCGGGGGCACCGGAATGAGCCCGTGGCGTATGATGGAGGAATGGGGGATGCCCTCCCTCTATTTACACTCCGCAGCATACGAATTCAGCAGAATACTCGCCGGCAGGGGGGAGAGGGTTCCCGATCTCGCCTTTGCGGGCGGTTTCAGCAGCGAGGACGGGGTCTTCAAGGTGCTGGCACTGGGCGCTCCTTTTACCAAGGCCGTTTGTATGGGACGCGCGTTGATGATTCCCGGCATGGTCGGAAAGAACATCGCGCTCTGGATGAAAGAGAACGACCTCCCGAAGACAGTCAGCGAATACGGGTCCACCGTAGAAGAGATCTTCGTCAACTATGAGGACGTAAAAAAACTCGTGGGCAACGAGGAGATCCGCAACATCCCCCTGGGCGCGATCGGTATCTACAGCTACTCACAGAAGATCAAGGTCGGGTTGCAGCAGTTGATGGCGGGGGCCCGGTGCTTTACCATCGATTCGATTACGAGAAACGAGCTTATGTCCCTTACCGAGGAATGCGCCAAGGTCACCGGGATCCCGTACCTGATGGACTCATACCGGGAGGAGGCACTCGGAATACTCAACGCCTGAGAGTGCGCTTCGCTCGTGAACGGGACCTGTGCATTGGAAAAGACGGACCCCTGCGCAACGGGTGGGGTCCGTTTCAAGACGGGGTGCCGGTGCATACAAGAGGAGCGGCTGTTCCGAAATGTCCGGAAGGGGGTGGTCCCCCCTGTGCATCGGTGCCCGCTGTGTATGCGGTATTGCACCTTTTTTAGGGGGGCAAAGGAGAGGGGATGAAGAAAATTGAAGCGATTATCAAGCCCTTCAAATTGGATGAGGTGAGGGACGCTCTTACCGCCCTCGGTATCCGGGGGATGACGATATCGGAGGTGAAGGGGTTCGGAAGGCAGAAGGGACATACGGAATTGTACCGCGGCGCAGAATACGTGGTGGACTATATCCCTAAGATAAAAATCGAGATGATCCTTCCCGACTGTCTGGTGGACGAGGCGGTAAGGGTGGTCGAAGAGAGGGCGAAAACGGGCAAGATCGGAGATGGGAAGATATTCGTGTTCCGTGTCGAAGAATCGGTGAGGATCAGGACGGGACAGCGCGGGGAGGAGGCGGTATAGGGGACGTTTGTAGCCTTCCCTGTTCGTTATGGAGAGGAGAAAATTTGCTGCGAGGAGGACTCATTATGGTGGAATACCTGTCGGATACGATACACCCGGCACCCGGGCAGTTATGGAAAAATGTGCGTACCGGTACCGTCCTCTTTATTTACCGGAGAGACGGGCATGTCGAAGGGATCTCGGGGGAGGGGAGAAAGAAGAGAGGCGGCGAGTTGGTGAAAATGGAGCATGGCAAGAACGGGTGGAAATGCCTCTGTCTGCCGGATACGGAGGAGGGCCTCGAGAAAACGGACTCCCCTACCTATGAGTTCAGAGCTTTGTAACGCTCTTCATTTGTGCAGCGCCAGCAACTGCTCGAAGCTCTCCGGGGGGAGCGGCCTGTTGAAGAGGTAGCCCTGCGCCTCATCGCAGCGGCTGGAAGCAAGGAACGATAGCTGTTCGTCCGTTTCCACCCCTTCAGCCGCCACATCGAGGCTCAGACTGTGGGCCATGGTGATCACCGCACTGACGATGGTCCGGTAGTCGGGGTCCCTCGTAAGCTCTTCGATGAGGGTCTTATCGATCTTGATCTTCCGGAGGGGCAATTTTTTGAGGTTCCTGAGCGAGGAGCATCCTGTGCCGAAGTCATCGAGGGAGACTCTTACCCCCGTGGCGGACAGTTTGTTCAGGGTCTCCGCCGTGTATTCGATGCTCTGCATGGCGGCGCTTTCGGCAATTTCCAGCTCGAGGAATTCGGGACTGAGGCAGGTATCATGGAGTATTTTCTCTACTGTCTCTGCGATGTCCGGCTGCCGGAACTGCCGTGCGGAAAGATTGACCGTTATCCGAAGAGGAGGATAGCCGGCGTCCTGCCATTTCCTGTTCTGAGCGCAGGCGGTGCGCAGCACCGTCTCACCGAGCGGGGTGATGAGCCCCGTCTCTTCGGTCTGGGGCAGGAATTGAGCCGGGACAAGCAGGCCTCTCTCGGGGTGTTTCCAGCGCAGCAGCGCTTCCGCGCTGATAATGCGCCGGGTAGATATCTCGATCTGGGGCTGGTAGTAGAGCACCCATTCCCCGCGCTCCATCATATGGCGCAAGTCTTTCTCGATCAGCGTTCTTTCGGCGTCCCGGGCACTCATATCCGGGTTGTAAAACCGGTAGTTGTTCCTGCCCCGCTCCTTCGCATGGTACATGGCGGTATCGGCATTCCTGATCAGGACCTCCGCGTTGCTGCCGTCGTCGGGGTAGAGGCTGACCCCGATGCTGGCGGTCACGGAGAGATTGCGGCCTTTGATGAAGAAAGGCTTCCGGAAGACCGAGATGATTTTCCGTACCGTCACCGCCACGCTTTCAACGCGTTCGATATCCGTGAGCAGGATGTTGAATTCGTCCCCGCCGATACGGGCGACGGTGTCGGATTCACGGAGACATGCCTTCAGCCTCCCGGCAACTTCCCGGAGCAGTTGATCGCCTGCGTTGTGGCCCAGGGTATCATTGACTTCCTTGAAGCGGTCCAGGTCCAGGAACAATACGGCGAGTATTCTGCGGGTGCGATGGGACTGGGCGAGCTCTAGAGTGAGGTGGTCCAGGAAGAGAGCCCTGTTGGGCAACCCGGTGAGAAGGTCGTGGGAGGCCTGGTGCCGCATGAATTCCTCCGCTCTCTTTGTTTCGGTGATGTCGTGCATGAAAGCGAAAATGCCGACGATGGAGCCGTCCTCTCCCCTGTGCGGCACGTATTCCACTTGAAGGTATCTCTCTTTTTCCTCATGGGAAACAGCCCTTTCGTAGGAGACCTTCTCCCCTTTCAATGCCGCCTTTAGATGCTCTTCTATGGCATGATATCTCGCTTCTCCCAGGACCTCCCTGATGTGTCTTCCAAGGATTTCCAAAGCGGGGCGGTGATGATATGCGGCGTATTGCCGGTTGACGAAGCGGTATCTCTGGTCGCGGTCGACATAGGCGATCAGCGCAGGGACCGAATCCATGATGAGCTGTTTGCTCCTTTCACTTTCCCGGAGGGCTGCTTCATCTCTCTTCCGTCCGGTGATATCGCGGAAATAGACGTCGAAGCGCCCCTCCCCCGGGTACATATGCATCTCCACCCAAAGCCCGGAGGCTGGCAAGAGTCCTTCGAAGTGGGCGGGACGCCTCTCCTCCATTGCGGCACGGCACTGCCGGTAAAGCTCCGAGCCTTCCGCCTCCGGGCATGCTTCCTCTATCCTCTTGCCCAGGAAGCGGTGAGCCGGATGGCCGAAAAGCCGCTCCGCAGCGGCGTTCAGCTCGGCAATCCGCCCCCGGGAGTCGATGGAAAAGTACGCATCGGTAATGCTGCTGAGCACGCTGCGCAGCCTCTCGTTGCTTGCGGCAAGCTCCGCAGTCCGCTCCCGGACCCGCGCTTCCAGCTCGTCATGCGCCTTGCGGAGCATCTCCTCCGCATTCTTGCGTTCGGTAATATCCCGCACCGCGGCCAGAATGACATCCCTGTGTCTCAGGGTGATCTTGCGAAGAAACACCTCCGCATCGAAGGTGGAGCCGTCCCGTGGCCGCCGGGCTTTCCATTCGAAAAGCCGGCTCTCCCCTGCAATGATGCGTTCCCAGAGGAGGGGGAGTACCTCAACGGGGCTCCCGGGGGCGGAATAGTCATCCTTTATGGAGAGCCCGAGGGCCTTTTCACGGGTGACCCCGTACATTTCGAGCATTTTCTTGTTCACATCGAGTATCGTTCCGTCCAGGCCGTGAATGAAGATCGCCTCGTGGACATTGTCGAGAATGGTGCGGAGGTTTTCCTTCGATTCGGCAAGTGCCCTCTGCGCCTCCTTATAGCGGGAGATATCATATGCATAAATGCGTATGGTGTCGAGTTGCGGGACGAGATAGATATGGTCTCCGAATACCAGATTCCCTATGGCTACTTCGCGGTAATACAGCCCTCTTTTTCCCTTTCTCAGCGCCTCCAGGATCTCGCCGAAATCCCCGGGCAGGAACAAGGCCCCCTCTCCGGCATGCCCCAGCGCCTTGAGGATTTCGCTCGTCGCACTGTTGCAGTATGTGATCTTCCCGGAGGAATCCAGCTCGAGGATGGGATTGGGGTTCAACTGCGGAAAGGAGGCGAGGTGCCGTATCTGCTGCCGTATTCCCTTGCACCTCGTTTCGCATTCCGTCAGATACCTGATCCTCTGCTGCAGGGACTCAAGCTCCTCCATTAACTTTCTTTTTGATATGTCTTTCTCTTCCATAGCGCTTCTGAAATAAAGTATGGCAAGGAAACTGTACTTAAAGTATATGAAAATTAAGAGGAAGAGTATAGGAGAGGGGTATCAGGGCAAACGCATCAAAAGAGCGATGCAAGGGAGAACGACGGGAATCTTCAGGGTGCGGCCCTTCGCAATGACAAAGACAGGAGGAGAGACAGAGGAAGGCAGGGTGAGACAGCAGATACGGTAGCAGATACGGCAGTAGAGAGGCAGTAGGTGAGGCAGAAAAAACAGAAGAGAAACAGAAGAGAGGGATCACTTCCCTGTCATTGCGAGCCCCTGATCCCCGGGGCAGCAGGGATTCTTTCTAAAATGACCCTGCGCGTCATTAGGAGCGGAGCGAAGCAATCGCAAGGGGATACATACTGACCTGCCATTTAGATGCGTTGCCCTGAGAAGGGTAGGGAACGGCAGTCGCCGGCTGCCGCTGGGGGCAAAGGACAGGCTCCACGGTTCTATGGAAAAGCGAGTGGCGCAGGTAAAGGCCGCTCCTCCCTTAGAGAGGTTTCCTCATGCGGGCGATTTCCGGCGTGCTTGACGGCACGGCACGCTATCCTCTATTTTTTTCTTATGGACGAAAATCAGCCGGTCAGAGGAAGAACTTTCATTCATCATGATGGCGCCCTCGGCGATATGCTTCTCTCTCTCCCCTGCATCGGGGCGATACGGGCCGGAGCCGGGCATGTCCATCTTGCGGGGCGATCCGACGTAGTAAAGCTGATGAAAGAGACAGGATACGCCGACGGGATTTCTTTTGCGGACAGCGTCCTGTACTCCCCGCTTTACGCTGCGTCAACAGAAGGGAAAACAGGGGAATTTCTGGCGCAGTTCGACCGCGCTTTTCTCTTCACCTCCAGGGGAGACTCACCCCTGGCTGCTTCCCTCGGAAGAGTAATTCCCTGTATGCGGACGATTCTCACTATTCCGCCTGCGGACGTAAGGAAACACGTGGCGGAATTCAGGTTTGAACAGGCATGGGGCGGAAGCGGACGGGAGCATCCGTATCCCGTACTGGAAATCCCTCCCGCATCCGTAGCGAGGGCTGAAGATTTATTGGCGGGAGCAGGATATAAGAGGGGGAGGGATCGTCTGGTTGCAATCCATCCCGGCAGCGGAGGCCGGAAAAAATGCTGGCCGCTGGAGAGCTATTTTGCCCTGGCGGAAAGGGTACGGCAGGAGCACGGTACTTTCCTCCTTTTCCTCTCGGGGCCGGCTGAGGATACGGAAAAAAGAGAGAGAATAAGGGACTTTGTGCGCAGCCGCGACAGATCCCTTCTCATCCCCGGAGAAGAATTAGTGGTCGTCGCCGCCTTGTTGAGCAGCTGCACTCTCTATATCGGCAACGATTCCGGCGTCACCCACCTCGCTGCAGCGGTGGGGGGGGAGTGCATCGCCCTTTTCGGCCCGACGGACCCGTACCTCTGGAGGCCCGTGGGTCTCCGGGCTCAGGTTATCGATGCGGGATACCCCTGCGACTCTCTCTCGTCCCTGCCGGTGGACGAGGTATATACCCGGGTTGCGGCTGTCTTAGGGTCTTCACAATTTCGTGCAAGTATTCTACAATGAGACTATGAAATACGAACTGGTCCATAGGCCGAAACCTATCGCCATCGAAATCGAGAGCCGGGATTTCAGGAGGTTCGGCGAAACGGGAGACGTGGTGCTGAAGTCTCCTTCCTGCAATGCTTCGGGGCAGCTGGTCAACATAAGCATGAATGGACTCCTCGGGAGGTTTCATCATCACAGCGCCCTTCCCGGACTCTTTGGAAAGGTGGCGGTGGGGGTACGGCTCCATGGCGAGGAGAGAATCTTCAAGGTCTATGGGACGGTAGTAAGGATTCAGATTGCGGGAACGGATCCCGATTCGGAGTACATCGAGTTTGCCGTCAAATTCTCCGGCCTTATCCCTCAGGAAAAGCATGAGCTAAAGGCACTGGTCCATACCCTGCGGGGGAGAGCCAGGAAGTGTCCCTACTTCTGATACCCTGCGGGAAAAAGGGATTCCGTGCCCTCTTCCCGGTTACAGGAAAAGATGGAATCCGTTCAGGAAGAAGAAAATTCCTCCCAGGGCGCCGAGTATCCCAAGGAACCAGAGCGGCTTTCTTTTGGTGATCAGGGATAGGGAAAAGAGCATAATGGTGATCTGGAGGAAAATGAGGCTGTAACCGAAGTTCCCCGAACGCCTCTGCGTATGCTGCTTCAGTCTTGACAGCTCCTCGGCCCTGGCTTTGATCTCCGCCTTTTCCTTTTCATAGCGCTGTACGTTTTCCTCGCAGTCTGCGATGACCTTTCGGTATCTCTCTTCCATCTCCTGCGTAAGCTTTTCCTGTTGCACCATGAGCTCCAGCTCAAGGTGCTGTTTTTGAAGGGCGAAGGTGTGCTGCTTGATACTCTTCGCCTGGTAGTATGCCCATTGATCCGTCTCCTGACCCTGCGCAAGGAGGGTGCGGGAGGAGAATTTCCCGATATAGAGGGTGGCGATGGCAGCAAGAATGGCCACCAGGGCTGTTGAGAGGGCCACCCGTGAGGTCCATCTTTCCTGCTTGATTTCGCGCATGTCACGCATGATCCATCTCCTTTCCATAGCATCGTCTTACAACGGGGAATATAATACCACACTCCGCCACCCCCTTGTTGCACGGCACAAAACCGTGCCGCCACACTTCTGTGTCATGACACACTACATCTTTATGGTGCAGCAGTACGCGTTCTCTTTGTGCTTTTCCCGTACTGCAAAGCGGCATTTTCCGAAAAGGGGGATTAATTACAAATCAGTTGAGGTCTCCCTGTAGGGGTGTTCCCGCCCAAAAGGTCCTCTCTGGCATACAAGTTGCTTCGGGAATGCGAAAAGCCATAAGGAGGATTCATCATGAGGGGATTAAAACGCCTGGTTGTGTGCATGAGCGCGTTGGTAGTGGCAACAGCGGCGCAAACGGCCCTTGCCGCTGACGGCGGACAGTATGGGGGTGCTGTAACCGGCGCTCCCGGCGGCAGTCAACTGGGAGGCAGTGCACCGGGAGGGACGACAGGAGGAGCGGCAGGTACAGGGATAATTGTCCCGGGCAGGGAGGTTACTCCTCGCGGGACTACGGACCTCCCCTCCGATGAAACCTCCCGGGGTAGAGAGCAGATGGAAGGCGCTCCCGCCCCGTCCGGAGCAAGGGAGGGCGACGGAATTCACCAGTGGGATGAGCCGGGTGTGGTAAAGGACAGGCCTATGGAAGGAACTCAAAGAGGCACTATGCAGCAAGGTGATGCCATGCGGGGCGGGACCATGGGAGGTGCCATGGAGAGCCCCGCAGCGGGAGGGATACGAAACGAGTACCGGCGCGGATATAGCGACGGATACAGCGAGGGATATACGGATGGATTCAACAAAAGCGCCCGGGAGCACGGCTCCATGATGGGGGGGGCGGCTAGGGGCGGCATGATGCCTGACGCCACCACGCAGGATGGAGCTTTGAGGAACGGTTACAGGGACGGCTACAGCGACGGTTTCAGGGACGGTTTCAGGGACGGCTTGTAAAAATCTTCAGGGACGGCTTTAAAAGGAAGGATCCCCCCGGCCTCCTGTCCGGAGGGGGCAGGTTGCTCCACGCGATCATCACAGACACTACCATGGCAGGCTCAGGACAGTCGTATTCAGACAGACGTCGACCGGCTACTTTTTTGAAAAACCTGAATCGAAAAGCACGAGGAGGACAAGAATGAAGACAGTAAAGCGCCTTTTTGCCGCATGCATGGTTGTATCAATGGTTTCTTTCGTGCCGGCAGTATCCTTCGCCGCTGACAGCGGACAGTACGGGGGATCCTCGGCCGGAAGCGCCGGCAGTAGCACCGACAGCGGAACGATTCGGGGCGGCGACAGCATGAATGGTGCTTCCAACCGCACAATGGACAACGGGACGATCCGGGGCGAAAGCGGCAGGATGAATGGTGCTGCAAACAGCATGAATGGCGCCGCAAACAGCCCTGCCGGCACCGGGACTCCCCGGGGCAGTAGCGAACACGAAACCGGTGACCCCGGCGGCCCCGGCGGCAGGCAACCGGGAGGCAGCACACCGGGTGGTGCGACCGGAGGAGCAGGAGGGACGGGGCTGCCCGCTCCTGGTGCCGACGGTACGACCGACAGCGGAACGATTCGGGGCGGCGACAGCATGAATGGTGCTTCCAACCGCACAATGGACAACGGGACGATCCGGGGCGAAACCGACAGGATGAACGGTGCTGCAAACAGCATGAATGGCGCCGCAAACAGCCCTGCCGACACCGGGACTCCCCGGGGCGATGTGCAGCAGGGAGGTCCTGACGTGGGAAGCGGGAACACGGGGGGAATCGAAAGGGCTCCTGATGGTGATGTCTCAGGCACTGATGTCGGCGGTGGCGGTGGGGCCGGCGGAGCCGGCGGAGCAGGTGGAGCAGGCGGCGGTGGCGGCGGAAGACTATAAAGCGTCGGTGAACGATCAAGGAGCGAAGAAAAGCTAAAAAAAGGAGGAATTATGAAGATAGGATTACGCTTGTTCTGTATCGCAGGGGTTTCTTCCCTGGCGCTGACGGTGTCACCTCTTATGGCAGACTCTTCTCAAGCCTCGGGTTTGTTGGCCCCCGATTCGCTGACCTCGGATTCGCTGGTCAAGGCGGATGCTGCTCTCTATCTCGCCATGGGAAGCAAGTCCAGGGAAGAGGGGGCAACCCGCGGTGGCGGAGATAAACAGGGTGACACCTCTGCCGGCAGCGGTAACTCCACTCGCGGCGGAGGCGATACGCAGAGCGGCGGGACATCCGAAGGTACGGGCGGAGGAGGCACGGGCGGAGGTACGAGTCGCGGCAGCGGCGATACGCAGAACGGTTCCTCCTCGGGCAGCGGTTCTTCAAGGAGCGGCTCGGGGTATTAACGGTGTAATGCCTCCTGTTTGGAGCAGGGGCTCTCTCCCGGCGAAAGGGAGAGAGCCCCTGTCTTTTGAGGGAGGGTGCTTCTCACTTTTTTGGTACAGGAGAATTTGTGGAGGGCACTCCCGTCTCAGTTTCAGCTACGGCCTGTCACCTCGGCCGGAAGAGCTGCGCTCCTGCCCGCTTCAAGGCATGACTTTGCCGCCAAATGAGGAAATTCGGGCACTTGACAGTCCTTTGAAAACGGTATATGGTTTAAATAAAGAAGGACGTTACGGTAAGTGTTCAGGCAAACATAGTGGATATGCACACTCTCATCCCGGAAGTTCCGGTTTTCCGGGAACCCCGTTCTCGACGGGCTCCTGTCCGTCTCCGAGGTTTTTGCCGGCACGGGCATCCTGTCCGAAGCACGGCAAAAGAAGGCAGCTTTACTACTATGTTTGCCTGCCTTTTCTCCAGCGATGCGGAAAGACGCGCCGCAGGAGGATTGATGAGGAATATACGGATCTGATATACATTGCCGGCACTCTCGTTACGGTACTCCCCCGTTGTATCCGCTTCCTCCCCTTTGTATCTCTTCCGGTGATGACATACCGATACTGACGCGGAAGCCGACACCCACTACACCTCCTCCGAAAACAGAGAACGGTGCCTGTTTCATCTTTCGTGTTTCCCCGCGAACCGTACCACCCGGTGAACGGGAGGTCCGGCGGGATTCCGCCTTCGGCGGAGAGATGGTGAGATGAGGAGAGGGAAAGGGCATTCCCCCGTGGGGAGTGCTTTCCCTCCTTTGTGATTACTTGAGAGCAGAAAAAAACAAGGGAGGTTGACCATGGCAAAAGACCCTGTATGTGGTATGGAGGTAAATGAGAGAGACGCCCGCTACACAAGCTCGTACCAAGGGAAAGAGTACCATTTCTGCTCCGAAGGGTGCAAAGAGGAGTTTGCCGGAAACCCCGGCAACTTTGTTGCGGCTTCCGGTGTCAGCGGCTATGGCTCGGCGATGAGGGAGTCGGTGGGGCAGGCGCGTCAGAGAGTACAGGAGAAGGAAGAGCAGATGAAGGGCAAGGTTCAGGAGCAGGCACGGAGCATGATGACTGAAAAGAAGGGGACGGCAGCCGAAGGGCTGGGGAGCGTTGCGGAAGCGCTCCACGCTGTTTCCCAGCAGCTCCAGGGAAAAAATCAGGCAGCGGTCGCCCGGTATGCGGATTCCGTTGCAGAAAGGGTCGACCGTGCCTCGCGCTATCTCCGTGAAAGCGATACGGACCAGCTTATCCGTGATGTGAAGGGTCTTGTGCGGCGACAGCCGGGCCTTTTCCTTGGAGGTGCCCTGGCAGCCGGGTTTATCCTGGCCCGTTTCCTCAAGAGCTCTTCTGCGATAGAGGCGACGGGAAGGGGAAGGCCCATGCCTGCGGAAGCAGAGGGAGAAGCCGCAGGATAAAGTACAGGTATGAGATTGTAAGGGGGTACTTATGAGCTATGTAAAAGAAGAACGGTCCCTTGGCGAACTTTTTTCAGAACTCACCCAGGAGGTGCAGAGGCTGTTTCGCCAGGAAGTGGATCTTGCCAAATTGGAATTGAGCCAGAAAATTTCCAGGATGGTGAAGGATGTGACTTTTCTGTCCGTCGGTATCGCTGTCGGGTATGCGGCATTCCTCGCGCTGGCGGCGACCGTTATCATCATTCTCGGCACTTTCATGCCGTGGTGGCTTTCTTCTCTCCTCGTTACGGCGCTGCTCGCCGGAGGGTCGTATGCCCTTGTCAGGAAGGGGCTGGACGATATGAGGAGGGGAGACCTTGCGCCCCGGCAAACCCTGGAGACATTGAAGGAGGATAAGGAATGGATGAAAGAGAGGATGTGAGAAGGGGCGGCGGAAGGACGGCCCTCTCCTCGTCATCGGCAGGAATGTCTGCATCGGGAGGTTCCAGGAAGAGGCCTGAAGATATCCGGGCTGATATCGAGCAGACCAGGGCGGATATGACGGAGACGGTGGATGCGATTCAGGAAAAACTTTCTCCTGAGCATATCAAGGAGCAGGTACGGAGCAAGTTCCGGGAAGCGACAGTCGGGAGGGCACAAGATATGGCGCACAGAGCGGGGCACAGAACAAAGGAAATCGGTTCCACTATTATTGATACCATCAGGCAAAACCCGATACCGGCTGCCATGGTGGGGGTGGGACTCAGCTGGCTCCTCATCAAAAGACCGGAAGGGAACGGCGGTGACGGTCACTATCAGACTGCAGAAGAGTATTCTCCCGAAACGGAAACCGCTGAATACGAAACCACGGCAGGTGAATACCGGATGAGGAAGAGGGCTGAGGAACTCTCCACCAGCGCACGGGAAAAGACACAACAGGTGAAGGAGCAGGTAAAGGAAAAGACGCAGCAGATGAAGGAAAGGGCCACTCAATTCAGGGAGCAGGCGCGCGGACAGATGCAAAGGGTCGGCTCCATGGCGCAGGAGCGTGCGCAACAGACAAGAGGGCAGTTCAACAGCTTGCTGGAGAGTAACCCCTTTGCCCTCGGCCTTGCCGCCCTCGCCATCGGTGCTGCTATCGGGCTCAGCATTCCCGAAACACGCAAAGAGAGAGATTTGATGGGTGAGGCGAGCTCGGATCTGCGGGGCAAAGCCAAGGAGGCCGCCCAGGAGACCATGCAGAAAGTGCAGCGGGTGGCTGAGGAGGCGACCCGCACGGCGAAAGAGGAAGCCCAGAAGCAGGGTATTACGGTGTAAGTATCCCTTTTCTTTGGGCGGATCCCTGCGTCTCCCCCGGAGCGGTATCCGTCTCCGGCGGGAGTCAGGGAGGCGAGAGATCTATGACATCAAAACTGAAATCCGCAGGACGGCTGCTGAAGGAGACCTATGCGGAGTGGAAGGAAGATAAAGCATTGCGTCTCGGGGCTGCCCTGTCCTACTACACGGTCTTCTCTCTCCCGCCGCTCCTGGTGCTGGTGGTAGCGGTGGCGGGTCTTGTATTCGGGGCGGAAGCGGCACGCGGACAGATCGTAAAGGAGTTCCAGGGGCTCATCGGCCAGGGTGGAACCGAAACCGTTCAGACAATGATAGCGCAGGCCAGCAAACCGAAGACCGGGCGTATCTCCACTCTCGTCAGCGTGACGGTGCTCCTGCTCGGGGCCACCGGCGTCTTTACCCAGCTTCAGGACGCCCTGAACACCATCTGGGATGTAAGGCCGAAACCCGGTGTGGGGATACGGTATACCCTGAAGATCCGCGCTATCTCCCTTGCACTGGTTCTTGCCATTGCTTTTCTGCTGCTGGTATCCCTGGTGATCAGCAGTCTTCTGGCGGCTTTCGGCGGATATATCAGTTCGATAGTCTCAGGAGTGCCGATGGTGGAGGCCCTCCTGCACGGGGTGAACTTCCTCGTTTCCTTCGGTATCATCACCCTGCTGTTCGCCCTCATGTTCAAGACCCTTCCCGATGCGAAGATCGCATGGGGGGATGTCTGGCTCGGGGCGGCTTTTACTGCTTTTCTGTTCACCATAGGGAAGTACCTGATCGGGCTTTACCTTGGAAAGAGCGACGTGGGGACGGCATACGGGGCGGCGGGCTCCCTTGTGCTTATTCTTCTCTGGGTCTTTTACTCATCCCAGATCCTCTTCTTCGGCGCCGAATTCACCCAGGTGTATGCGAACAGGTACGGCTCCCGTATCTTCCCGGACAGGCACGCCATGCGTATCGGTGCCGGGGAGCGCGCGAAGCAGGGAATGGAAGAAAAGCGCGGAGGGGACGGGGACGGACGTCCGGTACCTGAAAGGGAAACGGAAGAAAGGAGATAGAGAGGGAGGATGACACATACTGCTTTACACATACTGTCGAGGATCGGTTTATAGGCCTGTTTTCATTCCATGCTTTCCTGTGTATTCGCGAGCAGTTTCTGAAGCTCTTCAGGGGGCAGGGGCCTGCTGAAAAGGTATCCCTGTATCTCGTTGCAGCCGCTTACATAGAGGTAGTCCATCTGCTCCTGCGTCTCCACTCCCTCGGCAACAACTTTCAATTTCAGGCTATGCGCCAAGGCGATGACCGCATTGACGATAGCCCTGCCATCATGATCCGTTGTCAGGTCTCTGATGAACGATTTGTCGATCTTCAGTTTCTGAATGGGGAGCTTTTTCAGGTAGCTCAGCGACGAATAGCCTGTCCCGAAGTCGTCGATGGAGAGCTGTATTCCTATCCCGGTCAACTGTATCATGGTCGGAATGGTGAGGTCGATGTCCCCCATGGCGGTGCTCTCGGTGATCTCGATCTCGAGGTGTTCGGGCTTCAGCCTGGTTTCCCGCAATACGCCGGAGACCATCTCCACGAGGTTCGGCTGCTGGAACTGGCGGGCGGAGAGGTTCACCGTGACACGAAAAGGGGGGTACCCGGCGTCCTGCCATGCCTTGTTCTGTTCGCACGCGGTCCGCAGCACCCATTCGTCCATGGGGATAATGAAGCCCGTTTCTTCTGCAAGGGGGATGAACTGCATCGGGTCGAGGAGACCCATATCGGGGTGCTGCCAACGGACCAGGGCCTCCACGCAGCTGATCCGGCGCGTCCCGATCTCCACCTGCGGCTGATAGTGCACCACCAGCTCTCCCCTGTCCAGGGTCCGGCGGAGACTGTTCTCGAGTATCATGTGCTCCAGGGTCCTGATGTTCATGGAGGGACTGTAGAACTGGTAGTTGTTCCCTCCCTGCTCCTTGGCCTGGTACATGGCGATATCGGCGTTCTTCAGAAGGGTTTCTTCGTATTCTCCGTCGTGGGGATAAATGCTGATGCCGATGCTGGTGGTGATGTGCAGGTCATGGCCCTCCACTGTATACGGGGCAGTGAACTGGGAAAGGATCTTCTGCGCTGTTTTCGCCGCATCGTCCACATGAAAGATATGCGGCAGCAGGATGGTGAACTCGTCGCCCCCGATGCGTGCAATGGTGTCGTATTCCCTCATGCAGCCGGTGAGCCGGAGGGAGACATCCTTCAGCAACTGGTCCCCTGCCGTGTGCCCCATCGTATCATTGATATTCTTGAAGCGGTCGAGATCGAGAAACATTATGGCAAGCAGGGAGGAGTTGCGGCGCGCCTGGTGGAGGGCTATCTTGAGGCGGTCCATGAACAATGTCTTATTGGGCAGATCGGTGAGAAGATCGTGGTATGCCTGGTACCTGATCCGCTCCTCCAGTTCTTTGCGTTCCGTAACATCTTCGATCATGGCCTGCTTTGAAACCGTGCCGTCGGAGCGGAACAGGGGGGTGTTGATCACATAGTACCAGCGGCCGTCCTTGGGGCTGTGCACCTCCCAGCGGACGGTCTCCCCCTTGAATACTTTGGCATTGACGCACCACGGGCATAGGGTGTCCCTGTCGTGGAGGGCGCGGTAGCAGAGCTCTCCGATGGCGTTCCGCCCGGTCTTTTTAATGAGGCTCTCGTTCATGAACTCAATGCGGTATTCCTGCGAGCAGATGTAGATGAGCCCTTCAAAGCTCTCCACGACGGCCCGGTAGTTCACTTCGCTCTTCTGCAACACCTCCTCCCTTTTCCGGCGCTTCTCCTCGATTCCTATTGTCGCTGCAATGAAAGTGAGGAGGAGCCGCTCCTCCTCGCCGGGAAGAGTATCATGACGGAAGAGGACACAGAGAGAGCCGACGGGAACGCCGTCGAGGAAAACGGGTTTGCCGAAATAGGTCTCGGGAGAACAGAGGCGCACAGAGGGGTCTGACCGGGCATAGGAGGTACGGCTGAGATTGCGGAGGAGGACAACCTGATCACCGCCGCTCTTGAGTACCTCATAACAGATACGCCCTTCCGGCCGGCCTTCGAAAGGGAACCCCGGAGGGGCGTTCCACTTTCCCCATGATGCGAGTCTGTCCTGTTCGAGGCGGTTATAGAAGGCGGCTGCTCCCCCCAGAAGCGTACCGCAGAGGACGGTAAGCCGATTGATATTACTGAGGGGGTCCGCACCAAGATCGAGAAAACAGGCGTTTATTTGTGCGAATCGTTTTTCTATCACGGAGCAGGTTTCCTTCTGTTGTGCACGCCGCCGGATCGGGCGACATGTTCTATTGTACCAGAGTTATTTGCGGATTTGCATTGCGTTCCCGGGAGAAGTTTCCGGGAGAAAGGGGGGATGCCTCCATAGCATAGTAGTTAGCGGGAAACAGGTGACATGCCAGGAGTGCAGGAAGGGGGGGGGGAAGGCTGCCTCAGGGCTCCCTGGCATGGCCGAGTGCCTCCTGGACAACCTCTGACAGGGAGGGAAAGATATGCATGCTTTCTGTGAGGGCGGTGCTGGTCAGGCCCGCCGTCATGGCGGTGACCACCTCCTGGATGAGGAGGGGGGCCTCCGGCCCGATGAGGTGGAAGCCGAGGATCCTCCCGGAGCCCTTCTCCACGATGGCCTTTGCAAAGCCCGTCTCCTCCTCCATTGCATTCCCTTTTACGATATCCGAATAGCGCGCTTTCCCTACCAGGATCGTATGCTCCTTCCTCGCCTGCTCCTCTGTCAGACCCACCGATGCGATCTGCGGGTACGAATAGACGGCGTGGGGAACGAGAGAGAAGTCCATTTTCACCTTCCGGTCATTGGTGGCATTGTACCAGGCTATTTCCGCCTCCTTATCCCCCGAATGGGTGAACATCAGCCTGTCGATGGCGTCTCCCACCGCCCAGATCTCTTTTTTCTCCGTTTCGAGATAATCGTTTACCTTGATATATCCCTTTCCTGTCAGGGTAATGCCGGTATTTTCTCCCTTCAGCATATCCGCATTGGATTCCCGTCCCGTAGCAACCAGCACTTTTTCCGCCGTGAAGTCTTTTGCCTCCCCTGTCTTGTCCTCTTTTCCCGTTACAGTATAGCCGCCGTTTTTGTCCTTTTTTACCCCGGTTGCGGTGATGCCGGTATACACCTCCATACGCTTCTCCATCTCCTGCCTGAGCAGATCGGATATTTCGGGTTCCTCATGGGGGACGAGTCTCTCCCCGTTCTGGAGGACGATCACCCTTGTTCCCATCGAAGCGAAGAAATGGCTGTACTCCGCCGCAACATACCCGCCCCCGATGATCAGCATGCTTTCGGGCTTTTCCGTCATCTGCAAAAGTGTCTCGCTTGTCAGATACCCGGCGGCATCGAGGCCTTTGACAGGAGGGATCATCTCGCGGGATCCGGTGGCGATAAAGATCCTTTTTCCCCGTATTCTTTCATTCCCGGTCTCCAGCGTATACTCATCCACAAAATGAGCCTGTTGATGGTAATAATCGAGGTTCTCGGAACCGGTTACTCCCTCTTCCGTTCCCTTACGGATATCCGCGACGTACTTCCTCATCCTTTCCATTACTGCGCTGAAGTCGATACGGCTGACCTCCGCCTGTATGCCGAACCGCCCGGCTCTCTGTATAAGGGTGACGAGGTCTGCGGGGTAGAGGAGCATCTTGGAGGGAACACACCCAAAATTCTGACACGTGCCTCCGAGGAGGTTTTTTTCGATCAGGGCGACCTTCCCCTTCTGTGACAGCGCCTTGAAAAGGACAGTCAACCCTGCTGTCCCTCCTCCGATGACGATAGTCTCGTACTCTTTCATAGCCGCCTCCCCGGAATACCTACCGAAAGACAGATTAAAAAGCAACTCGCAGGAGTGATGACAAAAAGGCTCTCGTTACTTACATTGTAGCACCTTTTTTGTGAAGTGTACGCAATAGCGCTGGGACGTGTCCGGCAGGAGAAGGGAACGAATATTTATAATGTTGTTGAAATGTAATACATTTTGTGCTGATAGACGGCGAGGAAAGAGAGGGGCGGACCTATAGTCCGGGTGTCCAGGACAGGGTTCCCCCGTTTTGACTACACTCAGGTTTGGTGGTATATTTTAAATAGGAGTAGGTTGTTTCTTTAAGAACCATTCCCGTACGGAAATGCAGGAATGCCGCAGGGCAGCTTTGATCCGCCCCGGCATGCAGTGCGGGGGAAAGGGCCGTCGGCTGATGTAGCGGGGAGGCATTTTCCCCTTGCAGAAAAGGGAGGTGCAATCATGGTAGCGAAAGCGCGTATCGAGAGACATCCGATCCATCCGATGCTTGTTCCCTTCCCCATCGGACTTTGGATCTTTTCCCTTGCAGCCGATATTATTTACCGGCTGGGTGGCAACCAGATATGGGCTTCTGTCGCATTGTACTCGATGGCGGGCGGCATAATCGGTGCCCTCGTTGCGGCCTTGCCCGGACTGCTCGACTACTTCTCCATGAAGAGGTCCCGGACAAAGGAGATCGCGACGTGGCATATGCTCCTTAATGTGAGCGCGCTCGCCCTGTTTATCATCAACTTCGCCCTGCGCCTGGGTATGTCGTTGGAAGCGACAGCACCCTTTATCCTCTCGATTATCGGTGTTCTCTTCATCATGGTTTCCGGATGGCTCGGCGGACATATGGTGTATGTGCACGGAGCGGGAGTAGAAAAAGGAGCACCCCAGGCATGTGAACCGCTGACGGGTACGGAGCCACGGAGCGTACGGGGCGGCTCTTCGAGGGATTGGCAGCCGGAAGGGTGAATGGCGATGCGTAAGCGCTGCTCGGTGAGGAGAGAGGGGCAGGGAAGTGCAGGGTATGGGCTTCCTTTGCCCCTCTTTTCCTGCGGCCTCTTGACCGCCCTGCAGCGTCAATTCAACGTGGAGCAGTCGAATAGGGTGTTTGTGGCCGCGCGGGGAAGAAAAAACGGGCTGTTCCCAAGGCTGCTTTTGTCCGTACCGGTCAGGTAGGCATTCGGATAGGAGAGATACCCGCCGTACATAAGGGCGAAGTAATCGGTTGCCGGGTCCGGATGCGGCAGGCCGAAAGCGTGCCCAAGCTCATGCCCCAATCCTCCTACCCAGCGGCAGATATTCTGTTGAGGGTCTTTTCCCCCTATTCCCTGTACGTCATGAGCGGGGAGCACCGCGACACTTGCAGCACCTCCGTAAAGCTGATCACCGGATGGCTCGGCGTCAATGTAATAAATCCATAAGGTATCCTGATCGTAGAATTTTCCGCCGGAAAGAGCGAAGCCCTCTGCGGTTACATTGTTCCAGAAAAAGAGGTTGGATGTGCCATTCAAATATACCGTATACCACTCCGCACGTTGTGAGGTCTTGTACGTCCTCACCGCAGGATACGAGAGAGAGAAGGTTTTTCCAAGGCCGAGTGCATTTTGATACCAGATCTGGAGATGCCTGATGGCCCTTTCCATGCCGTATACTGCCTGAGGGTCGACCTCTTTATCGGCAGGGACAAGGTAGATGATCTGCACCTTGGGGGCAGACAGGGTTTCCACTATGGTGACGTACTGCGTAAAGGTGTGGCTTTTGTCGTCCGAGGAGGCTGTTATCGTGAAGGCTGTACCCCCCGGCGCCATGCCGGACTCGGCATTCACCGCAATATGAAGCCTGCCGGTCCCCTGCGGGGAGAGAGATACCGAGACGGCGAAGGGTACGGCCGAAAGGCCGGCGGACTGGGGGACGACTGAAACAGTGATGGTACCGGAGAAGTTATTGACAGAGGTAAAATCGCAGGACATGGTAGTGGTGCTCCCCTGAGAAAGGGTCAAAGAGTCCGGGGTGCAGTTCATCGTAAAGTCCGGATAGAGATAGAGGGCGCTGATGTCCCATACAAGCCTGAGGGGAGGCAATGCTGCCGGGCGCCTCTGCCTGAGGGTAAACGTATCGGAGCTGATCACGCTTGACCTGGGTTGTACATCGGGAAAGCTGATGTTGCTGTCCACGGCGGTGATGCTTCCGGGAAGGCCGGTAAGTGAGGCCGTAACGTTCTGCGCGGGATAGTCCCCGTTATTGATTACTATGGCCTTATACGTGGATTCATAGCCGCTTGTCCCCGCTTTGCTTTTACTTACCAGGGTATACCCCGCAATGACCAGATCCCCCGCGTACACTACTCCTCCGATGAAGAACATACAGCAAAAAATAAGCATGAAATGCCAATAGATTTTCTGCATGGTGTTCCCTCATTGCTGAAAATGTCAGGTGCGGTTTTTAGAGCGGCTGTCTTCTGCCCATTCCGTCATGAGCTGCGCAGCCGTGAAAAGTGAGGTCGGAGGCGAAAAAGGTTGCCTGGACCATCATGGCTGCGTAGTCGAAGAAGTGTGGTTTCGTGCAACTCCCGGAAACCTGAGGTCCCCTCTATCCAGAAGCAGAGAAAGAAGAAGTTGCCTTCTCTAAGCAAATTGTATGCCTACTGGTAAGCTATGGATAGGAAAGGATAAATAGGGAAGAAAGTATGTTTTTACCTGTAAAAAAACCTGACAGGAGAGCCTTACCGTGTAAAATGCGCCGACAAATCTTCCTCCCTTCAGGATGAAAGGGAGAGCTGTTTTCAGAAGAGCACTCCGTGCTTTTGCTCCATCTGCAGCAAAAGAAAGAAAAAGACATCAGGGGAAACCGCTTCTGTTCTCAGGTAGATTCTTGATGAAGCAACGAATATCTGTTTCGAATGGATTTCTACGTGAGACAACGGGTATTATCCATTTGATTTTCTATTTTTTTTAAGAGAAATATTCTTGACAGGGCTGATATCATAGGATAAGATTGCATGAGTTGTAGAATCATATAAAAGTGAATGGTACGCTGCACAAGCTCGAATCCGGCAAGGGAGGAAGAGGTCCATGAGACACACGCGCGTTATCGTCACTCACTACGGCGGACCCGATGCACTTCAGGTGGTTGAAGAAGAGTGCCCTGAGCCGAAGAATGGTGAAGTGCGGGTGAGAGTGCTGGCCGCTGGTGTCTCCTTGCCCGACCTGCTGATGCGCGAGGGCGTTCATCCCGAGACGCCCCGGCTGCCCTTTACGCCAGGGTGGGATCTGGTGGGCGTGGTGGATCGGCTCGGCACTATTACAGCTTGGGCGCCTCGCCGGCCTGGAGATGTACGGTACCTGTTCATCGCGGGGGGCATCGGCCGTTTCCGACCTGGGCGGTATCCCAATTGATTACCCGCATCAGGACTTCGTGAAAGAAATTCACCGCCTTACGGGTGAAGGCATAGACGTCGTATTTGACGGTATCGGTGGCACGCATATCTGGCGTTCCCGCAAGGCTCTCTGTCCTGGCGGGACGGTAGTGGCCTACGGCCTTACTTCCTCGCTCCGTGGGGGACGATTGGCTTCAGGTCATCCAGGTCATCGTCATCGCTTTCGTGGAATCGCCATCTTCGGGCTGTACATAGCCGGCGGCTTGCTTCTCCCGGGCCGGAAACGGGTGGTCCCCTACAGCATCCAGTGGCTCAAACGGCTGAGGCCGGCACTGTTTCGACAGGATCTGATTGCCCTGTTTGACCTTCTTCAGCAGCAAAAGATCAAGCCGCTCATCGCGCAGCGATTTCCTCTTGCCGAGGCAAGACAGGCGCACGAGCTGCTCGGGAAGGGAGGCGTAACGGGCCAGATCGTGCTCGTGCGCAACGCCAACCAATATTAGATTTGAGCAGAAAAAATGTTAATCTTAGGGAAGTTAAGTGCCCCCTAGAGGATTCGAACCTCTGGCCCCAGGTTTAGGAAACCTGTGCTCTATCCTGCTGAGCTAAGGGGGCGGTGCAGATCAGATAAGTATATTACCACAAGACGGGGGGAGATCGTAAAGCCCCCCGGGCCCCGGAATGAGAAAAAATTAAGGACCCTGCAGCAGCGCGAAAGCCTTGCTCACCGCGTCCTCGGCGTCCTCTGCCCGTATGATTCCCCTGATATTCCAGGTGTGTATCCCGATCACCGGTTTTCCCGTTTTCAGCGCAAAGGAGATTTCCGAGAGGGTGCCGTACTCGCCTCCCACGGCGATGAGGGCGTCCGCAGTACGAACAATGACAACATTTCTGCCTTCACCGAAGCCCGTGGCGACCGGCACGTCGATATAGGGATTCGCCTCATTGCAGTGGTTCTGGGGCAGGATCCCCACAGTGGTTCCTCCCGCCTCCTTCGCGCCCCTGGCTGCAGCTTCCATGACTCCGGAAAGCCCGCCGCAGACAAGGATTGCGCCCCTCCGGGCGATCAGTCTGCCCGCCTCTTCTGCAGTGTGGAGCTCCTTTTTTTCCGCAGTGCCCGGACCGATAACCGCGATAATCGGTCTTCTCATTCTTTCCATCCCTCTCCGCAGGGAGATTCAGTACTCCTTCATAATCCGGTACACCGCCGAGAAATCGAGGGTATCCATTTCTTTTGCCAGGACCATGCCATAGAGCTCCTTTGCCGCACTGCCGGTGAAGAGCGGCCGCCGGAGAGACCAGGCCAGGTCCTGCAGGTAATGGAGGTCTTTGTAGATGAGGGCGGAGGAGAAGTGAGCCGAAAAGTCCTCTTTGAGCAATTTTTCTCTTTTCGCGGTGAGCACCGCTGAATTGCCCGCTCCCGCAGCAAGGATATCCAGCACTCTCTCTTTTTCGATTCCCGAGGCCTCTCCGAAGGCTACCGCTTCCGCGAGGGTTGCCATAAGGGTCCCGAGAACGAGGTTGTTGGCGAGCTTCATTTTCGTGGCGAGGGCGGGCTCCCCGAGAAAAAAGATGTTTTTCCCTATTTTTTCGAGATAAGGACGGGCTGCCTCGAAGGCGCTTTGTTCACCGCTGACCAGGACGGTCAGGTTCCCCTGGGAGGCGGGTATGACGCTGCCGAGCACCGGGCTTTCCAGGTAGAAGGCTCCGGCACCCTTCAGCAGTTCGTGAAAGCATTGCGCCGCCTCGAAATGGTTCGTACTGGTATCGATAACGATTTTGCCTTCGCACGATCCCTCGAGAACCCCCTCATCCCCGGTGAGGACGGACTGCACCGCATTGCTGTCGAAGAGGTTGAGGAAGAGAATATCAGACTTCTCTGTCAGGCGGACAGGGCTGGCTGCCACCTCCACCCCGAGGTCCGTCGCCTTTTCCTTTGTCCTGTTCCATACTACGAGCTCTACCCCTTCGGAGAGGAGCCTCTTCGCCATTGCCTTCCCGAGATGTCCAAGACCGATGAATCCTGCTTTCATGGGGTCCTCCGTCTGCCCTGAGAATGAAAAGTGGTCTATAGTAGTGCTCCTTATGAAACGATGCATAGTGACAGGACGTGCCGGGAGCAGGTACCGCTCCCCCGACAGGTGATTTGCTTAAATAATACCACAGGACGGGGCGGAGTTGAGGGAGGCCGGGAGGGGAAGGGTTTTCCGCTACAATCTTTTCGTCGTTCTTCTGTCGAGCACCTCTGCAAGAAAGGGCAGAAGCAGGGAGCCGCCGGGAAGGAGAAAGACGAGCAGGACGGGAATAGCCAGCGAGAGCGTCCAGAGGTGCATTTTGATTTCCCGTACCTCCTCCCCTGTCCAGGGAGTACGGGTGTTCCGGGGCTTCATGAGCACCTGCATGAGCCCCCTTGCGGCAAGGGTCTCCTGCAGGATGAATTCGCGGTTTTTGACGAGCAGCCGTTTGAGCCAGTTCATTAGCGCCACAATATATTTCTCCCCGGTGAGGAGAAATGCCTTTCCATAAAAAGGGAGCGTAAATACTTTCATTTTCCCGCCGTTTCTCTTTTCCCCGGTTTTTCCCCGGAGCGATGCCCCGGAAGGAAAAAGCCTGTGTCACTATTCTACGGAAGCGGCAGGGCTTTGGATATGATATATCTCAGTATTTTTTAAAATTTTTCGGTTCCCTGAGGGCGGTTCGGGAGACATTGCATGCCTTTCGCCGAACCGAGAGGATAGCGAAGCTCCCGGGCAGGGGCTCTGAAGGAGGGGAAGCTAAAGCCCGGTCAGATTTTCTGCGGAGGGGGCTATGAGGAAGTATCCCTCTTCTTCCCTGATCGCCTTTCTGAAGGTGAGCACTTTAAGGGCCTTTGAGACGGCCTCCCGGGAGGCCCCGGTATGCGCGGCCAGCTCTCTATGAGTGAGCTTTTTTACTTTGTAATACCCTTTCTCGTCTCTTTCTCCCTTCCCGATCTCCAGGAGCAGTTTGATCACCCGCTGGCTTACATCGAGGAAAACCAGCGACTCCAGCTTCTCGTCGGTCATTCGGATTCTCCTCACCAGGCTGGTGATGAGGCCGATGGCGATCATCGGGTCATTCTTGATGGCCTGAAGGAATTTCTCCCGCGTTAGCACGGCGAAGGTGGAGTTTTCGCTGGCGGTGATGGTGGCTGACCGCGGTCTTCCATCGAAGAGGCTGATCTCGCCGAAGAAATCTCCCTGGGCGAAAGTTGCCAGAATAAGCTCGTTCCCCTCCGGGTCCACAAGGGAGGCCTTCGCTTCGCCCTCGATAATGATATAAAGATCGGTGCTCTCGTCGGACTGGTAGAAGATGACATCCCCCTTCTTTGCCGTCCGGATGGAGAAATCCTTGGTGATACAGGTCGCATGCTCCTGGCAGAGCCCTTTGAGGATGGGCAGATTCTTGAGGAGCTGTTCTATGGCGGCATGGTCGATGGCGCTTTTCATAATCCCTCTTTCCGCAGTACTGTGTTCCGTGAAAAATGAAGTAACAGCAGTCAGTGATTGTAGCATTCACATGGGGTGTTGTCAATACGGAGTCTTTCGACTGTCTTTTGGCCGATAGGTGGTCGCCGAAGGAGGAAGCACGAACAGGCCGGCGAGGCAAAAGAGAGAGGAAGAGAGTCGGGGCGAGAGGATTTGAACCTCCGACTCCACGGTCCCGAACCGTGTGCGCTACCAGGCTGCGCTACGCCCCGATACTGCTTACGACAGACAGCTCATTGCTCATAAGGCAGAGAGACTATTATATAACTTTTCCCCTGCAATGAGCAATGAGCACGAGTCACGAGTTAGATATTTTCTATCATTTCCCAGATACCGCAAGGACAGATGCCCGCGCAGAAGCCGCAGCCGATGCATTTCTCCTCGTCCACCACATACTCGAAGTCGCCGTTTTCGTGCTCGACCCTGCTGATGGCGCCCCAGTAACAGGTTGTCTCGCACATACGGCAGTCACGGCAGGAGGCGCAGGACATGCACTTGCCGGCCTCATTTTCGGGAGTGAAGTCTCCCCGGCAGGCGTCATAGTACTCTCTCCTGATTCTCGCATAGGGGATGACCTGCCTGTTTTCGGGCTGCCGCGGAGCGTGCATCAGCTGGTAATGGATGGTTTCAGCGGCAAGCCGCCCCTGCCCGATGGCGTGGGTGACGAGGCCGAGACCCGTTACATCGCCGATGGCAAAGACCTTTACGTCCGAAGTCTGGCCGATTTCGTTCACCGTGATCCACCCCCTTTCGGTGTGGATGGCAGGGGGCAGGAAGTCGAGCTCGGGCACGTCGCCGATGGACATGATGACCATATCCGCATCCAAAGACGATCCGTCCTTGAAATGGAGCTTCCTTTCAGCAGCATCATACCTCTCGGTGAATTTCGGCCAGAGGATCTGTGTGCCCTTCGCCGTCGCGGTTTCCATTTCCTTGCCGAAGGCGGCAGGTTTCTGGATATCGACGGCGATGACCGATTCCGCACCGCAGTTGTAGGCCTCGGAGGCCACATCCATTCCCACGTTGCCCGCCCCGATCACCACGATCCTTTTCCCCCTGAGGTCGGGAATAGTTTCGCTGTTGATCCCTCTCAGGAAGTCGTACGCGGAGCCGACATGCTCGGAGCCGGGGAACTGGATGACGCGGGGTTTATGGGCACCGACGGCCACCACTACGATCTCGTGGTCCCGGTGAATTGCATCAAACCTGTTCCGGTCGACAGCGGCATTCAGGTGGACATTCACTCCCAGCTCACGGAAACGGGAGAGCTCCTTTTCAAGAATCTCGTGGGGAAGGCGCTCCCTCGGAATGCATTGCTCGATCTTTCCGCCGAGCGCACCTGCCGCCTCGTACAGATCGACGGTGTGTCCTTTCAGGGCAAGCTGCCATGCCGCGCTCAGACCTGCGGGACCGCCGCCGATCACGGCAACGCGGTGCCCGGTAGGGCTTTCCTTCCGGGGAGCGGGCAGGTCCAGCGCGAGACTCCCCAGCTTATCGATGCTGAGCGGTCTGTCCAACCGGCCCCTGGTGCAGCTCTCCATGCAGAGGTTGGGGCATATCTGCCCGCATACCGTCGCCGGCAGCGGACTGTACCGCAACACCAGCTCCAGGGAATCCTGAAGCCTTCCCTGCCTGATCAGGCTTGCCCTCTTGTGGGAGGGAATATGCGTAGGACACGCATAGGCGCACGGCGGATTGTATTTCTCATTGGCCCAGACGGGCTTGTTTCTCCTCTCCTTGCCGGTGGTGATATACGGAAGGACCGTCAGCTCGTGGTCCAGGTACTCCGCAAAGATCCCCCCCCGGCCCACCTCCGCCTCCCACCTGTTCTTCCTGAAATCGGCGGTGGACATCTTGAGGCCTTTTTTCGCCGCCTTTTCCTTGGGAGTGTAGGCGATAAGTTTCTTCCAGTCTCCGGCGGAACGGGTAAGCTCTTCGTAATAGGACAGCCGGTCGATGGCCTCGAGGTACGTCTTCAGGTTGGCGGTAAGCCATTCCCAGTCCTGGGGGGTCAGATCGAGGAGCTTCACATCCTTCTCGCTGTACCCCTGGATGGGGCCGCGAAAGTAGATGGTCCCCCCCACCATCCCCACACAGGGCCGGTAGCCGAGGACATTTTCGGGGTTCCTCGGGTTGACTCCGCACACCACCGCGATGCCGCCCGCTTTGAACTCGGCAAAGGAATCACCCACGTTTCTGAAATACCAGGACTGCGGGGGATCGAAGCGGGGGTTCTGTTTGGTCATGGTGTCACACCGCGCGCCGCCGCTCCCCTGGACATAGAGGACTCCCTGCGCAGCGGCATTGAAAGCCCCGTTGGTGGCATCGCCCAGCACGGTGATCTTCGCGCCGCAGTTGAGCCACCCCACGTCGTCGGAGACGCTTCCCTTCACGACGATCTCGGTCCCGGACATCCCCATGCTCCCGAGCCTCTGGCCGGCAGTCCCTTCAACGGTGATCCGGACGGGCTCGATCGAGCCTTCCGTGCCCCGCGGCCAGATACGCCCCCCGATGCCGTGCTGACCGTCGGCGATAATGAGCAGCTCACGTGCGCCGTCCTGCACACTCTGCTGTATCCGCTCTTCGAGAATACGGGACGGAACCCTCTCTCCGTTCGCCTTGCCCTGTATGGTGATGACTGTCGTATCGGTCTTCTGTTCGTTCCTGGTCCTGTTTGCCGGATTTTTGGCCGGACCCTTGACCGGCTCCCCGCTTTTTCCTGCTGACTTTATTGTATTTTTAGCACGCATAGCTTATTCCTAACCTCTCTGCCATAGCTTTATCATCGATACTCAGACCGTCGGACATGCCGATGGGAAGCTCGGTGCTCCGGCCCATGGGCGCAAAGATTTTCTTCAATTCGACATCGGCCGCCTTGAACACCTCCACCACCCGCTCTGCTACCTTGTCGGGATCGAGCCTCCGGTAGAGCTTCGGATCCTGTGTGGTGATGCCCCGCGGGCACTTCCCGGTATTGCAGAGATTGCAGCGGTTGTACTCGTCTCCGAAGCAGTCCGCCGCCGCCTGCATGATGTATTTACCGATGGCTACCGCAGAGGCGCCGAGCATGATGAGGGCCGCTGCATTGGCAGCCAGGTTTCCCCTCTTACCGATGCCGCCCGCCGCGATGAGAGGCAGCTCATTCTGTTTACCCTGCTTCACGAGGTCGAGATAGCACTCCCGGATATTGGAAGCGATGGGGTGCCCCATCTTGTCCATGGAGACGTTGTACGCCGCTCCGGTGCCCCCGTCCTCGCCGTCGATACAGAGCCCTGCCGCGTACGGGTTCCGGGCGAGGTTGTTCAGTACCGCCTTGGCGGTCTTCGATCCCGAAATTTTCGGGTAGACCGGCACCCGGAAGCCCCAGGCCATGGACATGGACTGGATCATCTTCGCCACCGCCTCTTCGATGGAGTATTTCGTCTGGTGGGTGGGGGGCGATGCGAGATCGACGAACTGCGGCACGCCACGGATCTTGGCGATGAGCTTCAGTACCTTCTGGGCCATGAGGAGGCCGCCGTCGCCCGGCTTTGCACCCTGGCCGTACTTGATCTCGATGGCCGCCGGGTCCTCCACCATATGGGGAAGGGCATGGATGATCTCGTCCCATCCGAAGTAACCGGAAGCGATCTGTATGATGAAATACTTGAGGTATTTCGACCGCAGGAGCCGCGGGGACATACCCCCCTCTCCGGAGCACATGACAACGGGCATTCCCTCCACCTCGTTCAGGTAGGCGACGCCCATGGCAAGACCTTCCCACATGGGGGGAGAGAGCGCTCCGATAGACATGCTTCCGATCATGATGGGAAATATCTCGCGCACCGGGGGAATGAAAGTTTTCCTTTTTGTGTCGAGCAGCAATTCCCCGTCCGAGGACACCAGCGGCAGCTCTTCCGGGGGGAGGATCCTTCCCAGGAAGGAGCGTATGCGGAACTCGTGCCTCCCCGCATCCAGCGCGGGGTCGGTGAGCATGGAAATCCTGGTGAATTTGAGTCTGTCGAGGGTGGAGAGAGAGGGATCGTTTCTCCTGCCTCCCCTTTTATATCCGTCTCCACCCTTATTCTTATAATGGAGGAACTTGTTCTGCGGGTTATATTCGGGCTCTATCGCCTCGTTGGGGCAGACCAGGCTGCAGGTGCCGCAGCCGGTACAGTACCGTTCCATGTCGTTCACCTGCTCCACCACATGGACTACCGTCCTCACTGCGGTAGGAGTGGGGAAGGGACCTTCCGAACGCACCACCCGGCGGACCTGCACCGACGGGGCAATCGCTTTCACCGGGCAGACGGCGGTGCAGCGTCCGCACCGTGTGCACCTGTCGTCCCTCCACCGGACTATATAGGGAAACTCTCTCAGCGAGAGCTGATGGTTGTGATCTATCCTTGAAGCTGATTCCATACCGTTACCTCCTCTGCCTGCGGCGAAACGATCACCATATCGTATTTCATGGGGAATATGTCCTTCGACCGGTCTCTGCCGGGCACCGCGCTGTCGACGCCACACTCCTCGGACATCAATGCATACCTGCCCTTCACCCCGCCTACCACGCCGGGGCGCAGTTTCTTGGAGTCGTGGACCATGAAGCATGACCCGTCGGGGGTGAACCCGATTACCACATTCGGGCCGTCAATACAGAGGGGGCGAAGTGACTGTTTCATGAGGGTCAGTGCCTCCCTGTCCCGCCTTCTTTCGATCTCCGACGGCTTGAGGGGGGTAATGACATCTTTATAGTAATGGAGCGGAAATCCGAGCTGCCGCACCGTATAATGGAGTATGTGGGCGAAAACCTCGCTGTCGCTGTTGTATCCCATATAGCCGGGGAACCCCCTGCCGGAAAGGAACTCCCGTATGGGAACGAAGGCCGTATTCTCGCCGTTGGTCATCGTGCAAAAACCCTGGAGGAAGAAAGGATGACAGGCGTACAGGTAAATGGCATAATTGGTGTTCTGCCTCCCCTGGGCCAGGACGACTTTTGCCTTTACTCCGTCCCTGTCGAGACCGAAGAATTCGGCCACTTCGAGGGGGTCTCCCACCTCTTTCAGCGTCAGGACGTCGGGATAGAACGAGAAGGCGAAGATCGACTCATCGGCCTCTCCCAACCGCCGCAACGACAGACGGGTGTTCATCAGGAGGTCTTCTTTCTCCCGCATCGGCTTGTTTTTGAAGGCAGAGGGGTATTCGTATGCCCGCGCAAAGTAATGCTCACGCGCGACAATACCTTTGACCGGCTTTATTTTCGGCCTCCACTCATGCTTGAGCGTAAACCCGAGCTTTTTCATGTGCTCATCCAGTCTTTTCCTGCCCTCCTTGGAGCAGATACCTGACAGGATGGGGTATTTCTTGAGCTTGGTGAATTCACCCCCGAGATCCTTGAGAGTCAGGCCGAGACCGGACCCGTCATGTCCTTCCTTCATTGTTTCGAGGGCAAGGACGGGCTCTATGGGTGAAATGTAGTCCCTTGAAGTGATTGCAGCCAGTCTACACATAATCCGTTCCTCTTATAGGTGAAATTGCCTTAACGCACTGAATCACAAGGCGTAGAGGACATTTTAAAATTTTACGGCTTTATAAGTCAAACGATGAAGGTGCCTTATGATCCTCTGATCCCTTTGTTTTATTGAAAAAAACAGGGTTTCCCCTCCCTTTCTGTGGTATCCTAGGAGGTATGGATATCATCACCTCCCATTTGAACGCCGATTTCGATTCCCTCGCCTCCGCCATGGCCGCGAAGAAGCTGTATCCCGAGGCGCTGATCGTCTTTCCCGGCTCCATGGAAAAGAAGGTGCGGGACTTTGTCGATGCGTTCCAGCCCGTGGAGATCAGGAAGGTCCGGGACATCATCCCCGGGCAGGTCAGGAGGCTCATTATCGTCGATACGAAGCATCCCGACAGGATAGGACCCCTCAAGGAGTTCCTCTCCCGGCCGAATGTGAAGGTGCATATCTACGACCACCATCCCCGTACGAAGGAAGATATCCAGGGGGAACGGGAGATCGTGGAGGTCGCCGGGGCGGCATCCACTCTCTTCACCGAAATCCTCCAGAGGAAGAGGATACCGCTCACCCCCCTCGAAGCCACCATCCTCTGCCTCGGGATCTACCAGGAAACGGGATCGCTGCTCTTCACCTCGACCACACCGCGGGACCTGATGGCGGTCGCCTACCTCCTCAAGAAGGGGGCGAATCTTACCACCGTCTCGGAGTTTCTCAGGGAGGAGATGAGCAGGGAGGAGTTTTCCCTCCTGAACAAGCTCATCGAATCACTGAGAGAGATCGTTGTCCAGGGAGTACGGATAAAGACCGGGAAGGCGGTGATGGAGGGGTTCGGCGATGTGGCGCATCTCGCCCACCAGGTGATGAACATGGAGGATGCGGATGCTGTTATCCTGCTCATCGGTATGGCCGACAAGATCCTGATGGTGGCCCGCAGCAGGGTTGCGGAACTGGATGTCTCCTCCGTCCTTGCGGAGTTCGGGGGGGGAGGCCACCGCACCGCCGCCTCCGCGACCATCAAGGATCTCCCTTTCGAGATCGTGGAGGAAAAGCTGATCGCCGCCCTGAAGAAGCATGTCCACCCGGTGAAGGTGGCGGCGGATGTGATGACGAAGCCGGTAATCGTAATCCAGTGGAACAGCAGCATCAAGGATGCCGAAGTCATGATGACCCGCTACGGGATCAATGTGCTTCCCGTGGTCAGGAATGAGAAGTACCGGGGTATTCTCTCCCGGGAGGTGGTGGAGAAGGCGCTCTTTCATGGTCTGGGAAAAAACCGCTGCGAGGACTTCGCCACCGCCGACGCCATCACGGTCACCCAGGACAGGCCGGTATCCGAGGTGGAGAAGGACATGATCGAGCACAACCAGCGATTCGTGGCGGTCCTCGAGGGTGAAAAAGTGGTGGGGGCCATTACGAGAACGGACATCCTCCGCTCGATCTACGAGGATATGCTGAGGAGAGGACGGGTTGCTTCGAGGGATACGACGGGAGGCGAGCCGGCCAGCGGGTTCGTCAGGAACGTTGCCACCCTCCTGCGGGAGCGGATGCCCTCCCCTATCCATAAATTCCTCGTCATGGCCGGCGAGGCGGCCGATGAGCTGGGCTACGGCGTCTACCTCGTGGGGGGGAGCGTGCGGGACCTGCTGCGGGGGGAGGAAAACCTCGATATCGATATCGTGGTGGAGGGGGACGGCATCGCTTTTGCAAAGGAAATGGGGAAGAAGCTGAACGCAAAGGTTACGGCCCACCGGAAGTTCGGCACTGCCCAGATCGTCATAAAGGAAGGGAGTTCCCTGTTCGCAAAGGACGGCAAGGAGGGAGACGGAAGGGATTCCCCGCGTGTGTCCGGACCCCGTACGTTCAAAATCGATGTCGCCACCGCGCGGACGGAATACTACGCGTCTCCTGCCGCAATGCCCACGGTGGAAACGGCGTCCATCAAGAGGGATCTTTACCGGCGCGACTTCACTATCAATACCCTCGCCGTGCGGCTGAACAGGAAGGGCTTCGGGCAGTTGCTCGATTTCTTCGGTGCCCAGAGAGACCTGAAGGATAAGGTCATCCGGGTGCTCCACAATCTCAGCTTCGTCGAGGACCCCACCCGGGCTTTCAGGGCCATACGCTTTTCCGAGCGGTTCGGATTCAAGATCACCCGGCATACGGAGAATCTCATCAAATTCGCCATCAAGGCGAGCATCTTCGAGAAGCTTTCCGGGTCCCGTATCTATGACGAAATGATCCTTATCTTCAACGAGACCGATCCCGTCAAGGCGCTCAAGAGACTGGGCGATTACGGATTGCTGAAGGTCATCCACTCCTCCCTTACCTATTCCCCCGCGCTCGATCTTCTCCTCCACTCGGTGCACGACACCCTTACCTGGTTCGAGCTGCTCTTCCTGGAGGAGAAATATGACAGGGGCATGCTGTATACCATGGCTCTTCTGTATCGTCTCTCCCCGGAGGAGCGGGAGGTGGCCCTGGACAGGCTGGCGGTCCCGCGCCCTCAGGGGGAAAGGATGATTACCCGGGGGCTGCAGAATGTTCCCGAGGTAGTGAGGAGACTGACGCCGGATCATCCGGTACAACTGTACTACCTTCTGGCCGGCTGCGCCATCGAGGAGATCCTCTTCAGCATGGCGCTCGCCACGGACAGCGAGAAGAAGAAAGCCATCTCTCACTATCTTCTGCATTTGAGGAGTATCAGGCCCCTGGTGAAGGGCAGCGACCTGCAGGAGATGGGGGTCCCCCAGGGGCCGGTCTATTCGGAAATCATGAAAAGGATCCATGATGAGAAGCTCATGGGCAGATTGGCGACGAAAGAGGAGGAGCGGGAGTTCGTGCGGGAGTTCCTGCGTCCGGTTCCGCGGGAGTAGGGCCTCTTCACGGGTCTTCCCGGAATAAACCGGCCAGACTCTCCTCTTCCAGGATCTCTTCCCTTCTTCCCCGGGCCACGATTTTCCCCCCTTTCATTACCATTGCGTAGGCAGATCCGGTACCTTCACCGTGTCCTCCGGTTGCTCAGAGAGTTTCAGAGAGTTAAAGGAGAATAAACGCTTGCTTTTTTTAGTTTGGTAATGTTTTATTATTTAAAATTATTATATTAACTGAGGAATGAGAAGAGATGAAAAAAAGCATCGATCTGGGCAGAAAGGATATGCCTTTGTATCCCATCGGAATTGTCGCTGAGCTGATCGGAATCACGGAGCAGACCCTGAGGTTGTATGAAAAGCACGGATTGATCAAGCCGTCGCGGCGCAACAAGAACAGGTACTACTCCGAAAACGATGTCAAGTGGCTCACCTGTATCCGCGACCTTATCCATACGAAAAAGATAAGCATCGAAGGGATCAAGAAGCTCCTCGAGTATGCGTCCTGCTGGGAGATAAAAGACTGCCCGGAAGAGAGAAGGAGCTCGTGCACCGCTACCGTGGACAGGACGAAGCCCTGCTGGGAGCTGAGCAGGAACATCTGCAGGGAGAACGACCTCTGTGAAGAGTGTGTCGTCTACATTGCGAACAAGATGAAGAAGACGGGATAGGCTAGTGGTAAGTCACGGAGGTATTCCTTTTTAAGACCCTTCATCAAATCCCTCCTGCCCTCCCTTTTCCAAAGGGAGGAATTCTCTTTCCCAAATTTCAACTATGACTGACCACCAGGGGGTAAGAGAGGGTTCTGAAATAGCTCCTAATCATAATCTGTCTGAATGATCTCTTTGACCACTCTCCCTGCGGAAGGACTGTATTCCGTAGGCTGCGTCCCCTCCCGGAAATACTCGTACACTGCCGAGGAGTCATCCACGGAGAGAAGGCCGGTCACCGGATCGATGGATACCTGAATGATGCCTTCCGGCAGGGGAAAAGGCTCCGGGGGGATGCCGGCAAGGGTGTTCCTCATGAAGTGGGCCCAGATGGGGGCCGCGGCCCTCCCTCCCACCTCTCCCCGTCCGAGGGATTTCCTCATGTCGTCGAAGCCGACCCATACACACCCCACGAGCTGGGGGGTATATCCGATGAACCATGCATCCTTGTAGTCGTTGCTGGTGCCGGTCTTTCCCGCTGCGGGCCTGCCGATAGTGGCTCTCATGCCGGTACCGTAATTGATGACATCCTCCATCATGGACGTGATGAGGAAGGAGGTCTGGGGAGAGACCACCTCAATGCCCTCCGGCTCATTATTTTCGAGGAGTCTGCCCTTGGCGTCGGTGACGTATTTGACGGCGATGGGCGTCATCCGCGTGCCGCCGTTCGCAAAGGTGGAGTAGGTCACCGCCATTTCGAGGGGGGTGATGCTGATGGACCCCAGTGCGATGGTGAGCTCCCGGGGCATATCGGTTTCGATCCCCACATCCCGGACAAAGGAAATGATGTTGTCGATACCCACGTTTTCCACCAGCTTGATGGTTACCACATTTCTCGAATAGGCGAGGGCCTCCCGCAACCGGGTAGGGCCATAGTATTTATGGTCATAGTTCTCGGGCTTCCATTCCCCGTTCGTACCCCCGGGATAGGACACCGGCGCGTCGTCGATAATACTCGCAGGAGTGAAGTTGCGCTCCAGCGCCGCGGCGAAAATGAGGGGCTTGAAAGAGGAGCCCGGCTGGCGCTTCGCGTAGAGAGCCCTGTTATATTCGCTTTTGGTAAAGCTGTAGCCGCCGACAAGAGCACGGATATAGCCCGTCTCCGGTTCCACCGCGGCCAGGGCGCCTTCCACTTCGGGTTCCTGTTCGAGGCTGAAGGAAACATTCTTGCCGGATACGGCCTTCACCCTTACCCATATGATATCCCCGCGGACCAGGATATCCGTAAGCTTGAAATGCTTCGGGGATTGCGCTTTTTTCGCATTTTTTGTGATGTTGTTGCTCGCCCATTGGGCATCGGCCAGGGACAGTTTCCCGGTGAGACCCCGGGCCTTAATCGCCGCTTCGGTGGGGCTGACCGAAAGAACGACGCCGGTGGAAATGTCTCCGGGAGACGCGGTGAAGGAGACCCGCTGGCCGCTGCCCGAATCCTCTTTTATTTCATCCTTATGGCCTATGGGTCCTCGCCACCCGCGGCGTTTGTCGATGTCCCGCAGTCCTTCCTGTAATGCCCTCTGAGCGGCTGCCTGGGCGTTCCTGTTGAGGGCGGTGTGCACTTTCAGGTCGCCCTTGTAGACCATTTCGACCCCGTATTTCTGCTCCAGCTGCTGCCGTATGTATTCGAGAAAATAGTTGTTGGTTTCAGTGCCCGCCCTCAGGGACGAGAGGGCGATGGCCGCTGTCTTCGCCACGTTCCTCTCCGAAGGCTTGATATACCCCTCTTCTTCCATCCGGACAAGGACGATTTCCTGCCGTTCCTTCGCCCGCACGAGGTCGTTGTAAGGTGAGTACGTGGTAGGCGCCTTTACCAATCCCGCAAGCATGGCCGCTTCGGGAAGGGTGAGCTGCCCTACGGACTTGCCGAAATAGGTGCGGGCCGCCATTTCCACCCCGTACGCGCCGTGTCCGAAATAGACCTTGTTAAGGTAGAGCTCGAGAATTTCCTTCTTGGTGAGCTCTTTCTCCAGTTTCATGGCGAGCTGGGCCTCCCTGAGCTTTCTCTGGATGGTCTTTTCGGGAGAGAGAAAGACGATCTTCGCCAACTGCTGGGTGATGGTGCTCCCCCCCTCCTTGAGGCTTGCATGCATGATATCTTTCACGAGGGCGCGGGCGATGCCGATGTAATCGATTCCCTTATGCTGCCAGAAACGGGAATCCTCCACCGCGACAATGGCGTTTTTCATGGGGGCGGGAATCCTCTCCAGCGGGACGAAAATCCCCTTTTCGATCTTGAATTCGCCGATAAGGGTGTCGTCGTCCGCATACACTTTTGTCCCTTCCGTGGCGCGGTACTTTTTCAGCTCCGCTATGGAGGGGACGCCGGTGGCGAGGGCGAGGTATCCGCCGGTGATAAGCCCAAAGGCGAGGACAAATACAATAAGCAATGGAAAACGCATTTATAAATTATAAAGGGACATACCGGAATATTACAACCGGCGCAGGGGATGTGACCGTGCGGGTGTGATTAAAAGTGAGGGCAAATACCCTGACCGTACAATGTCCTTGACAAGGAGGGCATGATGCGCTACTCTTCGAGGAGTCCGGCAGGGCTCGGGAGGGAACCGGAGCAGGAGGGGCCAATGCGCATGCGAGCATATCTTTTCATTCCTCTGATCGGTCTGCTTTGTCTTGCTTCCGTTGTCGGTGCGGAAGAGGCGTCCTACGTCGAAATGTTCTCCCCTCAAGGTACGGTGAAGGGAGTGCGCCAGGTTTCAGTGCGGTTTTCCGGGCAGATGGTCCCCTATGGCGACCCCCGTCTTGAGTCTCCCTTCGAGGTGCAGTGCCCGGAAGAGGGAAGGGCGCGATGGGCGGACGGACGGAACTGGGTATACGGTTTCGAAAGGGACCTTCCGGCCGGAGTAGCCTGCACCTTTACCCTGAAGCCCGGCCTCACGTCCCTCGCGGGTGTTCCCGTCGGAGGACAGAGGAGCTTTTCCTTCTCCACGGGAGGACCTGCGATCCTGCAGGCGCATCCCGGCGAGGGGAGCGAATCCATCGATGAAAACCAGATATTCCTCCTTTCCCTGGATGCGGCGGCAACGGAGGAGTCGGTGCTGGCCCATGCCTTCTGTTCCATTGAAGGGATTAAAGAAAGAGTGGGGGTGCGCCTCATTACGGGGGAGGAGAGGGACCGCCTGCTGCGGATGAGCGCTGTCGGCGACGACGGTCGTCCCCGCATCGCCCTCCAGTGCCGGCAGAGCTTCCCGAACACCGCCCGTGTCAGCCTTGTCTGGGGAAGGGGAATCTCCTCTCCGGGAGGGATGAGTACGGCGGAAGACCAGGTACTGCATTTCAAAACCAGGCCGCCCTTTACCGCAACCTTCCGGTGCGGAAAGGAAAACCCTCACTCCGGATGTATCCCCCTCCTTCCCATGGAACTGCGCTTTTCCGCTCCTGTTCCCGCGGAACTCGCCGCAGCCATCGTGCTCAAGGGACCGAAAGGCGCGATACACAAAGCGTCTCCGCTTGGAGAGGAAGGGGCCGAAGGGGAGAAGGACGGCTTTGTATATCGCGTTGTTTTCAAAGGACCTTTCCCGGAAAGGGCTGCCTTTACCCTGGAAGTCCCGAAAAATCTCCGGGACGATGCGGGAAGGCCCCTCGCAAATGCGGACAGGTTTCCCCTTTCCGTGGTGACGGACGCCTACCCTCCTTTAGCGAAGTTCTCCGCGCGCTTCGGCATCATCGAGCTGAAGGGGGAGCCCCTGCTCCCCGTGACCCTCCGGAACCTGGAGCGGGAGATAAGGACGAGAACCCTGAAGGTAGGAGAGGAGGACGGATCCCTCCGCGACAAGGGCAGGCAGATGATGGACGGATTGAAAGGGAGAATGCACAAGGTCAGCTCGGACCGGGAAGAAAAGATCATCTCCTGGCTGAAAGAGGTGGGGAAGGCGGGGAGAAGACGGTCCGTCCTGCAAGGGGTTCAAGGGGCGGGGGAATTTCGGCTCCCGAAGCCGGGCGGGGCAAAGGCCTTCGAGGTGATAGGCATTCCCCTGAAGGAGCCGGGGTTCTATGTGGTAGAGATGGAGAGCCGCATCCTCGGGTCTTCCCTTCTGGGAGAACAGAGGCCGATGTATGTGCCCACTGCGGCCTTGGTGACCAACCTCTCCGCCCATTTCAAGCGGGGGAGGGAATCCTCCCTTGTCTGGGTAACGACACTGGACAGGGCGGAGCCGGTGAAGGATGCCGAGATTACTCTCCGGGATTGCAAGGGGAACGCCGTGTGGACCGGCAGGACCGACTCCGACGGCGTCGCCCGTATAAAGACTTCCCTTCCGCCCGAGGACAAACTTCCGCACTGTGCCTCCCGGTCCGACGAAGAGGCGTACTACGATTATCCCCAGATGGGCGCCCTGAGCGGGATTCACCGGGGCCTTTTCGTCTTTGCGAAAGCGGGGAACGATATAACCTTTACCCATTCGAGCTGGGACAGGGGCATCGAGCCGTGGAGGTACGGCCTCCCGGGACCGTCGTTCAGGGGGCCGGTCATCGTCCACACAGTGTTCGACAGGACCCTCCTCCGGTCCGGGGAGACGGCCCATATGAAACACCTTATCCGGAAGCGCACCATGTCGGGATTTTCCCTTGTCAGCGGGCCGGAGCTGCCGAAGGCGGTGCTGCTGCGTCATCAGGGGAGCGGGCAGCAGTACGAGTTCCCCCTTTCCTGGAAGAAAGACGGCAGCGCGGAGACGGCATGGACAGTTCCTGCGGGGTCAAAGCTCGGGAGATACGAGGTGTTTTTGCTGAAGGAACCCTCCGGGAAACGGACTCGGCAGGGGGCCGCCATGGGAGGAGATGCAGAGGGTGGCGAGGGGTTCTTCCCCGAAGGTGGGCCGGCAGAGGGGTGGCCCTCCGGCGCCTTCAGGGTGGAGGAGTTCCGGGTGCCCCTGATGAAGGGAAGCATCCAGCCCCCGAAGGAGCCCCTGGTCAATGCATCGGGGGCTGAGTTCGATCTCATGGTTTCCTACCTCTCCGGAGGGGGCGCGAGCCATGCCCCGGTTAGTCTGAGGGGACAAGTACAGCCGAGATACATCCATTTTGACGAGTACGAGGATTTTCTTTTCGCCAATGGAGAGGTCCGGGAGGGGATCACGGTCCAGCCTCCGTACCTGGAAGGAGAGCCGATCCAGGAGCCGCAGGAAGATCAGGCATCCGGAGAGGCGGGGAAAAAGTCGGTGCGGAGCGCCCGGATCACGCTGGATAAGGCGGGGAGCGCCCGGGCGACCCTCTCTCCCCTGCCCTCTGTTTCGGCTTCCCATGATCTCCTCGCGGAGCTTGAGTTCAGGGACCCCGCCGGGGAGGTGCAGACCGTCTCCGCCCGGATTCCCCTCTGGCCCTCGAAAGTGCTGGTGGGCATCAAGCCGGAGTCATGGGCCGCATCGGGGGAGCGCTTCAGGTTCCGGACGGTCGTCCTGGACCTCTCGGGAAAGCCCGTGCCCAACGCCCCGGTAACGGTGGAGCTTTTCCAGCGAAAGAACTACTCCCACCGCAAGAGGACGGTCGGGGGCTTCTATTCCTACGAGCATGTGACGGAAGTGAAGCGCATAGGCCGCGTGTGCGAAGGAAAGACGGATGCGAAAGGGCTGCTCTTTTGCCAGGCGCATTCCCCTGTTTCGGGAGAGGTGCTCCTTCAGGCGACGGCGGCGGACGAGGCGGGCAACCGCTCCCTTGCCCATCGGGAGGTCTGGATCGCGGGAAAGGGAGAGTGGTGGTTCGATGTTTCCGACAGCGATAGAATCGACCTTCTCCCGGAGAGGAAGAAATACGAACCCGGCGAGACGGCAAAGTTCCAGGTGAGAATGCCCTTCAGGGAGGCCACCGCACTGATCACCGTGGAGCGCGAGGGAGTGGTCGCTTCGTTTGTCAGGAGAATTTCGGGGAAAAACCCGGTAGTCGAACTGCCGGTAAAGGCCTCCTACGCCCCCAATGTTTTCGTCTCCGTCCTCTGCGTGCGCGGCAGGGTGGGCGGAGTGCAGCCCGCCGCCGCCGTCGATTTGGGAAAGCCCGCCTTCAAACTGGGTATTGCGGAAATCAAAGTGGGAGGGAAACCCTTTCAGCTAAAGGTGGGCGTGTCGACCGACCGGAGGGAATACCGGGTGCGCGAGAAAGTCCCGGTAAAGATAAAGGTGACCCGGGGGAACGGTACTCCTCCTCCCAAAGGGACCGAAGTGATTGTCGCCGCGGTGGATGAGGGGCTCCTTGAGCTGATGCCCAACGGAAGCTGGAATCTCTTCGAAGCCATGATGGGAAGAAGGGGCCATGAAGTGCGAACGGCTACCGCCCAGATGCAGGTGGTGGGCAAAAGGCATTACGGTCTGAAGGCCCTGCCCCAGGGAGGGGGCGGCGGGAAACAGACGACGCGCGAGCTCTTCGATACCCTCCTCTTCTGGAAGGCCCGCGTTCCCCTCGACGACAGGGGGGAGGCCGTGGTGGAAATCCCCCTGAACGATTCGCTGTCCGGGTTCAGGATCGTGGCGGTGGCGCATGGGGGGGCGGACCTCTTCGGCACGGGCCAGACGAGTGTACGAACGACGCAGGACCTTATGATTCTCCCGGGTCTCCCTCCCCTTGTCCGGGAGGGAGACCGCTTCCGCGCGGGGTTTACCGTGCGGAACGCGTCGCACAGGAGGATGGATACGGAGATTTCAATCTCTGTGCCGGGAGTGTCGGGACCCGGTGCGGTACGGGAAACCCTCGATCCCGGCGAGACGAAGGAAGTGGGATGGGAGGTGCAGGCGCCCCAGGGCGTCGACTCCCTCTCATGGGAAGCGGCCGTCAGGGAGAGGGGCGGAGCGGGGGAAGACAGGGTTGCCCTGCGGCAGAAGGTCGTCGCGGCCGTTCCGGTCAGGACTTTCCAGTCCACGATTCTGCAGATCGACACGCCGCTGCTCATGGAGATGGAGAGGCCGGGGGATGCCCTTCCCGGAAAGGGAGGGGTCCGGGTTTCCTTCAGTCCGAAGCTTGCGACAGGTCTGGACGGGGTCGTCCATTTCATGAAAAAGTACCCCTACACCTGCATTGAGCAGAAAGTCTCCCGCGCCGTTGCCCTGCGTGACGGGGAGCTATGGAAGAGGATAATGGGCGAATTGCCGTCCCATCTCGACAGGGACGGCCTGGTGAAATACTTCCCATCCGTGGCGCTGGGGAGCGATGTCCTGACGACTTATCTGCTTGCCGTCTCCGATGAGGCTGGCTGGAAGATCCTCGACGCCCTGCGGGAGCGCATGGAGGAAGGCCTACGGGGTTTCGTAACGGGGAAAGTGGCGCGGTATTCGGCCCTCCCCACCGCCGACCTCTTCCTGAGGAAAATGGCGGCAGTGGAGGCCCTGTCCCGCAGGGGAGCGGCAGAACCGAAGCTCCTCGATTCCATCGCGGTCGAGCCGAATCTCTGGCCCACCTCCGGGGTTATCGACTGGACGAACGTGCTGCTGCGGATGAAGGACATCCCCCGTAGGGAGCAGAGGCTTGCCGAAGCCATGCAGATCCTCCGGTCGCGCCTGACTTTCCAGGGGTCTGTCATGGGGTTCTCGACGGGGAGACGGGATGGTCTCTGGTGGCTCATGGTTTCGGAGGATGTCAATGCGGTGCGCACCCTTCTGACCTTTCTTGATCTGGAAGGCATGAAAGAGGACATTCCCCGTCTGGTGAGGGGTGCCCTTGGACGGCAGCACAATGGGGCTTGGGATACCACCGTCGCCAATGCCTGGGGCATGCTCGCCATGGAGAAGTTCTCGGAGAAGTTCGAATCCGTCCCGGTGACGGGGATCAGCAGCGCGACAGTGAAAGACAAAACAAGGGAAGTCCGGTGGGACGGGCAGCCGGGTGGAAGGAGTGTCCATTTCGGCTGGTCCGGGGAAAGGGAAAAGCTGCATATCGGGCATAAAGGCTCCGGGAGACCGTGGACCTTCGTACAGAGCCTCGCCGCTGTTCCGTTGCAAAAGCCGTTTTTCAGCGGGTATACCGTCAGGAAGACCCTTATCCCGGTGGAGCGGAAGCTGAAGGACGCCTGGAGCCGGGGCGATGTGGTCAGGGTGAGATTGGAGCTGGAGGCCCAGTCTGATATGACCTGGGTGGTGGTGGACGATCCCATACCGGCAGGGGCCTCTCTCCTGGGAACGGGGCTGGGCAGGGACTCGGAACTGCTCACCGGGGGTGAGGGAAGGGCGGGGTGGGTGTGGCCCGCCTTTGAAGAGCGCTCCTTCGAGGCCTTCCGGGCGTATTACGAGATGGTGCCGAAGGGGAAATGGGTGGTGGAGTATACGATGCGGCTCAACAATCCCGGCACGTTCTCCCTGCCCGAAACGAAGGTGGAGGCCCTCTACGCCCCTGAGATGCGGGGAGAGCTCCCGAACGGGAGGATAGAGATCAGGCCATAACCGAAATAAAGCAATTTTATGTTATAGTTCAATAGCTAAGGCCGGAACAACAGAAAAAATAACTTTGGAGATCTTGGCTCATGAGCAAGCTTGAAGACCTGAAACCCAACGCATCAGTTCGAGGCATCTTGCCAAATAGCCTTGTTACTGTTGTCAATGTACAGTGGTTTGGCTCAGAGGCCCTTGAACTCACTTACAAGACCCCTACAGGGACAGTTGCGAATGAGCTGCTTTACCGCCACGATGAAATGCGGATAGAGGTCGTGGAACTGGGGCGTCCTTGGAGCTTCGATGGTGACGGAAAGCTCTTTCGTCTCGTTTCTGAGGCAGATCGCATTCGCCTTGCTCATCTCTTCGATCCTGTATTGGCAGTTCACACCTCAGTGGTCGAACCGTTGCCGCATCAGATCACAGCAGTGTATGAATCAATGCTGCCACGCCAGCCGCTCCGCTTTCTGTTAGCAGACGACCCCGGCGCAGGCAAGACGATCATGGCGGGGCTCCTGATAAAGGAGTTGATTGTGCGTGGTGATCTCCAACGTTGTCTTGTGGTTTGTCCCGGCAGTCTTGCTGAACAGTGGCAGGATGAACTTTACCGACGCTTTCATCTCCCCTTTGAGATTCTTACTAATGATAAGCTGGAGGCCGCCCGAACAGGAAATTGGTTTCTGGAGACAAACCTTGTAATAGCAAGACTGGATAAGTTATCACGTAATGAAGATGTTCAGGAGAAGCTCAAAGTCTCGGATTGCCGATGGGATCTCATCGTCTGTGACGAAGCTCACAAGATGTCAGCAACCTTCTTTGGCGGGGAAATCAAATACACGAAGCGGTATCGGCTTGGGCAACTTCTTTCTACGCTTACGAGACATTTTTTGCTCATGACAGCCACACCGCACAATGGCAAAGAGGAGGATTTCCAGCTTTTTATGGCGCTTCTGGACGGGGACCGCTTCGAGGGGCGTTTTCGTGATGAGGTCCATGCCGTTGATGTATCCGACCTGATGCGCAGAATGGTAAAAGAGAGTCTTTTGAAGTTCGATGCCAGACCGCTATTTCCAGAACGAATAGCCTATACGGTTCCCTATAAGCTGTCGGATGCCGAAGCGAGACTTTATAAAGAGGTTACCGATTATGTGCGCGATGAATTTAATCGTGCAGAAGCTCTCCAGAATGACAAGCGCGCCGGCACCGTCGGATTTGCACTCACAATCCTGCAGCGACGTCTGGCCTCATCGCCGGAGGCTATTTATCAGTCCCTGCGCCGTCGCCGTGAACGTCTTGAAAGCAGGCTGCGTGAGTTGGAACTGTTACAGCGCGGAGCAGGAATTGCACAGCCGTTTGCCGTTGCCGGACCGCAACTCGATGCAGAGGACCTTGAGGACTTGGAGGATGCGCCTGATAGCGAGGTTGAAAATACAGAAGAGGAGATTCTCGATCAAGCCACGGCTGCCCGTACTATTGTCGAATTGAAGGTCGAGATTGAAACTCTCAAGCGGCTGGAAGAATTAGCCCTGGGAGTTCGCCGCAGTGGTGAGGACAAGAAATGGCGGGAGCTTGCGAGTCTCCTGGGTGAGATATTTACTCCCGGAGCTATTGCAGACTGTGTGGCAGAGCCGCAACCTGTTTACGGCGCCGGTGCTATTCCTCCGCCTGTACCGTCACTGCGCCAGAAGATAGTCATCTTTACTGAGCACCGCGATACTTTGAAGTATCTTGAGAATCGTATAAGCACATTGCTGGGACGCAAAGAGACGGTTGTTGTGATCCATGGGGGCATGGGACGGGAAGAACGCCTGAAGATGCAGGAAGCGTTCAAACATGACCCCGAAGTTCAGGTGCTCCTCGCTACTGATGCCGCCGGCGAGGGTATCAACCTGCAGCGCGCTCACCTCATGGTGAATTATGATCTCCCCTGGAATCCCAATCGCATTGAGCAACGCTTCGGGCGTATTCACCGAATTGGACAGACAGAGGTCTGTCACCTTTGGAACCTCATCGCTGAGGAGACCCGTGAGGGTGATGTGTACCGCACACTGCTTGATAAGCTCGAACAGGCCCGCCAGGCGCTCGGCGGGCAGGTCTTCGATGTTCTGGGCAAGCTTCAGTTTGAAGGGAAGCAATTACGCAAGCTCTTGATAGAGGCAATACGTTACGGCGAGCAGCCGGACGTGAGAGCACGGTTGAACCAGGAAGTGGCCCATGCCTTTGACCGCAGCCGCATACAGGATTTGCTCGAAGAACATGCGCTTGCGCCCGATACCATGGATGCAAGCCGTGTTTGCCGAATTCGGGAGGAAATGGAGCGCGCAGAAGCACGTCGGCTTCAGCCTCATTATATCGAATCCTTCTTTCTGGAGGCCTTTCGGATATTAGGCGGAACGGTTAAGCAGCGCGAGCCTAGACGTTATGAAGTCTCAAACGTACCTGCTCCAATTCGTACCAGAGATCGCTCGATAGGCATCGGTGAACCGGTGCTGAGGCGGTACGAACGCATTGCCTTCGAAAAAGCACTTGTTGCTCCGCAAGGACAGCCCCTTGCTGCCTTTATCTGCCCCGGACACCCGCTGCTTGATACCTCCATCGATCTGATACTGGAGCGGCATCGGGACCTCCTGAGACGGGGAGCAGTACTAGTGGATGAGCGTGACGGTGGGGTCGAAACGCGCGTTATTTTCTATCTTGAGCATACCATACAGGATGCCGGCTTTACGCGTACCGGTGAGCGGCGCATTATTTCAAAACGTATGCTCTATGTGGAACTCGATGCTGTCGGAAACGCACGACATCTTAACTACGCCCCGTATCTCGATTACCGTCCCCTCACAACTGAGGAGCCCGGGGCTGAACAATTGCTTGCCCTGCCTGAGTTCTCGTGGATCACCCACGGATTTGAGCAAATAGCGCAAGAGCACGCAGTCACCCATGTTGTCCCTGAGCACTTGTCAGAGGTGCGTCAAAGGAAGCTGAGACTCATTGAGAAAACCGAGGCGGCGGTCAAGGACAGGCTTACCAAGGAGATCAGCTATTGGGATCACCGGGCAGAAGAGTTAAGAATCCAGGAGCAGGCAGGCAGGCTTAACAACAGATTGAATTCGGGAGAGGCCCGCAAGCGCGCTGATACCCTTCAGGCAAGACTCGAAAAACGCATGGAGGAACTAAAACTGGAGAGCCAAATATCGCCTCTTCCTCCTGTCGTCCTGGGCGGCTTATTGGTTGTACCGAAAGGCTTGCTCGCCAAGCTGACCGGACGACCTATTCCCTCAACTGCAACAGCAGCAGATACCCAAGCTGCAGCAGCGCGTGCAAGGGAAATCATTATGGAAACCGAACGCCGCCTTGGCTTTGATCCCATGGATCGTGAAACTGAAAAGTTAGGCTACGATATCGAAAGTCATATACCGGGCACGGGGCAGTTGCGTTTCATCGAAGTGAAAGGGCGTGTCTCAGGCGCTTCGACTATTACCGTTACCCGCAACGAGATCCTCTATTCGCTCAACAAGCCCGAAGATTTCATTCTGGCTATTGTCGAATTCATGGGCGACACCCATCGGGTCCACTATATCAGGCAGCCCTTTCACCGCGAGCCGGACTTTGGGGTAACGAGTGTGAACTACGATTTTAGTGAGCTCCTGGCTAAGGCAGAGAAACCTGTGTAAACAATATCGATCATGGTATACTACTACTGAAGTATTATCGATGGAGGTATGGTATGAAAGCAACGATCTCTCCGAAATATCAAGTGGTTATACCACGTGAGATCAGGGAGTCCCTGCAACTGAAGCCGGGGGAAAAGGTCGAGTTCCTCCAATATGAGAACAGGATTGAGATGATTCCGGTCAGGGACATAAAGAAGATGCGAGGATATCTCAAGGGAATAGATACAACGATTGAGAGAGAAAAGGACAGAGTATGAACCTCGTCGATTCCTGCGGCTGGCTTGAGTATCTTGCTGATGGGCCGAATGCGGACTTTTTTGCCGGGCCGCTTGAAAACCAGGAGAAACTGCTTGTTCCGACCATCTGCATTACCGAAGTTTTTAAGCGTGTGCTTCAGCAACGAGGCGAAGATGCGGCGCTCCACGCAGCGGCGCTCATGCAGCAGGGAAATGTCGTTGCTTTAGACAGCGCTATAGCGGTAGAAGCAGCGAGACTCGGGCATAAGCATACTATTCCTTTGGCTGACGGTATTATTTTGGCAACCGCATATATGCATAAAGCCGTCATCTGGACACAGGATGCTGATTTCAAAGGCTTAAAGGACGTTGAATACAAGGAAAAGCAGTAGGCGGCGAAAGCACATGGAGAAGACCTATCTGAGAAAGGAACTGAGAGAGCTCTTAAAGAGCATGGACTTTGTCAGTAATAAGCTTCTTGTCGATGAAAAGGCTGCCGGCAAGGACTTCCAGATATATTTCAAGATCTATCAACAGCTTGGCCTTGCATGGGAGTATCTCGGACAGCAGTGCAAGTACTGGGATGGGTACAGAAAGACAAGAGAAAAGCATGAAGTTTGCAAAATTTGCGGAAAAGTGAAAACTCTTAAGAACAAGAAAAATGTCAAATGAGAAACTATGATTCACTATCTGCCGACAATAAAGAGCCAGAAGGATGGTTTCGATCGCCTAGCCGAGCTTGCTGTTGAGACAAAGGAGATATTCAACAACGTGGTAGAGCTCGATTTTTCCCGTTGCGGCTTTTTCGATGCGAATATGGCGGCTCCGCTGGCGGCTGTGCTGACAAAGCTTTCAGCTGAGCGCTTCAACAGAATTGAGATCGTCAATATCCCGACTGCTATCAAGAATATCCTGTGTAAGAATCGCTTCCTTATTCCCCACGGGTATGACCCTGTCGTTGATGCGAATCAGACAGCGTTGCCGTTTATTCGCCTTCAGTTGAAAGACGAGAACCGCTTTTCAGACTATTTGAACAAGCACCTCAACGGCAAAGGGATTCCCCGTATGACCAGGGCGATGGGCAAAATGTTCAGGCAAAGTGTTTTTGAAGTATTCCAGAATGTAGTCATTCATTCCGGCTCTGAGCTGGGAGTATTCATATGTGGACAGTTCTATCCGCAATTGCAGCGCCTCGACCTGACTATTGCGGATACCGGTGTTGGTATACGGACCAATGTCCGGCGCTTTCTTCGGAACAATAAGCTGTCTTCTATAGCAGCGCTTAAATGGGCATTACAGGAGGGTAACACGACCAAGACCGGGACTCAGCCGGGAGGTGTCGGACTGAAGTTCCTGAAGGATTTTATTGAATTGAACGGCGGCAAGATTCAGATAGCATCAAGATATGGCTTTTATGAGTATAATAGAGTGGCCGAGGTGTTTTCCAAACTCGCCGCTGACTTCACAGGTACAGCGGTTAATCTCGAAATTAATACAGGCGACACTCACACCTATAAATTGAGCTCGGAAATTTCATCAAAAGATATTTTTTGACATACAGGGAGGACTCTATATGAGAGATACAATAAAAGTGAGTGTTTATGATATAGTCGGCGGACCTCTCTGCGTATCTGCTGAGGACGGCCAGAAGGTTTATGAGAGGATAGCGCCGCTCCTGGAGCAAGGGAACAAGGTGGCTTTATCTTTTGCTAAAGTTGAGACCCTCATCTCTGCCTTCCTCAACGCGGCCGTAGGGCAGTTGTATGGAAAGTTCACTGAAGATCAGGTGCGCGCACTTCTTACTGTAGAGGATATGGATCAGGAAGACATGTCTTTACTCAAGCGGGTTGTGGATAACGCAAAGGCTTATTTCAAGAGTCCGAAGGAATTTGATCAGGCCTGGAAGGAGGAAGTGGGCGATGAAGAATAAGGCGCACGATCTGGCAACCTACACTTTTTCGAGCGGCGAACAGGTGCTCCTTGATACAAATGTATGGCTGTATCTCTTTCCAGCTCCATCGGGAAAAAGTTCCAGCTTTGTGACGAGCTATTCTTCTGCACTTAAGAAAATGTTGACAGATGGAGCGTATTTGGCTTTGGATGCTCTTGTCCTCAGCGAATATCTGAACTGCTACTGTCGTATTGAATGGAAAGCACTGTATAAAACAAAATATAAAGAATTCAAAGACTTTCGGCAGTCGTCCGACTATGCTTCAGTCGGCACCGGTGCGGCTCTGTTTGCCCGGAAAATCCTCAAACTGTGCACATGCCACGATCATCCCTTTTCATCGAGCGATGTTGCCAAAGTGCTTACCGATTTTGAAGCCGGGACCTGTGACTTCAATGATGGTCTTTTTGTTGAGACTTGCCGTCAGAACGGATGGAAATTTGTGACGAATGATGGTGATTTCACCGATGGGGGGATAGAGGTGCTCACGTCAAATCCTAAACTGCTAAGTGCGTGCCCGTGACGCAGCCGATCTGCAATAAGCATAGCAAAACTGATTTTCCTCTGTTTGTCTTAAATGGGAGATTAAGCCATGAAACTCAATAAAATCGAAATTACCAATTTTCGTTGTTTTGAGAATCTGGCGATCTCTTTGCAGCCGGATATCAATGTATTTGTCGGCATTAATGGAGCGGGGAAATCGACTATCCTCGATGCCATTGCTATTGCCTTATGGGACGTCGTGGCAGCAAATGGCGGAGGGGGAAAGCGGCAGAGGAGTTCTCAAGAGGTTGATCTCCGCCCTGCTGACATCCATATCCCCAATAGCGCACAGGACGCACTGACAGGGCGGCGGGATTTTGTTCAGATAAGCGCTGTTGCGAGCAATTTTTATGAATTGCCCAGTTTTTCGGCGACAACCCCACAGGGCGAGGCCCGTTTCATTGAATGGCAGGACAATATCCAGTTTAGACCACCAAGAGATTTTGACTACACGCCAAGTCAGGCAAACCGTGTCGCCGAGGTATATGACTATTTTGCTGCCCTCTGGCAACAATTAAGGACTTCCGATGAGAAGGCTCTTATCCCGCTGCCAGTTGTAGCCTACTATCGGGCTCATCGCAGACTATCCAAGATGCCTGAACTGGGCGATATCTTCAGCCTCAATATAGACCGCAAGGGAGCATATCACGGTGCCCTGAATGCGGGCGCAAATTTTAGGGCTATGTGTCAGTGGTTCTATCTACGTGAAAATCAGGAACTCAGGGAGAAGGTTCAGCATAAGAACGACCCGGCTTTTGAACTTGCAGATCTTAAGGCTGCCCGCAGGGCACTGACTCTGATGCTGGAAAATGTTGAACGCATTTTCTTCGATAATAATCCGCCAAGCCTCAAGGTCGCGATGAATGAGCCTTCCGGACAGTCAGCCGTGCTTGAACTGGAGCAGCTCAGTGATGGTTATCGCAATCTTCTGGCTGTAGTGCTCGATTTTGCGCGTAGGCTCGCTCAGGCCAACCCTGGATGGGAGAACCCTTTGGAAGCTCCAGGCATATTGCTGATTGACGAGATTGAATTGCACCTTCATCCCGGATGGCAACAGACCGTAATTCCAAATCTGCAGAAAGTATTTCCGAACACCCAGCTTATCATTGCAACTCACAGCCCGCAAGTATTGACTACGGTCAAGCGGGAGCATATTCATATGCTGGCCTCAGATCATACATTTGAACAGATGCCGCACGATGTGGGAACTTTTGGCGCTGAAAGCTCACGTGTATTGCAGGAGATATTCGGAGTCCATGCCCGACCAAGAAGCATTGAAACATCTGAAAAGCTTAAAACATATCTTAGCCTGGTAGAGGCACAACAGCAGGACAGTGAGAACGGCAGGGCACTGCGACAGGAACTCGAAAAGGCGCTGGGCAGTAGTGATCCTGATCTTGTCATGGCTGATATCAGGATCAGCCAGATAGAAGCGCTTCGGACCAAATGAAGACAATAGTTAAGTCAACACTGTCACCCTGTTTGGCCTCACAGCCTGTCGCGCAGGAGTGGTATGATTTTATGCGCACACAGTGCCATGCCGAGGTCGGTGACAATCTTCGCCAAGAGCAGCAGTTTCTATGCTGTTATTGTGAATCTGAGATTGGAGAAGACGATAGCCACATTGAGCACATGGTTCCTCGAAGTATCCACAATAATCTCACTTACGAATATTCTAATCTCGCGGCATCCTGCAACGGCGGTGCCGTTGACCATTGCGGACACTTCAAGGATGATAATCATAGAAATCCGGGGTACCGATACGACGCATCTAAATTTTGCCCTCCTCATGACGCTAATACATGCCGTTTATTCAGTTATCTGTCTGATGGCGATGTGATCCCTGCCCAAGGTCTTAGTCAGCAGGATAGGGATAAGGCAGAGTATATGATAGGGTATCTGGGACTTACCTGTTCCCGTCTTTCCGGACGGCGGCATAGTCATGCAAAAAATCTGATTCAAACACTTGGTTCTAATCCAGACGCAGAGCTGGTGCAATGGGCGATGGATTATTACCTTACCCCGAGCTCTGATGGCAAGCTAAAGGCTTTTATATCACTTTCAAGGACTTTATTAGCACAATGATAACTCCTATCAAAAAGCTCATCGAAGTCGCGTTGCCTCTTGAGGCCATAAACAAAGAAGCTGCGCGCGAGAAGTCAATCAGGCACGGGCATCCGAGCACGCTGCATCTGTGGTGGGCGCGGCGGCCACTTGCTGCGGCACGGGCGGTTATCTTTGCCCAGATGGTGGATGATCCGTCGTCTTTGCCGGAGGAGTTTCCGACCGAGTCGGAGCAGAACGTTGAGCGGCAGAGGCTTTTCAGACTCATCGAAGAATTGGTGAAGTGGGAAAACACGACAAACGAGCGTCTGCTTGAACTGGCAAGGGCAGAAATTCGCAAGTCCTGGGCGCGGTGGTGCAGGCAGTCCGGTGAAGACCCTAACAAACTTCCACTTTTTCACGACCCCTTTGCCGGCGGAGGAGCCTTGCCGCTTGAAGCTCAGCGTCTGGGGTTTGAGTCTCATGCTTCAGACCTGAACCCGGTTGCGGTTATGATCAACAAAGCCATGATCGAAATACCGCCGAAATTTGCAGGCAAACCGCCGGTGAACCCGAAGTCGCGCAAAGGGCTTGTAAAGGGAGGCTACAGGGGCGCTGCCGGGCTTGCCGAAGATGTGCGGTATTACGGCGAATGGATGCGCGACGAGGCAGAGAAGCGGATCGGGCATCTCTACCCTCAGGCAACTTTGCTTGATGGAAGGAAGGCAACCGTTATCGCCTGGCTCTGGGCGCGCACCGTCGAAAGCCCAAACCCCGCCTATCGCGGTTGCATGGTACCGCTGGTGTCATCCTTCTGGCTCTCGACCAAGAAAGGCAAAGAGACTTGGGTTGAGCCGGTAGTGGAGGGGAAGACCTATAGGTTTGAAGTGAGGGCAGGAAAGGCCACTAACGAGAAGTCGATTGATGCAGGCACGAAACTTGGACGTGGAGCCAATTTTCGCTGTGTGCTCTCAGGCTCGCCGATTGCCCCCGATTATATACGGAGCGAAGCTCAAGCTGGACGTATGAATGCACGACTTATGGCAATTGTAGGTGAGGGAGATAGAGGGCGAGTTTATTTGGCGCCTACGGAAGAACATGAGTCAATTGCGAGGAATGCAACGCCAGCATGGAAACCTGATCAAATGGTTACAACACCGTGTCACGATGTGGACAGATTACCAATGTACGGTATGTACACATGGGGGGATGCGTTTACCTCTCGTCAGCTCGTTGCTTTGACGACCTTTTCCGAACTTGTGGCTGAGGCGAGAGAGAAGGTGAAGGAAGATGCTCGGAAGGTAGGTCTCTCTGCTGACAATAAACCCCTCCGCGACGGCGGCACCGGCGCAACAGCTTACGCTGAAGCGGTGAGTGTGTATCTGGCTTTTGCGGTGGATAAGTGCAGCGACTATTGGAGTTCCATATGCAGTTGGCACAGTTCAGGGGAGAAAATGCGAAACACCTTTGGAAGGCAAGCTATCCCTATGGTTTGGGATTATGCTGAGAGCAACCCCTTTTGTGCTTCAACAGGAAACTGGACAGCTATGATTGACTGGGTATGGAAATCGTTGCTGACTCTTCCAATACAAGTGCAAGGCAGTGCGATTCAGCAGGACGCTACGCAGATAGGCAGACTTCAAAATAAAGTTATCTCAACTGACCCTCCTTATTACGACAACATTGGCTATGCCGATCTCTCCGATTTCTTCTATGTCTGGCTGCGGCGTAGTCTTCAGCCCGTTTATCCCGATTTATTCAGCACACTGCTTGTCCCTAAATCTGAAGAGCTTGTTGCCACGCCATATCGCCACGGCAGTAAAGGCAAGGCAGAAAAGTTTTTTCTTGAAGGAATGACACGAGCCATTCACTCTATGGCCGAAACATCACATCAGGCTTTTCCTGTATCAATCTATTACGCCTTCAAACAATCAGAAAGAGACCACGAGGGGACGTCATCAACTGGATGGGAAACATTCCTGGAGGCTGTTATAAAAGCTGGCTTCAGTCTGACGGGAACCTGGCCGATGCATACTGAATTAGGTAACCGCATGATTGGCTTTGGCACCAACGCCCTTGCTTCTTCCATCGTCCTCGTCTGCCGTCCACGCCACGAACAGGCCCCTGTTGCGACGCGCCGGGATTTTTTGAACGCCCTCAAGCGCGAGCTTCCGCCTGCCCTGCGTCTCATGCAGGAAGGCAACGTTGCTCCGGTAGACCTTGCTCAGGCGAGCATTGGTCCGGGCATGGCTATCTTTTCACGTTACACGAAGATTCTTGAGGCCGACGGTTCGGCTATGCGTGTGCGGATGGCGCTGGCGCTCATCAACCAGACCCTTGATGAGGTGCTGGCCGAACAGGAGAGCGACTTTGAGCCGGACACCCGCTGGGCTGTGGCCTGGTTCGATCAGTTCGCTTTTAACGACGGCCCGTTTGGCGAGGCTGAGGTCCTCTGCACTGCAAAAAACACGTCGGTAAACGGCTTGCAGGGTGCTGGGATTGTAGTATCAAAGGCGGGAAAGGTGCGGCTTATCCGGACAGACGAACTGTCCAGGGATTGGGACCCGACTAAGGACAATCGCTTTACTGTCTGGGAGGCGACGCACTATCTCATCCGGACACTGAAGGAGAGCGAAGCAACGGCTGCGGTTTTATTATCGAAAATCGGTGAGGCAGACGCGGCGCGCGAACTGGCATATCGTCTATACAATATTTGCGAGCGGCGCAAAAGAGCGCAGGAGGCGCAGGACTATAACGCGCTGGTGCAAAGCTGGCCTGAAATCGCCCGGCTGGCAAGGGAAGGCAGCCGGGCGCAGGAAAAAGAGCAGGAACTGTTTTAGAATAGCGTTTGAGAATTGGAGGTCAATATGGGTGTAGGGTTGACGGTGGAATTATCGGTAGAAGATTTGGCAAAAACAATTAAACGCTTAAGCAGAGAAGACAAGGAAGAACTTCTTCTGTTGCTGTCGGAGGAAGGCAAGACGCTGATAAAGAGGCATAAAGATATAGTGAAAAAGAAAGTGAAGCCTTTGACCCGTGCTGAAGTGCTGAGAGATGTCGTATAAAGACGAATACCATCCCGGCGTTAAGAAGGACCTGAAACAGCTTGAACGTGCGGTTGTCAAGGAAGTGTTCGAGTCGCATATTGAAAAGGTTCTGCAGCATCCGGAGTCGGGAGAGAGATTGCGCGGTGAGCTTTCGGGGATATTCAGCTATCACTTCAGAAAGAACAAGATCGACTACAGAATTGCTTACACGGTTGATGAAGCCAGGAAAATAATCTATGTGCTCAGGATCGCAAAAAGAGAGAATTTCTACGAAGTGCTGAAAAGAAGGTTTACATAGTATGAACAGGGGGACGGCGGCATGGCTATAACCAATTATGAACGTGTCGGCAAGGCGCTTACTATTCTGAAGGATGGTCTGCGCCCCTTTGTCGAACGTGAACTAAAGGCACAGTATCAGCAGAACTGGTTTGAAGAGGTGAAGACTTCTCTCTCACCTCAACAACTGAGCTTTGCCGGGACTAAAGAAGATCCTTTTGGCGACATCGCCACAGTGCTCACGGTGATCTGGAACCAGTGGAACATGGTATTCCGCAAGACTTTAGGCCAGGCGGAGCGCACACTTGTAAGTGAGCTGCGTGATATCCGCAACAGATGGGCGCATCAGACCCCTTTCAGCACTGACGACGCCTATCGCGCGCTCGACAGCGCTGCGCGGCTGCTGACAGCCGTTTCAGCGTCGGAGGCGGACAGCATCGAGAAGATGAAAAGGGAGCTGCTCCGCGTCAAGTACGACGAGGAAGTGCGGACTGAAAAACGCAAGGCTGCCGGCACTGCGATTGAAAGTCAGGTTACCGGCAGCCTTAAGCCGTGGCGGGAGGTGATGACTCCTCACAAGGACGTTGCAAGCGGTCGCTATCAGCAGGCAGAGTTTGCCGCTGACTTGTGGCAGGTACATCTGGGTGAAGGCTCAGAGGAATATCGCGATCCTGTTGAATTCTTTAGACGCACCTTTCTGACCGACAGTCTGAAGCAACTGCTGAGCGATGCTATGCAACGCTTGAGTGGGCAGGGCGGTGATCCTGTTGTCCAACTCCAGACCAACTTCGGCGGAGGCAAGACCCATTCGATGCTGGCCTTGTATCATTTGTTTTCCGGAGCCAGGCCGGGTGAACTGATAGGTATTGACAGCGTAATGCACGATGCCGGGGTCACTACTTTGCCGACAGTCAAGCGAGTGGTGCTGGTAGGGAATAAGATATCTCCCGGCAATCCAGTAACAAGAAAAGACGGAACCATTGTAAGGACCTTGTGGGGTGAACTTGCTTGGCAGCTTGGAGGCAAAAAGGCATTTGAGCGCATCAAGGCTGATGATGAAAATGCGACAAGCCCCGGGGATGCGTTGAGAGAGCTGTTTAATGAATACGGGCCTTGTCTGATACTGATCGACGAATGGGTGGCGTATGCCCGGCAGCTCCATGACCAGAGCGACCTTCCGGCGGGTAGTTTCGAAACGCACTTTACCTTTGCGCAGGCCTTGACTGAATCTGCAAAACCGGCACAATGCATGATAGTCATCAGTTTGCCAGCCTCCGATACATCAGGTTCACCGCATGCTCAGGCTGACGATGTGGAGGTCGGCGGTGAGCGCGGACGTGCTGCTCTTGATCGTTTGCGAAATGCCATTGGCCGTGTAGAGGCCTCATGGCGGCCTGCGAGCGCTGAGGAGAGCTTTGAAATCGTTAGACGACGTTTGTTTGAACCGCTCGTCGAGCAACAGCAATACGTGGGACGAGATACTGTTGCAAAGGCGTTCTCCGACCTTTATCGCTCTCAGCAGCAGGAGTTTCCTCCCGAATGCCGGGATTCAGATTACGAAAAACGGCTCAAGTCAGCCTATCCGATTCATCCCGAAGTGTTCGACCGGCTTTACACAGACTGGTCAACCCTTGTAAAGTTCCAGCGCACACGCGGCGTGCTGCGATTGATGGCATCCGTTATTCACAGTTTATGGGAGAAAGGCGACCGGAATCCGTTAATTCTTCCGTCAAATATACCGATTGACGACCCACGGGTTCAATCCGAGCTGTTACGCTATCTCTCCGACAACTGGGCTCCTGTCATTGAGAAAGATGTTGACGGCCCTAACTCCTTACCGCTGCGTATAGATGGGGATGTGCCGAATCTTGGCAAATTTGCAGCCTGCCGCCGTGTTGCGCGAACAATTTATCTCGGCTCTGCGCCGACTGCAAAAGCGGCCAACCGCGGGCTGGAAGACCGGCGTATCAAGCTTGGCTGTGTCATGCCTGGAGAGTCTCCGGCGCTCTTCGGCGATGCGCTGAGGAGACTGAGTACTGCAGCAACCTATCTTTATCAGGATGCCGCTCGTTATTGGTATTCTACCCAGCCGACGGTCACAAAACTTGCAGAAGACCGGGCCCAACAATTGAAAGCAGACCCTGACTCAGTAGTACAGGAGCTGGATAAGCGGATTCGCGCTGACTTGCGCAAGCAAGGTGACTTCAGTCGAGTCCACCCGTTGCCGCTGTCGAGCCAGGATGTGCCGGACGATCTTGATGCCCGGCTGGTAGTGCTTCGAATCGAATATCCATACAACAAGGAAAAGAACAGTCCTGCTGAAGTGGCGGCAAAGGCGCTCCTTGAGACTCGTGGTACAGCGCCTCGCCTCTATCGCAATACCCTTGTCTTTCTTGCTGTAGACAAGACCCGGCTACAGGACCTCGATGAAGCAGTACGCCGTTATTTAGCATGGCAGTCGATCATGGATGAAAAAGATATCCTCGACCTTTCTCCCCATCAGGTGCGGCAGGCAGAAATCCAAAAGGGGAGCGCTGACAGTGCAGTGACTGCCCGGATACCTGAGGCGTACCAATGGTTGTTAGTACCCATTCAGCAGACACCCCAGAGCGCTATTGAGTGGCAGACATTCCGGCTGACGGGTCAGGACTCCCTTGCGATAAGGGCCAGCAAGAAGCTACGGAATGACGAGTTGCTGGTGACCGGCTTTGCAGCATCTCGGTTGCGACTGGAGCTCGACCAGATACCTCTCTGGCGCGGCGACCATGTTGCCGTCAAGCAGCTTGTTGAGGACTTTGCCCGTTATTTGTATCTGCCCCGGCTCAGGGAACCGGCTGTGCTGCTTTATGCAATCCATGATGGCCTGGCTTTGCTTTCCTGGACCCAGGACTCCTTTGCCTATGCGGATAGTTTTGACGAAGCAACAGGCCGCTATCGCGGACTGCGGTGCTGCCAGGGAATGAATATCTCTGAGGACAATATATCCGGGTTGCTGGTAAGACCGGCTGCAGCGCTCAAGCAGAGGGAGTCCGAGACAGTCAATGTTCCGACCGGTACCACAGGAACAACCGAAGGTGCTGAAGGCAGTGCCGGAGTTTTGCCGGGCATGGGAACGCACGGAACAAGAGAAGGTCCTGTTACAGAGGCGGCAAAGCCCAAACGCTTCCACGGCAGCGTCAGTCTCGACCCCGCCCGCGTGGGACGAGATGCCAGCAGGATTGCGGAAGAAGTGATTTCACATTTGTCAGCCTTAGTCGGCTCTGAAGTGAAGGTCACCCTCGAAATCGAGGCACAGATTCCACAGGGCGCCCCGGACAACGTCGTGAGAACCGTAACAGAGAACAGCCGTACCCTGAAGTTTACTACCCAAGGCTTCGAGAAAGAGTAATTTGTTGTTCTAAGGCATTTTTTCTAACAAGACACGCCTTTGTGCTGTCGTTCTCGAGCGTTTTGTTCCCCCAAAGCGATTCAGCGCGCGAGGGGATGGAAAGGCCCGACCTTTCACCGCAGGTGATACGTGAACATCGGCACTTCCGCACGGGCGCCGAAGCGGACAGGCAGGATTGAGGTCCCGATCCCCCGGGAGACGTACAGGTACGGCTTCCTGTCCCTGAACCACCCTTTCACGTATCCGGCGCTTCCCTTCGGCAGGATGGGAGCATATCCGAAAAAGCTGACCTGTCCGCCGTGGGTGTGCCCCGAGAGCACACAATCTACCTCTACGCGGTCCTCTTCCCCCCTCACCCGGCTGTTGAGCAGCCCGCAATCGCTGATGAGGGCGTCCCTGTGCTTCGGGCTGTGCGCCAGGACGATATGGTTTTTCTCCCGGGGCATGTTCCTTATGGCTTTCAGGAAGTTGGGAAACCCCGTCACGAGGTCGTCCACCCCGGTAATCAGCATCTTCTTCCCCTGGATTTCGAAAGTCCTCGTTTGATTGATAAGGAGGTCGCAGTTGTTTTCCCTGTATACCTTCCTCAGTTCCCGGATATTCTGTATCGCCCAGCGTTCCCAGTTCCCGAGGATCGATAGTTTCACCATGTCGCGCTTGAAAAGGCGCAGAAAGTCGTTCAGAAGTCTCAGGTTTCCCTCCCGGTCGATGGTGTCGCCGGTGAAGAGCAGGAAGTCGGGATTGAGGGAGTTGACCCTGTCGGCAAGCTTTTCATGATGCCATTCGATATCCCGCAAATGGAGATCGGACAGTTGCAGCAGCCGGACCGCCGGGCCTCCCGGCTCGCCTCGGTGTATGATATGTTCGGTGTATTCGATGAAATCGGTTTCGTAGAAGAGGGAATCCGCTCCGGTGAGACCGAGACCGGCTGCAACTGCTGTATACAGGAATTGCCTTCTGTTCATCATTACGGGTACATTCCGAATAAGAAATACTCTTCTTTTTTACTCTACCATAATTGAAAAAAAGAGGCGGAGTTGATGCATGCGCCGAAACGGGGTACAATGGGAAGCATCATGAAAAGAGCGTCTCTTTTCTGCCTTTTTCTCTTGATTGCCGCGGAGGCCGCGGCTCTGCCTTCTTTCCGTGAGGTGAGGGAGGCCTACAGGGAGTCCGATGCCTTTCTGCTCGACAGGCGCGGCGAGGTAATCCACGTAGTAAGGGTGGAAATGGAGGGCAGGAGGCTGGAGTGGACGGCCCTGAAGGATATTTCCCCCTCGCTGGTGCAGGCTGTCATCCACTCGGAGGACAGGGGGTTTTACGGGCATCGCGGCGTGGACTGGACGGCACTCGGCGCAGCGGCGGTCAGGAACCTCTTTGCGAAGAATCCACGCGGGGCGAGCACCATCACCATGCAGCTTGCCTCGATGCTGGAGGGAAAGCCGGTACGGGAAAAGGGCCGGAGGACTCTCGCTCGGAAGTGGGAGCAGATCGAAGCGGCACGGGAATTGGAGAGATCATGGACAAAGGGCTCCCTCCTCGAAGCGTATCTGAACCTTGTCACCTTCAGGGGCGAGCTCCAGGGCATCGCTGCAGCGGCGAGGGGGCTTTTCGGCAAGGAGCCGTCGGGACTGGACGGGGCGGAATCGCTCCTCCTCGCCGCCCTGATCCGCTCTCCCAATGCTGCACCGAAGGAGGTAGCAAAGCGCGCCTGTGTGCTCGCCGCATCCTTGCAGGCACGGACGACCTGCGGGGAGATACGGAAAATTACCGCGGAAAAACTTTCGGGTTCCTATTCCGTCCGGCCCCGCACTGCCCTGGCCCCCCATGCGGCGCATCTGCTGCTCCATGAGGGGGGCCAGCGGGTGTCCTCGACCCTCGATGCGGGAATCCAGCGCTTTGCCGCCGAGGTGCTTGACCGCCAGGTACGTGCCTTGCGGTGCAGGAATGTACGGGACGGCGCGGTCCTGGTGGCGGACAACAGGACGGGAGAGGTTCTCGCCTATGTTGCCAATACGGGAGCCTCTTCGAGCGCGCCGTATGTGGACGGCATCCGGGCGAAAAGGCAGGCGGGCTCGACCCTGAAGCCTTTCCTCTACGGTCTTGCCATCGAAAAGGGAATGCTCACCGCCGCATCCCTCCTCGATGACTCACCGCTCAGCGTCCCGACCCCCGCGGGACTGTATATCCCCCGGAACTACGATGCCGACTTCAAGGGGCCGGTAAGCGTCAGGACGGCCCTCTCCTCCTCCCTGAATGTGCCCGCGGTAAGGACACTGATGCTGGTGGGGCCGGAGACCTTTGCCAAGGGGCTCAGACAGTTCGGTTTCGGCATTGCGGAGGAGGGGGACTATTACGGTTTCTCTCTTGCCCTCGGCTCTGCGGAGGTAAGCCTCTACGAACTGGTAAACGCATACCGGACTCTGGCCAACGGGGGGATCGCGGGCGAGCTCACTCTCCTCCCCCGGAAAGGGAAGGGAAAGACGCGGAGGGCGGTGGAAGAGGGTGCCGCGTTTATCATCTCGGATATCCTTTCCGACAGGGAGTCCCGCAGCGCCACCTTTGGTCTCGAAAACCCCCTATCCACCCGCTTCTGGAGCGCGGTGAAGACGGGGACCAGCAAGGATATGAAGGACAACTGGTGCATCGGGTATTCGCAGCGGTATACTGTAGGGGTGTGGGTAGGGAACTTTTCCGGGGAGCCCATGTGGAATGTGTCGGGGGTGTCGGGGGCGGCGCCCTCGTGGCTCGAAATCATGGAGTACCTGCACCGGAAAGCCCCAGGCGGAGCCCCCCGTCCTCCCCGTGGAATAGTGGCGGGAAAGACAGGGGAGAGGCAGGAGCTCTTCCTCTCCGGCACGGAACCTCCTGTTTTTGCGGGAGAGGAACTGCCGGATGCGGTTCAAGGAGAGAATGCCCGGATCATGTATCCGGCGCAGGGGACTCTGGTCGCACTGGACCCCGATATTCCCGATGAACTCCAAAGGGTCTTCTTTGAGGCCCGACCCGCCCGGACCCGCTACGAATGGGTACTTGACGGGGAGAGAATGCCGTCTGCGGGCTCTGCTGTCCCATGGAGGCCGGAGAGGGGAAAACACCGTCTCTCCCTGTATGATGGGAGAGGCCGCCTGCTGGATACCGTGGAATTCGAGGTCCGGGGAACGGAAAACGGCGGGAAAGAAACGGAAAAAGAGGAAAAGATGATAAAGGAGGAACAGAAATGAAGCTGGATCTTTTTGTGTACCGAAGCCCGGTGGGAGATATTTCGTGCGTATTCGACGGCCTTTTTCTGGTGGACGTTTCCATGGGAAAGGACAAGGCGCCGGACGAGATAGGGGGACGAAAGGTAGTCCCGGCGGCGCGGCGTAACGAGGCGGCCCGCTCCTTTTTCCGGGAGCTCGATGCCTACTTCGACGGCACCCTGAAAGAGTTCCGGCAGGCGGTCAGGTTTCTCCGGGGCACTGATTTCGAAAGGCGCGTCTGGGACGCCCTGAAGGAGATCCCCTACGGCGAAACGCGCACCTACGGCTGGATGGCGGACAGGGTGGGCAGTCCCGGTGCGGCCCGGGCAGCGGGGCGGGCACTGGGAAGGAACCCCCTCCCGATTCTTATCCCCTGCCACCGGGTCATCGGCGCGGACGGCTCTCTAACCGGCTTCTCGTGCGGGGTGGAGATAAAGAAATGGCTGCTGGAGCATGAACAACAGGGGAGAAGGGAGAAATAGAAAGCTCCCCCCCGCTCTTACCGTATATACGCTTCGGTGACGTATCTCCTCATCATCCGGTGTGAGTTGAAGTAGTAGGCGTTCTTGCCGATGGCGTTCTGCATGATCCGGATCCAGAGGTTCTTCTGGTTGTAGAAGGTCGGGATGATGGCGGTCTCCAGCTTATAGTAGAGGTCGTCCGCATCGCGTGCGGGATCGGCCGGGACATCGGGGGAGGGGCCGATGGCCCACCCGGTATACCCCTCGATATGCCCCTCGATCCACCAGCCGTCCAGGACGCTGAAGTTGGGAACGCCGTTGTGCGTCGCCTTCATCCCGCTGGTGCCCGATGCCTCAAGGGGGCGCAGGGGCGTGTTCAGCCAGACATCGACACCCGACACGATCTTCAGCGCCAGATCCATATTGTAATTCTTGAGGAAGACGATCTTGATCTTGTCTTTCAGCCTTTCCTTGATCTCGAAGATGCGCTGGATCAGCTGCTTGCCCGCCTCATCGCGGGGGTGCGCTTTTCCCGCATAGACGATCTGTAGCCTGCCCTCTCCGATGCGCGCCAGTCTGTCGATGTCGGTGAAGAGCAGGTCCGCCCTCTTATAGGCTGTGGCACGGCGGGCGAAGCCTATGGTGAAGGTATCGTAGTTCATCCCCGCCTGCGTCTCCCTGTTCACATGGTCGATAAGGATGCGCTTGGCTTCCATGTGGGCTTCCCAGAGCTCATCGTCCGGGATACGCCCTATCCGCACGAAGATTTCGGGTTCGTTCGCCCAGCCGGGGAGGTACTTGTCATAGATCCTCTTGAAGCTGTCGCAGGTCCAGGTGTAGGAATGAACGCCGTTGGTGATGGCGTTGATCTCGTATCCGGGGAACATGCCCTTCGAGACCTCTCCGTGCTTTTTCGCCACTCCGTTGATATAGTTGCTGAGGTTAAGGGCGAGGAGAGTCATGTTGAGGTGCTCGCGTCCGGCAAATTCCTTGATGGCATGGGTGGGAATGATCTCGGACATCACCTGCTGTACGAGATCATAGGTGAATTTGTCGTGCCCGGCCGCCACCGGGGTATGGGTGGTGAAGACGCAGAGGCTCCGCACCTTTTCCACATCCCATACCAGCCTCTCGTCCCATACCTCCTCGATATCCCTCTTGTACCGTTTGAGCAGTTCCAGTGTCAGGAGGCTGGAGTGTCCCTCATTCATATGGTATTTCCTGATTTCGAATCCCAGTTCGTCGAGCATTCTGACGCCGCCGATCCCCAGGACGATCTCCTGCTTCAGCCGGTATACCTGGTCTCCGCCGTAAAGGGAATAGGTGATCTCCCGGTCCCTCGGATCGTTTTCGGGCAGGTCCGTGTCGAGAAAGAGGATCGGCACCTTTCCGCCGGTGGCGCTCTTTACCTCATAAAGCCAGGCTCTCACCTGGACCTCCCTCCCCTCGATACTGACCGTCACCCTCTCCCTGAGGGGTGTCATGAATTTTTGCGGGTCGAGCTCGTCGGGGAGCTCCGTCTGCCTGCCGTAGATGTCCAGTTCCTGCTTGAAGTATCCGCTCTTGGTAAGATTGGTGACCGCAACCACGGGGAGCTTCAGGTCCGCGGCCGACTTGATGGTGTCGCCCGCAAGGATCCCCAGGCCGCCACTGTAGGTCGGCATGTCGCTCCGCACTCCTATTTCCATTGAAAAATATGCTATTTTATGGTATTTCGTAAAGGCATCTACCGGTGCGCTTTCCATGTATCTGATTCCTCCTCATCCCCGGAATGGTATCGTTGATTCAGGGAGAATATGCGGTACAGGTGAGAGAGGGGCGGTTTCCCTCCTCTTCATGAGCTCCTCCAGTGCGGCACGCCCCTCATCGCCGCTGTCGAGCGTATATTCATTTACATAGAGCGCAATATGATTTCGTATCACCTCTTCGGAAAGCTCCTGCGCATGATGTTTTATATAGTGCATGGCCTCATCTTCATGTGCCCGGGAATAGGCGATGCTGTCGCGTATGAGCTCCTCCAGCGTCTGCAGCACAGAGGGACCGAGACTCTTCTTCGCAATGATCCCCCCGAGAGGAAGGGGAAGTCCGGTCTCCTGTTCCCACCAGACCCCGAGGTCGGCTATCTCTACGAGGCCGTAGGCGGGGTACGTGAAACGGCTCTCGTGGATGATCAGCCCGGCGTCCAGCTTTCCCTCCCTGACTGCCCCCATAATCCGGTGGAAAGGCATCTCGACGAAGGTATACGGCATGTCCCCCTGCCGGTGGTCTTCGTCGGCGGAGGAAAGGAACAACTGCAGCAGGAGAAAAGCGGTGGTCAGTCTTCCCGGAATGCCTATCCTGCCTCCCCGCAGGTCTCCTGGCCTGCCGGGAGATTTCGCCACCAGCAGGGGGCCGCAGCCGCGACCCATTGCTCCCCCGGACCGCAGGAAAACGTAGTCGTCCCTGAGAGAGGAGTAGGCATGACAGGACACCTTCAGTACCTCCGCCTCCCTTCGCAGTGCAAGCCGGTTCAATGTTTCCACATCTTCGATGATGAGATGGAAGGAGAGACCTCGTGCATCGGTTTTCCGGTGTGCAAGGGCGTAGAAGATGAAGGTGTCATTGGGACAAGGAGAAAAGCCCAAACGTATCATAATGTGAAATTGTAGCATGTACCCTTTGCTCATTGCCAGCAGGGGAAGGAGTCGCTGCGGAGGGGTGTGCCTGATCGCTCGGGGAAAAAAGGAGTAAGAGGGGAGAAATAAAAAATAGAGCGGTAAAAAGGAAAAGTGTATGAAATAATAGTAATATAATTAGGGTGTGTCTGCATACACACCCTAAACCCGGACCGGGTATTTTTTCCGGGGAGATTCATTCATTTCTGAAGAGAGCACGGCACCCCGCACTGCAGCGGCGGCCGGAAAGGGAGGCATGCATGAGAGTGAACGATACTATCCTGAACGTAATCGGGAACACACCGCTTGTCAGGATCAACAGGATGGCGGAGGCCGGCAGCGCAACGATCTGGGCGAAACTGGAGGGCTTCAATCCCGGAGGTTCTGTCAAGGACAGAATAGCGATTTCCATGGTCGAGGCCGCCGGGCGGGAGGGCAGGCTGAAACCGGGGGGGGCCATCGTGGAGCCCACCAGCGGCAATACCGGAATAGGTCTTGCCATGGTGGCGGCGGTCAAGGGATACCGGCTCCTCCTTACCATGCCGGATACCGCCTCCATGGAAAGAAGACAGCTGCTCCAGGCCTTCGGTGCCGAACTGGTGCTGACCCCCGGAGAAAAGGGAATGAAGGGGGCGGTGGAAAAGGCGGACGAGCTGATGCGGGAAAATCCGGACTTCTTCATGCCCCAGCAGTTCGAGAACCCGGCGAACCCGGCGATTCACCGCTGCACCACTGCGGGCGAAATAATAGACGACCTGGGTGCCGTCCCCGACGCCTTTATCGCGGGAGTGGGCACCGGTGGGACCATTAGCGGAGCGGGAGAGGTCTTTCGCGAAAGGAAGCCGGATATCTGGATCGCCGCGGTGGAGCCCGCCGGCTCTCCGGTACTGTCCGGCGGGAAGGCGGGAAGTCACAAGCTTGCGGGGCTCGGTGCGGGGTTTGTTCCGGGCGTGCTGAATACGAAATTATATAATGAAGTGATTCCCGTGACCGATACGGATGCGGCGGCTACGACGCGCCTGCTCGCGATCAAGGAGGGGATTCTGGCGGGGATTTCCTCCGGCGCCGCGCTCTGGGCTGCCCTGAGGGTTGCGGCACGGCTCGGTACGGGAAAGAATCTGGTGGTCATCTTCCCCGACAGGGGAGAGAGGTACCTCAGCACCGGCCTCTTCCTCTCCGAAGGGAGGTGACGGGGGCGGGATTGCTCTTGAATAATAAGGGCAAACTATGCTACTTTTAATATTCAAAACGCACGCCTTTCAAGGTCCCCTGATGGTCTCGCAGAAGCGAGGTAAAGGGGAGGGGCGGAGGAAAAAACCATTGAGGAGGAAAGTATGGCAGTCGTAACCATGAAGGAACTGCTGGAAGCCGGGGTCCATTTCGGACACCAGGTGAAGCGTTGGAACCCGAAGATGAAGAAGTTCATTTTCGGTGAAAGGAACGGTATCCACATCGTCGACCTGCAGAAGACTCTGAAGGGGCTTGTGGAAGCCTATAATTATGTAAAGGAACTGTCCGCCACAGGTGCTCCCCTTCTTTTTGTGGGCACAAAAAAGCAGGCGCAGGACGCCATTGCGGAAGAGTCCAAAAGGGCCGGTGCCTTCTATGTCAATAACAGATGGCTCGGCGGCATGTTGACGAATTTCACCACCGTCAAAAAGAGTATCGAGAGACTCAAGAAGATCGATACCATGAAGGAGGACGGCACGTATACCGTTCTTAAGAAGAAAGAGGTTTCCCTCCTGGAGAAGGAGAGGATAAACCTGGAGAAGAACCTGAGCGGAATAAAAGAGATGGGCACCCTTCCCGGGGCGCTCTTTATCATTGATCCGAGGAAGGAAAAGATCGCCGTAGCGGAGGCCAGGAGGCTTTCCATTCCTATCATTGCAGTGGTGGATACGAACTGCGATCCCGATGAAATCGATTACGTCGTTCCCGGCAACGATGACGCCATAAGGGCTATCAAGCTCATCGCCTCGAAAATGGCAGATGCGATTCTGGAGGGCAGAGGCGCCATGGAAAAGGCGCGTGCGGAAGAGCAGGAGGCCGCGAAGATGGAGGAGAAGAGCGCGCAGGAAGAGGTAAAGGAGGTTGCAGGATGACGGTTTCAGCGGAAACGATAAAGGACCTTCGTGAGAAGACAGGCGCGGGGCTTATGGACTGCAAGCGCGCCCTGACGGACGCCGGAGGTGATATGGAGAGGGCCGTCGACCTGCTTCGCCAGAAGGGGCTTGCCACTGCGGCGAAAAAGTCGAGCAGGACGGCATCGGAGGGCCTGATCGGCTCATATATTCATATGGATAAAATCGGTGTCCTCGTCGAGGTCAACTGCGAGACGGACTTCGTGGCACGGACCGATGACTTCAGGGGGCTGGTGAAGGACATTGCCATGCACGTCGCCGCCGCCAATCCCCAGTATGTGTCCCGTGAAGACGTCCCCCAGGACATCATCGAAAGGGAAAAGGATATCTACCGTGTCCAGGTCGCCAATAAACCTCCCCAGGTCGTGGACAAGATCCTGGAAGGTAAGCTCGAGAAATTCTATGGTGATGTCTGTCTCCTCGAGCAGGTCTTCGTAAAGGACCCCGAGGGAAAGCAGAAGATAAAAGACCTGATAACGGAGCGGGTTGCGAAACTGGGAGAGAACATCGTCCTCCGGAGGTTTGTACGTTTCCAGTTGGGCGAAGGACTGGACAAAGGCGCAGCCTGTGCCTGTGAATAGGGTGAAGAAAGAAAAACGGAAACCGGCGGCCGCCAAGCGGCCGCCGGCATTGAAGAAGGAGGATGCCGGCACCCGCTTCAGGAGGGTCCTTCTGAAGATGAGCGGGGAAGTGCTCATGGGTGACAAGGGATACGGCATCGATCCCGCCACGGTGGAGTTCATGGCCGCCGAGATCAAGAAAGCGGCGGACCTGGGAGTCCAGGTCGCCATCGTGATCGGGGGCGGTAATATCTTCAGAGGCGTTGAGGCCTCGGTGAAGGGAATGGAAAGGGCTTCCGCCGACTACATGGGAATGCTGGCGACCGTTATCAACGCCCTTGCTCTCCAGAATGCCCTGGAAAAGCTGAACCTGCAGACCCGGGTCCAGTCCGCCATCGAGATGAAAGAGCTTGCGGAACAGTACATACGGAGGAAGGCGATACGGCACCTCGAAAAGGGGCGGGTGGTCATTTTTGCCGCGGGAACGGGTAATCCGTATTTCACTACCGACACGGCGGCCGCCCTCCGTGCCATGGAGATCGGGGCCGATGTGATCCTCAAGGGGACGAAGGTGGACGGCGTCTATACTGCTGATCCCGTCAAAGACCCTGGTGCGGAAAAATATGATACAATCTCCTATATAGATGTCCTGAAATTCAACCTGAAAGTCATGGATTCGACGGCCATAACCCTTTGCATGGATAATAATCTTCCAATCGTGGTATTTGATATAAAGAAATCCAACAATATCAAGAACCTTCTCTTGGGCAGGCGAATCGGGACCTTGGTCGGCAGGTAGAGCGCGGAGAGCAGGGGAAGAAGGGACAGGCGGGAGTTGAGACGGGAAGTCGGGGGGGATCTCCGGATTCCTAATTTAAGAACGGGGTGAGTACATGCAGGAGTTGAAGAAGAAGGTCACCGAAAGGATGACCGGAGCGACGGAGTCACTCAAAAAGGATTTGGCATCCATACGGACGGGAAGGGCGTCCCTTGCATTGCTGGACGGTATTCAGATTGACTATTACGGTACGATGTCGCCCATAAGCCAGGTGGCGACACTGGGGATACCGGAGAGCAGGACGATCACCATCCAGCCATGGGAGCCGAAACTGATTCCTGAAATCGAGAAGGCGATCCTGAAATCGGACCTCGGCCTGACCCCTGGCAACGACGGCAAGACAATACGTCTTGCGATTCCCACCCTGACGGAAGAGAGAAGAAAACAACTGGTGAAGGTGGTCAAGAAGCGCGGGGAAGAGGCGAAAATCGCCATCCGGAACATACGGAGGGACATCAACGACGAGTTGAAGAAGACCGAGAAGGAAAAACATCTGAGCGAGGATGATGTCAAGAGGTTTCATGACGAGATCCAGAAGATTACCGACGCGTATATCCAGAAGGTCGACGATATTGTTCATCATAAAGAAAAAGAGATTATGGAGGTCTGAACAATGGCAATAAACAACAATTATATGTTGAAGGTTACTGACGCCAAGATTCCGGACATCCAGAAGGCGCTGGAGCAGGCGGGGATAAAAGTCCGGAGCATTGTGGAGGTCTTCAAGGAAGAGGCCGCCGAGACCCAGAAATAGCTTTTCCGGTGACGGGGATATCCCCGGCCCGGAAGAGCCGATCACCGGCGCCGGTGATGAGGAGGAGACATGACCAGGAAAACAACAAAAAAAGCTGCTGTTGAAGACGATAACGCCAGGAAGGAAAGGCTCAGGAAGGTGCTTATCCAGAAGAGGGAGGATATCATCAGGGAGGCGAAATCCGAGATCAAGAAGTTCAAATCAGGCGAGAAAAGGCAGCTCGTAGAGACGGTCATGGATGATGGGGACCTTTCCGTGGTGGACCTTTCTGAGGACATCAGCCTCAAGCAGCTCAGCACCCATCGGGAGACACTGATCAAGATCGATACCGCCCTCAGGAAGCTGGAGGAAGGTACCTACGGCATCTGCGAGGAATGCGGCGACGAAATAAGCGAAGAGCGCCTGAAAGTCCTGCCCTTTGCTATCTATTGCAGGGATGACCAGGAGAAAAAGGAATTGATGGAGAAGATGGAGAGGGAAATCCAGTAGCAGACCAATAATGGGGTAAACACACGCAGCGTAAACAATCCCGAAGGGGGCGGCTCATCCGCCCCCTTCGTCCTTTTCCTTTCTCTACCTTTACCTCTTCCTGTCTTTTCCTCTGCTTTTACTCCTCCCCCGGGTAGAAGATCCTCTCCAGGAAGAGCCCCCGGGCGGGCGCTGTCGGCCCTGCGCACTTCCTGTCACGGGAGATCAGGAGTTCCTGCATACTCTCCGCCCGGATCCTTCCCTTTCCCGCTTCGACCAGCGTACCGACGATGTTCCTGACCATATGGCGCAGAAAGGCGTCTCCCTCGATCCGTATCTTCAGGAATTCCCCCCGGAACTGCACGGTCATGAAATCAAGACAGGTATGTCTCTCAAGGGCAAGGGAAAAAACAGTCCTCTCCGGGCTCTTTGCCCCGCATCCGCTCGCCCGGAATGAGGAGAAGTCATGCGTCCCCTCCAGGGGGGCCGCTGCCCGGCGCATTGTCTCGATGTCCAGCGCTGCGGGCACCTGCCAGACGTACCGGTACAGAAAGGGAGAGACAAGGGGAGCGTTCGCAATAAGGTAAAAATATGCCTTGCGTGCGGCGTCGAACCGGGGATGAAAGTCCTCCCTTTCTTCGACTGCGTCCAGAATCCTGATGTCGGCGGGGAGCCGTGCGTTCAGAGCCCTCCGGAACACTTCGGGAGGGAGCCCTGAAGAGGTCCTGAAAGCGGCCACCTGCGCCAGTGCGTGTACTCCCGCATCCGTCCTCCCCGCCCCGGTAACGGTAAGGCGTTCTCCCGTAATCCTCCCGACCCCTTCCTGGAGAATTTCCTGAAGGGTGACGCCGTTCGGCTGTATCTGCCAGCCATTGTATGCAGTTCCGTCATATTGGATTGTTATCCGTATGGTCCTCATGGAAAACAGTATACAACAACGATGGTCTTCGTTGGATGCTTTCCCGTTCAACGGGGGAGAGGAAACAGGACTTTTTTACCTCCCCCGGCACTCCGCAGGCAGGAAAAACGCTTTGCGAAGACGGTCTGAAAGTTTAACATATTATTTGTAGTGGGTAGGGAGAAAGAGTATAATATGAATAAACTTAGAGAAGGGTGTGCAGGTAAACTGTTTTCTCCTGCGACCGGCTGCACAGCACCCAGTCCGCCTGCACACCTTAAAACGGAAAGAAAGAAGGTAGAGAGAGTGATACGGCATACTTTTTCACTGCTGAACGGGATCGGCGAGAAGTTGGAGCGCCACCTCTGGCGCGCGGGTATTTTGACATGGAATGATTTCTGCTCCCGCAAAGAGATCAACGGAATCAGCCCGGAGAGGAAGAGCATGTACGATAACCAGTTGCTGCAGGCCTCCATGGAGCTCGGAGTCGGCAATGCGGAGTACTTCGCCCGGATCATGAAGAGAAGGGAGCATTGGAGGCTTTTCGACACATTCAGGAAAGACGCGGTATGCCTGGATATAGAAACCAACGGCTTTCAGCCCGAATCCGGGGGATACGTCACCGTGGTCGGGTTGTACGACGGTAATGAGTGGAAGTGCCTTATACGGGGAGAAAACCTCACCGTGGAGAACCTCAAACGTGAGTTGTCCGGATACAAATGTCTCATCACTTTCTACGGTTCCGCTTTCGACGTCCCCTTTTTGATGCGTTCCTTTCCCGGCGTGCGGTTCGATATCCCTCACTTCGACCTCTGCTTCGGCTCCAGAAGGCTCGATATAAACGGGGGGCTCAAGAAACTGGAGGAGCTCTTCGGCATAGAGAGGAAAGAGGTCGTGAAAGGGATGAACGGATATGACGCGGTGAAGCTTTGGGAGCAGGCGAGGAAGGGGAGCGCGGAAGCACGGGAATTGTTGCTTCTGTATAACAGGGAGGATACCATGAACCTGCTGCGCCTCGCCGACATCCTCTACCCCAGGCTGCGCTCTTCCACCGGGATCGGGGAATTCGTCACCTGTGGCTATGCATAAAGAGCGGCGAAGGGAAGAGCCGGGCAGCGGCCCCGCGGGTCACGGTCAGCCGCCGGACTTTGCGCGCATTCCCCTGCTTGATGCCTTCATTTTTTACCTCTCCACCGAAAGGGGGCTTTCGAGAAACACGATTGAGTCGTATTCCCAGGACCTGAGGGGCTTTTTCGGCTTTCTTTCCCCGTTGGCAAAGGAGGAGTTTTCCTTTACCCGTGAGGATATCGTCCGGTATATTGGACGCCTGAGGGACAACGGGTACTCCACGGCGAGCATCAGCCGGTTTATCTCCACGGTAAAGGGACTCTGCAAATTCCTGGTGATCGAGAAGAGGATCGATGAGAATCCTGCCGAATCCCTGTCCACCCCCCGGCAGTGGGACAGGCTGCCCAAGGCCCTCAGCATCGGGGATATGAAGAGACTTCTCGATGTCGAGCTGGACACCCCCATTTTCGTGAGGGATTCCGCGATGCTCGAGCTGTTGTATTCGTCCGGCCTGCGGGTGAGCGAGGTCGTCTCCCTTAAAGTGAATGACATCAACTTCGAGGGCGGCTTCCTCAGGGTGATGGGCAAGGGGGCAAAGGAGAGAGTGGTGCCGATGAACAGGCGCTCGGCGGTGAAGATCAAGCAGTATCTGTATGAGCTTCGCCCCCTTCTGCTGAAGAAAAAGCAGTCCCCCTATCTCTTCCTGACCGGAAGGGGGATGCCCATGACACGGCAGCGATTCTGGCAGGCATTGAAGAAGCTCGGTGCCATTGCCGGGGTGGAGTTGACCCCCCATACTCTCCGGCATACCTTTGCGACGCATCTTCTGGATGGGGGAGCGGACTTGAGGTCTGTCCAGAAAATGCTGGGACATTCCGATATTTCGACCACTCAGATCTATACACGGGTATCTGCCGACAGGATCAGAAAAGTTTACCTCGAGCATCATCCACGGGCGAAATAGGGTTTCTCGTACTCGTATCATTGCGTTGTCGCATAAGGTGCGGTATAATGCCTGACACCGTGCCGCAGAAAAAGGTACACGACAACACACAAGGAGGAGGTTGCCATGGTACAGCCTTTAAAGGCGGAAGATCTTTACCGGTGCTGTGAGCTGGACTTTTTTACGTTCACGACAACAGAGGATATAGGCGAATTTCCAGGGACGATAGGGCAGGAAAAGGCGATGCGGGCCATGGATTTCGGCCTCAGCCTGGAGAGCATGGGATTCAATATCTTTGCCCTCGGCGAAGTCGGTACCGGCAAGATGAGGACGATAAAAACGCTCCTCTCCGAAAAGTCGATGACGGAGAAGGTGCCCCCCGACTGGTGCTACGTGTACAATTTCAAAGAGCCCGATTTTCCCCTGGCGATTTCCCTGGATCCGGGGCGGGGTGCTCTCTTCCAGAATGACATGAATGAACTGATCAAAGTGCTGCGGGGAGAGATTCCCAAGGCTTTTGAGTCGAAGGAATACGAAAAACAGAGGGGGAAGAGGATCGAGGAGTTCCAGCAGAGACAGAAGGAGCTCTTTTCGAAGCTCGAAGAGGAGGCGCAGTCCAAGGGGTTCACCATACGCAAAGCGGTATCCGGCCTCCTGATCGTCCCGGTGAAGAAGACGGGAGAGCCCCTCACCGAGGAGGAGTTCGCCGCTCTTGACGAGAAGACCCGGAGCAAAGTGGAAGAGATAGGAAAGCAGCTCCAGGAGAGACTCGACGATATTGTGCGTGAGGTGAGGGATGCGGAAAAACACGTCAAGGAGGTGCTGAGCGGCCTGGAAAGGGAGATCGCCATCGGGGCCATCGGGCACTTCATCGAGGACCTCAAGAGGAAGTACTCCTCACACGGGAAGATCGTCGAGTACCTGAACGCGGTGAGAGAGGACATCCTGTCCCATCTCGAGGATTTCAAACCTGCGGAGGAGCAGGCCCCTCCCCTTCCGTTCATGAAGCTGCCGAAGCAGGAGGTCTCCTTTGCCCGGTATACGGTCAATGTCATCGTAAACAACAGCGAATGCAAGGGCGCTCCCGTGGTGATCGAAAGCAATCCCACCTACCTGAACCTGTTCGGGAGAACGGAATATAAAGTGCAGTACGGGATGGCCACCACGGACTTCACCATGATCAAGGCGGGCTCCCTGCACAAGGCGAACGGGGGATACATCGTCATCAATGCCATGGACCTCCTCAAGAATATCTTCTCTTACGACGCGCTGAAGCGGTCCATAAAAGACAGGGTGATAAAGATGGAAGATGTGTGGGAACAATACCGCCTGGTGAGCACTGCGGGATTGAAACCGGAACCCATCCCCCTCGATGTGAAGGTCATTCTCCACGGGAACCCCTACCTGTACTATCTCCTCTACAACCTGGACGAGGAATACCGGGAGATCTTCAAGGTGAAAGCGGATTTCGACAACCGGATGGACAGGACGCCGGAGAACATGGAGAAATACGCCTCCTTTGTCGCCACGTGCCAGAAAGAGGAGAAGCTCCTTCCCTTCGACCGCACCGGGGTGGCGAAGATCGTGGAATACGGCTCCCGGCTGGCGGACCACCAGCAGAAGCTCTCCACGAAGTTCAGCTATGTGGCGGACCTGGTCCGTGAATCCCATTATTGGGCGCAGAAAGAGGGGAGCCCGGTGGTGAAGTCGGAGCATGTGGTGCGTGCCGTCGACGAGAGGGTGCTCCGGGTGAACAGGATCGAAGAGCGCCTGAGGGAGGCGACCCTCGAGGACACCCTGATTGTGAATACGTCGGGGACGAAGGTAGGCCAGGTGAACGGTCTTGCCGTCCTGTCCATGGGTGATTACAGCTTCGGCAAACCGTCGCGCATCACGGCACGGACTTTCACCGGCAGGGCGGGAGTGGTGAACATCGAGCGCGAAACGAAGATGAGCGGCAAAATCCATGAAAAGGCGATCATGATCATCGCCAGCTATCTTGGCGGCAAGTACGCCACGCGGCGCCCCATCAGCCTGTCCGCCTCCATCACCTTTGAGCAGCTCTATGATATGGTCGAGGGAGACAGTGCTACCTGCGCGGAGCTGTATGCTCTTCTGAGCAGTATTGCGGGAGTGCCCCTGAAACAGAGCTTTGCGGTAACCGGCTCCATGGACCAGAATGGAGAAGTGCAGCCCATCGGGGGAGTGAACCAGAAGATAGAGGGTTTTTTCGACCTGTGCAAGGAGAGGGGGCTTAACGGCGAGCACGGAGTCATTATCCCGAAAAGGAACGTGAGGCATCTCATGCTCAGGGAAGAGGTGGTGAATGCGGTGAACGAAGGGAGATTCCTCATCTATCCCATCGAGAGAATGGAGGAGGGACTGGAAGTCCTCACCGGGATGCCGGCCGGTGCCCTGCAGGAGGACGGGTCCTATCCCGATGGCACCATCAATTACCTTGTCATGAAAAGACTGGAAGAGATCTCCACCGCGCTGGAAAAGAGGAAGGAGCAGGTGCTGGAGTCGGCCATAGCCGGCGCTGCCCGGAAGGAGGAAAACGGGTCGGGGAACGAAGAGATGATCCGGTTTCTCCTGCGGAGGGTGGAAGAGCTGACAGCGGCTCTCGAAAATCGGAAAGGGAAGGAAGGGTAAGCCTGCAGCCGGTCTGCACCGGCAGGGGAAGGCGGTCTGTCGCACGAGAACGATGAAAAAGGCGAAGTGGCTCCTGGAAGCCGCACTGGTTATCGTGCTCTCTTTTCCCCTTGCGGTGCTGCCCCACAGGACTGCCGGAAAGGTCGGGGAGTTCCTCGGCCTTTTCCTTTTCTCCGCCTGGAGGAGGAGGAGGAAAATCGCCCTTGACAACATACGGCGGGCCCTGCCGTGCCTGGACGGGAACAGGACGGCGGAGTGCCTCGCCCGGCAGGCATTCAGGAATCTCGGCAGGTCCGCAGTGGAAATCATACGGATCTATTACGGACGGGAGAGCGGAATCATCGATGCGGTCGAGATCAGGGGTGCCGAGCATTATGATGCGGCACGGAGTAAGGGCAAAGGCGTGCTTTTCATCACCGGGCATTGCGGAAACTGGGAGTTGATGGCCCTCGCCTTCGGGAGGAGCATGGGGGCTTTCTCCGCGGTGGCGCGGGCACAGAACAACCCCTACCTGAACAGGATTATCGAGAGGGCGCGGGCCTCCTACGGCAACGCAGTGCTTTACAAGAAGGGGGCCTTGAGGGGCATCCTTTCCCGTCTGGGCAGGGGAGAGACGGTAGGCGTTCTCATGGATCAGGCGGTAGTGAAAGAGGAGGGAGTCGTCGTCGATTTTCTCGGCAGGGGTGCCTGGACGATGAAGACACCCGCCCTTGTTGCGCGAAAGACGGGTGCCGCCGTACTCCCCGTCTTTATCCACCGGGAAGGGAACGGCCATGTGATCACCATTTCCCCCGAGGTATCCCTGAGTGGCAACGGAGATACGGAGAAGGCGGTCCGTGAGGATACGGAGTCGTTTTCGCGGTATATTGAGGACTATGTCAGGCGGCACCCCGATGAGTGGCTGTGGATACACAGGAGGTGGAAGAGAGTCCCGCAATGAAGAGCAAAGAGTTGGTGTATACGCTGCAGAATTTTTATCTGCTTTCCTTCCGGGGACTTACGGGGGTTTTCCGGAAACCCTTTTACCTGAAGGACACCATAGAACAGATGGATTATGCCGGGGCCGGATCCTTCCTGATCATCCTCCTCGTTTCCCTCTTCATCGGGATGGCGCTGTCTCTCCAGCTCTCCGCCGAGCTGTCGCGGCTGGGCCTCAAGATGTATACGGGGAAAGTGGTGGGTATCTCCATCATCAGGGAAATAGGGCCGGTTACCGCGGCTCTCGTTTTCGCGGGAAGAGTCGGAGCCGGAATGGCATCGGAACTGGGCTCCATGATACTCGGACACCAGGTGGATTCTCTCAGGGTATTCGGGGTGGATCCGGTAAAGAAGCTGGTAACCCCCCGCCTGCTCAGCTCTATCATCATGCTGCCCGCCCTGACCATCATCGGAGATGCGGTGTCCCTGCTCGGTGCCTACTATATCGCGGTCTATGTAAGCCACCAAAGCGGCTATGTGTTCTGGACCTCGATACGCGACATCCTCATTTACGAGAACGTGGTTGCGGGTTCCGTCAAACCCTTCATTTTCGGGTACCTCATCGCAAGCGTCAGCTGCTTCATGGGGCTCACCACCCGGGGAGGCTCGGTGGGGCTCAGGCAGACCACTACCCGGGCAGTGGTTTCCTCTATTATCCTGATTATCATCGCCGACTTTGTCCTGACCCGGATTCTCCTTTACCTGCTGGGGTTCTCGGTATGATTGTCTTCGACCGGGTATACTTCTCCTACGGTTCCCGCACCATTCTTAACGGGCTGAGCTTTTCCATCGGCCCGCAGGAAAGGGTGGCGATCCTGGGCGGGAGCGGAGAGGGGAAGACCACCATACTGAAGCTGATCATGGGCCTTATCAAGCCTGATTCCGGGATCATCCTGGTGGATGGCGAGGATATCACCATAAAGTCCGAAGCCCACCTGAGGGAAGTCAGGCTGAAATTCAGCATTGTTTTCCAGGAGGGGGCGCTTTTCGACTCCTTGAACGTCAAGGAGAACGTCGCGTTCTGTCTCAGGGAATACACGAAGATGACAGAGGAGGAAATCGACGGGCGGGTGCGGGAGCTGCTCCGGGTAGTGGGAATGGAGCATGCCATCGGGCTCATGCCCGATGAGCTGAGCGGTGGCATGCACCGCAGGGTTGCCATCGCGCGCTCCCTGGCCGCGTACGACCCGCTCATGTTCCTCTACGATGAGCCCACCGCCGGTCTCGATCCCATCAGTGCGGATACGATCTGCCGGCTCATCCTCGATCTTGCCGGCGGGGGGCGTGGGCTCATCATGGTTACTCACAAGGTGTCCGACGCTTTGAAGGTGGCCGGCAGGTTCATGTTTCTGAAAGAGGGGCGTGTCCTTTTTGACGGGGACAGGGAGAATCTGGTGCGCACCGCTCTCCCCGAAATACGGATGTTCATGAGCGAGCTGGAGTGCAAGCTCACGAAGGAATGAGAGAAAGGAGAAGGGAATGTTTGAAGTGAAAAAGCAGCTCCTGTGGTCAAAACTCAAAGTGGGAATCGTCATTACCGTTGCTGTTCTGCTCCTGCTCCTGACCGTCTTTTTCGCCGGGGGCATCGAGAGCTTTTTTTTGCCGAAGGTGGAGATACATGCTGAAATAAAGGATGTGCGGGGACTGCGCAAGGGCTCTCCCGTCTGGATTTCCGGAATCGAGGTGGGGGCGGTAAAGGACCTCTCTCTTCATCCCGAATACGGAACTCTGGTGACGATGTCCATCGACAAGAAGGCGCTGAAATATATCAGAAAAGATACAAACGCCAGTGTCATGACCATGGGTCTCCTCGGCGATAAGTATATTGAGTTGAGCAACGGATCCCTCAAAGAAGAGCCCCTCGGTCCCGGTGCTCTCCTGAAAGGCAAGATGCAGGTGGAAATAAAGGATATTGTGGATGCCAGCGCCGAGTCCCTGGAAAAAGTGACCATATTTGTGGACCAGGTGGGCAGGCTGCTCGATAAGATAGAGAAAGGGGAGGGAGTTGTGGCGAAGCTGTTGAATGATCCTTCCGTGTATGTCAGCCTCAAGGAGAGCACCGATACCCTGTCTGCGATGCTGAAGAACTTCGAAACTTCCGAGGGGACTTTGAAAATGCTGGTGGAAGATCCCTCCCTTTACCGGAAGATGATGGCGGCGACTTCCTCGGTGGAGGAGTTCAGCACAAAGCTGAACAAGGGAAACGGAACCCTCAAACAGCTCGCGGATGATCCCTCTCTCTATGAAAACCTCAGCAGGGCGTCGCAGCAACTCTCCTCCGTCCTGTCCGAACTGGAGTCGGGCAAGGGTACCGCAGGAACCCTCCTCAAGGACAAGGAGCTTGCCTCCGAATTGAGGGAAACCATCGGGGGATTGAGGGATACGGTGGGAGAACTGAAGGAACTGACCCGGGATATCAAGGCGAATCCCAGGAAATACTTCAAATTCAGCATCTTCTAGGTTGTGTGCGCAAGCTCCTTCGGCTGCGGTCGGCCCCCTCGTTTACCGCTTGCAGAGTATCTGCCTGATGGTATCGAAGCAGCTTCCGGAGGGAATGGTGGTCCATTGGCCGGTGAGGGTCTCGTCCCGGTGAATTACCTCTCCGGCTTTATCGTAGGCACTGATGGTCAGGGTCCTGAGCTTACCGGTGGAACAGCCTATCTCGCAGAGGACTTTCGTATAGCGGTAATTCCTGAAGCTCTTTCCGAAGACGGCGAGATTTCGTATGCGCTCAGAATCCTCGCTGTCGCCGTCCTCAATCAGCTTGAACCAAGCCAGCGCCGTATTGCCCGGCCGGTAATAGAGCGTATTGGCATCGATATAGTAGTTGGTACCCGTAGTGCTCTGGACAATGGGCAACCACTTCTCGCCGGAAGAGTCCGCCTTTCCGGAACGCGGCGCCAAAAGAAGCGCGAGGATCAATAAAACGGCGAGCCGCTTCATCCCGGGCGAAAAAAGGCCTTTCTGTTCTACGGGTCCGGACATGAACGGTATTATAGCCGAGGGGAAAGATTTTTCTCCAGAGGGGCGGGAGCTCTACGCGAATCTGTTTGCCCCTTCCAGCATTCCGGCCAGAGTTCTCACCAACGCGCCGTCATATTCTTCCGCCTCTTTCCGGAGCAGCAGGAGGGCGCTTGCAGCGGAAAGGGGTCTCTTCCCCCTGCGGGGAGTGGTGAGGAGATCGAAACTGTCCGCGATGCCCGTAATTCTCCCGAACAGGCGTATCCGTCTCCCCGGGAGCCTTGATGGATATCCCTTTCCCGAAAGCCTTTCGTGATGCTGAAGGACCGCATCCAGTGATTCCCAGGGAATTTCCCTGAAATATACCAGAACTCTCTCCCCCTCCGCTACATGTGTCGTATACCGCAGGTATTCCGCGGCATCGAAAGCACCCAGCCTGTCGAGCAGGGCCTGCGGCAATGAGCACCTTCCCAGATCGTGCAAAAGGGCACCGAGTCCGAGATGGATCAATCTCTTCCTCTCCAGGTGAAGGTACATTCCCATACCGACGGAAAGGAGCGCCACATTGACCGAATGAAGGAAAGGATAATAGGCATACTTCGACGCGGTGATGAGTCCGCGAAGCACGGAACAGTCCCGGTGAAAGCAGTCAATGAGATGGCCGGTCAGAGAGACGAGTGCGCCGATTTCTTCCCGGGAGATGCGATTATCGAAGATGCCTTTCAGTATCATCCTCATCTGCTCCTTGAGGAGGAGGGCTTGCATGCCAATCCTGCTTTCCCGCCGGTTTCTCCTGTCTTTCAGCAGGGAGAGCAGATAGTCCTGATACAGGTGCGTCTCCGATGCCTGTATAAAGATATCTCCCCATGCAGGCAGCGGTATCCCGGAAAGGGAGGCAAAGGAGCCCCCGGCTTTCATGACGAGGGGGACAAACCTTTCACCTTCAGCGACGAAAAGGAGGAAGGGCACCCGGGCATCCGGGGCCAGTGCATTTCTATCGACAGGAAAGAATCCCTCCTTTCCCGGATGAGAGGGGCCGCTCCCTTCGATGTCGATACTTTCTCCCATGGCATCTCCGTGGCATCTTCCGTATGCTACGTTCTTTCCTAAAGTATACGTCCCGTCAGGGGCACTGGCAAGTGTGGAAAACGCAGGACAAATCTCACGAAGCGGTCATTCCTGTCAACTCGCCCACTATCTCCTCCATCCTGTTCACCGGAAGGGAGTAATGCCCCTCTCCGGGATAGAAGGTGGCCCGGCAGCGGGGGAGCAGGTATGCCTGGTAACGCCCCATGGAAGGGGTTACCGTGGTATCCCGTTCACCATGCCAGAGATGCACCTGCATGGTGATCTCCTGCAGGCTGAAGCCCCACGGGCGGCTGTAAATTTCCATTTCCCAGGCCCCTCCCTGTGTGCCGTTCCGTACTGCTTCACGGAAAGAGGCGATGAGAGTTTCTTTTATTCCGGCCCTTCCGAGGGCCTCCCTGTCCTCATCGGGAAGAGCCTCAACCATACGGGCAAGGGCCTGGTCGGGATAGGTGCGGAGGGTCCATGCAGCGAAGGCAAAGAACTGTCCCATAAGCCAGGGGGCTCTGCAGGAAAGAAAAAAGGCAAGACGGGCTGCAGGCATGGCTCTCCGTGCTGCTTCCGGGGCATCGGGGGGGCCAATACCGCAGACGATTCCGGCGGAAGAGAGGCGGTGCGGTATTCTCAGGGCGCACGCTGCGGCATACGGTCCGCCTCCAGAGATCCCCACTACCGAAAAGCGTTCTATCCCGAGGACATCGGCCAGTCGGAGGACGTCATCGGGCCAATGGAGGAGGGTACGGTTCTCCTGGAAATCGGAGAGGCCGAATCCCGGCCTGTCCGCGGCAATGATCCGGATTCCGAGCTTCCGGGCGGTTTCTGCCGCCAGCAGCGCTTCCCGCCGTGAGCCGGGAAATCCGTGAAAGTAGAAAACCGGTCTTCCTGAAAGATCTCCGTATTGTGAATACCCCAGGTACCGTGCATCCGGAAGACGTATCCTCTTTTCGTCCCCGTACTGTTCTCCTCTGGACATGTTTAATTATTCCGGGCGCGGGTGCGTCTGTCAAGGAGATACTGCCCCCGAAAAGATGCCTGAACGGCATGTATGACAAACCCTACAGGGTATAAACCTAGTAAATACAGCAGGAAAAGCCTTCTACCTACCTGCTCCGTTTTTTCCTCGTTGCGGCCTGCTGTAGGGAATAAAGTACAAAGAAGCGGTCTCTTTAAAAGGGTGAAAAGCCGAACAAATAAATAAAAACAACAGCTTGAGTTCATCTCTCCTTTCTGGCATGTACCTTGCTCTTTCCAGTGAGATTTGCCGGCATAAAACAACTGTAAGGAGTTAAGAAGGAGAGATTTTATGAAGAGAAGTTTGTTCAGTTTTGTAGTTTTCCTCAGTCTGCTGTTGCCGCTTGCGGCCACAGAGTCTTTTGGTGCATATGATCTGGGGACAAAGGATATGGTAATCGGCGCGGGGGTTACGACCGTATCGAAACCGACGCGCTCAAAAACGGTAAACATTACGGCTCCGGCCACCCTGAGCCAGTCGGATACGGAATATGTGCTGCAAAATGATATTGTGGCGAGCGGGACCGCCTTTACCATAAAGGGCTCGAATATTACCCTGAACCTGAACGGCCACACCGTCACCTACGGGAACAGTGGTTCCTCTTCTGCGTATGGCGTGTATGTCGATGGATATGCGCGGAGCAATATCGCTGTTGTGAACGGAAAGATCGTGCAGGGCAACGGAAGCTGCAGCGGCCAGTCCGGGACCGGAACGAACTGCAATCCCATCTACGCGTATGAGACATTCAGCATGGAAATCGGGGGAGTGGACATTTCCTACCGGGCAGCGGACACCCATGGTATCTATCTTCAGTGGGGCAAGGACGCGAGCATTCACCACAGCAGCATTCAGGACCTCGGCACCAAGGTGACCGACAGGCACCAGGGGATCGATGCGATCCGGGCGGTGGGGGTTACAAACGCCAAGGTGCACCACAGTATCGTGAAGACGAGGCAGGTAGGCATCCGTGTCGGGACCAACGGCGAGATCTACAACAATGAAGTCACCATCAACAGCCAGGTTACCAATTCCGTGGGTGTTTCACTCCAGACCGGCTCCGCGCATCACAACAAAGTGTACGGGTATGGGGTCCATCCCATCGCTTTCTGGCCCGACCACGATGCCAAGGTCTACTCCAACTACGCTGAGGTACAGAACACCAAGAGCGGGAGCGAGTACGGGGACACGGGGGCTGCCTGCCTGAGGATGACCTGGGGTACGGGCGACAACTCCGAGATCATGTACAACACCTTCATCGTCAATGCCTCGGACAGCTACAACGGCACCGGTGTCAACAGCTGGGGACGTGCCCTCTTTGTGGGCTTGCCCGACGCCTCTCTGAAGGCGGACATTCACGACAACGTGATCATCGCCACCAACAATGACGGAAAGGGGAAAGCCGCCGGCATCGCCATCGTGACGAACAATCTCTCCCCTGACCTGAAGTTCCGGAACAACCGGGTGGAGAGCAACTGGGCCAATGTCCTGCTGGCCGACGACTACGGCCATGCGGACGGGTATGCCCGGTTCATCGACAATACCTTTGTGAAGAGGGACAACTACTCGAACTATAAGACGGTGAGGAGCCAGTATTCCTCTCTCCCGAGTACGGGAGTCTTCACCGGGAATACGATGGAAAACGGCGCCTCGATGGAGAATATCGATCTCGAATTCTCGGGGACCGGCAAGAAGGACATCTTCGTATACTGGCACCTCGGCGTAACGGTGAAAAACAGCTCGGGGACAGCGCTGAGCGGTGCCTCTGTTTCGGTGAAAGACAGCACGGGCAAAGTGGTGTATAGCGGACAGACGGGCAGTAACGGAAGCATTACCACCGATGTGCTGCAGTTCGAGGCCGGCAATCTCTCCGGCAGTACCGTGGTGAGCAGAGAAGTAAAGACGACCAAGACACCTTACACCATCACCGTAAGCAAGGACGGGCTCACGGCAGCGAAGAGCGTTACGGTCAACGCCAACATGACGGTGGATATGACGCTGGGTGCTGCGAACCCCGATCCTACTCCCGCTCCTACACCTACTCCCACTCCGACGCCCACTCCGGCACCTGGAGCGACCTTTGCGGATGTCCCCTCCTCCTACTGGGCGGCGAGCTACATCAATGCCATTTATGAGAAAGGTCTCACCCAGGGCTGCGGCAATGGAAACTACTGCCCTGATGACTATCTGACCAGAGGCCAGATCGGCACTTTCCTCACCAGGGCGAAGTACGGGGAGAACTTTACCTATACCACGACCCCCTACTTCAGCGATGTGCCGTCGGACAACGGCTACTTCAAATACATCCAGAAGTTCCGGGATGACAGGATTACCTGGACTGATGGGGTATACGGAGTGAATGACCTGGTTTCCAAGGGAGTCATGGCGGTCTTTATCATCAGGGCGAAGTACGGGGAGAACTTTACCTATACCACGACCCCCTACTTCAGCGATGTGCCCTCCAGCAACTTCTATTTCAAGTATGTCCAGAAGCTCAAGGATGACGGAATTACGAAGGCCACCGGAACCTTCGGCGTGGATCTCCATATCACAAGGGCGGATATGGCGGTGTTTCTGTCGAGGGCTTTCCTGGGAATGTAAGCACCGGCACGGCACACTCCATCCGAAAGGAGGCAGGGTTTCCTGCCTCCTTTTTTTTGCCCCTTGCACCCTTTCTCTTCTTCCGTTTATCATTAAGAGCGTGTGCGCACAGTGCTTCAGATAGATACCAAGGAGAATGCCGTGCCGGTACTGACAGGACTCGATAGATTCGAAAAAAAGTGGCCCCGTACCCTCAAGGGCGCCTGCATCGGGCTTCTGGTGCATCCGGCTTCCATTGACGGGAAGCTGGATCACGCATCAGACCTTTGTCTGAAAACGAAGAAAACGAAGGTCAAGGCTTTTTTCGGTCCCCAGCACGGGATCCGCGGAGAGACCCAGGACAACATGGTAGAGTGGGAGGGCTTCCGGGACCCAAGGACGGGACTTCCCGTCTACAGCCTGTACGGGCATACCCGGAAACCCGAGCCCGGGATGCTGAAGGACATCGATGTGATGGTTATTGATATGCAGGATGTCGGGGCACGCTACTACACCTTCATCTGGACGATGGAGCTCTGTATGCAGGCGTGCCGTGAGGCGGGTAAGTCCGTCGTCGTCCTGGACAGGCCCAACCCCATCGGTGGAAGGATTGTGGAAGGGCCGGTCCTCGATGAGGCCTATTCCTCTTTTGTCGGGCAGCGTTCCCTGCCTGTGCGTCACGGCATGACGGTAGGAGAAATAGGGCTCTATCTGAAAAACGAGCTCTATCCCTCCCTGGACCTCCACATCATTCCCCTGGAGGGCTGGAAGAGAAGGATGTGGTTCGATGACACCGGGCTGCCCTGGGTTTTGCCCTCCCCCAATATGCCCATGCTGGATACGGCGACGGTCTACCCGGGCATGTGCCTGCTGGAAGGAACCCTGCTCAGCGAGGGACGGGGCACTACCCGTCCCTTCGAAATCTTCGGCGCACCCTTCATCGACCCCGATGCCCTGGTCAGAAGGCTCCGCGAGTTCGCCCTTCCGGGAGCGGTATTCCGCCCGCTGTTCTTTCAGCCCACCTTTCAGAAGCATGCCGGAATTCTCTGCGGAGGTGCGCAGATCCACGTCACCGACAGAAACGCCTTCCGGTCTTTTGCGACGGGGGTAGCGATCCTGAAAGCCGTGCACGACCTGTATCCCGACCGGTTTGCCTGGAAACAGCCGCCCTACGAGTATGAGACGGAGAAGATGCCCATCGACATCCTTGCCGGCACGGACAGGCTCCGGAAAGAGATCGAGGCGGGGGAGGAGCTTGCGCACATGGAAGCGTGGTGGAAGGAGCAGTGCGCCCGCTTTTCCAAAGAAGTAAGGAAGAGATACCTGCTGTATGCGTAAGCCGATCAAAGCTTTTATCCTTGCTGCCGGATTGGGCGAGCGGCTGCGTCCTATCACCGACTCCCTCCCCAAACCGCTGCTTCCCGTGGCAGGGAAGCCCCTTCTGCAGACTGTCCTGGAGAGGGTATCTGCCCTGCCCGTCAGCGCCATCGGCCTGAACCTTCACTATAAGAGGGAGATGATCGAGGAGTGGGTCCGGGAATCCGCTTTCCGCGAGAGAATTGTTCTTTTCCCCGAGGATCCCCTTCTTGACACGGGGGGGGCGTTGAAGAACGCGGAGAGCTTTTTGAAGGAAAGTGAGTTCCTCGTGCACAACGCCGACATCCTCTCTTCGATGGACCTGGAGGAGTTGCTCGATTTTCACCGTGCATCGGGAAACTGCGTTACCCTGGCTGTCCATGATTGTCCGCGCTTCAATACCGTGGCGGTGAACCGGGAGGGATGCCTCACGGGGGTGGGGAGAGCCCGCGCTCTTCAGGAAACGGAGGCGTGGACGGCTTTCACCGGGATAGCCATGTATTCGCAGGAGTTTCTTCCCTTTCTGCCCGCGGGGCGCTCCAGCGTGGTGGATGCCTGGATACGGGCGGTGCAGGCGGGATGCCGGGTGGGAACCCTCGACGTGACCGGCGCCTACTGGAACGATATCGGAACACCTTCCGCCTTTGCCTCCTCTGTTCTGGATTTCCTGCGGGAAGAGGGGGAGACGGTGTCTATCCATCCTTCTGCGGCAGGCTGCGACAGCGCCTCGCTGGACGGGTATATCGTCCTTGAAAAGGGAGTTGCGCTTGAACCGGGAGTATCCCTGAAGGACTGTATCGTGCTCCCGGGCGCCGTGCCCCCGCCGGGGGAATACCGCGCCAGCATCATCGGACCGGGGTTGGTACTGGGACTGGATGAAAAGAGTATGGGATTTACGGTGGAGAACGGAGCAGTCCTCATCGGTACCGGGGGGTCCGACAGGAGGTATTACCGGGTACGGGAGAATGAAAAGACTGCGGTCCTTATGCAGTGCTCTACCGGCGACCCCGACTTCCCGAGGCATATGGAATACACACAGTTCTTCCGGGCCTGCTCCCTTCCCGTACCTGAGCTCCTGGAGCAGAACCCGTTCGAAATGAGGGCGCGTTTCGAGGACCTGGGGGATACCTCGCTGTATAGCTGGCTGAAATGCCGGCGCGGGGCGGACCGGGTGGAGGGGATGTACCGGAAAGTGCTAGAAATTCTCGTTCTGCTCCATACCGCGGCAACCCGCCGTGTGGGAGAATGCCGGCTTCTCCAGGAGAGGGTGTTCGATTATGACCATCTGCGATGGGAGACAGGATACTTCCTTGAGCGCTTTGTGCAAGGGCTTATGAAGGCCCCGGTGCGGAATCTTTCCGCCCTGCAGGATGAATTCCACCGTCTCGCCGCAACGGTGAATGCCTTTCCCAAGACGGTGATGCACCGTGATTTCCAGTCGCAAAACATCATGATTACCGGGGGAGACACTCCCCGGCTCATCGATTATCAGGGGGCGCGGCTCGGCCCTCCCGCCTATGATGTGGTATCCATGCTGTGGGATCCGTATTATCGCCTTGACGATGCCCTGCGGGAGCGGCTGGTCTGCTTTTATATGGAAAGGATGAGCAGCGCTGCGGGGGAGGGTTTCTCTGTGCAGGAGCTCGGGGAGACATTGCTCCCGTGCCGCCTCCAGCGCCACATGCAGGCCCTCGGTGCCTATGGTTTCCTCTCTATGGCGCGGGGGAAAAAATATTTTCTGAAGCATGTCCCCGGGGCCCTGCGCCACCTGAAAGAGGAGGTGACCCTGGCGCGGGACGAGTATCCGGAGCTATACCGGCTGGTAAGCGGGCTGCAGTATGCATGATCTTCGTAGAGAGAGGGGAAGAGAGGGCAGCTTCCAATTGAAACAACAAGGAAACAGTGTTAGACTTCTTTATAAGCAGTACCTCATCTGTTGCGGAGGCAGCCATGTTTGCCGATAGAAGGGATGCGGGACGTCGACTTGCGGAGAAACTTGTGCATTACAAGGGCCGCACGGGCGTACTTGTCCTCGCACTGCCCCGCGGCGGGGTGGTCACCGGGTTCGAGATTGCCCGTAGCCTCGATGCGCCCCTTGATGTCCTCATCGTGAGAAAGATGGGGTTTCCCGGGCAGCCGGAGCTTGCCCTGGGCGCGATCTCCGAGACGGGAGCCGTTGTCTTGAATGAGCAGGTTATCTCGTACGGCAGACTACCGAAAGAATACATTGAATATGAAAAATCCAGGCAGCGGGAGGAAATCAATCGCAGGATCACGTTATACAGGGGCGGCAATCCGCTTGAGAAGCTCGAGGGCAAGATAATCATTCTTGCGGACGATGGTGTGGCCACAGGGTCCACAATGAAGGCGGCAATTGTCACATTAAGAGAGGAGAGAATAGAGAGATTGGTCGTGGCCGTTCCTGTTTCCCCGCCCGAGACGGCAGAGGAGCTTGGCGCAATGGCCGATGAGTTCGTGTGTCTCTCTACGCCCTTTGCCTTTATGGCAGTGGGGAGTTATTATGAGGATTTCTCCCAGGTTACTGATGAGGAAGTGGCGGAGATCCTGAGAATGCAGACCCCGGAGGAGTGAAAAGTGGCTGAAAAAAAGGTGACCATTCCGATCGACTCGGTAGAGCTTGACGGCACCCTTTCAATTCCGAAGGATGCCGGGGCGCTGGTGATCTTCGCCCATGGCAGCGGGAGCAGCCGTCTGAGCCCGAGAAACCGGTTTGTGGCAGGTATCTTGCAAAAGGAGGGGATGGGTACGCTGCTCTTCGACCTCCTGACTGCACAGGAGGATGAGGTTTATGAGAACCGCTTCAATATCCCCCTGCTTACCCGGCGTCTGAAAGCTGCCACGTTGTGGACCAAAGAGCAGCCGGAGACCGCACACTTTAAGATCGGCTACTTCGGCGCCAGCACCGGAACCGCGGTTGCCCTGGTTGCAGCCGCGGACTTCGGTGAGGAGATCAAGGCCGTAGTTTCACGGGGCGGAAGGCCGGACCTTGCCGGGGATGCGCTCGGAAAAGTCGTTACCCCTACCTGTCTCATTGTGGGAGGTGACGACACGGTAGTCATAGGGCTCAATAGAAAGGCATATGAGCTGCTGAAGGCGGAAAAGCAACTGAAGATAATCCCCGGCGCTGCACACCTCTTTGAGGAGCCGGGAGCGTTGGAGGAAGTGGCGCGCCTCGCAACGGAGTGGTTTAAAAAGCATCTCGTCCCTGCCTATGTTTGAAAAATAAGGAAGCGCTTCACCGTGCCGTTAGCCTTCAGGCATAGGAGATGTCTCCTCCCGCCCTTACTGTGTCCTGACCGCATCGCTGCACACCCATAGGCATCTCTCCTCTTCTTCTTATCCTCCTTTTGTCCTTCCCCTGACAAATGCATTCAATTGCGTGCAAATTATTCTTGACAGACACCATGCATCCTGCTATCTTACGGAGAAGTCTTTCTCCGGAGGATGAAACCGTGGACGTACTCTCTGATCCTCATGCCGGAATCTGTCTGCGTGTCCGGCGGTTTTGCTTCACGATAGAGCCTGAAGAGACTCTTGTTCTTCCCACATATAAGGGATCTGCTCTCAGGGGGGCTTTCGGGCATGCGTTCCGGAAGGTCATCTGTGCCTTGAGGAAGGAAAAATGCATTGAGTGCCTGCTCAGGGGAAAATGCATTTATTCCTATGTGTTTGAAACCCCGCCTCCTTCCGATACAAAGGTAATGAGGAAATATACGACCGCGCCTCATCCTTTTGTCCTGGAGCCGCCGCTTGAAAGAAAACGGGAATACGTTCCGGGAGATGCGATCTCTTTCGGATTGCTTCTTATCGGAAAAGCGATTGAATACCTGCCTTATTTCATATATGCCTTTGATGAAATGGGGAAAACGGGACTGGGAAAGGGGAAGGGGGCATTTACGCTCGGCAAGGTTGTCAATACGGGGATGCCCAATTTGCCGGACGATCAGACGGTATATTCTTCCGATACAAAGACCCTTGTCCCTGTACAAAGCGGCGATCTATGCCTGCCGTTCTCTGTGGACCCTGCGATGTGCGCCGTATCCTCTCCTCCGGGTCAGTTATCGCTTGAATTTCTGACGCCAGCGAGAATCTCATATGACAGACACCTGACGGACAAGCCGGAATTTCATGTGCTTATCAGGAACCTGCTGAGAAGGCTCGCTCTTTTATGCTATTTCCATTGCGGGGAAGATACTTCGGGATGGGACTTTAAGAAGATCATAGAGTGTGCCGAAGGGGTCCGGATCAAGGAAAAAGATTTGAAATGGCACGATTGGGAAAGATACTCGGCCCGCCAGGATACCCGCATGAAAATGGGTGGGTTCATCGGAAAGATCACCTATGAGGGACAAATCGGACCCTTCATGCCGCTGATCAGGGCCGGAGAGATCGTGCATGTGGGAAAAGGCACAAGCTTCGGACTCGGAAAATACAGAATTCTGGAGAAATAATTCGGCAATATTGTTTTTCTGTTCCTTGCCGGAAGGATAGTGCTAAAGTCATTCATGAAAGGCGCAGCCTACAGGGAAATATTCATCTTTATTGCAGGAGCGACTCCGCAGGTGATCACTGAAACCATCTGTGTTCTTGCTGCAAGGAAGCCGCCGGTGCTCCCCGATGAGCTTTACATCATCACCACCGGGATGGGTAGGCGGAGGGCCGAAGCGTTGCTGATTGAAAAAGGCGTGCTGAAGAGGCTGGCGGACGAATACGGAATTCCTCCAATCCCGCTCAAACCGGACTCGTTCATCATTCCGGAGGAGCCGTCGGGGGACCCTCTGGACGATATCAGGAGCGAGCAGGAAAACGAGAGCATGGGAGATCTGATACTCTCCTTTATCCGGAAGAAGGCGGATGACCCTGCGGCTCGGCTCCACTGCTCCCTTTCGGGGGGAAGGAAAACAATGTCCTTTTACCTCGGTGCGGCCCTGCAGCTCTTCGGCCGTCCATGGGATAAACTGTATCATGTGCTCGTCTCACCGGAGTTCGAATCACACCCTGAATTCTTTTATAAACCGAGAAGGGATAAGAGCATTGAAGTGGGAGGGCGACAATTGAATACCCGCGATGCGGAAATTGTCCTTGCAGAGCTGCCCTTTATCCGGCTGCGCGGGAAGCTCTTGTTGGAAGGGACGGGGTTCAAGGAATTGGTGGCAGAGGGGCAAAGAGAGATCGATATCGCCCTGGTGCAGCCTGAGTTGAGGATATCTCTCCCCCGAAGGACGGTATTCGTCGGAGAAAAAGCGATAAAACTTCCGCCTTTCCATCTCATGCTCTACGTTGCCTATTTAAAGTACAAGCTGTACCGGTGCAAGTACCCGGAAAGGCCATATTGCCTGGATTGCACTGAATGCTTCCCCTCCATGCTTGAGCTCACTACGAAACCTGCCCTCGAAGAGATGGCAAAGGATTATATGGTCATGGTCCCCTCCCGGACAGGAGACCTGCTTCATAATAATAAGGACGGGCTGGGGACGGATGCGATACGACAAGCGGTGAGCAAGATACGAAAAGCGATGACAGAGCACCTGAGAGATGAGACCCTGGTGTCCTGTTTTTCCATCACGACCTCTCTGAAAGAGTATGCAAATACGAAGCATGGTATCAGGGCGGAAAAGAGCAGGATACGGATTGACGACGCATTCAAAATTTGACGACGCACTCAAAATTCAAGATTCAATATTCAAAGAGGTATAGGATCCTTTTGTTTTTGAATCTTGAATTTTGAATCTTGAATCTATTTGTAAAGGAGGTATCATGCCGAAGAGTTTCGAGGAGCTTCCGGTTTGGCAGAAGGCGAGGGAGCTGGTAAGGGACATCTATATTTTGACCGGCAAAGAGCCATTTAAACGTGACTTCAGTCTGGTGGACCAGATACGGCGCGCATCGGTATCCGTCATGTCCAATATTTCGGAGGGATTCGAAAGAGGGTCCAACGCTGAGTTTATACAATTTCTCTACGTCGCGAAGGGATCGGCAGGAGAAGTGAGGACACAGCTGTACGTTGCCTTTGACCAGGCGTATGTCGCGGAAGGAGACTTCCGTAAGGTATACGCGTTATGTATGGATATTTCCGGACAGATAAGCAAGTTTATCGAATACCTCAAGAGTTCCCGGATGAAGGGGGAAAAGTACAGGACGGAATATAAAAGCTTCCGGGAGGGGGTCGAAGGCGTCGTAAACGAATTCAAGATTCAAAATTCAAAATTCAAAACGAACGGACCGGAAGGATGAATTCTGCTGTTTTGTCCTGAACTTTTGTTGAATGTTGAATTTTGAATCTTGAATTAGTTTTATTAAGCTGGAAGGGAGGGATAAGGATGAAAAAACTGAAATATGAAGTGCGGTTCGTTACCCCAGCATTTCTTGGCAATGCCACCCAGGCGGCCCAGTGGCGCACGCCGCCGTTCAAGGCTCTGCTCAGGCAATGGTGGAGGGTGGCGTATGCAGCAGATCATGGTTTCAGTGTTGATGTTGCCGCTATGCGAAGGGAAGAAGGGTTGTTGTTTGGTCATGCCCGGTTAGACGATGATTGTGATGAACGAGGCAAGAAAGTCTCAGTTCGCAAGAGCTTGGTGCGGATTCGTTTGGATATTGAGGGTGATTACTCTGATGAAGTGTGGGCAAGGGGTACTCAGAGGGGCGTGGCGCCGCTGCGTACAGATATCTCTACGAGTTATGCTTGGTTTGGACTTGCAAGGCGCGGGGCTGGTCAACCTGATCGCACAGGCATCAGGTCGGGCAAAGAAGAAGGCGAGCGCGTCTTGCTCATCAGCCTTCCTGATCAATACGTCTCACGTATAGAGAACATCATGCGGCTTATTGATGCTTTGGGGCAGCTCGGCAGTCGCAGTCGCGGAGGGTGGGGATCATTTCAGTTAGTCGATATACACAGACTGACGGCACCCGAGATGACACGCTACGCACAGCCGATACAGAAATGTCTGGTTCAGGAATGGCCAATGTCGCTCGGTACCGATCTGAAAGGATTGTGCCTTTGGGAAAGTCGATCTACATTTCCAACTTGGGATCGTGCAATGCGTATATTGGCGACAGAACGCCGTAACATTCGAACCTCACTAAAAGCGATAAATGGGCTTGATTTGCGGCGCGCGCTGGGATTTGCTGGCGAGGGCCGCTTGGCTAGCCCTTTGCGTTGGAAAGTTTACGAACGGGAGACCAATGAACTTGCGATTCGGGCGTTTGCTATGCCAAACAGATTGCCTGCTAACAACGACAAATCGTTGAGCGGTGACAAACTCTTACAAGCTTGGACGAAAGTCTGCGAGGCGCTTGATAGCTCGAATCTATTTCAGCCGCGAACCTATGGTGCATGTTCTATGCACGCACAAGGTAGAGGAAGCAAATAATGAACAAAAACTTCTGGCAAGCAAAACTAGCGGCATGGGTCCACGATCCGGCAGAAAAGGCGTTGGTATTGTTTCGTGACAGGGCAGGTCATGAAGGCGGAACCGTGAGCAGCCTGTGCAGCAGTCTGTTCGGTTCTGCTCATATTCCGGTTAATGTAAAGGGATCTGTTAAAAGGGCAGACCAGTGGGCAGCGGCGGCAGACCGTCCACAGATACCTTGGAAAATAGGAGAACGCTATCCTGCCTGGTCCAGAGTGAGATTCAGCGATTGTCCTGTTCTTGTGCATCCGGTATCTCCGAAAATTCAGGTTGACCTTAGAAGCATTGGCGACGATATCCCCGTCGATCAAATTAAGGCAGTGAGCTTTGACCATTTCAATAAGCTTATTGCTTACAATGACGACGGTTCCGTGAATGTCCGAAAGACATTTCTGAAATTCTGGCGGTTCGGACCGGAATTGTCCGGAGAGACGAACCTTGGTGCTCTTTGGGAACTTCTTCCCGCTGACACCAGAAGCCCTGATCACAGTATATGGGACCATCTTAAACTCTCTTCTGCTTTTGCAGGGCCTTTTGCTGTGAATGACTCTCCAGCGCTCCTCGTTGTCAGCCTTGGTCCGGTTCAGGGTTTCATTTCTTTGTCCCGCAGTACATCCGACCTTTGGGCAGGATCGCACCTGCTTTCGCGCATGGCGTGGGAGGCAATGAAGGTTGTCTGCAAAGAATTCGGTCCGGATTCCGTGCTTTTCCCTGACCTGCATCGAATAGCGTTGGTCGATGTGTGGCTTTCCGATGAGGAGCAGATAGATTGGCCTGAGGGTGTGGAAATAGCATGGCTGGAAAAGAACAGGAAGACTCTCCGTGCATTTGATGTGAACCCGCTGTTTTCGGCCTCGCTACCGAACAAATTTGTAGCCGTGGTGCCGGCACAGCAGGCTGCAGATATTGCAGCAAAGCTGACCGAAGCGGTCAGGGCATGGGTGTTGAAAAAGGCTGAACAGTCCGCTGTTCAACTGTTCAGAAAAGCCGGAATGGAACAACATTATAATGGGATAACCCGTGACCAGATCACAGTCCAGTTAAAAGGATTTCCTGAGATTTACTGGTCGGCAACACCTTGGTCTCTGATTGATGAGGGCGATAGAAAGCTTGGAGACAGGGTATCGAGATTGAAAACTGCACTTGCCGAGTTTTACCCGGAGGTGGACGGCGACAGCCCTGGATTTTTCAAGTCGGATACGTGGAAAGTTCTGCAAAAAACACATGAAGCCGGAGGGGTTCGTTTTTTTGAACCGAATGCAGGAGTCTGTTACCCGGGCCTGCACGATCTTTCCGACAGATTTCACGCAGCCGTCAAGACGGCGCGACATTTCGAACAATCTGCTCAGGATGGGTATCGGTGCTCCCTCTGCGGCGAGCGGGAATGGCTTACTCACGACCGGGATTTGCTGTACAGGCCGCCTGACAAAAGAGATGGTTCCGTCTGGAAAACGCTTTATGAGCGCGAAACAAGCCTTGTCAAGAAGTCGGAGTTTCTCTGCGCGCAATGTGCGCTCAAACGTTTCTGGCCGTTGCTTTACGCTGAAGAAGTAAAGTCACTTGGAGAAAGCGGTGTCTCAAGATATATCGTCTCTACTCATACAATGGCGCTTACAACGAGCATCGCCCGGTTTATCGAGAAAGAACCTGATGGTGAGAAGGAAAATAAATTGCAACAGCTTGACTTGATGACACGCGGTTGCGAACAGGCAGTCTTTCCGAGAAAACTGCATCGTAATCTGAAAGGTTCAAGGTATGATGACATTTTGCGACGTTTGCCGGGATTGCTCGATTTGGCTGACGACGCAGAAGAGAGCGGGGCGGATGAAGCTGAGGATATCCTCAAACTGATAAGAGATATCTTCGGTCGTACCGAAACCTATTATGGTCTCGTGCTCATGGACGGCGACGACATGGGCGCATGGCTTTCAGGAACCAATAAAGCATTTCAGCCGAAATACTGCGATATTCTTCATCCTGATGTCCGAGGAAAGATTCAGGATGATGGATTGCTCGACGAATTCATGAACACAATGAGACCATCTACTCCAGGCCGCCATCAAGCGATATCGCGAGCACTGAATCATTTTTCGCAGGATCTGGCCCGGCACATGGTTGAGGAAGTGTTTAAAGGCAAGCTCATATATTCCGGCGGTGACGATCTCCTTGCGATGGTAAGCGTTGATGATCTGCCCGGCCTGATGCTTGGCCTTCGGTGTCTTTATGCAGGACATATGCCCGAGAGTATGCCAAAGGACATAAGCAGGAACCTGAGAAAAAGCGACTTGGAGCTGAACAACGGACACGCTCTTCTTGTGCGAGGAGGAGAAAAGAAGCTCTATCGCCTTATGGGGCCTGCTGCAACATGCTCCATAGGCGCTGTGATAGCACACCACAAAGCCCCGCTCGGCCGGGTAATGCGCGACCTTCGGGCTACCGAAAAGGCGGCAAAAGCAGTTCCCGGAAAGGATGCATTCTCCGTAAGGATCGACAAACGAGCCGGTGGCACGACGCATTTTACTTCCAGCTGGATGCTTGAAGGCATGAGCACTAAGGAATTGCCTGTAGAGGAATCACCAATGGGCGCGATGCTCGGTCTGAGGAATCTCCTGTGCCGGGAAAAGATGTCCCGGAAAGCCGCCTATGTTCTTCACGATCTTTTCCGTGATCTGCCGCCGGATGCCGATATTCTCGAAAAGGCGATGATATTCCAACTCAAGCGACAAGGAGGCAAGGAAAAAGAAGATGTAGTGAGAGTGCTTGCTCAACGGCTGGCTAAACTGGCGATAGAACAAGCGCAAGTACAGGAACACCCTGATGAGAAAACATCGAAAAGCAGAGGCACGGTTCCCAAACCAAACGCCTGGTTACAACGTTTATTTATTACTGCCGAGTTTCTGGCTCGCGAGGGACGGTCGGAGGGAGATGAATAATGATAACAACAAGTCTTTTCATAAAACCGATCGATGTTCTTTTTCTTCGCGGCAACAGACTTTTTGGCGGTCCGGGTACTCACGGCGATATCCTTATGCCGCCGTGGCCATCGGTTATTACCGGCGCTGTATGCTCACGAATGCTTGCTGATAATAACCTGCTCGGTAAGGCAACAGCTATGGGGAATGATGCACCGGCATTGATTAATGAGTTGACGGGCAGGCTTATGCCGATTTATGTCTCGCTGGCCGACGAAAAGAAAAATGAGCTATATTTTCCCGCACCCGCCGACATTGTGTTCGAAAAGCAGAATAACAATGAAACGCTGCCGGATGTTCATATCGTAAAGCCGATAACAACGTCAGTACTGGCCGGTTGCACATCTTCCTCTCCAATACCGGCTCCTGGAGGGATACGGTCAGCGTCGCCGATAAAGCCTGATTCAGGCTGGTGGCTTACCACAGAAGGACTGATGCGGCATCTATCAGGAGAAAAAATAAAAGCTAATCATTTGCGAAAGGCAAAATCTTTGTGGATTTCAGACCTAAGACTCGGCATCGCGCTCAATCGCGGCTCACGCACAGCGGACGAGGGACGAATCTACACGAGCGATGCTGTGGTGCTGAGCGACAATATTGGATTTGTTGCTGCTTTTCGCCATGAAAAAGGGGCGCTCCCTTCAGAAGGACTCGTCAGGCTTGGTGGCGATGGCAGAGGAGCCGAATTGTTTCCGTTTGACAGCACTCCGGTTGAACTGGGTAAACCGCAGAAGGGCTGGAAAAAATTCAGGATGATTTTTTCAACACCCTGCCCAAGTCCTGGCGGATGGCTTCCCCCGGGAGTTATCGGAACAGAAGACGGCAGTTATATGTTGGATGTTGCCGACTGCAGGGCGAAGCTTTATTCTGCGGCTTTAACCCGCTATGAGGTTATAAGCGGTTGGGATCTTGCTTGTCATGCTCCGAAAACGGCCTTAAAGATGATTCCTTCCGGTAGCGTTTACTGGTTTGAGATTCAGCATGGGGATAGCGACGCTCTTGAAAACATTTGGAATGACGGTCTGCTTGCGGAAACAACCGATGAAGAATATGCCGGGCGATGGCGCGAAGGATTCGGCCGTGTCTGGTTCGGAAAAGCATAAACATCCAAGGAGGCATGGAAATGTTTACAGAGAAAAGAGCGATGTTCATTTACTGCATTAGCCCGGTGCATATGGGGGCGGGCACGGCTTTGGATGTAATCGACAATCCCATCCAGCGTGAGCGGCACACCGGGCATCCGGTTATGGCTGGATCAGGGATCAAGGGAGCAATGCGCCACGCAGCCGAGGGCAATGGTATCGGTAACGGCATGATCAACAAGATTTTTGGACCGGGGGCGGACAATTCCGCCGAACATGCCGGGGCAGTGAGCTTTTCAGACGGCCAGATCGTGCTCTTTCCTGTACGAAGCCTGAAGGAAGGCTTTGTCTATGCAACCTGTCCTACGGCTCTGGCACGCCTCAGCCGGCTGCTTGACGCTGCGGGCATAAAGCACGAGGTCGCTGCAACGTTGAATGTAAGGGAAGGTGAATGCATTGCGATAAGTGACGATGTGCTTGTGAGCGGTGGAAAGCTTGTCCTCGAAGCTTACGAGTATACAAATAATGATGAAAAAAAAGGTGAGATAAAAGTGACAGCACAGTGGCTTTCAGACAATGCTATCCCTGATACGAGTGGTTTTTCGTTTTTTAAAGAGAAGATTGCAAAGCACATGGTTGTGCTGAACGACGGAGAGTTCGTCTTCTTTGTCAAGAACGCAACAGTGATTGAACCCCATGTAAGAATAGATGACACCTCCGGCACAGCAGCCGACGGCGGGTTGTTTTTTACCGAAAACCTGCCGCCTGAGAGCTTACTTGTGAGTCTGGCTATGGCCTCATCCGAGCGAATGAAGAAAGGTGCCGATAGGAAAGATGATTTGAGAGCACCGGCAATAATAAAAACAGTTGAAGAAAGCTTTAACGGGAAGTTTCTCCAGATCGGCGGTGATTCAACAACGGGCCGCGGGCAGGTATTTATCAAATTTGCCGGAGGTGCTCAATGAACACAAAGAGTCTTGATCAAGAGTATGCTGCCTATGCATGGAAATGTGTTCAAAAGAACAGTACCCGAGAGTATAAAAATCTTGCCAAATCAATACCTGCTCTTGTCATGTCGAATGGTCTGATGCAGACGCTCGCTTTTCTCAAAGCAAAGGGAAAACAAGAACATAATGATCTGGCCGCACATATTTGCGGTTGGATATTCGGAAAGAACTCTTCACCAGTCAATGGTAGGGTTTTTTGCGACAATTTTCAAAAGATTATGGAACAACTTGCCGCCTTATCAAGCTATGAGTATCGGATGAAAACAGAAGAATCCCTTGCTGTTTTGCGTTGGATGCGTCAGCTCTCAGACGCAGCAATTGAATGAATCTTGATTCAAAGGGAGGAATGAATGTCAGTAGCATATGCAGTCCCTGATTATGTCTGGAAAAAACATAAAGACAACATTGGTAAAACACCGCCAGGACATCGATTTTTGCTCTATTTTCAGTCATGTGGAGAGGGTTGGTCCAAACTGGAGAGCGAAAAATTGGAGGCGCTTCAAAGCGCAGCCGGTAAAGGGGCCTTTGAAGACAAGCTTGTTGACAGCCTGATAAAGCGTCAGAAGAACGCAGCAGTAATGGATGCTCATCTGGTAATTTGTGCTAAAAACACATCGCCCATCGCCACTGGGCTTGGTAATCCTCACCCTACTGAGAACGGTTTCGCCTTTCTTTCACCCTACGGCATACCGTATCTTTCCGGATCACTGGTGAAGGGAGTCATAAGGAGAGCCGCCGAGGAATTGGCATTGTTCGATCAGGACTCCGGCTGGACCCTACCGCTTGTATGGGTATTGTTCGGATTTGAGGAAAAAAGCGCATATATTGATCCCACTGATAAGACAGAGGCGACTCCGCTTCAGGAAGAGCGGGGAAGAATGCGGGCAACATTCGCAGAATGGATTGATTCTTCCGCTGCGGGCGATAAGCTGCTTACTGAATGGCTTGGCACCATCCGCTCGCAATTGCCGAAAGATAAACAGAAGCTTACTGATGATCCTACACTCTTCTGTAAAGCTATACAGAATGAGCTGGGCCGGGAAGTCCGCCGTTCGATACATTGGCAAGGAATGCTCAATTTCTGGGATGTGTTTCCGAAAACGCCAAATGGCCTTGCCGTGGACATTCTGAATCCTCATCACAAAGAGTACTACGAGGGAAAGAGCACCCCAAACGACTCAGAAACGCCAAAACCGGTTTTCTTCCTCACAGTTCCTCCGGGGGCTTTATGGACCTTCATTTGCGAGATGCCGACTGTTTCCAGAGAAAAACGCAGACAGGTTTTCGATGCTATCGGCGAATGGACGACATTGATGTCGAAAGCATTTGAGCACGCTTTCGAATGGCTTGGCTTCGGCGCGAAGACGACTGTGGGGTATGGGGCAATGAAGCGGGATGAGGATGCGGAAGCGCGGCAGACACAGGAGCGGCAGATGCAGGAAGCTGTGCGGCAGATCGAAGAAGAAAAACGTGGTAGGGAAGAAGAAGCGCGAGCGCTCAAGGAGGCTGAGGAGAAGCGTCTGGCCTTCCTGTCTCCGATTGACCGGTCTATCGAGGAGATCCTGAAGAATGATCCTGACAAGAGCAAGAAACCGCACATAAAATTGCTTGAAGCCCTCAAGGCCGGCAGGGTGAAAAGCGAGGAAGTCCGGATGGTAGCCGGGAAGATACGGGAAATGATGGAGCAAGTGGGAGAGTGGGTCGAAAACCCTGATCCCGAAAAGGCCAAAAAGGATAAGCGCGTGAAGAGAACCCTTGAGGTCATGAAATTCCTGGAGCAACAAAATGGGCGGTAAAAGGGAAGCAGGTCGAGAAGGTGAAAAAGTTGAAGACAATTCTTAGAAATAATAATATGAAGAGACATACGGGTATAAGGCACCCCTGGTGGTAAAATAACTAAATGGAGATATTCAAAAGACTGTTTGATACCCTCAACAGAGCCGGAGTCGAATACCTCGTCTGCGGCGGCATTGCCGTCAATCTCTACGGTATTGAGAGGGCAACCGCCGATATCGATCTTGCCGTCAGGCTTGATGAAGAAAACCTCGGCAGATTTGTCACTGCGGTAAAAGAGCTCGGATTGAAACCCAAGATGCCGGTGAGGCTGGAGGAATTGACCGAACCGGGAAAGCGGGAGGAATGGCGGAAAGAGAAAGGCATGGTCGTTTTCAGTCTCTATGACGAAGAAGCCCCTTTTTTTCTGCTCGATGTCTTTATTGAAGCGCCGTTCGATTTCCAAAATATCTATCAAAGGCGAACGGAAATAAGGCTCGGTGATATTGCTATTCCGCTTGCGCCGATAGATGCTTTAATTGAAATGAAAGAGAAGACCGGCAGGCCTCAGGACGGGGCGGATGTCTTTTATCTGAAAAAAATTATGGAGGAATGGAAGGATGACTGATGGAGGCCAGATAAAAACCGGCACGGAGCCACTCCTGTATTATAAAACCAAAGAGGATATTGCAGAATATAGAAGAAAGCCGGTCGAGCTCAAACTCCAATGGCTGCAGGCTCAGATGGAATTCTTTCATAATGCAATGCCTGAAAAGGCAAAAAGGGTAAGGGAAAAGCTTAGAAGAGGTCATCTGTAAAATGGAATTTAAAGCCGTTCTTTCACAACTGCTTGCCGCTTTCAGAGAGCATAACATCCGTTACGCCCTGATGGGCGGTTTCGCGATGGGGCTTTGGGGGGGAGCTCGGTCAACGGTGGATCTCGATTTTCTGGTGAGTCGGGAAGACATCGAGAAGGTTGACGCTATCATGCGTGGGCTCGGATACGAATGCAGGTACAAGAGCGATAATGTTTCACAGTATGTTTCTCCACTCAGGGTTTTCGGAGAGATCGATTTTCTCCATGCCTTCAGGGAAGCTTCGATGGAAATGCTGGGGAGAGCGGAGGAGAAGATAATTTTTGGCGGGGAGCTTGCCGTCAGGACACTTATCCCTGAGGATCTGATAGGGTTGAAACTTCAGGCCATCAGGAACAATCCGAAGAGAAGGGAAACCGATATGGCCGATATAAAAGTGCTGCTTTTGCTCCGCGGTGATAGCGTTGATTGGCCGTTGATTGAACGGTATTGCGAACTGCTGGATATGAGAGTCGTTTGTGAGGAGCTCAAAAGGAGTGGTGAGTAATGGATTTTTCGTCAAAAGCTGCCGACGAAGTGCGCCGGCTCTCCCTTGCTGAATCGTTCCGCGACGATATGGATATCGTTGCCAAACAAAGACATAATCCCTTTGTTAAAGAAGGCAGAGTGGATACTGATGCGTATATTGAGTTTGTCACTCAGTTTAATGAGTTTATCAACCACGAGCCGAAACCGTTTCAGCGCATAATAGACAGGGATATGAGACTGTGAAAGGAGATTTACCGCGAATAGATCTTCAAACCCGGTATCTGCTCGAAATGTTTGTCATTGGTAAGAATGGAAAAATCATGTTTAAGGGCGAGTGCTGCAATGGCTACATCAGTCAGCGGCAGGTTGATTCGCATGCGGCGTAAGGACAGAGCCAGCTTTCCAGCGCGGAGCCATGTATTGTTTGTCACTTCAAGCTGGTGTGTGGCGGACAGCAGTTCCTCAAGAGCAAACTCTTCTTTCAGGTTTTTCATTCCCTGCAGCAGTTCGGCGATTATAATGCCGGTGATAACTACATGGTTTTTCTGCAGCAGGTCTGTGACCGCCTCCGCGGCTGTCCCCTGCCCCCTGAAAAAATCGATCAGGACAGGGGTGTCAACGAGCACGCCATCTTGTATCATTGTCCTCCATCTCCTTTGTCTCAAGCTCGTCAAGCTCTTTCGTCACATCTTCAATCTGAATCTTTCCTCTGAGGGCAAGCAGTTCTTTTATCTTCTTCTGCCGTACAAACTCCTGCATGGCAATGGTAATCGCTTTTGTCTTGGATTTTTCCCCGGTGGCCTTCTGCACCTCGGCTATGAGGTCGTCCGGTATGTTTAATGTCGCACGCATAATAGGCACCTCCTTTGTATGCTTTTATTGTATGCATAATATATATGATTATCAAGAGAGGAGTTAAACGATGAGCCATATCCATGTTTGTCTGGTATCTGAGCAGACTATTCCGAACATACTCAGTACTGATTTCTTCAAGCCTGATGAGCTTTTGTTCATTACAACAGTGAAGATGGAGGCGCTCAAAAAGACAGACCATATTCTTCAAGCGCTTGCGCACATCGGGCAGGGTTTCAATGGGCGGTCTCAGAAAGTAGTGGTACAGGAGGACTCGCTGCTCGATTGCAAGAGAAAGCTTGATGACTGGATCAGTGGGCGTGAGGGCGCAGAATTCACCGTCAATCTCACCGGCGGCACTAAAATAATGTCGATAGCAGTATATGAGTACTTCAAAGATTACGGCAGCAGAATGATATATATTCCGGTCGGCAAAAACGGGTTTTTAGCGCCGTTTCCAAAAAGGGCCTCTAAAGAATTCACTCAGCTTCCTTTGCGGCTCAGCGTGAGTGACTATCTTGCTGCGTATGGATTAAAGGTTATCAACCAGAAAAAACTCGCAGCCAATCATAGCGAGGCCGTTCAGAGACAAGGGCTTTCCGAATGGATAGTGCGCAACTATGAACAGATCAAACCTCTTCTTGAGCGTTTGAGTGAAAAGCTCAGAAAATATCGGGACGAAAGGAAAGGCTACCATCTTGAAACCACCTATGTTCCCCAGAACGATAAGGAACAGGAGTTGTTCAACAGACTTGGTTTTTTGTTCAAAGGTAGTGGGTATGCAAAACAATTAAGCCAGTCGGAGATAATGTATCTTACAGGCGGCTGGCTCGAAGAGTTTTGTTACAATGAGATTGCACAATTTAAGGGAAAGGGCATTGATGATGTTGTTATCGGCATTATACCTGAATCTCATGGTAGAAATAATGAGTTCGATGTGATGTTTACGAAAGATAACGCCTTGTATACGGTTGAGTGCAAGTCTCTCGACCAGAACGATGATAAGAGAGCAGAAGCGCTGTACAAGATTGCCGCCCTTCAGAAGGACTTCGGATTGCGAATCGAAAGCTTTTTTGTGAGCACGTCTCCTCATATATTGCGGGATGGACAGATCAAACCCTCTATTGCGGCGAGAGCGGAGCAATTTAAGACAACCGTTATTCCGCCGCATGATGTTGTTCATTTTGCCCAAAAGGTTGCTGAGAGGTTGAATATAGGGAGAGGTAATGACTGAACCGATAACTGTAGATCTTAGCATTCTTTATGAGAATACTGACACTGCCAAGCTCTCCGCCCTTGACTCCTACGTTCGGAAGGCGCAGGAGATAGCAGGCGAAGGGCATGACGTTGTCCTTACCGGTGCAGGCCCTGTATGGCTTTATTTGAAAATCGCCCACGCCCTGCACGGCAAGGCCAGGAAGCTGATTTACAGGAGCCCCGTAACAGGGGATGTGGTCATTTTCGACCATACTCCAGACTAATAGGCCACCTTTTTTCGTTCTTTGACAACGCAGGAGAAATATTTCCGCACTATTTCTTTTGGTGACGGCGGGACGCAATCCCTTTTATTCTTTTCTTATGGAGAGGACGCTTTATCTGGTCGCCTACGACATAAGGGATGAGAGGAGGCTTAACCGCGTGCGGCACTTTCTCAAGGGCTACAGCACCGGCGGACAGAAGTCGGTCTTCGAGTGCTTTCTTTCCGACGGCGAGCTGAAAGAGGTAGTGAATGCGGTCGGCGGGTTGATCCTCGATGCCGAGGACAGGGTGCATATTTTCCGTATGGACGGGAGAAGCCGTACCCACGTCCTCGGCATTGCGGTACAGCCCAAGGACCCGGAGTATTTCTATATAGGATAGGCGAATAGAAGATGGGTACATTGTATATCGACAGAAAGGACATTCGGGTAAAACTCGACGGCAATGCTCTCGCTTTCTATAGTATGCAAGGTGAGCGGCAGGGAATCGTACCCATCGGTCCGCTGAAACGAGTTGTTTTCGTGGGGGATATCCTGGTGGAGACCCCTGTGCTCCACAGGTTGGCGGAAGAGGGTGCCAGTGTCATTTTCCTTTCCGGGAAACGGTTGCAGTTCAGAGGCATGCTCCACGGCAGGATGCACAATAACGGCCTTTTGCGTATCAAGCAGTATGAAAAGTCCTGTAAGGAGTTTGCGCTCGATATTGCTCGTGAGTTGGTGGAACGCAAAGTATCCCGGCAGAGGGAGTTCCTCGAAGAGGTGCGGGACAGAAGACCTGACCTGCGGTTTGAGCTGACTACTGCAATCCGCACGTTGGAAGGGGTGTTGACTGCGCTTCAGGAGCGTACAGGCGGACCTGAAATCCTGAGAGGTCTTGAAGGGGGGGCCTCTGCATCCTTTTTTTTCGCCTACATCAAAATGTTTCCTGAGTCGCTGGAATTTACGAAACGGAACAGAAGGCCTCCGGAAGATCCGGTGAATGCGATGCTCTCCCTCTGCTACACCCTGCTTCATTATGAGATAGTCCGGGAAATTGAGACAATAGGGCTCGATCCAACCATCGGTTTTTATCACTGCTTTGATTACGGACGTGAGTCTCTGGCGTGCGATCTCGTGGAACCTTACCGGCCTGATATCGACCGCTTTGTATGGGAGCTTTTCAGGACGAGGGGGCTGACTCTCCGGGACTTTTCCGAAAACGATGAGAGGCCGGGATGCTATCTGAAAAAGGAAAGCAGGAAGAGGTTTTATCCTGAATACGAAGAATGGGCAAAGCTGATGCGCCCATTGTGGGTGGAGGAAGTCAGAAATCTTGCCCGGAGGATTATAGATGGGAAGGACCCTTTATCTGAGTGAAAGCGGCAACAAGCTTACCGTGGTGCGGGATGGCCCCTCTGTATGGGTAAAAGCAGAAGCAAGAGCGGGGCAGAGGGTACCGGTAAGATTTCTGAGCAGAGTTATCGTAATCGGCAATGTTACTCTCGACGCGGGAGCTATTACGCTTTTTACGGAAAGCGATATCCCGGTTGTTTTCATGAATCCCAGAGCTGAAGAAGTGGCGATGGCCATTCCTTATAATCACAAGCTTGCCACACATTATGAGGAACAGAAGGTTTTCCTGGCTTCCGATGAGAATGTGGAACGCTTTGAGCAGTGGGCGGGATCGAGACGTGCCGTAGGTCAGATGGAGGCGCTGAAGCGGCTATGCCGGCTTGCTGCCGGACAGATCAAGTATGGGGTTGGTGAAGGCAATTATCAACAGATGCTCTCCAGGATGAAACCTTCCTCGGAAGAAAAGTGGATGGTGGTTACCGGTGTCATTAATAATCTGCTTCGGGGGCTCATCATGGAGCATCTCTTGAAAGCCGACCTGGATCCCCATGTGGGCGTTATCCACAGGCGTCACAATTTCGGCCTTGTTCTCGATATCTGCTATATAATGGGCGCGGAAGGCGACTTGCAGGCATTGCAGATGGTGAGATGCGATAAAAACGGCTGTTTAGTAGCGCGAAACAAGAACGGCTGGTTTATCACCGACGAAGGAATGCGGAATATTGCCCATCGCTTTGAAAACAGGAGAAAGGCTCTCCATGGAGTGGTCGAATGTATTATTGATGAGCTGTTCGAACTGATGAGGGAGCTACGCTTGTGAAGGCCCATTACCTTGTATGCTACGATATTACGAAACCCCGGAGACTCGCCAGAGTGCTTCGGTTGATGAAGGGAAAGGGCATTCATCTTCAGTATTCCGTCTTCTTCTGCTCGCTGACATGGCCTGAGCTGATGGAATTGAAAGAGGATCTCAGAAGTCGTATAAAGGAAAAGGAAGATGATATTCGTATCTATCCCTTGCCCGCCAAGGCCTTGGTAAGTATGATGGGGTGTGGGGATAGGGTGCCGGATGGGGTGGAATTGTTTATTGAATAGCCTAAGGAAGAAGAGGAGGTGGAACAGGTTGATGAGGTGGATGAGGAAAATTTGCACGAGCGTTGTTGTAAGTGATGGATTCGAAACGGAAAAGCAGCAGGGGGAGAAACAGAAAAGACCTTATAAAAAAGGGATTGCGACGGTGCTCCACAAACTTATTTATCTGGATATACTGAAACAGAAAAGACCTTATAAAAAAGGGATTGCGACGTAGGGGTCTTTCCCCTACGCCTTGAACAGGACGTGAAACAGAAAAGACCTTATAAAAAAGGGATTGCGACTTAGAGAGGCATCTTTTTTGATGCCTTCCTGAAGAAACAGAAAAGACCTTATAAAAAAGGGATTGCGACACAGTCACTTTTCCCCAACGCAAAAAGGCGTAGAAACAGAAAAGACCTTATAAAAAAGGGATTGCGACCGAGGGCCCGCTCGCAAATCTCTTTCCTCTCCGCCGAAACAGAAAAGACCTTATAAAAAAGGGATTGCGACTCAAGGGCGGAAACAGGCCGGTACTTCCCGTCGGCCGAAACAGAAAAGACCTTATAAAAAAGGGATTGCGACATCCAGTCTGTTCCCGGATGATATCCGAGAACTTCTGAAACAGAAAAGACCTTATAAAAAAGGGATTGCGACTGATGCCTTCCTGAAGGCCCTTCACCCGAGCCTGTGGAAACAGAAAAGACCTTATAAAAAAGGGATTGCGACCACCCCCGCACTCCATCAAGGATGGTACATGCAGGGAAACAGAAAAGACCTTATAAAAAAGGGATTGCGACCCCTACGCCTTGAACAGGACGTCAATTCTCGTCCCGAAACAGAAAAGACCTTATAAAAAAGGGATTGCGACTTTTTCTTCTCTCCCTCTTCCTTGGCAATCCCGAAACAGAAAAGACCTTATAAAAAAGGGATTGCGACTTCCTGTTGCGTTGTGTTCCAACGCAACAGCGAAACAGAAAAGACCTTATAAAAAAGGGATTGCGACGTCACTTTTCGAACGCAAAAAGGCGTAGGGGTCTGAAACAGAAAAGACCTTATAAAAAAGGGATTGCGACGTGCCGTTATTCGGGATAGAGTCTATCTATCAGAAACAGAAAAGACCTTATAAAAAAGGGATTGCGACGAATATCGGCATACTTCTTCTCCAGGTGCTTTTTAGAAACAGAAAAGACCTTATAAAAAAGGGATTGCGACTCAGGTCACTGTCAGACAGTGCCGACAGTGCGAAACAGAAAAGACCTTATAAAAAAGGGATTGCGACACGTCTACCCGCGTCCTATTCGGAAGTGCCCGCCATGAAACAGAAAAGACCTTATAAAAAAGGGATTGCGACTCACGGAGAGTGCTATTGTCTGCTTCCGATTTGGCGAAACAGAAAAGACCTTATAAAAAAGGGATTGCGACACAACCACTCTGTGAGTAGTGAGATGAAGTTGCTATAGAAACAGAAAAGACCTTATAAAAAAGGGATTGCGACGTTCATTTTTGTGATGCTTACGACCACACGAGAGGGAAACAGAAAAGACCTTATAAAAAAGGGATTGCGACGTTACCACAGTACGGATAAGAGCGACGAACTTCGAAACAGAAAAGACCTTATAAAAAAGGGATTGCGACTTGGTAGCCTCAACCAATTCCTTCGGCACCGAAGAAACAGAAAAGACCTTATAAAAAAGGGATTGCGACTCTCTCTTCACACATGAATTTCATTGTGATCCTCGAAACAGAAAAGACCTTATAAAAAAGGGATTGCGACTGAAGGATATGCGCGGCATGGCGCTATCCCTTCTTGAAACAGAAAAGACCTTATAAAAAAGGGATTGCGACTGCCGCCGGGATGATCTTTATGATCTCCTCGAAACAGAAAAGACCTTATAAAAAAGGGATTGCGACCTCCCCCTCGAATGACCTCTACAAAATATCCGCAAGAAACAGAAAAGACCTTATAAAAAAGGGATTGCGACGATGTGAGCCACAAATATAGGGTGGCGTCTTGAGAAACAGAAAAGACCTTATAAAAAAGGGATTGCGACAACCAATTCCTTCGGCACCGAAGGACGTTTGGGAAACAGAAAAGACCTTATAAAAAAGGGATTGCGACTAAGGTACATCTCGCGGATAACTTCGGCGTATGTCGCGAAACAGAAAAGACCTTATAAAAAAGGGATTGCGACGCCCCTCCTCGATGAGGGTCTTGATTATCTGGTTGAAACAGAAAAGACCTTATAAAAAAGGGATTGCGACGGCACACACCCATACTATCACCTCCTTTCGCCGTTTTGAAACAGAAAAGACCTTATAAAAAAGGGATTGCGACAGGGAGATTGGGGATAAGTTGACTATCTCCAAGAGGAAACAGAAAAGACCTTATAAAAAAGGGATTGCGACCTGGAGAGCGTGGATTGTCGCAATGTGAGAGGGGAAACAGAAAAGACCTTATAAAAAAGGGATTGCGACTGTGGTGTGCCACAAGGAGAGCCTTGTGCGCTGCCGAGAAACAGAAAAGACCTTATAAAAAAGGGATTGCGACACATCACCGGCGACGTGGACACGTCGCAGTGGTTAGGCGAAACAGAAAAGACCTTATAAAAAAGGGATTGCGACGGCTGTTGCCCCGCACAACTCTCCATAACAACCAATGGGAAACAGAAAAGACCTTATAAAAAAGGGATTGCGACTCTTCCTTCTTTGGTTTTGGTGCAGGTTCAAAAGAAACAGAAAAGACCTTATAAAAAAGGGATTGCGACCTCTCCGTGCGTCTGCTGAAGTTCTCCGTGATACCAAGTGAAAAGGAGGAGGCTGCTTGAAGATCATAATTAGAACAAAGAAGCCGGAAGCTATCACTACTCTCACGCTGTGTATTGGGCCGACCAAGAGAGCCTTCTATGCTATCAGGGACTCTCACGGGTTGAAGTTGCCTGAGGAGTTGATCCTGCGCCCTGTTAAGGAGTATAAGGAGGCTCTCAAGCGGCGGTTGACCTTCGGCAGGGGAGGAATCGGATCCGATGGGAAATATTTCGTGGCCCTCAATACGAGGTGTTATAAGTCCCTAAACCCGTCCTGTCTGGATACTATCGCGCATGAGGCAGCCCACGTTGCGGAGCTGATCCTCTACAACCAACTGACCCACGGCAGGGAATTTGATGCGCTGTACGAGACAGCAAAGGAGGCAATATGCTTGAAGTGATTATCCTGTTGATTATTGCTGTCATTATGAACAGGTCAAAAGAAAAGCCCACGTTACCCTATTCGGGGCCGTCGATGTACTATCCTGCTGTAGAAAGAGAATATGCAAAAATGCGGAAGGAGATGATGCAATGGAGACTTGAACGTACAAGTAAGCGGATCAAATGGACGTGTCGTATCATTTAAATTATAGGTATCCTTGCATTTCTGGATAAATTTGGAAGGTATTACCATTGTCTGAAAAAAGATTCCGGACAAGCCGGAATGACGACCTTCCTGGTACGTTCATTTTGCAAGGGTTCTAAACCAGGAAGGAGAATAAACAGAGAAGATCTTATCAAAAAGGGACTTGCATTCAATTTCTTCAATCAGCAAGCATTTTCGTTCCTCTTCCCTCTCTGTATGCGTTTGCTGGTATAATCTCCGGAACAGGCGTCATTGATGCTATCTCAGAATTTACACAGGAGCGTGGTTCAGCCACCGATGAGCGAGTCTCTGCACACCATAATCGAACGCCTTCTCGCCTTCCGCAGGGAGAGGGAGTGGGAGCAGTTCCACCACCCGAAGGACCTCGCCATTTCCCTGGTCCTCGAAGCCGCCGAGCTGCTCGAAGAGTTCCAGTGGAAGACGGACGAAGAGGTGAAAAAGCATCTCGCCGGCGAGGGGAGGGAGAGGGTTGCCGAAGAGATAGCGGATATCGCCATTTATCTCCTGCTCATTTCCCATGATCTTGGCATCGACCTGCCGGCGGCTATCGCCGGGAAGATCGAGAAGAACGAGAAGAGGTATCCTGTCGAAAAGGCGAAGGGTACGGCGAAGAAGTATGACGCGTTGTAGTAAATCGTTCTCCCGCCTCACCGGGGCTTCCTAAAGGCTCGGGTGAGTATGGTATAATTTTGAATGGCTGTTTTGGAAATCAGGAAATATCCCGACGAAGTCCTTAAGAAAAAGGCCCTTCCCCTGGAGACGATCAACGGAGAGACGCAGCGTCTCATCGATGATATGGTGGAGACCATGTACGCCGCTCCCGGCATCGGCCTTGCCGCTCCCCAGGTGGGGGTTTCAAAGAGGATCATTGTTATCGATGTGAGCTCCCGGGAAGAGCAGATGCCCCTGATCGTCCTGATCAATCCGGAGATCGAGGAGGCGGGCGGGTTTGTCGATTCCGAAGAGGGCTGCCTGAGCATCCCGGAATTCTACTCCTCCGTACGGAGGGCGGAACGGGTGGTGGTTAAAGGACTTGATCGTGAAGGCAAGCCGGTCCGGATCGAGGCATGCGATCTCCTGGCGCGTGCACTCCAGCACGAAATAGACCACCTGGACGGTGTCTTGTTCGTCGACAGGCTCAGTACCATTAAGAGGGAGTTTTTCAAGAAGCGTTACCTGAAGAGAACAGTGAGTGCCACTGCCGGCGTCAGTGCCGGCGGCAAGATCTGAGTCTCGCCTCTCCCCGTACCTGAAGTCGCTGCGGAACACTGAAGAATAACTCGTGTGAGGTGTGCGTTTTGGCCCTTGTTTTTTTCGGTACCCCCCGTTTTGCCGTTCCGTCGCTGCAGGCGTTGCTCGATGCAAAGGAAGAGGTCGCCCTTGTGGTCACCCAGCCCGACAAGGTCAAGGGCAGGGGCCACGTCCTGTCAGCCCCTCCCGTTAAGGAGCTGGCCCTTGCACGCCATCTCCCCGTGGTACAGCCTGAAAAGATCAGGAACGCCGACTTCTACCGGGAACTGGCCGCCATCACCCCTGAATTCATCGTCGTCGTCGCCTACGGAAAGATACTGCCCGTGGAGATTCTCGGGATTCCCGTTTCGGGATGCATCAATGTCCACGCCTCCCTTCTGCCTGCGTACCGCGGCGCCGGCCCCATCCAGCGGGCATTGATCAACGGGGAGAAGATAACGGGGGTGACCACCATGCGTATGGACAAAGGGATGGATACGGGGGACATCCTCCTGCAGGCGGAGGTCGAAATCATGCCCGATGACACCGCGGAAACCCTCTCCGAAAGACTGTCTGTCCTGGGGGCGCAGACACTGATCAGGACCCTGCAGGGAATACGGGCTGGAGAGGTAAGACCTGTCCCGCAGTCCGGGGAAACGAGTTACGCCCCCCCTCTGAAAAAAGAGGACGGCCGGATCGACTGGAACCGTAGCGCTACGGATCTTTTTCACTTTATCAGGGGAATGTATCCCTGGCCCGCGGCATTCTGTTCCTTCAACGGGGAGAGGATCAAGGTCGTCAAAGCGCGGTTCCTGGAGGGGGTGGCCGCTCCGGGCCTTATCGTGAAGGCCTCGGGGGGAGAGCTGGTGGTGGGGACCGGGAAGGGGCTCCTTTCTCTCCTCGAGCTTCAGCCCGAGGGCAAAAAGAGCATGCCCGCCGCGGCATTTATCGCAGGCAGGAGGATACGGGAGGGGCATGAGAAATTTTCTTAGGGCGGTGGTCCTGAAGGTCCTCTATCCCCTGCTCATGCTTGCGGGCGCCTTTTTCAAGGACCGCAAGGAGCGGTTTCAGCACCTCGTCATCGATTGGAACAACAGGCTGGTGCTGGCGAATATCAGGAGGTTCAGGACGAAGAGGATCCTGCTGCTCCTGCCCCACTGTCTCCAGGTGAACGAGTGCGACGTGAGGATCACCAATGATATCTACAACTGCCGGAGATGCGGCAGATGCGGGATAAATGACCTGATCGAGGTGGCAGAGGAGTACCGCCTGAAGCTCTTTGTCGCCACGGGGGGGAACCTGGCACGGCGCATCGTCAAGGATGTCCGCCCGGCGGCCATTGTGGCGGTGGCCTGCGAGAGGGACCTGAGCAGCGGTATCGTGGACAGTTATCCCCTTCCCATTATCGGGATCCCCAACGAGAGACCCTTCGGGCCCTGCGTCAATACACGGGTGAGCCTCGAGAAGGTAAAAGAAGCCATACGCCTCTTCGGCGGCGACTGAGCGCTGCGGAGCGGGCGGAAACAACCCGGAGCGGACAGGCATGTCACCGACACGAGAGCGCGCCGTATTGGCCCTCAACAAAATCCTGGTAAAATCGAAGAAGCCGAAGGATGCCCTGGAAGAGCTCGCCCCCGAGGGGGACAGGCGGGAGCGGGCGTTTCTCATGGAGCTGGTCTACGGCGTCCTGCGCTACCGGGATTCCCTCGACTGGGTGCTGAGAGACTTTATCAGGAAGCCTTCCGGACTTTCCCCCGACACCCTGAACAACCTGCGCCTCGCGGTTTACCAGATACAGTATCTGCGCGTCCCCGACTGGGCAGTGGTGAACGAGGCGGTGGAGGTGGAAAAGCTATACCGGGGAAGGGCGTCCGTGGTGAATGCGGTGCTGCGGAACTTCCTGCGCAAGAAGGATACCCTCTCCCCCCCGCCGGAGGACGACCCGGTCTTTTTCATCAGCATTACCACTTCCCACCCCCGCTGGCTGGTGAAGAGATGGGTGAAGCGGTTCGGGTATGAAGAGGCCCTGCGCCTCGCCCGCGCAAACAACGAGATTCCTCCCGTAACCCTGAGGATCGACGATGGGGAGGACCGGGAACGGGCGCTGCGTCTTCTCCATGCGAAGGGAATACCGGCCCGGCTCACCCGCTTCTCACCGTCGGGAATCGCGGTGGAGAGCCCCCTGTCCTTCGAGGAGCTGAGAGCGACGCTCCCTTTCCCCTTCAGCATCCAGGATGAGGCCTCCCAGCTTATCTCCTACCTGCTCAACCCCTCCCCCGGGCAGAGAGTGCTCGACGCCTGCGCGGCTCCGGGGGGGAAGTCCACCCACATGGCGAAGATGATGCGGGACAGCGGGGAGGTCGTGGCGGTGGAGGCGGAGGCGGGACGAATCCGCTCCATCGGGGAGAACGTATCGAGACTGGGGCTGCAGTCGATCAGGATCATCCACGGTGATGCAAAGGACACGGAGGGGATTGCCCGTGCAGTATGCGGGAGGCCGGCGGGGGAGGGATGTCTTTTCGACCGGATTCTCCTCGACGCCCCCTGTTCCTCCCTCGGGGTGATACGGAGGAATCCGGATATCAAGTACCGTCATGCCGCGAAGGATCTCCTCCGTCTCCGGGAAAACCAGGGTGTCCTGCTTCGGGCGGTGGCGCGGCTTCTCGCGCCGGGCGGGATCATGGTATACTCCGTCTGCTCCACGGAACCGGAAGAGGGTGAAGAGGTGGTCAGGGCGTTTTTACACGACAACCGGAATTTTAGTATTATAAGGAGTGATTACGGCTTCCTGGAGGGATTCGAGAGCGAAGATGCGGGGCAGGTATTCTACCGCACTTTCCCCCACAAGCATGACATGGACGGTTTTTTTGCCGCCCGCCTGAAGAAAAATGAAAGTGAGCCATAGGCCGCACCCGGCGCAGCCCGGGGAACGGTAAGGCCGGTACGGAAAGAGCACAGATGAAGTCCCTGTTGAAGATACCCCTTTATATCGTTATCCTTTTTGCCCTCGGCATCCTTTCGGGGCACCTTACCTTCAAGGTGCTGAGTTTCAGCAGGACGGTCACCGTTCCCGACCTGAGGGGGAAGGGTATGGTGGAGGCCGACGGTATTGTGAGGGGGAAGGGGCTCTATATACGTCTTGAAGGGGAGGACTACGATTCCCACACCCGTCAAGGAGCCATCATCCGCCAGGATATCCTCCCCGGCGGAATGGTGAAGGAGGGACGGGTCATAGGGGTTGTGCTGAGCAAGGGCCCGAGGGTGCAGTTTGTCCCCGACATAGTGGGGCAGGACCTCGACAGGGCGGAGTTCCTCTTACGGGAGAAGGGGATCAAAGTCGGCAAGATCCTCTATGTGCATTCGGACCAGGCACCCCGGAACATGGTTCTTGCACAGAGGCCCGAGGCGGCGGAAGGCGGCAGCGATATCTTCAGCATTATCGTCAGCCTCGGAGAATATGAGGACGAAGCGAGGGGAAACCCGTAGAGATAGTGCATTTCTTATATAAGGAGAAGGGAAAAACGTGATCAAGATTGCTCCATCCATCCTGTCGGCTGACTTCATGAGACTTGGTGCGGAGATAAAGGCGGTGGAGGCTTCCGGTGCCGACCTGCTCCATCTGGATATCATGGACGGGCATTTCGTCCCCAACATTACCATCGGGCCCGCCGTCGTGGAAGGGATACGGAAGATAACCTCCCTGCCCCTGGATGTGCACCTGATGATCGAGGACCCCGACAAGTACATTATGGATTTCGTCACCGCGGGGGCCGATATCATCACCGTCCACGAGGAGGCGTCCTTTCACCTCCATCGCACCGTCCACCTTATCAGGGAGAACGGGGTAAAGGCGGGGGTATCCCTGAACCCCGCCACGCCGCTTTCCCATCTCGAGTGTATCCTGCCCGACCTGGACATGGTGCTCCTGATGTCGGTGAACCCCGGGTTCGGGGGACAGAAATTCATTCCTTTCGTCCTCGACAAGATACGGGCGCTGCGGGCGCTCCTTGATGCCCGGGGCCTCTCCGTTCCCATCGAGGTGGACGGAGGAATCAAGCCCGGGAACGCAGGGGAAGTGGCATCCGCGGGCGCGGAAATCCTGGTAATGGGCTCCGCCTTTTTCCAAGCAGGGGATTACAAGGCCCTTATGAGGGAGCTCAGGGAAAAGCTTGCGGGAGTGGGAGGCAGCAGATGAAAGAGAGGATTTTTGCACTGATCAAGGAAGCGGAAAAGCTCCGCGATGCGGCACAGTACCGGGGCGCCCTGAAGCTTTTCCAGAAGGCGCTGGTCCTGAGCAGGAGGGCGGACGATCTCGACGGCATCCTCGATTCCACCCTGGCCATGGCCGATATCCAGAGAATGACGGGCGACTTCGACGGTGCGGTCGGGAATTACAGCGAGGCGCTCGAAGCATGCGAGGCGCTGGGGAACAGGATCACCGCTGCCGACTGCATGGTGGGCATGGGGCTTTCCCTCCGCGCCATGGGGATGTGGAAAGAGTCGGTAAAATTCATCTCCGCAGCGCGGAAGACATACCGGAAAGAACGGGACGAGAAGGGAGTTGCCTTTTCCCTGTGGGCGGAAGCAGGAGCCCTGAGGGTTGCGGGCAGGATCGGGAAGGCCATTGAGAAGTTTAATGAGTCGAAGGACATCTTTTCTTCCCTCCGGTTTTCCTCCGGGATTGCTTATTCGCTCTGTGGGCTCGGGGGGGCGCACCGGGTTGCGGGCAAGTACGGCGAATCCATGGATTACTACCGGAAAGCGAATGAGATCTTTACCGTGGAAAAGGATACGTTCGGCAGGGCCTATTCCCACTGCGGGATCGGGAATGCGTACCGGATGACCCATAATCTGCGCGACGCCATGGCCCATTTCAGGAAGGCGACCGCGCTGTACGAAAAGATCGGAGACATGGTCAGCTATTCCTATACCCTGTGGAGCGTCGCCAATGTGCACAAGATGAAGAGTGACTTCGCGTCGGCGCGGCTGCACCTGAGGAAGGCGATGGGGAATTTCAGGAAGACGAAGGACCCGCGCGGGATCATCTATTGTGCGATGACACTCGGGGAGATCGAATTCCTGGAGGGGAAGAGAAAGCCGGCGGAAAAGAAAGTGCTTGTCGCCCTCGAATCGGCGGAGCGGCATGGTTTCGCCCTTGAGACCCTTCATGCCCGTTCCCTGCTTTCCCTTATGCGGGGGGAGTCCGGACAGAGCGGGCGATTGAGAGAGGCATACAGAAAAATCGGGGTGGAGGCCCATCCCCTGTCTCTTCCCGTTGCCATGCCATGAGAGTTCTGACCGCGCCCAATATTATCACCTCTATCAGGATCGTCCTCATCCCGGTCTTCGTCACCGCGCTGGTGTACCGGAAGTACGAGTATGCCCTGATCCTTTTCATAGCGGCCGCGGTCACCGATGCCCTTGACGGGCTCCTTGCCCGGATTACGAACCAGAAGACCAAGCTGGGGGCCTTTCTCGACCCCCTGGCGGACAAGTTTCTCCTGGTGACCTCCTTCATCCTCTTCTCGGTGTACGGGTGGATTCCGACCTGGCTGTCCATCACGGTGATAAGCCGGGACCTGATCGTGACCCTGGGTTGGGTGATTCTCTATCTGCTTTTTCATACGACGCGGGTGGAGCCGTCGATAGTGGGCAAGGCGGCCATTGCGTCGCAGCTTGTGCTGATCGCGTATACGCTCCTCGCCGTCAATTATCCCCGGATCCCCCTGCCCGGCAGCGGGATGGCGTGGATCGTGGCGTTGCTGACCATTCTTTCCGGGATCCAGTATCTCTACCGGGGGTTGAAAGATGCCGGCGAAAAATAATTGCGGGGTTGAGGTGGAGCAGGTGCACCGGGGGAGCCTTGCGGAAAAGGCGGGGGTTCTTCCCGGGGACAGGCTTGTTGCGCTCAACGGCCACAGGATACGGGACAGCATCGATCTGATGTTTTACGGAAACGAACCGGAGCCCGAGTTCCATGTCAGCAGGGACGGAGAACGGCTGTCCCTTGCCGCGCCTCCGGATGGGCCGGACGGGGAGGACCAGGGGGATACCGGCATTGTACTGAAGCCCTTCAAGATCCGGGCGTGCAGGAACAATTGCCTGTTCTGCTTCGTATCCCAGCTTCCCAAAGGGATGAGGAGGACGCTGTATGTCAGGGACGATGACTACCGGATGTCCTTCCTGTTCGGGAGCTACATCACCCTGACCAACCTCACCGATGCCGACAGGCAGCGGATTGTCGAGCAGAGGTTGAGCCCCCTCTATATCTCGGTGCACTCCGCGGATCCCGCGGTGCGGAACAGGCTCCTGGGCAACCAGAAAGCGGCCGATATAATGAAGGAGCTCAAGTTCCTGGCGGGCCACCGGATCAGGATGCATACGCAGATTGTGCTCTGCCCCGGGGTCAACGACGGGAAGGGCCTCATGAAGACCATTTCCGATCTGTACCGGTTCTATCCGTATGTGCTCTCCATTGCCGTGGTTCCGGTGGGGCTCACCGGGCACCGGAAAAAAGCGATCCCTGCCCTGGAGGGGGAAGATGCTGCAAAGGCGCTGGATATCATTCATAAATTTCAGTCGCGGTTCAAAAGAAAGCATGGGGAATGTATCGTGTACGGCGCTGATGAGCTCTACATCAAGGCGGAGAGGGAGTTCCCGCCCCTTATGGAATACGGCGAATTCCCCCAGATAGAGAACGGGGTGGGCATGGTCCCTTTCTTCCTGCACCAGGCAAAGAGGATACGAATGTCCCAGACGGAAGGGAGCAGGGGGAAAAAGGAGCGGTTTATCACCTTTACCGGCGTCTCTTTCTACCCGTTCCTCTCGCGGTTTGTCGAAAAGATAAGGAAGAACGGTATCGATATCGAGGTCGTAGAGCTGGAGAATTCCTTTTTCGGAAAGAGCGTCACCGTGGCCGGGCTCCTCACCGGCAGGGATGTCATCAGGTCCCTGTCGGGAGTGGTGAAGAAGGACGATATTCTGCTGGTCCCCGATATTGTGCTGAGGACGGGAGACGAGATTTTCCTCGATGACGTCTCGCTCCGTGATATGGAGGAGGTCCTCGGGGTCAGGACTGTGGTGGTGCCCTCCACTCCGAGAGGGCTGGTGGACGCGGTGACGGATGCTGCGTGACGCCCGTGCCCACGGCGGTACCATGCGGTGGTATAAAATAGAGACTTGGGGTTCTGGAAATGGACTCTCTGGATAAAAAAACACGGATTTCCGGTGAGGCGGGCTGCGTGAAGATAGGCGGAAAAACGCGGGTGGTAGGGCTGTTCGGATATCCTGTCGAGCATACCCTCTCTCCTGATATGCATAATGCCCTGTTCCGGCATTTGGGAATGGATTATTGCTATGTGGCTTTCTCCGTTCGTCCCGACAGGCTGCATGATGCGCTGAAAGGCATTACCGCGTTCAATCTTGCCGGCGTCAATATCACCGTTCCCCACAAGGAGAGTGTTATCCCGTTTCTGGATGAAATCAGCGAAGAGGTATCCTTTATCGGGGCGGTCAACACGATACGGAACAGCGAAGGGAGGCTGATCGGGTACAACACCGACGGCAGGGGGTTCATGCGCTCCCTTGCCGAGGCGGGAATCCGGGTGGAAGGCAAGAGTGTCCTAATTGTGGGCACCGGGGGCGCAGCGCGTGCCGTGGGCTATTACCTCTGCAAGGAGGCGTCGGCAGTGTATCTCCATAACATGAAGAACCCGCAGAAAGCGGAAACGCTGCGGGAGCATCTGGACAACCTGAAGGGAAACGCCTTTGTTGCCGGCGTCGGGGCAATGACGAGCCGGGAATTCCTTTCCCGGATCGACATCGTGATCAACGCGACCCCCCTTGGGCTGAAACCCGGGGATCCCTCTCCCGTCGATGTGACGCTTCTGACGGAAAGACATACGGTTTGCGACCTGATTTATCACGAGACCCCGCTGCTCCGTGCCGCATCGTCGCGCGGGTGCACCACTCTCGATGGACTCGGTATGCTGCTGTGGCAGGGGGCCTTTGCCTTCGAGATATGGACAGGGGTGCGCCCTCCGGTGGGGGTGATGCGGGAGGCGATAGGGAGGCGGCAAACTGACTCCCCCTCACCCCCTCTTACTCTAAGAGGGGGGAATTCAGATTCCTCCCCTTAGGGTAAGGGGAGGAATCTGAAT
>NSJL01000013.1 GCA_002634385.1 Nitrospira sp.
CTCCCGGCTCCACTGCATTGTCGGCCTCTCCTTCCAGAGCGTATCCCCTGCTTATCATACCTTTTTGTCCCTCCGGTGACCAGTTTCTTTTAGAAAGAATCCCTGCTGCCCCGGGGATCAGGGGCTCGCAATGACAAAAGAAAAGGGCTCGCAATGACAGGAGGGAAGAGAGCGCAACGACTGTCATTGCGAAGGGTCATATCCTGAAGCAATCCCGTTGTTTTCCCTTGCATCGCTCTTTTCGTGCGTTTGCCCTGCCTCCCTCCGCCTACTTCGGGGCAAAGGGCATCCCCAGGAGCGGCCACACGATGAACAGGGCTATCCCGAGAACGACAAGGAGGAGAATGCTCATCGGGATGCCGTGCTTAAAAAAATCCCCCGGGGTAAACTGTCCCGCCTCGTAGGCAACAGCATTGGGAGCGGCGCCGGTGAGCAGGACAAAGGGCATTCCGGCCGCCACCAGGAGCGTATAAAAGACAACATCAGGCGCAACACCCAGGTACTGCGCGATGGCCAGAGCGACGGGGAGCGAGAGGGCAAGGGCAGCCACATTTACGATAAAGTTCGTCATCACCATAACGCATACCGCCATGGAAAGGACAAAGAGAGACCATTGTCCTCCCCGGAAAAGGGAGAGCAGGTTCACGGCCAGCCAGCGCGCAGCCCCCGTTTCCCAAAGACAGAAACCGATACTCAGGGCACCGCTGAAGAGCAGGATGATATTCCAGGGGATATCTTCAAGGTCTTTGAGGGTCAGCACCTCGAAAAGAAAGAAAAACAGGGGGGCAAGGAGAAGCAGGGCCGCCCTGTCGAAAGCCCTCAATGCGGGAACAAAGGACTGCAGAAAGAGCAGGCCGATACTGAATGACGCCGTCGCGATGACAATCCCCTCCTCTCTCGTCAGGGGGCCGAGATCGCGGGAGAGACGTTTCAGCCTCCCCTTCAGTCCATGTATCACCTTTTTCTCCGGCCTCAGGAAGATCATAAGATATCCCCAGATCATGAGGACCATAAGCCAGCCGACCAGGAACAGATACTTGGTAAGCTCGTAGAAACCGATATCCCTTCCGGTAAACTCCTTGAACAGGCCCGCTCCCGCCACCGCACGCCCCGAACCGAGAAGGGTGATGATGCTCCCGGCTCCCGCGGCATACGCCATCCCGATAAAGAGGGCCTTGCCGAAGCGGGTCCTCTTCTCCCCTTCGCCATAGAGGGCATAGATAGCGAGGAGCACCGGAAACACGGTGGCCGCTGCGGCGGTATGCGCCATAATGTGGGAGAGCCCTGCGGTCACGACAAGGGCGAACAGCAGGATACTGCCGGTACTTTCCCCGGCACAAGAAAGGATCTTATACGCGATACGCTTGGAAAGGCCTGTTTTGGTAAGGGCCAAACCCATGACGGTGACCCCGAAGATAAACATGACGGAAGGGTCCATGAAATCCCTGAAGGCATCGGGGGCGGAACGGATACCGAAGAGCACTTGAAAGACCCCGATGGCAATGCTGGTAATGCCGACAGGGACCACCTCGAAAACCCACCAGACGGCGGCCAGGAGAAAGAGGGCCAGGGATGCCTTCCCCTCCCTCGTCAGGGGAATGGAATTCCCGGCGGGATCAAGGGCATCTCCGCCGAAAGGCAGAAAATAGAGGGAGAGAAAGAGGCCCAGACCGGAGAGAATATAGATGACCCGTTTCCCGTTGATGCGGTACCGCGAAACGATGACCCCGATCTCCCGGGGCGCCTCCGGCAGTCCCGCATGCATCTTTCTCCCCCTCTCCGCCATTCGCTTTTCTCTATCCGTTTCTGATCTCGTTGGTGAGCTCCAGGAAAACATCGGCCATGCGGATAACGCCGACCAGCTTCTTTTTACCGTCCAGAACCGGAAGGAACATCATCTCGTTCTCGATCATCAGATACGCCGCCCGGGTAAGGGAAGCGTCAGGGGAGATGAATACCGTAACAGGACACATCACCTCGCTGACGGGCCTTTCCGCCGCCCTCCTCGATTCCCTTCCGTCCCAGAGAGCGGAGAGCCCCATTTCGTGCACCTCCACCCCCTGCACCCTCGGGATCGGCTTCAGGAAACTGGGAGTGATCCCTTTCAGGATATCCTTGAGGCTGAGGGTTCCGAGGAGATTGTATTTCTCATCGAAGACAAGAATTCCCATAGGATGGTAGCACTTGTCTTCGCAGAGGAAGGACTTTTTGATGATACTCATTGCCTGTCTGATGGAAAACCAGTAGGGAATATGGGGGAATTCGAACACATCGATCATCAGATCTTTTACCGCTATCGTTTCTGCCATCACAACCCCTCTCCTCACTCCTCATATGGAGTCCGCGTCATCGCACACCCGTCACTTCCTGCATAGTCGTAAAGCGTCCCTTTTCTGGAGAGCATGCCTGACGAAAGGTCCACTCGTGGTGAAAACATGTTTCTTTTTTCAACAATTTTACCATAATGCGGACAGACAGCGAAAGCGAAAGAATCGGGACGGGATCACCGTGCGCTTCCTTGCATTCTCCCCTTTCACGGCTGCTATAATGGAATATGCTCAATTTCCTGAAGAAGATCAGAGAGGCTTTCGATAATTCAAAGGAAAAACAGAGCGTCAGCGACGCTTTCAGGATACGCTACGGAACTTTTCAGCAACTCCTCTGGAATAACAACGCCGTTCTCGAATTGATGGCCGACCTGGAAGAGAAGATGTCGGGGGAGTACCTTTTCGACAGGAGCTATATCAATTCCACCGTACATAAACTCACCGAAGGGGTGAGGAACATCGTCACCTGTCTCAACTCCCTGTCGGACGGCAAGTACTGTGTCCTTGAAGAGAAATTTAATGAGATCAATGCAGGTCTTCAGAAAATTCTGCTCACCCGGGGCGAGATCCCTGACGGCAAGTATGTTTTTCCCTTCGACGAGATCACCAGCGACCTGGCCGGAAGAGTGGGACCGAAGACCGCCAACCTGGGAGAGGTGCGGAACCGCGTGCGGATTACCACCCCGAACGGGTTCGCCATCAGCATCGCGGCCTACAAGAGGCTTATGGAGCACAACGGCTTTCTGGAATCGTTTTCTGAAACGATGTGCGGCCTCTCGCTGGACAATATGGAAATCCTTACAGCGGTGAGCAGGAGCATCCAGGAGAGGATTATCAATGCGAAAATCCCCGACGACCTCGAGAGGGAGATACGGGAAGCCTACGAGAAGCTCAGGGGCCGGTCCGGCAACGCGGTCATGTCCTCGGTCCGGAGCAGCGCCCTCCAGGAAGATGCCGACTTCAGCTTTGCAGGACAGTACTCCACCTTTCTCAATGTCCCGGACTCGCTCCTCCTCCGGAAGTACAAGGAAGTGATCGCAAGCCTTTTCACGTCCCGGGCTATTTTCTACTGCAAATCGAAAGGCTTTCAGGAATGTGAGATGGCGATGGCCGTGGGGGTAGTCCAGATGGTGGATGCCCGGGCAGCCGGCGTCATGTATTCCCGTGACCCCAATGATCCCGGAAAGGACGTGGTCCTTATCAGCGCAGTCAGGGGACTCGGCAAATCCCTGGTGGACGGATTGGTTACTCCCGAAACGTATACGGTTTCCCGTTCTGCCGGGGAGGACATCATCAGCAGGACCCTTTCGGTGCAAAAGACGATGTTCCGCTGCAGGCCGGAGGGGGATATCGAGGAGGTGCCCGTCCCCGGGTCGCTCCTGGGAGCACCTGCCCTGGCCGACGGAGAAGTCGCCACCCTTGCCCGTTATGCACTGCTGCTGGAAGAGCACTTCAAATGTCCGCAGGATATCGAATGGGCAGTCGGCCGGGACACTACCCTCTATATACTGCAGTCGCGGCCCCTGACCATTGTGGCGCAGGAACCGGTCAAAGCCGTCCCCCTTCGCGTCAGCGGGTACCCCCTCTTGCTGGACAGGGGAATCACGGCATGCAAGGGAATCGGTTTCGGGAAGGCGTATCTTGCCAAAACGGACGACGACCTGGACGATTTCCCCGAGGGAGCGGTGCTCGTGGCAAAACATACGTCCCCCAAATTCGTCACGGTGATGAACAAGGCCCGCGCCATCATCACCGATGTCGGTTCCGCCACGGGGCATATGGCATCCCTTTCCCGCGAATTCAGAGTACCCACTCTCCTCGACACGGAAAAAGCCACCGCCGTCATCCGGGAGGGGCAGGAAATTACTGTCGATGCCGTTAATTGCAATGTGTATGAGGGACTGGTCCCCGAGCTCATGGAATTGTCGAAGAGAAAAGAGGAGCCCTTCAAGGGGACACAGATGTTCAAAATACTGGAAAAGGCGATACGGCACATCGTCCCGTTGCACCTCGTGGACCCCGCCGATGCGAATTTCAGAGCGGAGTCATGCAGGACCTTCCACGACATAACCCGCTTCGCCCATGAAGTCGGCATGCGGGAGATGTTCGCCCTGCATAACCTCATGGACCTGGAAGAAGGAGGGGGAATCCGGTTCGTTGCCGGGATCCCCACCGAAGTGGAGGTCCTCGATCTCGGAGGGGGGATCGCGGGGAACGCCCCTGGCCACCTGAAGAGGGTGGTGCCGGATGATATCACTTCTGTTCCCTTCAAAGCCTTTGTAAAGGGAATGCTCTCCATGCGGTGGCCGGGACCGGCCCCCCTCGATGCAAAGGGATTCATGGGGATGGTAGCGCAGACCGCCACTATTCCCGAGGCGGAGCTTGCCAAAACGGCGTTGAAGAGCTTTGTCTTCGTCTCCCGCGAGTACATGAACTTCGCTATCAGGCTCGGCTATCACTTCTCCACAGTGGAAGCGTATGCAGGGGAGAGCATCAACGACAACTATATCAAGTTCTTCTTCAACGGCGGCGGCGCGGTCCGCGACAGGAAGCTGCGGAGGGTGCGTCTCATCACCGAAATACTTCGCTTCATGGATTTCAGGGTGAAGACGGCGGAGGACGTCATCGATGCCGTGCTCATCAAATACAAGAGAGCGACCATAGAAGAGAAACTGGTGATCCTGGGCAAGCTGACAGCCTACACCAAACAACTGGACATGGTCATGTACAACGATGCCGTCACGGATATGTACATCGAGGATTTCATCAGCGAGCAGATCCGCAAAAAAGAGGAGGGATGAGGCTCCCCCTCCCGTTTTCAGGGGAATACGCCCGTATTATGGATTGTTTCTTCTTTCAAGTTCCTCACGCAGTTTCCTGTTCTCCTGCTGGAGCTTCGAGTATTTGAGCGCCCTGTCGATGGTAAAGAGGATCTGTTCCTTGCGGAAGGGCTTGGTGATGAAATCGAAGGCCCCTTTCTGCATGGTCCCGGAGGCGGCCTCCACCGTGCCGAAGGCGGTAAGGATGATCACCGGGATATCAAGGTGATGGTTCCCCCGTATTCCATGACAATTCCGTAGCTGACCGAAAGCCCCAGCCCGGTCCCCTCCCCCACTTTCTTCGTAGTAAACAGGGGGTCGAATATCCGGGAACGGTGCTCCTTTTTGTGGGGACCGGATGGGATTCGTCGACAGAGACCTGCCAGGCCGGCAGGGCCATATTCATGATGAGCCCCCGGGGCGCTTCGGTCACGGCCAGGGCGCTTTCAGGCAGGAGAAAGAGCGTTCTTTCCTTCCTGCCGGCACTCCGACCGGAAGTATCTCACGACCAGGGAAGCCGATACCCTTTCTCCTTTTTGTCTTCTATTATACTACCGGGAGGACAGGTTTCTCCCCTGTCCCCCCGTTGCAACGCACCTCTTCTTTACGGCGTTTTCACTACATAGACGGAGCAGGGGCTGTGGGTCACCACCTTGGAGGCAATGCTCCCCAGTTTGATACGGGAGGAAGGGCTGAGTCCACGGCTGCCGATGATAATGAGGTCAACCCTTTCGCTTTCCGCAAAATCGATGATGGCGTCATATACCGCAGGGGCGGCAGCCACCACCTTGCAGGTGACGGTGCCGACTCCCTCTTTTTCCAGTACGGCCCGGGCCTGCTCCACTACTGCGGAAGCGCGCTGCTCCAGTCGTTCCCTTACCCTTTCCCTCTCGCCTGCGGATATCTCGAGGTCCACATCTTCAAACCGGGGAACGACGCTGAGGAGACATATCCGGGCATTCTTCGTCTTCGCGTAATCAGCAGCCACCGTGAGACCTGCCATGGAATGCAACGATCCGTCAATGGGAACAAGTATTTTCATTGCTTCCTCCTAAACCTCTTTTTTGACTTTCGCCTTCTTCATGGTAAGACCGAAGCCCTCGAACAGGTAGAATATCGCAAAGCCCCACCACATGGTGTATGCCACGTAAAAGAGCAGCAGGCCGGCCATGAGCCCCGCCTTGTCGGTAACCTTCTGAGCTTCAATTCCGTAGAAATTGTAGGCGGCCTCTACGGCCTTCTTCATCACATCATTGACGACTTTCGCTTCTTCGATCTTTCCGCCTTTCTTGAGCTCTTTATCGAATTGTTTCAGGAGGGTCCACCACGTGGCCATCACCTCCCTTTCGTCGAACCCGTACCGTCCTGCCACGGTCTTTCCGTCGTTGCGGTACATGGCGTCGGAATCCTGAAGAACCATGGAGAGCAGCCTGCCAAGATCACCGCTCACCTTTACCTCCGCTGCCGCCTCCTCTGCCTGCACCCCGGCCGCGGTCAGCACCTGCACCGCTTTTTGCGCCTGCTCCGGCTTCTCCATCCTGACGGTAAGGGAGAAGTCCCTTCCTGCGAGCTTCTGGCTGCTCTGGGCCACCTTCGGAATAAAATAGGATGACCCTTTCGACAACTTATTGAACAGTTCGTCGGAGAACTGGAGTCCGTTCTTCCCCTCGCCGAAAACGGGCGAGAAGATCAGGAGCAGCACACCGAGAAAGGAAAGGGCAAGGAATATGCCTATGGACATCGCCTTTTTGTTTGTTGCAGCCATGGTCTGCCTCCTCTCTTCTCTTAATTTTCCGACATCTGCAGGTTGGCCTTTTCCGCTTTTGCCACCGGTACGGACTCCTCTCTGAGCGTCCCGATGTTCGCAATGAACTTGCCGAAGACCCATACACCGAACACCCCTACCACGATCCAGAAAATGATGTTACCGAAAAACTCTATGCCGCTCACCACCGATTTGGACATGCTGATGTACTCCAGTTCCACAAGCTTCTTGGGAAGAGTGCTCGCCCTGTTGATGAAACCGGCCAGGATGGAAACAGCGTAGAAGCCCCGAATATGGATCCCCTTTACCACTTTTGTGGTGAGGGCCCCCACCTGGATGCCGATCAGGGACCCGATGAGCATGCCCATGGCGAGGGTGTAAAACACATACCCGTAAATGGCGTATTGCGCGATGGAAGCAAGCCCCGCGGTGAAGATGATCTGCAGGATATCGGTACCCACCGTGGTGGCCGTGGACACCCCGAAGATATACACAAACAGGGGAAATGTCACAAAACCGCCGCCCACCCCCATAATCGCCGCCAGCATTCCCACGATAACACCGCCGATGGCGACGAAGACGCCCGAGATCTTCTTGCCGCCCGGGATATAGTCCTCATCGAAGGAGATCATGGGGGGAAGGGGTACGTTCTGCAGCTTTATGGCGAGGGCAGTGGTGCCCACCGGTCCTCCATGGGCGTCCCCCCCTGCAGGGCCCTTCCGCGATTTGAGGAAATCGACCAGGGCGTAAAAGCCGAGGAACCCGAGGAGTATCGCATAGACCGTGCTGATGAAAGCCTCGCTCAACAGGGGGTCCTTGTCATAGAGCCCCTTGTTGATGGCGCCGCCGATAAAGGTGCCGCCTGCCGAGCCCACGAGGAAGGCCATCGCAAGCTTTACCGAGACATTGCCAAGCTTCTTGTGCACCGTCGTCCCCATGATCGCCTTTGCAAAGATATGGAACACATCGGTCCCCACCGCAAGGATGCCTTTGACCCCTGCCGCCATAAGGGCAGGGGTGATGATGAATCCCCCTCCCGCGCCGATGCACCCGGTAATAAGACCGGCGGCAAGACCGATGGCGATGGAAACAAGAAATATGGACGTCGAATAGAAAGCGGGCGCATAGGCCGTCTTTCCCCCGAGGACCGCCGCTGCGTCGGAAAAGCTCACCGCAAGAATGGGGAGGAGCATGATGAGCAGAAAGAGCATCTTCCTGCGGTTTTTCACGATGTGCATGGAGACCTCGTAATCCCACCGGGCATGTGCTATGGACGCCATTTTAAGAAATTCAAACAACTTCCGCGGATACCTCATTTCCTTTCTCCTTTCTTTTTCTATTATTTCTTCGCTCCCTGAACTTACCTGAGCCTTTCGAATTCATTCTGGATTTTGTATTTCACCCCGCTTCCGGTAAGGCGTGTATACGCGAGGGGGGACTCATCGGAACCGAGGAGAAGCCGGTGCAGGAGCAATCCGGCGGTACCCTCCCTCACTTTCAGGATAGACGCGGCCTCTCCCCCGATCTCTGTTACTTCGATGGTCTGTATCACCTTGAAGATCTTCCGGATCGCCCTTTCCTGTATCAGATCGTACAAAGAGGCCTTGTACAGGTCCTCGTTCCGGACCCCGGGAAGGAGAGCGAGGGGAATGAACAGTTCATCGAGACAGGCGGGCTCTCCGTCCACCGTCCTGACACAGAGGAGATAATAGAGGGGGTCCTCCGCTTTCAGATATGATTTTATGCCCTCTTCGGGCTCTCTCACCCCCTGGACAACCACCTCTTTTTCCACCTTGACCCTCTTCCCGAACATATCCTCCGTCAGACGCGTCCTCATCGCCATACCGATGGCAGGAGACGAGCACATTACAAAGGTACCCTTTCCCTGCTGTCTCCTCAGATATCCATCCCTGACCAGCTCCGCAATGGCTATCCGCACCGTTGCTTTGCTGACGGTATACGCCTTGCAGAGCTCGTCCTCCGCCGGAATCCGCGTGCCCCCCGGCCACTCCCCTTTTTCGATCTTGCCGCGGAGAATGGAGTAAATCTGCACGTAGAGTTTCTGCGGGCTCTCCCTGTCTACCGTGTCTTCTAACATTATGTGTATCACCTTTTCGGTCTTTATAATGTCTTACCGCACACAAAAAAAATCAGCTGCTTCATCAAGCGTTCCTTCCGAAATGTGCCTGCACACCTAGCCTATCCGTTCACGGGCTTATATACGGAATCGAGGACAGACTGCTCCTGCTCCGCCCCCCTCCATACCATACATTCACGGGCAGCTTCGTACTCCCCCGCCTCTGCAAAGGTTATGGATACCATGATGTCCTCGAACTTCTTCATCAGCCGTTTCATCGTATCCTCCCGGCACCTCTCCCCGCAGCACTTCCCGGTGAAAAGGACGGGATTGCTTCAGGGTACTGCCCTTCGCAATGACAAAGATTTAGGTAGTTGTTTGCAATCTCTCTCTCATTGCGCGCTCTTTTCCCTCTGTCATTGCTCTTTTCCCTTTGTCATTGCGAGCGGAGCGAAGCAATCACAGAAAAGTACTATTCCATAAAAAGCAATATCGGTGCCAATAGGCAAGGTTTTGATTTTACTGGTTTATTTATTCGTGGAGGAAGAGAGTATGCATCAGGATGCTGCAGCAAAAGGGGGGTGTTCAGTATCAACGCCGGTATTTCAACGGCTTTTTAGCAACAATACGTTGCAGTGTCACTTTATGTTGCGATTTTCATTTGTTTGATCTTCCGCTGGAGCTGTTGGCGATGTACTCCCAGTTCGTCGGCCGCTTTGGATATGTTCCCCCTCGACTTCTGGAGGGCCGACCAGATCAACTCCCGCTCTACAGTGGCGAGGGCGTCCTTCAGCAGGGGTTTTGCCACTTTCTTGCGCGCTGCGGAAGAAAGCAGGGAAGAGGGGAGATCCGAAAGGACAATGGAGGGACCATCGGCAAAAGAGACCGCCCGTTCGATGATATTTTCGAGTTCGCGGGCGTTCCCCGGATAGGAATAGGCGAGGAGGGCATCCAGGGCCTCGTCGGTGATGCCCTTCACCAGAATATCCTTCCTCTTTGTACCGTGCTTCTTTATGAAATGTTCCACCAGGAGAGGAATGTCTTCCATCCTTTCCCTCAGGGGGGGCAGATGGATATTGATTACGTTGAGACGGTAGAAAAGGTCCTCTCTGAAGGCGCGGCGCTGGCATTCCGCCTTCAGGTTCCTGTTCGTCGCGGCGATGATGCGGACATCGACCTCTACCGGACGCGCCCCGCCGATCCGCATGATCTCGTTCTCCTGGAGGACACGGAGGATCTTCACCTGGAACAGGGGGGAGACATCCCCTATTTCATCGAAAAAAACCGTGCCCCCGTGCGCCAGCTCGATCAGCCCCTTCTTGGTATAGTTCGCCCCGGTGAAAGCACCCTTCTCGAAACCGAAAAGCTCGGACTCGAGGAGCGTATCGGGAATGGCGCTGCAGTTGATGGTCATGAACGCCCCCTCTTTCCTCGGGCTCCAGCGGTGGATGGCGCGCGCCACCAGCTCCTTCCCCGTCCCGCTCTCCCCGGTGATCAGCACGTTGCTCTCGCTTACCGCCGCTCTTTTTATCAGGCCGAACACTTCCTGCATCGGCGCGCTCTTTCCCACGAGCTTGTCGAACCCGGTGGAAGGATCGGGGATTTTCTTCCGGTACGGCGCGATCGCTTCATGGAGGGCATGACCGGTGAGGGGTTTTTCCAGGTAGTCGCAGGCACCCAGTTTCATCGCTTCCACCGCGAGATGGATATCGGCTTTCGAAAAGGCGATGACCGGCGCTTTCTGCCGCAGGTCAAGGAGTCTCTGACGCCAGCCCTCATCGTCGAGATCGAGGAGCGCCAGGTCATAGGAGAGGGGTGACGGCTTTTTCCGCGAACGCCCCGGTTCGGGATGGTATCCCTCCGCGGCGAACAAGGCATGGACCTTCCTGGCCTCGCCGGAAATGACCAGAATGTTAAGCATGGAGGTAGTATACAACACGGAATTCTCTTACGAGAGGGCGACTCTGCCGCCCCGTCATGCACTCTTGCTCTTGATTACCAGAATCGCTGCGGGGGAGAGCCCCACCACCCGCTCCGAAATGCTCCCCATGAGGAGCTTCTCCATTCCCGTCCGTCCATGGGTTCCCATAACGACCATATCGATGTTTTTCTGCCGGACCGCGTCGACAATGGCATCCTGGGGACGCCCCACGGCAGTGAGGGGCTCGATGGCAATCCCTTCCTCTTCCGCCCTTTTCACCACCCTCTCGACAGTGGCGCGGGCCTGCTCCTGCGTATCCCCGGACGAGGCGACGGAGAGGGCGGCGATTCCCTTTATATGGGGACATCTCTTCCCCATAGTGATAATCTCGTGCTCCGCGGCTTCGCTGTAGGGGGAACCGTCCGTGGCGAGAAGAATGCGCTCCCCCCGCATCACGGCGTCTTTGGGGACGACCAGGACCTTGCAGGGGGCATGCCCGACCACCCTGGCCGTCACGCTCCCCATGAGCATCTTCCTGAGGCCGGTCATGCCCCTCCTCCCCATCACGATGACATCGGCCTGCCTCCTCACCGCCTCATCAACGATCGCCTGATACGGCCTGTCATTCCTTCGTACGATCCCCTCGCATTCCACATTCTCTTCCGCAGCCGCTTCCCGTACGGCTTCGAGGTGAGCCCTGGCCTCATTTTCGATCCTGTCCGCATGCTTCTGTCCCTCTGTTTCAAACTCGGGATTGAATTCCAGCACCCGCAATACGGTCAGCTTGGTAGTGCGGCATTCCCGTGCCAGATTGATCGCGGCCTTGATGGCTCCCGCGCTGTAATCCGAGCCGTCGGTACAGAGCAGAACGGATTTGAGGTCACCCATGAAATGGGGAGTATAGTCCTGCTGCATATCAGTGACCTCCCGACTTCAGGAGCCCAGATGCCGCAAGCACCAGCACCAGGACCTCAATAATGGCCAGAACGGCGTAAATCGTGTCTTTCTTTCTGAAGAGAATCGGAATGACCCGGATGTAACAAAGGATGGTGACCCCGGCAAGAAACGCCACACCGATAAAGTTGAGGAAGTCCCCCTTCCCGAGCATTCCGAGCCATGCCCAGCCCGGATGAATCCCCGTCGCATCGAGGTACTCATGTACTGACATGCCCCAATACTTCGGCAGATCATCCACCGGAAGATGGGGGGGGAGAATTCCTGCAAGATAGACGAAAAAGGAAACGATCAGCATAAGAAGGCCCAGCTTCATTCCCGCATCGAGGAGCTTTGCGTAGGCAAGCTGTTCTTCCGTCGCTTTCAATTTATTATCCATGGAAAACCTCCTGACAGGTAATTTTCATGAGACATGCACTACCGGAAACAGCTACTGCCTGCTGCGTCAATTCCATATACCAAGCCCCTTGAGCAGCGCCCGGGAGCCTGCGAAGAGGAGCATGACGATAACGATGTAGCGCACCGCCGCGGGCTTTGTTTTGGCAAGAATCCTGACCCCCACGATCGAGCCCAGCATGATGCCGATAATCGAGGGGACGACCATCATGGGCAGCACCGCGCCGTTATTCACATAAATCCATGCCGCGGACGTATCCGTGATCGAGAGCAGGAACTTGCTTGTAGCGACGGATACCTTCAGGGGGGCGCCCATCATCAGGTTCAGCACCGGGACATTCGCCCATCCTGCGCCCAGGCCGAACATGCCCGCCATGACCCCGATCAGCACAAAGGTAGCCAGCCCCTGTTTCGTCCTGTGGATCTGCCAGTTTACGGACTGCCCGGTGGACGCTTCGTAATAAATTCCGTTTATCCTGAGCGCCGTCGAAAGGGCATCCGCCTGTCGTACCTCGGGATACTCCGACTTCCTGGCCATCAGCATGATGGCGACAATGCCGAGGATAGTGACTCCCAATGAGATTTGCACGACATTGGTGGGAAGGGCAAGCCCCAGCATCGCGCCGACGATGGCACAGGATGAGGCGATGAGGGCCACCGGAAGGGCCAGTCGCAAATCGGCCATGCCCTTCTTGAGAAGACCGGGGCCCGCGGCAAGAGCACCCGCGAGGGCGACCAGCAGACCCGCCCCCCTGACGAAATCCAGATGAAACGGGAAGAAGCCCCCGATAATGGGGACAAAGAGGACTCCACCTCCTACCCCCCCCAGGACGGCGACAATGCCCAGCAAGAAAGTAACAACAAAAAGAATCAGCGGCCATGCCCACCACGGCATGGAAGACGGTGCAGCCGGTGCCGCGGCGGACGTTTCCGCAGAAGCCAACACCAGGCCGGCCGTACAGAAGGCCGTCAGGAAGACTGTCACTGCGAGCACGAGTTTCGGGTAGCGTTGTACCATGGCTTTAATCCTTCCTCCTTACCAGTTACCGTATTCTCTCAAACTCCGTCTGAAATTTATATCGATCACTCCTGCCCAGGAACCGGGTATATGCCACCGGCGTACTGTCGGAACTGAGAAGAAGCCGGTGTACGACAAGAACGGGGCCCCCCTCCTCCACCTTGAGATATTTCGCCCATTCTCCCTGGACCCGTGCCACCTCGATGGTCTGCACCACCTTGAATATCTTTTTTACTCCCTTCTCCTGGAGGACCGAATACAGGGAACTCCGTGTAATATCGAGGCCCTCCATGTCGGGCAGCATCTGGTAGGGAATGAAAGACTCCTCCAGGTACTCCGGCTCTCCGCTCACCGATCTCCTGCAAAGGATGTAGCAGATGGCATCGTCGGTCTTCAGATAGTTCCGCGCGTCAGAGCCCGATTCCCGGATTCCCTTGAACAGGACCTCCTTTTCCACCTCCACTTCCTCTCCGAACATCTCCTCGGTCAGCCGGGTTTTCATGGCAAGTCCCGTAACGGGCAGGACGGAGCTGACAAAAGTCCCCTTGCCCTGCACCTTGATGAGATAGCCGTCAGAGACCAGGTTGTGGATCGCCTGACGAACAGTGATCTTGCTTACATTGTATGTCTTGCAGAGTTCCTCTTCGGTGGGGATCTGACAGCCCTTTTCCCATTCGCCCGAGTGTATCTCCTCCAGAAATATCCTCGTAAGCTGGATGTAGAGCTTTTCCTGGTTGAACCTGTCTACTGTTTTGTTGTGCAACGGCGACATTTCATTTTGAATCATGTTGACATGATATTATAATGATATGATCATGTCAAGGTACATTCCTTTTTTCCTACAGGGCATCAATAGGGATTTACTCTTTTTTATCAGCAGCTTTTCTGCACCAAGAGAGAGTATATTGATTTTTTTTATAGGCTCATGTAAAGTCCTATGCAGGGGAAAATGGGGGTTTTCCTGCCGCTGGTTCTTTTCACGTCATTGTCGGTACAGGGGGAGCAATGCCTTTCAGAAGAAATAGTATACGCTACAGGATCCTGGTTCCTCTCTTTCTCCTTACGCTCTCTGTTGTCGCCATCCTGCTCTCCCTCTTTTCAATGGTATCCCAGGAAATCGGAGAGGAATACCATAATGCTCTCATCGCACTGCAAGCGGGCGAGATTCGGGAGATTCTGGAACAAGCGGCAGCCGGTCTCCTCAGGGACGGACGATGGGGCGATGAAGCGGCGATGAAAGCAGGAAAAGAAAAAGCAATCCGGGATATCGGCTCGTACCTGGCGCAACAGAATATCGACGTCACCCTCATCGATGAGGGAAACACGGTCCTCTTTACCTCCGCTCCTGAAAAAACCCGGATGATGCTCCCCTATGCCTCCCGGAAGGGTATCTTCCACCTGCAGAGAGACGCCCGGACCCATCTCGACGGGTTCTCTCTCTTCTTCCCCGTGTGGCAGTGGAAGATCATCCTCCTCTCGAAGCCCTCCTCTCCTTTCTTCATTGCGGATACCTTCCTCTTTTTGCTGTTTTTCGTCATACTCGGATCCTTTGTAATGCTTGCGGCGGTCTCCTTTGTCATCGAGAAAAACCTCCGGTACCCCATCGGGAAGATCATGGCGGATATCAGGACAATGCATCATATCGGCGCAACCGGCATTTACGAGCTGGATACGGTGGGAGCGGTGATAAACGATACGTTCGGAAGGCTGAAGAACAGGACGGAGCAATACCAGGCCCTGCATTCCCTCTCCGTCTCCCTCAGTGAAGACCTCTCGACGGATGAAGTGCTCATGCGCATTCTCGACCATACCGGCCGCCTCCTCCGGGCGGGGATGTCCGCCTTCGCCCTTTTCGATACCCAGGGGGCTTTCATGAAGATCATTACCACCGGGGGCACCATCAAGACACGGGAATCCCTTCCCGAAGGCAAGGGACTGTTTGCGTTCATCCATCGCGCCGCCGGACCCGTGCGCATCGACAATGTCGCCGTTCACCCCGCCTTCAGCGGCTCCCTCCCCGAGGGGCATCCCGAGGTGCACAACCTGCTTGCCTGCACTGTTTTCAACAATCAGGGAAACCCCATCGGGGCGCTGTACCTGGGCAATAAAAAGGGGGGCTTTACCGCAGAGGATGAAACCTTCCTGGAGGCCATCGCCGCGGATGCGGCCGTTGCGCTGAACAGGGCGGAAAGAATGGCAGTGCTGCGGAGATTCGAGCAGGTCATCGACTCCGCTTTCGACGTGATTGTCATCACCGACAGCGAGGGGTTCATTACCTATGTCAATCCCGCCTTCGTCACCCTTACCGGGTATACGGCGGAGGAGACGATGGGAAAGAAGACCAGCCTCCTCAAAAGCGGACTTCTTCCCCATAGCTTCTATAAGGAACTCTGGGATACCATAAAAGCCGGGGATATCTGGAAGGGGGAGTTCATCAACCGGAAAAAAAGCGGTGAGATGTACCATACCTCGGCGGTGATCTTCCCCGTCTCCACCGAAGGGGTGGTCAGCTACGCCTCCATACAACGGGATATCACCCAGGAGAAGAAGCTCTACGAACAGTTGCTGCGTGCGCAGAAGATGGAAGCCATCGGCACCCTTGCGGGCGGGATCGCCCATGACTTCAACAACCTCCTCACTGCGGTCCTGGGGTACTCGGAAATCATGCTCGGCATGATGAAGCAGGAAGACCCGATGCACCGTCCCGTCTCCATTATCCATAACGCCGCTGAAAGGGGGGCCGAGCTCGGCAGGAAGATACTGACCATGACCCGGAAAGAGAAGATGGAAACAAAGCCGGTGGACGTCAACGGGATCGTGGAGAGCGCATTGGAGCTGCTCATGAGGAGCATCCCCAAGAGCATAGAAATCGTCAGGAACCTGGGGAACGGCATCCCCCTGATTCAGGCAGATCCCAACCAGATACAACAGGTGATCATGAACCTGGCGGTAAATGCACGGGATGCGATGCCCGACGGGGGAGTCCTGTCCATCGAGACCTCCCTCGTGGGAGAAGAGAATGGCGCCGCCAATGACCTCCCCTTCCTCGGGAAGGGGTTCGTAAAGTTCTCCCTGTCGGATACCGGCACGGGAATGGACAAGGAGATGCAAAGGAAAATCTTCGATCCCTTCTTCACCACCAAGGAGACCGGAAAAGGCACCGGCCTGGGTCTTTATATCGTACATTCCATCGTCAGCAACCACGGGGGGTATATCAACCTGTACAGCGAGCCGTCCAAGGGGACCCGGTTCTCCCTCTACCTGCCCGTAACGAAAGGGCTTGATGCCGAACCGGCGGAAGCGTCGGAGGACCTGAAGGGCTCAGGCACCCTTCTTATCATCGACGACGAGCGCGATATACGGGAGCTGTGCAAGGATATGCTGGAGCCCCTTGGGTATCACGTCCTGCTTGCGGGCGGAGGGACGGACGGCATCACTACCTTCAGAGCGCTGCGGGACGAAGTCTCCCTTGTCATTCTCGACATGATCATGCCCAAAATGGCGGGAAGGGAAGTCTTCCAGGCTCTCCGCTCCATAAAGCCAGACCTGAAGATACTCCTCTGTTCCGGGTACAGCCATCACGGATTCGCCGGTATTGACACGCTGCTGGACAGCGGCGCGAAAGGCTTTATCCAGAAACCCTTTACCCGTCAGGCACTCGCCCGTGCCGTAAAAGAGGCGCTTGCCGGATGACAGATACGCCGAGAGAGTACCCACTCTCTCCTCTCCGGAAGGAGGCTTGCCGCTTACGCTCCTTCCGCGGTATAATGATGCATAATTTGTTTCTAAACTCCTGAATACTACCGATCCGCTGATGCATACCGGTCAGCCCGGATCCGTTCATTACAGGACAAAAAAGGAGAGGCACCATGGCGGAAACGACAATAAAAATCGAAGGAATGAGCTGTCAGCATTGCGTGATGAGGGTGAAGAAGGCCCTCGATGCCCTTCAAGGGGTATTGCGGGCCGAGGTATCCGTCGGGTCCGCATCGGTGGACATCGATGAAACGAAGATTAAAAAGGAAGATGTCGAAGCGGCAATAGAAAAGGCGGGGTATAAAGTAGTCAGGTAGCCGGAAGGAGAACGCCTAGCTCCGCACCTCGCCCTTCGTCTTTTCCCTCATGTATTCGACGAGGGAGGAGTGCAGGGAGTCGATCTCCTCCTCCCGCAGCGTCCTGTCCACCGCCCGGTACCTGACAGTAAAGGCGAGGCTTTTCTTCCCTGCAGGGATATTCTTTCCCTGGTAGACATCGAAGAGGACCGTCCCCTCGATCAGGTCGGAGGGATACTCCCTGAGCCACTGCATCACTGCAGACGCTTCGAGGTCCGCATCGACGATAAGGGCCGTGTCCCTTTCGATGGAAGGGTATTTGGGCAGGGGTTTATACCTGACATCCTGTACGGCAAAGGGCAGGAGCGCTTCCGTATCGAATTCGATCACCACGATCGAGGGCTTCTGGGCCTTGATGGCAAGGCGCTCGACCACCACCGGCGAAAGGGAGCCTATGTATCCTATCTTCGTACCTCCTATTAGGATATCCGCGGATTGGCCCGGATGGAGGAATGGCTCGGATGATCTGACAAAAGTGCAGTTCGCGATTTTCAGGTCGCCGAGAACGGCTTCGAAAACCCCTTTCACCACAAAGAAGTCAGGGGTATCTTCCCGGTAGAGGGAGCGTGTCCTTTCCCGGTAGGAAACCGCTGCAAGATGCTTCCGCTCCTCGGGGAGCAATGCCCCGCTCCTTCCGTTCCCCGTTCCTCCTCTGCACGAGGGGTGCCCGTCGAGGAAGACCTTCGCCGTTTCGAACAGCCTGAACTCCCTGTTGTCATGGGCCACATTGTGGACGACATTCCGGAGCAGCGAAGGGAGCAGGGCCGTTCGCATGAGCGAATCCTCCACCTTCAGGGGATTTTGTATCTGCACCGCACGGGTGCGCCGGTCGTCCGCCGGTATGCCGAGGATCTCCAGGTCCTGGACGCCCATGAAGCTGTAATTGATGACTTCGGTAAAACCGGATTTCAGGAAAGACTCCTTCAGGGTATTCCCGATCCTCTCCCCGGCACTCTTCCGGAAGGATTCCCTGTCCTCCTCCCCCAGTGTCGCCTTGGGGAGCACCGCAGGTATCCTGTCGTATCCGTACGACCGGGCAAGTTCCTCCATTATATCCGCATCGCGCGTGACATCGGTCCTGTACGCAGGAGGAGTCACGATCGCCGAGTCACCGCTCTCCTCCAGGGTAAAGCCCAACGCAGCCAGGGAGCGGGAGATCTCCTCCCGGGACATCCCGAGTCCCAGGACCCTTTCTACCCTCTCATACTGCATGCGGATCCCCGCAGGAGTGTATTTCTTCGGGTAGATGTCGATTTTACCGTAAATCGTCCCTCCGGCTATCTTCTTCATCAGGAAGGCAGCCCGGTCGAGGGCCTTCTTCAGCATCCTGATGTCGGTCCCCCGCTCGAAGCGGTAGGAGGATTCGGTCTTCAATCCAAGCGCCCTCGACGTTTTCCTCACGGATACGGGGTCGAAGTAGGCGCTTTCGATGAAAATATTCCTCGTCGTCTCGCTTACTTCCGTCTCGCGCCCCCCCATGATCCCGGCAATAGCGACCGGTTCTTCCGCATCCCAGATAAGAAGGGCCTCTCCGGGGATGGCGCGCTCCTTTCCCTCCAGGGTGGTAAAGGTGACTTGCGCCCCCTCACCCCGGATCATGGCGGGAGTGCCCACCCGTATACAATGATCCCTGATAGTCTCGAGATCGAAGGCATGAAGGGGATGTCCCAACTCGAGGAGAACATAGTTCGTAACATCGACAACATTATTGATCGACCTGATGCCGCATTTCTCGAGCCTGCTCTTCATCCATTCGGGAGAGGGGCCGACGGTGAGATTCTTTACTATCCTGCCCGCGTATCTGCGGCAGAGGGAGGTATCGAGAATATCGACATTGAAGTCCAGCTCCCCTGTTTCCGCCACGATATCGTGCTCCGGAAGGGTAAGTTTCAGACCATAGGCAGCGGCGAGCTCACGGGCAATTCCCACGATACTAAGGCAGTCCGCCCGGTTGGGAGTGACGTTGACTTCGAAGATGACATCCTCCCCGGTACGCTCCAGTGCCTCCACTTCGAGACCAACCATGGTAAGCTTCCGGGCCACCTCTTCGGGAGAAGCCCCGAGGGGAAGGAACTCTTTCAGCCATTCAAACGGTACACGCATAATTACCCGGCATTCCGAACCTTTACTTCCGGATCACAACAACCGGCCCGGCCATCAGAACAGTACCGTTCCGCTTCCTGTGCTACGCAACTGACGGCTCGGGAATGCTCAATTCCTCCTCTCAAAATTGTTTCAGGAACCTGATATCGTTTTCGAAAAACAGGCGTATATCGTCGATGGCGTACTTCAGCATGGCGATCCGCTCGATCCCCATACCAAAAGCAAAGCCCGAGTATTCCCCGGGATCGTAGCCCACATGCTCGAAAACAGCGGGGTGCACCATGCCCGCCCCCAGAACCTCGAGCCATCCGGAGCCCTTGCATACACGGCACCCCTCACCGCCGCAGAGAATGCACCCGATGTCGATCTCGGCAGACGGCTCGGTAAAGGGGAAAAAGCTGGGCCGGAACCGCACCGGGGTATCCGGTCCGAACATCCGGTGCAGAAAAGCCTCCAGGACTCCCTTGAGATGGCTGAAGGTAATATCCCTGTCCACCATCAGCCCCTCCACCTGATGAAACATGGGTGTATGGGTGATATCGGCATCGCACCGGTATACCTTGCCCGGGGCGATGAACCGGACAGGAGGCTTCCTCTTCTCCATGCCCCGTACCTGTACCGGCGAGGTATGCGTCCTCAGGACAACCTCGCTGCTGACGAAAAACGTATCCTGCATATCCCGCGCGGGATGCTCCTTGGGAAAGTTCAGGGCCTCGAAATTGTAGTAGTCCAGCTCCACCTCGGGGCCCTCCTCCACGCTGAACCCCATCCGCACGAAGATATCCACGATAGCGGAGAGGGTTCTGCTGAGGGGATGCTCCCTTCCATGGGAAACAGCTTTTCCGGGCAGGGTGATGTCGATGGACTCCGCACGCAACTGCCTCTGCAGTTCCTCGTCCTTGAGCCGGGACTCCCTCGCCTCCAGTTCCTGCTCAATGAGCACCTTCAGGTCATTGACTCTCTTTCCATAGGCAGGCCTTTCTTCGGAGGAGAGGGTCGAGAGGGCTTTCAGCTGTGCGGTGACAAGCCCCTTTTTGCCGAGGTATTTCACCCTGAGCTGATTTACGTCGGCAAGACTCTGTATGGCTTCCCGCTCTTTGAGAAACGTCTCTTTCAGGTCTTCAAGCATAGGTGAAAAGCGGTACGTTGGAAGCAGTACACGGGAGCGGCGGGAAAACCGCCCTCCCGTCTTCCGTTTCCTCTCTTATTTTTTTGTTACCTGGGCCACAAGCTCGCTGAAGGCCTTGAAATCGTTATACGCCAGATCGGCGAGGGCCTTTCTGTTCAACGCGATCCCGGACTTCTTCAGCCCGTTCATGAACTGGCTGTACGTCAGTCCCAGCGACCTGACGGCAGCGTTGATCCGCGCGATCCACAATGCCCTGAATTCACGCTTCTTGAGCCTTCTGTCCTTGTACGCAGCAATGAGTGCCTTATCGACGGTCTGTACCGCAATTCTATAGAGACGGCTCCGTGCGCCGTAATATCCTTTTGCACTCTCAAGAACTTTTTTATGATACCTCTTTGCCTTAAAGCCACCTTTTGCTCTGGGCATTTTTCCTCCTTTTTTATCCGGAAGTACTCCGGCAGAACTCCAATTTATTATTCATTAAAAGAACTTACAGTTTAATAAATCGGAGATGCGGGCGTCAAGTTCTATTTATGGGGCATTTAATCCACGGCCGCCAGCCGGAGCCATTCCTTTACCTATTGCAGGCGCATGTGCGCCGCATGCGGGTGACTTCCGGCTGATTCCCTTCGGACCGGGATAAAAAACCAAGAACATCTAACAAAATGAACGTACTGAGTAAGCTGTCATTCCGGCTCGTCCGGAATCTTTCTTCAGAAGGATTCCCGTCGCGCTCCGCTTGCGGGAATGACAGAAAAGGGACTCTCCCCAGGAGCAGCTTTTGTTCATCATTGTTGGATGCTCTAAAATTGATACGGCAATAACTTCTTGACGTTGTCGTGCTGCACGTCGGGCACAAGGGCGCTCTTTCTCAGGTTTCTGCCCTTCTTGGCAGACTTGCCCGTCAGCAGATGTCCCTTGTACGCCTTGTTCCTCTTTATTTTTCCGCTACCCGTTACACTGAACCTCTTGGCAGCGCCCCTGTGGGTCTTCAGTTTCGGCATACTCTCCTCCTCTCTTTTCATATTCTTTGTACAGATTCTTTGCACAGCATCCGGACGCACGGCTACTGCAGGCATCCCTCCCGCCTGCCGCGTCCCGTCCATCCCGCAATGCCTGTTCGCTATTTGCTGCTGCTCGGTGCGACAACCATGGTTATGTGATTACCTTCCAGTCTGGGCTGCTGCTCGACAGTAAACTTTCCGGTAAGCATTTCGGTCAGTTTCGCGAAAACCCTCATTCCTATCTCGGGCCTGACAATCTCGCGCCCCCTGAAGTACATGGTGATCTTCGCCTTATCCCCTTCATCCAGAAATCTCCGTATGTTCTTCACTTTGAGCTGGAGATCATGTTCCGTTATCTGGGGACGTATCTTCACCTCTTTTACATCGATGGTCTTCCGCCCTGTCTGCTTCTTGCTCATCTGGTACTTGTACTTTCCGAAGTCCATTACCCTGCAGACAGGCGGTGCGGCATTGGGAGCGACTTCCACCAGATCAAACCCTCTCTCCCTCGAAATTCTGAGAGCCTCCTGGATGGTAACAATTCCGAGCTGTTCTCCCTCCTCGCCGATCAGTCTTACTTCCCTGGACCTGATACCCTCGTTCACTCTGATATCTTTGCTTATGTCAACACCTCCATGTTCAGCAACCTGCAGCCCGCACTGGTCACGATGTCCGGTCTGCTGCCTGTTGCCCTTTGTTTTCAATCTCTTCTTTTATTATTACCATAAAAGCATCCAATGTAAATGGCCCGATGTTCTCACCGCTTCTCTTCCGGACGGTAAGCATGCCCTCTTCCTTTTCCTTGTCGCCTATTATAACCAAATAAGGGACTTTTTTGAGGGTCGCCTGACGTATCTTGTACCCGATCTTCTCGTTCTCCCTGTTGAGCTCGACCCGGACATTCGCCTTCTTCAGCGCACGGTACACTTCTCCGGCATACTCATCGTGCCTTTCCGCTATGGTCAGCACCTCCACCTGGACCGGCGCAAGCCAGAGGGGGAATATGCCCGCATAATGCTCGATAAGAACCCCGAAAAACCTTTCGAGGGAACCCATCAGGGCACGATGGATCATGATGGGACGATGTTCCCTGCCGTCGCTGCCGCGGTAGCTCGTATCGAACCTCTCCGGAAGGTTGAAGTCCACCTGGATGGTGCTGCACTGCCACGACCGGTTCAGCGAATCTTTTATTTTTATATCGATTTTCGGCCCATAGAAAACCCCCTCTCCGGGATCCACCCGGTACGCCAGGCCTTTCTTTTCCAGCGCCTGCTTCAGGGCTCCGGTCGCCCGCTCCCAGTTTTCCAGGGAGCCGACATACTTTTCCGGCCTTGTAGAGAGATAGATATCGTACGCATCGAACCCGAAGGTCTTCAGAATGAAGAGGGTGAAATCGAGGATATTCAGGATCTCGTCCTCTATCTGGTCCTCCCGGCAGAAGATGTGCGCATCGTCCTGGGTAAATCCCCGCACCCGCAGGAGCCCGTGGAGAACGCCCGAGCGCTCGTAGCGGTACACCGTCCCCAGCTCCGCGTACCGGAGGGGCAGGTCACGGTAACTTCTCAGGGCACTCTTGTAGATGCCTATGTGAAAAGGGCAGTTCATGGGCTTTACCTCATAGGAGACCTCGTCGATCTCCATGGGAGAATACATGTTCTCCCGGTAGAAATCCCAATGTCCGCTCCGCTGCCAGAGGTGCAGTTTCGCTATATGCGGGGAAAAAAGGATCTTGTAATCCGCCTTCAGGTGCTCCTCCCGCCAGAAATCCTCCATGGTCTTCCTGATGATGGCGCCGTTGGGATGCCACAGGATAAGACCGGGACCGATATCGTCACTGACGCTGAAAAGGTCCAGCTCCTTGCCGAGCTTCCGGTGGTCCCGCCTCTTCACCTCTTCAAGGAAATCGAGGTGCTCCTTGAGCTCTTCCTTGCTGTAAAAGGCAGTCCCGTATATCCTCTGGAGCATCTTGTTTTTTTCATCGCCCCGCCAGTAGGCACCGGCGATGTTCAGGAGCTTGAAGGCCTTCACCGCCCCCGTCGTTGCCAGATGGGGGCCCCTGCAGAGGTCCATGAATCCTCCCTCCTCATAGAGGGAGACGACAGGGTCCTGAAGGCCCTCGATGAGCTGGGCCTTGTACTCCTCCCCGCGGTTTCTGAAGAGCGCAAGGGCTTCCTCCCGCGGGATATCCTTTCTGACAAAGGGATTGTTCTGCTTGATAATCTCCTTCATCTTCTTCTCTATCTTCTCCAGATCCTCGGGGGTGAAGGGGGTCTCACGGTCGAAATCGTAATAAAATCCCTCTTCCGTCGCAGGGCCTATGGCGAATTTCACTTCGGGAAACAGTTCCTTTACGGCATGGGCCATAATATGGGACGTGCTGTGCCGGTATATCTCAAGCCCCTCCTTTGAGCCGGCAGGAATCAGTTCCACCACCGCTTCCGGGTCGAGGGTATCGAGGGCCGTACGGTCCCGCACTTCGCCGTTCACCCGCAGGGCAACAGCCTTTACCGCGTCCATTTCCCTTTTCAGATCATCTTTTTCGAGCTCTCGCTGCGAGCCGTCAGGAAGTATATATTTAATGGCACACCTCCATGGAAAAGATCATTATATCATAAGCAATGCAACGACATCCATTCATTTTCCGCCCTTCAATCTGCCGTCGGCCATTTCCACGATCCGGTGGCATCTCCGGGAAAGGGATTCATTATGCGTTACGATAATAAAGGTGATGCTGCGCCGGGCATTGATTTCCTGGAGAAGGCGGAAAAGCTCCTCGCCGGTGGCGGTATCGAGATTCCCGGTGGGCTCGTCGGCAAGCACCACCTCGGGCTCCAGCAGGAGCGCCCTGGCCACCGCGACACGCTGCTGCTCCCCCCCCGAAAGCTCTCCGGGTTTGTGCGTCCTCCGTGCGAAAAGCCCGAGCTCGTCAAGCAGCTTTTCCGCCCTCTCCCGCAGCTCCCCTCCGTTCCTGCCCTTTGCTCCCTGCCCCTGAGCAATGAGACCCGGCATCATCACATTCTCCAAAGCGCTGAATTCGGGAAGGAGATAGTGGAACTGGAAGACGAATCCGATCACCCTGTTTCTGAAAAAAGCAAGCTCCGTGTTGCTCAGCGCAAAGGGATTTACTTCGTCGTCCCTATCCCCTTCGACCCGCCCGCTGACACGGTAGATGACCGTACCCGATGTGGGGGTGTCGAGGGTGCCGAGGATATGCAGGAAAGTGCTCTTCCCGGCGCCGGAAGCCCCGACAATGCCGACCATCTCCCCCCGGGAGAAAGTCTCCGAGATCCCCTTGAGGACCTTCAGTTCGCCGGCGGGGGTATAGAAGGATTTTTCGAGCGACTCAATTCTTATGAGGTCTTTCGTCATCGGACACCTTTTCCCGTACCAACTTCTTGATCTTTCCCCATGCCGTCTCCATCAGGCCTCGGAAAAAACCCTTTTCCTCTTCTTCGGCATCCTTCTTTCCGGGGGTCTTTTCATCCTCCACGCCGGTGTCCTTCGTTTCCTTCTTCTGTCCCGCACGGTCCCTCCCTCCCGGCGTTTCCTCAGTCTGCCCGGGAGACCCCTTTCCCGTCCACTTCTTTATCGTGGACGTCGTAGCATCCTTCTTTTCCTTTATCCTGTCCGCCTTCTCCGCCAGCCGCTCGCTGCCCTTCTGAACGGCCCCTCCTGTCTCCCTGCCGATTTTTCTGAATTTTTCTCCTCCGCTCCACAAAGCGACCGCCACAAAGGCGAAAGCCCCGATGATGACGAGACAGAGAATCCTCCGTAGCAGGGTAAACATCACTCGTACCTCAGGGACTCCACGGGCTTCATCTTCGCCGCGTAGTAAGAGGGATACAGGGTGGAAAGAAAACTGATAGTAACCGCCGAGACGGAGACGACAACGAAATCGATCCATTTCATCTTCACCGGCAGCTTGCTCAGATAATAAACATCCGCGGGGAGCTTGATGATCTCGTAATTGTTCAGGATCTTCCCGAGGAGATACCCCCCCGCAATTCCGATGGTGGTGCCGATCAGCCCGATGAGCAGCCCCTGGAGCATGAACACCAGCATGATCCCCTTGTGGGTGGCGCCCATGGATTTCAGGATCGCAATCTCCTTCTGCTTCTCCATGACGTTCATCATCAGGGTGCTCACGATGTTGAAAGAGGCCACCAGTACGATAAGGATGAGGATAACGAACATGGCGAATTTTTCGAGCTTCAGCGCGGAGAAAAGGTTCCTGTTCATCTGCATCCAGTCCCGCGCATGAAAAGGAAATCCGAGCCTCTCCTTTACGGCATCGCGGACGTCAGGGGCCCGGTAAATATCGTCGAGCCTGAGCTCGACTCCCGATACCGCACTGCCGAATCCGAAAAATTCCTGGGCCGCCCGTATATCGGTGAGGACAAGGCTGGTGTCGTACTCGAACATCCCCATCTCGAAGATGGCGGCGACCCTGAACTGCTTTACCTTCGGGAGCATTCCGAGGGGCCCCATTTCCCCCACCGGAGAGATCACATTGACGGGATCGCCGGTGGATACCCCCAGCATCCCCGCCAATTCCCTGCCGATGACAATCCAGGGGGCATCCCCCTCTTTCCGTACCAGGTTTTTCACGCTCCCCTGCTTGATATGTTTCAGGATATCGGTGGTCCTGAGCTCGGAGGAGGGCTCGATGCCCCGCAGGAAAACCCCGTGCGCACGGGGGCCGGCGGATACCATGACCTGCCCCAGGACAAAGGGCGAAAGGGAAACCACATGGGGGACCCCCTGCAGCTTCTCGATCACGGAGGGATACTCTTCGATCCCCCCCTTGAAGCTCTGCACGATCACATGGGCGTTCGCACCCAGTATCTTCTTCTGCAGATCCTCATGAAAGCCGCTCATCACGGAAAGGACGACGAGAAGAGCCATTACCCCGACCGCGACCCCGCTGATGGCGACGACGGTATTGAAGGAGATGCCCCTGTGCTGCTTTTTCGACTTGAGATAGCGCAGGGCGATGAAGAGAGGATACGGAAGATTCATACTATCAGGATACAGGATTCAGGACACGCGATTCAAGAAAAGGGCGTTGGGAGCCCTCCACATCTCGTTCCGCACCCTGCCCATCGTGTTCTATTGCTCGGGCTTCAATTGAGGGAAAAGCACCACGTCCCTGATGGAAGGGGAATTGGTAAGGAGCATCACCAGCCTGTCGATGCCGATCCCCTCTCCGGCTGCCGGGGGCATCCCGTACTCCAGCGCCCGGATAAAATCCTCATCCATCCAGTGGGCCTCCTCATCGCCCTGCTTTTTCGCTTCTACCTGTTTCATGAACCTCCCCTTCTGATCGATAGGGTCATTCAGCTCGGAAAAGGCATTGGCGATCTCCCGGGAGGCGATGAAGAGCTCGAACCTTTCTACAAGCTCAGGTGCATCAGGTTTTCTTTTCGCAAGGGGGGAAAGCTCCACGGGATAATCGACGATGAAGGTGGGCTGCACCAGCCCGGGCTCCACGAACTCCTTGAAGATCTCATCCAGCACCTTCGCGTGGGAAGCGCCCGTGGGGACATCCAGCTTCATGGAGCGGGCCCATTCCTTTGCCCTTTCAGGGTCCCCGATGATCTCGTCGGGCACCCCCTTCTGCTTCAGGGCCTCCCGCATCGGGATCCTCGGCCAGGGAGGAGTAAGGTCGATCACCGCATCACCGTACGGCACCTTCAAGGTGCCGAGCACTTTGTCCGCCACAAAAGAGAATATCTCCTCCGTGAACGACATGAGGTAGGTATAATCCTTGTACGCCATATAGAATTCCAGCATGGTGAACTCGGGATTATGCTTCGTCGAAATTCCCTCGTTCCTGAAATTCTTGTTCAGCTCGAAGACCCTCTCGTATCCGCCCACCAGCAGCCTCTTCAGATAGAGCTCCGGAGCGATCCTGAGATACAGGTCGATATCGAGGGCGTTATGGTGCGTCATGAAAGGACGCGCCGCAGCCCCCCCGGGGATCTGGTGCATCATGGGGGTTTCCACCTCGATGAAGCCGCGGGATTCGAGGAAATCCCGGATCGCCTTGATAATAGCGCTCCTCCTGGCGAATACCTCCTTCACCTCGGGATTAACGATGAGGTCCACATACCGCTGCCGGTATCTGATCTCGATATCCTTGAGCCCGTGCCACTTTTCGGGGAGGGGTCTGAGGGATTTGCTCAGCAGGACGATATCCCTGACCTCGATGGTGAGCTCTTCGGTCTTCGTCCGGAAGACCCTTCCGGAGATGCCGATGATATCCCCGATATCGAGCTTTTTTACCAGAGCATGTTTATTGCCGAGGACATCTTTCTTCAGGTAGATCTGTATCTTGCCCGTGGCGTCCTGGATGTGGGCGAAGGAGGCTTTTCCGAAATCGCGCATCGCGACGACTCTCCCTGCAACGGAGGCGGAAAACTCTTCCGCTTCCAGTCCCTCTTTGGAGACCGTCCCGTACTTCTCTTTGATCCCGGCTGCGCTCATCCCGGGCTGGAACCGCCCGTTATACGGGTCGATGCCGAGCTCCTGCAGCTCGCCGAGCTTCCTGAAACGCTGTTCTATCAATTCGTTCATTTCTTCCATGAACAGTGATTATACTTTTCCCCTCTCGCCCAAGTCAACCGGAATCGCCTTTTTTTGCGGGAAAAGCAAAGATTTCTTGACATCCCGCAAAAAAATAAACTACTATTTCAGATATGAGAAAGCCGTTGATTGCCGCGAACTGGAAAATGAACAAGACGGTGGGCGAAGCGGAGGCCTTCCTCCATGACTTCATTCCCCTGGTGAAAGAGGTACGTGACACGGACATTGTTATTGCCCCGCCCTTCACCGCCCTCTCCGCAGTGGCCTCCCGTATCAAGGAAACCCCGGTCCAGCTCGCCGCACAGAATATGTTCTATGAAGAGAAAGGTGCCTATACGGGGGAAATCGCTCCCGGCATGCTCACCGATCTCTGCTGCACCTATGCGATACTCGGCCACTCCGAAAGGCGCCAGTACTTCGGGGAGACCGATGAGATCCTGAACAGGAAGGTCAAGGTTGCCCGCTCGTACGGCCTTACCGTGATTTTTTGCATCGGGGAGTCCCTCGAGGAGCGCGAAGCGGGACAGACCTTTTCGGTCCTGCAGAGGGAAGTTCAGGAGGGTCTGAAAGGGGTCGGACCGGAGGGGATCGTCATCGCCTATGAGCCGATATGGGCCATCGGTACGGGGAAAACGGCGACCACCGGGCAGGCCCAGGAGGCGCACCGGTTCATCAGGGAAAAGCTCTCTGCCCTTTATGGAGACGCGGCATCCTCTATAAGGATCCTGTATGGCGGAAGCGTTACCCCCGAAAATATCGATGCGCTCATGAAGTGTGCCGACATCGACGGCGCCTTGGTGGGCGGAGCGAGCCTGAAGCCGGACAGCTTTGCACGGCTGGTGAATTTCACGCGGTAATCCGCAACAGAGAGTACTTCTCGAATCACAATAAAAGGAGGCGGTTGTGACAGCACTTTTGATCACCATACATGTCCTTGCATCTCTTTTCCTGATCGCTATCGTACTGCTGCAGAGCGGCAAGGGGGCCGAAATAGGCGCCACTTTCGGCGGTTCGAGCCAGACCCTCTTCGGAAGCAGGGGAGCGGCGACTTTTCTGAACAAGCTTACCACTATTTCCGCGGTGGTCTTTATGCTCACTTCTCTCTCCCTGACCATGGTGACTTCGAGGTCCGCCTCCGTTATCAAGCAGACAGCCCCCGCCGAGCAGAGGCAGGCAGTGCCGCAGGTTCCCCTTCCGCAGGGAGCGCCGCAGCAGCAGCAGGCACCGCAGCAGGGGGCGCCGACACAGCAAATTCCTCAAAAGCCCCTCGGGCAATAACTAGGGTGTGTATGCACACCCTAATGAAAGCAGGCAGTGAGAAGCAGGGAGTGTAAACACGGGATACGTTCCGGTCCCTTCCGTACCGGTCTGTTGTTCTTGCTCGCACCCCTCTGCTTCCTCTACGGCTGCACGCGGGAACCGGAGATCAAGTCCCCCAATACCATTACCGTCGGCTCCCTTGCCGATGCAAAGCGTCTTCTTCCTTTTCTCGCCTCAGACAGCGCTTCCGGTGAGATCAGCGGGTATATCTTCAACGGCCTGACAAAGTACGATAAAAACATCACGATTATCGGAGACCTTGCAGAAGCGTGGGATATCAGCCCCGACGGACTCACCATCACCTTCCGTCTGCGGAAGGGGGTTAAATGGCACGACGGGAAGGAACTTACTGCCGACGACGTGCTTTTCACCTACCGGACAGTGACCAATCCCAAAGTTCCCACCCCGTACAGCAGCGTATACGGACCGGTGGACACCGTAGAGGTGAAAGACCCCCATACCGTAGCAGTCCGCTATAAAGAGCCGTATGCCCCGGCCCTGGAGTCGTGGGGCATGGGCATTATCCCGAAGCACGTCCTTGAGGGAAAAGATGTCACCTCTCCCGAGCTGAACCGTAATCCGATCGGCACGGGCCCTTACAAACTGAAAGAGTGGGTCACCGGCCAGAAGATCGTGCTCGAGGCCTTTGACGATTACTTTGAGGGGAGACCGAATATCGACCGCTTCGTTGCGCGGATCATCCCCGATACCGCCACCATGTTCCTCGAGCTGAAATTCGGCGGCATCGACTACATGGGCATCACGCCCCCCCAATACAAGCTCCAGGCGAACACCGACTTTTTCAGGAGATATTTTCAGACCTTCCGGTTTCCCGCCTTCGGATACACCTATCTGGGGTTCAACCTTCTGGATCCCTTATTCTCCGATAAACGCGTGCGCCAGGCCATGGCCCATGCGGTGAACAAGCAAGAGATCATTGCCGGGGTGCTGTTGGGGTACGGGACCCCCTGTACCGGCCCCTTCCCCCCCGAATCCTGGGCATACAACCCCGATGTCAGGGATTATGAATACAGTCCCGAAAGGGCGAAGGCCCTGCTGGCCGAGGCGGGCTGGAAAACCAATGCATACGGCCTCATCGAGAAGAAAGGAAGGACCTTCTCCTTCACCGTCCTGGTAAACCAGGGAAACGATGCGCGGATCAAGACCGCCCAGATCCTGAAAGAGCAGTTCAGGAGGATCGGCATCGAGATGAACATCAAGGTGCTGGAGTGGCAGGCAATGCTCCATGATTTCATCGACAAGAAGAGATTCGAAGCCATCATCCTGGGGTGGGCGTTATCCAGGGATCCCGATTTATATGATATCTGGCACTCTTCCAAGACAAAGGAAGAGGAATTCAATTTCATCTCCTACAGGAACGACGAGGTGGACAGGCTGCTCCTCGAGGGCAGACAGACCTTCGACAGGGAGAAGAGGAAGCGGATATACCACCGGATCCATGCCCTGCTGGCCGAAGACCAGCCGTACCTCTTCCTCTATGTGCCCGATGCCCTTCCTGTGCTTCACAAGCGGTTTGAGGGGGTGGAAAAAGCCCCCCTCGGGATCTGGTACGATTTCATCCACTGGTATGTGCCGAAAGACAAGGCGGAGTGGTACCGCTGACACGTTCCGCAGCCGGAGAAACAACCCATGATCACGGTAGAAAATTTAACGAAAAAGTTCGGTGCGGTGACTGCCGTCGACAGCGTCTCCTTCACCGTAAAGGAAGGAACGATCTTCGGCTTTCTCGGTCCCAACGGCGCGGGAAAGACCACCACCATCAACATTCTCTGCACCCTCCTCTCCGCAACCTCCGGGACTGCGTGGATCGATAACCACGACTGCATGAAAGAGCCGTCAGAGGTAAGAAAGAGAATCGGTATCGTTTTTCAGGATAATACCCTGGACAAGGAGCTGACCGCGTACGAGAACCTCCTGCTCCACGCCTATCTCTACAATATCCCCGGAAGGAAGCGGAAGGAGAGAATCGGCGAGGCCCTCCGTTTCGTCGACCTTTACGAGAGGAGAAACGAACAGGTGAAGAAGTTCTCGGGAGGCATGAAGAGGAGGCTGGAAGTGGCACGTTCCATCGTGCATCAGCCCCGGGTCCTGTTCCTCGACGAACCGACCCTCGGACTCGACCCCCAGAGCAGGACCCATCTGTGGGAATTCATCTCCACGCTGCCCGAAAAGCACAGGGTTACCGTTTTCATGACAACCCACTACATGGAAGAGGCGGAGATCTGCGATACCATCGCCATCATCGACAAGGGGACCATCGTCGCACAAGGCTCGCCGCAGGAATTGAAACGACAGGTGGGAGGGGACTCCCTCTTCCTCACCACAACGGATAACAGGAGGGCTGCGGCAGATCTGAAAGCGCTCCTGGGCCTTGATGCCGAAGAGAGGGACGGCGAGCTCTGCATCACGGTCTCCGGCGGAGAGTCGTATATCCCCCGTGTCGTCCAGGCCCTTACCGGCAGGGTGCTCTCCGTGCGGCTCCAGAAGCCTACACTGAACGATGTATTCCTGCACCTCACGGGCAGGACGATCCGGCCGGAAACCGTATCGAGCGGGGAGGAGATGCGGAGTATCGTACGGACCTACCGGAGGAAATTCGACAATCGATGAACGCCGAACTGAACGCCGTCTATGTCGTCATCGCGCGGGAATTCATGAAGTTCACCCGGGAGAAGGGGCGGCTCATCTCCACGCTGTCGCGTCCCGTCATCTGGCTGTTCCTCGTGGGGGGAGGGATGTCCCGCGTGGTCGCTCCCGACATGGGAATCCCCTATATGCAGTTTATCTTCCCCGGCATTATCGGGATGACGATTCTTTTCAGCTCCATTTTCTCCTCCGTCTCCATCCTGTGGGACAAGGAATTCGGTTTCATGAAGGAGATGCTGGTGGCGCCGGTATCGCGCTTTTCCATCGTGGTGGGAAAGGCGCTGAGCGGTACCCTCCTCTCCACCATCCAGGCTCTTATCATCCTCCTCCTTTTCCCCTTTATCGGCCTGAAGCTCGGTGCAGCGCAGATCTTTTTCATCCTCTGCATCTCTCTTATCCTGTCGTTCTGCATCTCCGCCCTGGGCATTCTCATCGCCTCCTTTTTCGAGAATTTCGAGAGCTTTAACATCATCATCAATTTCATCGTCATGCCCATGTTCTTTCTGTCGGGGGCGATGTACCCCGTCAGCCTCCTGCCTCCCGTCCTCCGCCTGTTCACCTCGGTCAATCCGCTGACCTACGGGATCGATGCGCTGAAATACATGGTATTCCCGGAGAGAAAGATGCTGACCCAGGACTTTCCCCTGGGTATGGACCTCTCCGTCATTATCGTCACCTCCCTCATCTTCGTTATCATTGCAGGGTATGTCTTTGAAAGGAGAAAATAGATGAGCCCCCTGGAGCTCTACAAGAAACTCCCCAGGAAGAATTGCGGGAAATGTGCCCAAAAGGCGTGCATGCCCTTTGCCCTGGCCGTGATCAGCGGGGACGCGGATGCCGGTGAATGTCCCTGCCTTTCCGAAGAGGGGGCGGAGGAGATCAGGGGCTCCCTCTCCCGGTCGGCCCAGCCTGATTGGAGGGAAGAGCTGATTCTGAAACTGCGCGAAGAGGTCGGGAAGATACACTTCGAAGAGATTGCCGCGGATCTCGGCGGTACCCTGAGAGGGGATTCCCTGATACTGAATTGCCTCGGAAGGGAGTTCAGTATCACTCCCCGGGGTGAAATAAGTACCCGGGGGCACCTTACTCCCTGGATGAAAATCCTGCTGCTCCACTATATCAGGACGTCCGGGAAGGGGAACCTGACGGGGAAATGGATTTCCTACGGGGAAATGAAATGCGGTATGGTGAAGGCCTCCGCCTTTCAGCGAGAGGCGGAAGATCCGTTGCGGGAGCTCTTCGACCGGGATACCGCCCGGGTGGCGGCAGTGATGGAGAAACTGGGGGCCGGGCGAAGGGATGATTTTCCCACGGGACATGCATGGCTTCTGTTCCTTCTCCCCAAAATGCCCGTGGTGATTCTCTACTGGCCTCCTGAAGAAGAATTCCCCTCAAAGGTGAAGGTGCTCTTCGACTCCACTGCCGACAGATTCCTTGATGTGGAATCCATTATTTTTCTGGTGGAAGGCCTTATAAAGAATATAGAAAACAATTTATTCCTTGACAAGGAATGATATATATGGTATTAATTGAGATGGTATGATAATTACCTCAATTCTTGGCAAAAAGCAAAAATCTGGAAGGAGGTGACTAATTTGAAAAAGGTATTCGCTTTAATACTTTCCTTATTGCTCGTGGTAGCATTCACTTTTGCAGTCGGCTGCAAGAAGGCTGAAGAGCCTGCACCCGCTCCGGCTCCTGAAGCGGCTCCGTCTCCGGCTCCTGAAGCGGCTCCGTCTCCGGCTCCCGAAGCGGCTCCGTCTCCGGCTCCGGCTCCCGAAACGAAGTAGTACGGATACACAACACCATGAGGGACGCAAGCCCCTCATGGTGTTGCTTTTTTTCACCGATACCTGCTATATTTTATTATATTTTTGTGCAGCACTTTTACTGGAAGAGTGGGTAGTCCCACTCTTTTGTTTTAGGGAGCCATGGATACGAAAGACATTAAACAGAGGATATTCGATATTGCTTCCCGGGTTGCGGAAGACGAAGGGTTCGAGCTTGTCAGCGCCGACCTCCTCGGCAAGGGGAGAAGAGCGCTGCTTCGGGTGGTGGTGGACAAAGAGGGCGGAGTGACCATCAACGATTGTGAAAAGATGAGCAGGAGCCTGGAAGCGGTTCTCGATGTGGAGGACCCCATTCATGGGTCCTATGTCCTCGAAGTGTCTTCCCCGGGACTCGACAGGCCCCTGGTAACCCAGAGGGACTTCGAGCGGAACATCGGAAAGCTTGCGCGTATCGTCACCAGGGAAAAGATCGATAACCAGACCTTCATCATCGGAAGGATCGTCGATGTGGGCGAGGGATGGATTCGGCTTCGGATAGAAAAAAAAGGAACGGAAAAAGACCTCTTCATCGCTATGGACAAAATAACGAAAGCGCGGCTCGAAATAGAAATTAAATAGTCTCCACAGGATTTTTTGCGGGACAGAGGCGGGGGGAAAAATGACAAAGGAACTGTGTTTTGTAATAGATCAGATCAGCAGGGAGAAGGGAATATCGCGCGATGCGCTGCTGAAGGTTCTCGAGGCCGCCCTCCTCTCCGCGGTACGAAAGAGGTTCGGCGGCAGAACCAATATCGACTTGCGGATAGACCCCAAAACATGTGCGATTCAGGCCTATGAGACGAAGACCATCGTAGAACAGGTGGAGAACCGGAACGAGGAGATCACCCCGGAGGAGGCGGCGGCCTACACCCCCGACGGCAAACCCGGAGATACCGTCGAACTGCCCATCCCGCTCCACGACCTCGGCCGCATCGCGGCGCAGACAGCAAAGCAGGTCATATTCCAGCGGGTCCGGGAAGCCGAACGGGACATCATCTACGAGGAGTTCAAGGACAAGATCGGGCATATCGTGAGCGGTACGGTCCTGCGCAAGGAAAAGAATATCTACTACGTCAGCCTCGGCAAGACGGAAGCGGTCCTTTCCCAGAGGGATACCCTCCCCAACGAGACCCTGAAGCGGGGAGATATCGTAAAGGCCTATCTCTCCGAGGTCAGGCAGACATCAAAGGGACCGGCAATCATCCTTTCCCGCACCGACCCCAATTTCATCGTCGGCCTTTTCAAGATGGAGGTCCCCGAGATCAACGACGGGGTCGTTGTCATCAAGGGCATAGCACGGGAACCGGGGGAAAGGACCAAGATCGCCGTTTACTCGAAGGACAGCTCCATCGATGCCGTGGGGGCGTGTGTCGGGATGAAAGGGACACGGGTGCAGTCCATTGTCAGGGAGCTGAGGGGCGAGAGGATCGACATCATTCCCTGGAGTGACGACCCCCGGATATTCATTGCACGGGCACTGACTCCTTCCACCGTGGACAGGGTGGGAATCAACGAAGACGAGAAGACGGCGATGGTCATCGCGGACGATCAGCAGCTCTCCCTCGCCATCGGAAAGCGCGGACAGAACATAAAGCTGGCGACGAAGTTGACCGGGTGGGAAATAGAGATCCTGAGCGAGTCCGAGTACTCGAAGATCAAGATGGAGGAAACAGACAGGTCCCTCGACCGGGCCATAATAGAAACAAGACAGTCAAAGAGTAATGAATCATGATGCAGCAGCACCCATCAGGCTGGTAAAGGGCGTCGGGCCCCAACGGGCCCGCCTCCTCGAGCGCCTCGGCATCATCACCGTGAGGGACGCCCTCTCCTATCTCCCTTTCCGCTACGAAGACAGGAGTTCCCCGGGAAAGATCGCCTCTCTCGCCTATGATGAAGTCACCACCGTCACCGGAAAAGTGGTCGCCGCAGAAGTCGTTACCCCGAACCCGCGCAGGCGGGGATTGAAAATCTTCGAGCTCACCGTCAGCGACGAAAGCGGCTTTCTCAAAGCCAAGTGGTTCAACCAGCAGTTCCTTAAAAAGATCTTCAAGCCCGGACAGACTGTGGTGCTGTACGGTACGGTAAAACGCACGTACCGGGGTGCGGGATTCGAAATGCTCAACCCGGAATACGAATTCCTCGATGAGGAAGATGCCGGGGATCCCGGGCAAATCCATACCGGGCGGATCGTGCCGGTCTACCGGATCACCGAGGGCCTCAGCCAGAAACAGTTGAGGAGCATCATGCATACCGTGGTGCAGGGTGCTGCCGCTTCCGTTGCGGACAGTGTTCCTGCCGGTATCGTCCGCCGCCTGGGGCTTCCGGGTCTGCAGGAGAGTCTTCGGAACGTGCACTTCCCTGCCCCTTCGCTGTCCCTTGAGGATCTGAACAGGGGGGTAAGCCCGTACCACCAGCGTCTTGCCTTCGACGAGCTCTTCACCCTCCAGCTCGGCCTGGCAGCCATCAAGAAGGGCGAAGTGCGGGAAAAGGGGATTTCCTTTTCTCCCGACGGAAGACTCACCGGTGCATTGCGGGAAAGACTCCCTTTCACCCTCACCGGAGCGCAGGAAAGGGTCATCAGGGATATTCTCTCCGATATGCGGTCGCCCGTTCCCATGAGCAGGCTGGTGCAGGGAGACGTGGGCTCCGGAAAGACCATAGTCGCCCTTATCGCGCTCCTCGCCGCCGTGGAGTCCGGGTATCAGGCAGCGCTGATGGCTCCCACGGAAATCCTCGCGGAGCAGCACTATATCACCATGCACCATCTGGTGGAAGAACTGGGCATGAAGGTACTCCTCCTCACCGGCAGCAAGAGGAACAGGAAGGGGGACGTCATCGCATCGGACGGGGCGGACATCATCATAGGGACCCACGCGCTTATCCAGGAAGGGGTTGTTTTCGAAAAGCTGGGGCTCGTTGTTATTGATGAACAGCACCGTTTCGGCGTACTGCAGAGGGCGACCCTGAAAAAAAAGGGGCTTAATCCCGATACCCTGCTAATGACAGCCACCCCCATTCCCCGGACCATGGCCCTCACCCTTTACGGGGATCTCGACTATTCGATCATCGATGAGCTCCCTCCCCGGCGAAGCCCCGTCATTACCCGGCATATCCCCGAGAAGCAGAAAGGATGCCTCTACCCGCTCATCGAGGACGAGGTGAAGAAGGGCAGGCAGGTGTATGTCGTCTATCCCGTCATCGAGGAGTCGGAGAAGACAACCCTGAAGGATGCACTTACGGGATGGGAAGCGTTCCGCATGAAATTCCCTCATCTCACCGTAGGACTGATTCACGGAAAGATGAAGACTGCGGAGAAGGAGGAGGTCATGCACTCCTTCAAGGAAGGACGGATCGGTCTCCTGGTATCCACTACGGTGATCGAAGTGGGGGTGGATGTCCCCAATGCAACGTTGATGATCATCATCCATGCGGAGAGGTTCGGCCTTGCCCAGCTGCACCAGCTCAGGGGACGCGTGGGGAGGGGAAGCAGTCAGTCCCACTGCATTCTCCTGAGCTACGGCATCACTGAGGACGCTCGGAAACGGCTCGAGGTGATGGTAATGACCAATGACGGGTTCAGGATCGCGGAGGAGGATCTCGCCATTCGGGGACCGGGGGAGATGTTCGGAACCAGGCAGTCCGGGATCCCCGATCTCCGGATCGCGAATCTGATACGGGATGCCCGGCTGCTCGAGGTGGCCCGCAGGGAGGCTTTCTCTCTCATCGAGGAGGATTCCTCCCTCAGGGATTTCCCCCTCCTCAGGAAAACCCTCGAGGACTTCTGGGGGAAGAGGATCGAGATGGTAAAGACGGCATAGGATGCTGAAGGGGAGGTAAAAGTATGTTTTTTCCCAAAGTGAAAAGGGATTTCGAGAATGGCGTACGGAAAGTGAAATGGTTCGCATCCCTCCTGTCGGAAAGGGTGCGTATCGAGATTACCCTATTCAAGCTGCTATACCAGTCGGAGGAACTGAAGAAACGCAGGAACGAGCTCCTGGTGCAGATCGGCGAAGAAGTATACGCCCTGCGGGGCAAGGAGAAGAACGTCTATGCCAACAAGGAAGTGACACAGGCCATCAGGGAGCTGGAAGCCCTGGATCCCGAGATAAAGGAGACCCTCGACAGGGCTGCGGAAGTAAGCAAGCTGGTATCATGAAAAAACTAGGGAATGAAGGGGTGTGACGGACATGTATCCCGCAGTATTCGCTTTTTTCTTCGGTCTCATCGTCGGTTCTTTCCTTAATGTCTGCATTTACCGGCTGCCCCGGGACATCTCCATCGTCTCCCCTCCTTCGGCATGTCCCCGGTGCCATACCTCCATCAAGCCGTGGGAAAACATCCCGCTGGTAAGCTACCTCTTTCTCCGCGGCAGGTGCAGGACCTGCGGCGAGCGGATCTCCCTGCGCTATCCGCTGGTGGAACTGGGGAACGGACTGCTTTACGGGGCGGTCTTTACCGTCTTCGGAACGGGATGGCACCTGCCTCTCCTTTTTGTCCTGGTCTCCGCGATGCTGGTCATCACCTTCATCGATCTGGATTTTCAGATCATCCCCGACATGATCACCCTCCCCGGGATACTCATCGGCCTGATCAGCGCATCTTTCATTCTTCCCGACCCTTTCGGAAGGACATCAGCGGGTCCCGCCGATCCTGTCTTCATCGTCGGTTTCACGAACTCCCTTGCCGGTCTGATCGCGGGGGGCGGCCTGTTCTACTTCATCGCCGTTGCAAGCAGGGGCGGCATGGGGGGCGGAGATATCAAGATGATGGCAATGGTGGGCGCGTTCATGGGATGGAAGTCCGTCCTGCTGACCACCTTCATCGGCAGCCTCGCCGGCTCCGTGGTGGGGATCTTCCTCATGCTCTTCAGGGGGAAAGGCCGGAAAGCAAGGATCCCCTTCGGACCATTTCTTGCATTTGGGTCCCTCGTATCGCTCTTCTTCGGCGGACTGATTCTCGAGTGGTATTTTACCCGGTAAATAAGGTAAAATATCAGGTTGCATAACCTGTCAGGATGCGTCGTGCAGAAGCCGTTGTATCCCGCCTGAAGGAAAATACAGAGAATAAAAAATCCTCCTGAGACAAGAGCAGGGGGGAGCGAGGTTTCCTATGAAACGTGAAAATTTGAGGAATATTGCGATCATTGCACATGTCGACCACGGAAAGACAACCCTTGTGGATGGAATGCTGAGACAGGCCGGTATTTTTCGCTCCAACGAGAGGGTGCAGGAGAGGGTCATGGACAACATCGACCTCGAGAGGGAGAGGGGCATCACCATCATGGCGAAGAACACCGCCGTGGAGTACGACGGCATTAAAATCAATATCATCGATACCCCCGGCCACGCCGATTTTGGCGGCGAAGTGGAGAGGACGCTGAAGATGGTGGACGGAGTGCTGCTCCTTGTGGATGCATCGGAGGGCCCCCTTCCCCAGACGCGTTTCGTTCTGAAAAAGGCCCTTGAGCTGAACCTGCCCCCCATCCTGGTGATCAATAAAATCGACAGGCCCGATGCCCGGATCCAGGGGGTGCTCAACGAGGTGTATGACCTTTTCATCGACCTCGATGCTACGGAGAAGCAGCTTGAATTCCCCATCGTGTATACCAACGCAAAGAGGGGGACCGCCGCCCTGGACCTCTCGCACGAATCGGATGACCTGCAGCCCCTCTTCGAATTGATCACACGGACGATCCCCGCACCCGAAGGGGATCCCCAGGGGGTTCTGCAGCTCCTGGTCACCAATATCGACTACAGCGATTACGTGGGCAGACTCGCCATCGGAAAGATTTTTTCCGGGAGCGTGAGGGGCGGAGACCCCATTGCCATGATAGCGGGGAGCGGGGAGATCATCAAGACAAAAGTGACCACGATGTATTCCTTCCAGGGCCTCGAAAGGATCGATACCCGGGAGGCGTCCGTGGGGGACATCGTCGCCCTCGCCGGGATAGAAGGGATCAATATCGGGGACACCGTGACCAGCGTCGAAACGCCGAAGCCCCTGCCGAGAATCAAGGTGGACGAACCTACCATCTCCATGATCTTCTCGATCAACTCCTCGCCCTTCTCGGGAAGGGAGGGGAAATACGTCACCTCCCGGAACCTCAGGGAGAGGCTCGAAAAGGAGCTTCTGTACAATGTGGCGCTCAGGGTCGATTTCAGCGCGACGGACTCCTTCAGGGTAATGGGACGGGGAGAGCTGCAGCTCGCCATTCTCATCGAGATGATGCGGAGGGAGGGCTACGAGCTTTCGGTATCCATGCCCGAGACCATCACAAAAACGGTAAACGGCGCGCTGCACGAACCGATGGAACTGCTGGTCATCGATGTGCCCGAGGAATTTGTGGGGGTGGTGACCCAGCAGGTGGGGATGCGGAAGGGGAGGATGCAGAAAATGCAGAATAACGGGCACGGCAGGGTACGCCTCGAATTCAGAATTCCCTCCCGTGGTCTCATCGGCTTCCGCTCCCAGTTCCTGACGGACACAAAGGGAACGGGCCTTTTGAACCATCTCTTCGACGGATACGAACCGTGGCATGGCCCCCTTACCAAAAGGCAGACAGGAGCCCTTGTCGCGGACAGGGCGGGAAAATCCACTACGTACGCCCTCTTCCATCTGCAGCCGCGGGGAACTCTCTTCATCCTCGAAAACACCCCGGTGTACGAAGGCATGATCATCGGCGAGAACTCCCGGGACAATGACCTGGATGTAAACGTCACCAAGGAGAAAAAGCTTACCAATATGCGCGCTTCGGGTTCCGATGAGTCATTGCAGCTCATCCCCCCGAAACTGATGAGCCTGGAGCAGGCCCTCGAGTTCATCAAGGAAGACGAACTGGTGGAAGTGACCCCCCAATCGGTACGGCTGAGGAAAAAGGTGCTGGAGGCGAATAAAAGGCCGAAGGCGCAAAAAGAATAAAAAAAGGGGGGGCGGTATGCCCCCCCTTTTTTTATTCTGACTCTCTTTTCTATCCCCTTAGAGCAGTTGATCCGCTTTCCAGGAACGCTTCAAGCTCCCCGGCACAGATACCGTAGATCCCGGAATGCTCTCTTACCTTTGCGGTGAACTGAAACACCCACTCCTTCAGCCTGTTGAGAAATGCTTCGTCATTCGTTATGGCAAGGAAATCGAGCTCAACGCTGAGAAAATCGGGGGGCTCCCCCTCAAACACATAATCCAATCCGCTGTTCAGGTATACCTGCTCCACCTCACTGGAGGTAATGCCGTAGACCGCTCCCTCCCGGTAAAAGGATTCGTAGGGAGGGCAGAGCACGGAGGGATAGGCATTGATAAAAAGCCTCGTATACTCTGCCTGGAGCTCTTCGAGAGAGACACTGCTCAAGGCACTGCAGCAGGGAGCCCCCGGACAATCCCCGTTTTGCGACAGCAATACCAATTCCCGTACGGTCTCCTCCGTGGGATAGGAAAAGACGAGGGAAAAGAGGCGGAAAGGATTCATCATTCCGCCTCTCTCACCGGCAACAGATTGATCAGGCACATGAATACGAGACCGATAATAGCCAGCACGCCCGCAGTGATTGCGATCTCCGCCATCGAGGGAGTGTATTTCCAGAAGGAGGAAAAAACGGGCTCGGGATTGATCAGGGAACCCTTCACCTGTCCCACAGCGATGGGATAGGCCCACTCCACCGTTTCACGGTGCGTGATGACCGGCACCCGCAACGGGATCAGGTTATACGCCGGGGGAATAAGGAGGAAGCGATGTGCGAAAACACCGACGATTACCGACAGGCTGCCCTGTATGAGCCCCTTCTTCTCCCTCGGATATTTGAAGAAGATATACACCGCCAGAAGGATAAACACCACCTCCGTAATGTGGAGGAGGGGGTAGTGGGTGAACACCATCTTCAGGGCCTCGAACTCCTTTCCGGTTCTCCACCAGTAGCGCACCATGAAGTCATTGTAGTAGATGAAGAGCATGATGATCGACGCGATCGCGGACACCTTCGCCAGGAGAGCGTAGGTATCCTTCAGTCTTTCCTTATATCCGAAAGCGACCATCGAGGCAAGGATCACGATCGCCGGACCGGTGGCCAGGGCCGCAGCAATGAAGGTGGGAGCGAGCACGCCTCCGTACCACCAGGGCCGTGAAAGCTGGGTTGCGAGCACCCACGCGGTAACGGTATGGATGAGAATGGCGAGAGGCAGGGCGACCGGCGCCAGGCATTTCGCATACTTTTCAGACTGCTCCCTGATCTTCGCCAGCTGTTCCCCGCTCACGTCCTTCTTCAGCACCAGACCGATAAAGGGCAGCTTTACGCCCTTTTCCATGATATCCGTACGCATGAGCACATACGAATAGACCGCCGATACCAGGGAGTAGGCGGACAGGACGATGAAGTCCCAGGGAAGCATCGAGTTGAAGTTGGGGTGAAGAATCATGTTGTACAGCCTGTCGGGCCTCCCGATATCGGGGAGCAGGATAAGCATGGCGCCCATGGAGAAGATGAACGCGGTAAGGGACGCAACCTTCGCGATAGGTTTCAACTGCTTCGCATTGAAGAGGTAAATCGCGGAGGAGACTACCAGACCTCCCGCGGCGGTCCCCACGAAAAACGCCCACATCGCCACATAGAGACCCCAGGAGAACGGGTTCCTCATGTTCGTTACGATCAGTCCCCGGTAAAGCTGGTATCCCCAGGCCAGCACGCCGATAATGGCGACCGCCCCGAGGATCATCATTATATTCTTATAACTCTTTTCCATAGTTGATACCTCCTTTGCCCTCTTTTCTCGTCGGGGGAATATAGAAAACTTTGGGTTCGGTCCCCAGGTCCGCCAGGAGCTTAAAGACATTTCTTCCCCGCAGAATCTTGGAGATGTCGCTGTCCGGGTCGTCCAGGTCGCCGAAGGTCCGGGCATTGCCGGAGCATCCCCGCACACAGGCGGGGAGAAGGCCCTTGTCGACGTACTGCACACAGAAGGTGCACTTCTCGACGACGCCCTTGGGACGTTTCGGCGTATAGACGATCCTTCCGTCCCCCGTTTTATGGTCAAAGGGATAGCCGTATCGGTATTCCTTGTCCTTGAACCAGTTCTCTTCGAATCCCGCAGCCTTGAAGCCCTCTTTGAAGCTCGCCTGGGAGTCCTGCCAATTGAACTGTCGGACTCCGTACGGGCAGGCGGTCATGCAGTACCTGCATCCGATACAACGCTCATAGTCGACCAGGACGATGCCGTCTTCCCGCTGCCAGGTGGCGCCCACCGGGCAGGCCTTGACACAGGGCGCATTCTCGCAGTGCATGCAGGGAACCGGAAGAAAGATCTCCGATACGTCCGGAAACTCACCGGAAGGCACCATGTGCTCGGTGGAGCCCACCGTCTCCACCCTCTGCCACCACGTTCCGGGCGGCAGGGAATTATGAATCTTGCAAATAACCGCACAGCTTCTGCATCCGATACAGCGGTTAAGATCTATCACCATACCGTACTTAGGCATTTTTTACCCCCTCTGCTTTTTTCACATCCACGGCGGTTTCGTTCCATGCGGTGGTAGGTTCCCACACGCCGGGAACGAAGTAGATGTAATGAGACGATTTAATCCACGGATAGGTAAGGGTATTGTACGATGTGTTCCGTGTGTACCTGCTCCACCATCCCTCTTCGAAAACCAGGATGTCTCGATGAAGACCGGGGTCGGCCACTGCATACCCGTATACCTTACCCCTGTTGTTGAATACCTCGACAAGGTCACCCTCCTTGAGGCGCTTCTCCTCCAGCGCCTTCGGGTTTATCCATACCTTCGGCTTGAAGTTCTGCAGCTCGAGCATTGTCATATTGTTGCTGTGAGTGGAATGGACCCGGTAGAGAGCATTACGCGTAACGAGCGCGAATCTGTACTTATCCTTTATTCCCGCTGTTTTATGCTCCGAATCGACGAAGGGATCCTTGTGCATCGGAAGGGTTTCCCCAAGATCGATAAACACATCCTCATCCTTGTAGAACTCGATCCTTCCGCTCTTGACAAAACGCGCCGTCTTTGGAAGCGGAGCGGGATAGGAAACGGGAGGATACGGTTGTTTCAGCTCCACCTGCTCCCAGAACATGAGCTGCCTGTTGCCGGGAGTAGGGATCTTGAGCCTGACCGGCCCTTTCTTCAGCATCTCGACCGTAATACCCTCGACCTGCTCCCCTCCCGTCCTGAGCATCAGCTCCGCGGCTTCCAGCGAGGCATCCTGCGCGATCTCCCGCGCAAGCTTGAGGGTCCAACTTCCGTTTTTCCTCGCCTCTTCTTCCTTCCTGAAGTGCTTGGGATCGGGATAGAACTCCTCGATCTGACTCAGGATTTCGGCATTTCCCCACCTCTTTGCAATCCGGTGTGCGATCTCTTTGTAATACCAGATTTCCGGCATGCACTGGAAAAGGGGCTCGACGGCCGGCTGCTGAAGCTGCACATAGGGATGTGACACCGTGGCGGTGAGATCATACTTTTCGTACCATGCCACACCGGGAAGCACCACGTCGGACCAGAGGCAGGAGGTACTCATCTGGAAATCGCAGGCAACAATCAGTTCCAGCTCGCCGTTGGCCGCCTTCTCCCGCATCCTGTTGGACATGTTGTGCTGGTCGAAGGGGTTGCCCCACCCGTATACAAACGCTTTGACGCCGTTCTTCGGGTACGGAGTTTCCTTGTTGTATTTCTTGAATTCCGGGCCGTTCCGGTACTCATCGTTGAGCCAGAGCAGGTAGGTAACCCATTTATTCTTCTTTTCCTTGAAATTCCACCACGCTCCCAGGGGCCACCTCACACGGTACTGGCCTGCATAAGTCGAGATGCCCGCTCCCGACTTGCCCAGGTTGCCGGTCAGCACGACGATCAGCGCCAGGGCACGGCCTTTCAGGTCTCCGTGGAACCACTGGTAGTTGCTTGCGCCATAGATAATGTGGAGCGGCTTGGTAGTCGCCATCTCCCGGGCAAGCCTCTTTATCGTCTCGGCATAGGACTTGACCTTTGACTCCTCGGGGGCGATAATGCGGGCCACTTTTTCAGGGGTGTACTCCTTGCTGACGGATTCCTTGAGAAGCTGGAAAACCGTCTTTACCTTCACCCTCTCCCCGGAAACGAGGTTCACCTCGAACTCCCCTTCGAGGGCGGGGTCGAAGTCCCTTTTGAGACTCTCGGGATTCGGGATGAAGAGGGCCTTCGTACTCTTGTTATAAACCACAAAAAGATCCCTGTATTCGGGAATTCTCTTCTTATACTCCTCCGCCCTGCCCCTGAGCTCCTTTACTTCAGACGCCATCAACTTTTTCTGGGTGTCAAGCCGTACCAGGAAGGGCATGTCGGTGTCGGACTTTATGAACTCCTCGTCGTAAAGCTTCTCCTCCAGGATGACGTTCACGATTCCCAACGCCATAGCGGCGTCCGTCGAAGGGTTGATCTGGATCCATTCATCCGCCTTCGCGGCAGTGGGCGTGTAATTCGGGTCCACCATAATAAACTTGGCGCCGTTCTCACGGCCTATACTGATGAATTTGGCATCGGGCACCCTTGTTACAAGGGCATTGGATCCGAAGATGGCGGTATAGCGGGAATTCGCCCATTCGAGGGTTTCCAGTTCTTCTGTCTGCACCCCGAAAGTCATGGGCCAGAAGGCAGGCAGGTCCCCGTTCATCGTGTAGGCATGGAGGACGCTCCACTCATAGAGGGAGGAAAGTCTCATCAATGCCCCCTTGTTTACATAGCCGGTACCCGGCACCTGTATCATGGAAGCAACGGACTCCGGTCCGTGTTTCTTCATGATTTCCGTAAGCTTGTCCGCAACATAGTCCAGCGCTTCATCCCAGCTTACGGCCTTGAACTTCCCCTCTCCCCTCTTTCCGACCCTGATAAGCGGCTGTTTCAGCCGGTCGGGTCCGTACATGAGATTAAGGGTCGACTGCCCCCTCAGACAGCCGCGCGGATTGTACTCCTTTTCAGGATAGTCGGCGGCCTGGGTCAACGTGACGATCCTGCCTTTGTAAACCATGGCATTGAAGCCGCAGGCACCGGTGCAATTGGGGGAGCAGGTCGATCGTACATACTCGACCGTTCCGTCCTCCCGTACGGCAGATTGCGCAACCTGGAAATACCGCGAACCGGCGGCAGCGGCAGTTCCTACAGCACAGATCTTGAGAAAATCTCTGCGTGATACACCCATATTCAACCTCCCCTTTTCTTTCCCCCCGCTCTTTACCCTCTCCTCTCCACACTGGAATAGCGTATACAGGGCTCCCCACTGAAGAAACGGTACGACGGACGGTGATTACTAAATATAACCGAGCAAGTCGGCAAAACGTTATGATAATAATCATGTTATCCTGAATTCATGTAAATTTCCTGTAAATTTACCCTTCATTCCTGTAAATTTCCTGTAAATTTTAATGGGCAATCTTGTCCTCCCAAAACCGAAAGAAGGGGTATGATGTAAGCGGTTTTCCTTGCGGAGCGACGAATACAATTGCTTTCAGCATGCCCTTTCCTTTACAATTCCTTGCTAAAAGGCGCAGGGAGGCCCCTGCACTCTCCCAGGAAAACCGATATGCCATACGAAGGAAAATCAAAATACCGGATACTGCTCCTCTTCCCCCTCCTCTTTTTCCTTCTGCTTCTGAGTATCGGCTCCTCCTTCTTTTTTCCGGATATCTCGGCGCTCAAAAAGGAAAATATCAAAAAAACCTCCTTCATGGAATACCGTGAGGATGAATGGCGAAGCAAGGGGAAAAGAATCAGGATACGACAGACCTGGACCCCCCTGTCGCGCATCTCCCCCTACCTGGTGAAAGCCGTTCTCATTGCCGAGGATGATAAGTTCTGGAAACATGAGGGCTTTGATTTCGAAGCGATACAGAAAGCGGTGGAAAAGGATATCAGGGAAAAGAAATTCAAGTTCGGCGCAAGCACCATTACACAACAACTCGCGAAAAACCTCTACCTGACCCCTTCGAAAAACCCGTTGCGGAAAATAAAGGAAGCCATTCTTACCTGGAGGCTCGAAAGAAAGCTTTCGAAAAAGAGGATCCTTGAGCTCTACCTCAATGTAGCAGAATGGGGAGAGGGGATTTTCGGCATCGATGCGGCTGCACGTCACTATTATGGAAAGCCCGCATCAGCTCTCGGTCCGGAGGAATCAGCCCGGCTTGCCTCCGTTCTCCCGAATCCCAGGAAGTTCAATCCCCTTGGAAATACCAGATATGTAGAGAACCGCTCCCGGATTATCTATAGCATCATGGTGAAGAGAGGTATCGTTATCCCCTCTTACGAGGAGGTCATGAAAGACCCCGGAACGGAGGCCGCAACGGCGGAGGAAAGAGAGGCCGAAAGAGAAAGGCGGTCTGAAGGAATTCCCCCGGGATTCCCCGGAGAGGCCTTGCAGGAATCCCCAAGGAACCATGAAGAATTCCCCCTGCCCCCTCCGGCCGGAGCCTCCTTTTGATTTCCGGGAGGCTGCACCGTATCGTCCTGAAAAGAGCGCACCTTTTTTCGTAACATGCTGAAAAGGTAATCGAGGGCCCTCTCCCCTGAAATATACTCCTCCCCGGCAGGATCCTTTTCCTTTATCGCTTCCAACAGCCCGGGGAAGATGCGTTCCAACCGGGGAGGCCAAACATTCCTGTGGATAGAGTATGTCGGTTTGTCCAGCCTGCTGCTCCGCATCAGCAAAGCCCTGTCATTCAGGTAGGCTCTCAGGAATTCATGGACTTCCCTGTATTCCGTATAAAGAGCCGCCAACTTCCTTCCCCTCTCAGAGGGAGAGGAGGCGGCCACCCGACGGTAGGGTTCGGAAGCCTCCGAAAGAGAACGGGAAAAAGCAGTATAGATCTCTCCGTACTCTTCCCCTGCCCACAGGCTCGTTGCGGCTTCCACCTTTTCCAGGGCTCTGTACAGGCTCTCTTCATCATCCCTGGCAGAGTGCGTTTGGTTTCGAAAAGTCACCGGGAATACCAGGGGCATAACAAGCATCCCCGCACAAAGAGCCAGCAGCAGGACGAAGCCGGGCAACACCGCTATGACAACAGGACTCTGCCCGAAAACACGCATCCCGGCCTTACCGACCGCTTCCCGGGGAGGGACGTTTCTTCCCCATCCGTATGATATGCTCCGCCGTCCTCGTGGCAAGGGCCTGAATGGTAAGGCTGGGATTGACCGCCCCTCCGGTGACGAAGACGCTTCCGTCACAGATAAAAAGGTTGGGAATATCATGGGTACAGCACCATTTATCCACTACAGAGATCCCGGGATCGTTCCCCATACGGCACGTGCCGAGAAGATGGATAGTGCCCGGCATGCAGGTGGTATGGCTCGCCCCCGCGGCCTGCAGGACCTGCTCGCAAAGCTGCATTGAATATTCGGACATTCTCAGAGAGTTGTCATCGTGTGAATAGGTAACTTTCGCGACGGGGATTCCGTAAGGATCCTTTTCGTCCGCCAGGGTGACGGAATTGTTTCCGTTGGGCAGCACTTCACCCACCGTACCCAGAATGGTGTACTGATCATAATGATCCACCACCTCCATGAGCCGCTTTCCCCAGAGGAAAGGATTGGCCTCAACCAGGGTAGTAAAGAACTCTATGGGGAACATATGGTATGCCTGCAGCGTATATCCGCGCACGAAATCCCTGTGCGGGTCGGTACCGTAGTAGTCCTGGTTCATGACCCCCACGGGAGGCGTTACCCAGTTGTCCACCGGACGGGGGAACCTTCCGATCACGTTATCACCGAGGTGCACCATGAGGTTGCGCCCCACCTGGTCGCTGGAATTGGCCAGTCCGCCGGGAAAAGCGCCGTTCGCGGAATTGAGCAGCAACCGGGGTGTCTCGACCGCGTAACAGGCAAGTACAATCACCTTCGCTTCCTGCTCCTCCTCCTCCTTTCCTTCGGAAAGATAGACAACGGAGCGGGCAAGCCGGCGTGCATCGGTATTCACGCGTACGGCAAAACAGCACTCGCGGATTTCGGCCCCCGCCCTCACCGCGTCGGGGATATAGGTGACGAGGGTGCTCGACTTTGCATCCGATTTACAGCCGTTTACGCAAAAACCGTACATCATGCAGGGAGAGCGGCCCTTCCTCGAGCCCGTAATAATGGCATGGGGTGCCTTTGCGGGGGTTAAGCCCATTTTGAGCATCCCCTCGGCCAGCAAATGGTCCCGTGCGCTCCAGGGCAGCTCGGGATGCGGATACGGCCCGTGAAAGGGAGGCCAGGGAAAGAAGCGGGGCCCCGAGACGGCAAGGTACCTCTCGACTTTTTCATAGTAAGGCTCCAGTTCCTGGTAGGTGATGGGCCAATCCTCCGCGATCCCCTCATGGGTGCGCAGCTTGAAATCCTCCTCATGGAGACGCAGGGTTACGGCGGTATAATGGACGGTGCTGCCCCCTACCGCCCGCCCCGTATTATTTCTCCCGAGGGAGAGGGGCGTTTTTCCGGAGGTGATCCGTAAATCGTCCCAATCCATTCGGCCGTCGAGCATCGCCAGCTCATCATTGATGAAGTCCCTCTGCGTATCGAGCCAGGGGCCGGCCTCGAGGACCACCACGGAAAGGCCCGCTTCCGCCAGCTCCTTTGCCACTACGGCACCCCCCGCCCCCGCACCCACAATGCAGACATCCACCGGGCCGGAATATCGTTTCATGCGCTCCCGTATCGGTTTCATCAGAACGTCTTCCAGCCGGGGAAATGCCTGCGGCGTGCCCGGATTTCAGGTTGGCGTATCCAGACATACCCTTCCGGGTAGCTGGGTCCGGGGAAGCCCATGCGCATCCAGGCAAAGGGATGCGAGCAATATCCGGTGAGGGCCTTTACCAGCAACTTTATGAAAAACTGCCGGGAAGGGATCTCCTCCCACGTCCTCCCCTTTGCCAAACCCTCCTGGAGTGCAGTGAGCACCTCGTCCTTCTGGTATTCCTTCAGAACAGTGAAGTCGCTCTTGAACATTTCCCGGGCTGTCTCCTGAATACCGGCAATCCCCTTGGAGAAGAGGATCTCCTCCGGAGGGAGACCCTCCTGCCGGTCCCCCCTTCCCAGGGGTTTTCCCATTGCCCAATCAACAAACCCCACCAGGTCGATACGCTCATCGGGGCTCTGGGGAATCATCCGATCAAGGACGGCACCCAGAATATCGGCCTCTTTTCCGGAAAAATGTTCCAGGGCCTCCCTCCTGAAGCGGTCTTTCATGCGCCTCAGGAGAATACCCCGCGTCTGTTCGTCCCAATTTTTCATATACCCGTTCAGTTCTTCAGGGGTAATGCGCATCAGAAACCTCCCTGCGGGGGCCATAGGAAGAACATGAGCAGTGCCCCCGCCGAAAGGGACAGAAACATCAAGGGAAGGATGACCGGCGGGCCGACCATGAAGTTCCGCAGCGTAAAACCCCCGATATAGTGGCGGACGCCTTTAAAGTGATACACGGCACCCATCATTCCCGACAGTGTCCCGATAGCATAGATGATGATGAAAATCCAGTTAACTATTCCGCCGTGTACGAAGGCGAAAACAATGCCCATGGCGGAAAGAAAGGGGGCAAAAAGGACAGGTCCCCACATCGCTGCATGACGGAAAGCACCGCGCCAGTGAAACAGCACCACCTGTATCCAGACCAGGAGGTACGCCGCCCCGATGAAAAGATAGAAGAATCGCTGAGGAAGCCATGTTTCCCAGAGGCTCATAGGTACCTCCCTGTACCAGGCACATGCGTCCGTCCGGCGGGAATACGAAAGAAAGTCTCGGCAGACCGGCTTGTCTCCGGGTGTGCAGGCATACTTTCTTCCGCTGCGGCAGCGGCTTCCGCTGCGACCGGCTGCACATCCTAGGTAAAGTATAGAGGCGATATCCCTGCCGGTCAAGACTGGCATGCCCTTTCTCCGGCAGTAACGCAAGCCGGGAGAGCCCATGAAGGGCTCTCCCGGTCCCGCTCGTCATTACAACGTTACAACGACTTCAGATATTCGACCAGGTCGTCCCTCTCACGGGAGCTCAGTCCCAGGTCGAAGCGCGTATTATAACTTTCCACGGCATCGCTGAGGGTGGCAAAGCGGCCGTCGTGATAAAAGCGCCCCTTGTTATCCGGTTTCATGAACCTCCCGAGCTCCCGCACAAACAGTCCTGAGAGATTCGCGGTCTTATAAACGCCGTCAGGGGATCTGTCCGCCTGAAAGCTATCGATCTTCATTTCGTCGGGAGTGTGGGCATTCCAGCCCGGTTCCGTCCAGAGAGGCGGTATATGGCAGCTGTTACATCCCGCCTTGCCGTTGAAGAGGTCCTCTCCCCGCGCCGCGGCATCAGCATCAAAATCCTCACCTGCCACCGGTGTAGGAGAGGGAAGGGAAAGCTGATAGAGGTGGAGGCCCGGGAGTTTTTTCGTAATCCTGTCCTCGCCGGGATCAACCTTTATATGCCCCAGCTGTTTCGCCACGGCGATAGGGAACTTTGTAGCGGCCTCGGGAAACTGCGTTATGTCGTCCAGCCTCGGATCGAAGAAATTACCCTTCCCGTGCATCTCCAGGGTAGCCACGAAAGCATTCCAGTAGGTAACGTTTCCGAAATTGGTCCACGTATGGAGATTAAATCCTGCGAGGTCGCAGGCATTGGGGATCAGGGTCGCGGCGGTCTTTCCGTCGGGTCGGAATCCCTTTCCGTCGAGGGTAAGCTGTGCATCGAACTTCCCGGGTCCCCACGCATTGAGCACCGTGCGCACATCCTGGGCGGTGGTCGTCGAATCGACAACTTTAAGGAGATCGACAAAAGGGCTGAGGTCGGGGGCGAGGGCGATAATCGCCCCTACATCGAGGTCCCTGTTCGCCCAGCCGTCGAGCCGTCGTCCCACCCCCGGCATCACCGAATCATCGACCGTGGAGTGGCAGAGGGCACAGGTAATGCCCACTGATTGAAGAGTGCTACCATTCGTGCCAAAGAACCCTTTCACCCCAACCACTGCATCCATCTTGAGCAGGGTCAGGGTCGTTGCAGGGTCATTGAGGTCCACCTGACCGCTTTTCAATTGATCCACAAGGGAGGAGGGCAGTGCATCGCTGTCCACCTTTAACCCGAGATCCAGGGCAGCAGTGGGAGTCAGACCATCGCCGCTTCCCCCCGCATTGGCTCCTCCGACAGCCTGATGGAGTTTGAGCTTGCCACCCCAGAACTCCTCGTCCCCGAAGGTATCGAAGCGGAAAGTATCCCTCCCCTCATCGATCAACTGTTGTGCGCTTTGGAAATTCGCCTGGTCGATATCGTTCAGGTTCGCTTGGTTGCCTGCGGCCCCGGCATTCCCCGCACCCTGGGTAGCCTGCCCCTGCCCTTGCGTGGCAGCGATCGTAGTATTTCCCGCAGTCTGTGTTGTCTGCCCCTGGCCCTGCGTTGCCGTGGTCATCGAATTTCCTGCTCCCTGCGTTACTATCGTGGCAGCGTTCGAGCCCGAACCCCGGGCTGCCTGCCCCGAAAGGGAAGCAGCAACAAGAGTCCCTGATTTCAGTTCTCCCCCGACGGCCAGGCCGTGGAAAACAGTCAGGAGGACGCCAAAAGCCATGAGGATGTTTATGAGGAATCCCGGCAGGGAATACCGGCCATGCCGGTCCCTCCCTGTGCGGCCCCGCATTGTTCCCGCATCACTTCTTCCGACATTCAGACAAGACGGTACTCCTTTCATACCATACCTCCTCTACATCGGTGGTCAAGGCGCCAAAGGTGCCTCTGTCATGAGGGGAGGACTCACAGCCGGCAAATATTTCTATGCTGTGCAGGTCTTTGACAGTCGCAGACGCTTCGCAAGCGATTGTGCAGTGCAAGTGAGCTGCTGCCCGGGAGAGAGAAAACAGGAAAGGAACGCAGGACGAAAAGGAACGGTGCTCCACCCCTCATTGCCATAACGGAGATCCTGCTTAATAAGTACCACGGAGGAGCTCCCGAGTCAAGAAGAAGGAGGAGGAGAGAAGATACACGCCTCCTCAGGAAAAGATAAGAAAGAGCAGAAAGGTGATGCCCGCCCCCAGTAAGGCGCCGAAGGTCACCTCCAGCGGACTGTGCGCGCGGACCGTCACCCTGCTCCGCGCAATAAGAATGGCCAGCACGAACGAGAGAAGGGAAACGACGAAACTTTCCGTACTGTACGTGACAGCAATCCAGATGGAAAAGGCCAGGGCGGTATGCCCGCTGGGCATACCCCCGCGCAGGGGGTGTCCCTTCCCCAGATAGGATTTCAGTACTATCACGGAAATGAGCACCAGGATCGCAGCAATAAGGGAGACCTCTTCCCTCGAATGCTTGGCGATGTAGAGTCCCCTTTCGAATACCTCCCGGAGATAGGGGAAAAGGATGATATAGCCGAGGACCGCTGCACCGAAGGCGGTGATGAGGACCGCTCCCGCTGCGACATCCTTTGCAATCCTCGCCGCTTCCCTGTGCTCGGGGGACAGCAGGTCCACTACATATTCGATGGAGGTATTGATCATCTCGGCGAGCAGTACAAGGATAACCGCTATGGAAATGACAAGAAAGTCGATTCTCGACACCCCGAGGATATAGCTCAGGAGCAGAATCAGCGCAGCGGAATAGAGATGGTACCGGACATGCCGCTGGGTCCGCGCCGCGAAAAGGATACCCTCGATGGCATGATTGGCGCTGTCCACCCACCTTCTCAGCGGCACAGGGCCTCCGCAAGCTCCGCCTCCCTTTTCCTCATCCGTACCGCCTCATACCCGCCCCTTTCATGATCATACCCGAACAGGTGCAGAAGTCCATGGATAAGGAGGCGGGTAATCTCGTCGTACAGAGGGACTCCGTACTCTTCCGCCTGCCTCCGGGCCCGGGGGAGACTGATAACGATATCGCCGAGGGGAAAGGTACCCGCACCTCCGGCTCCCTCCGGCTCCTTCGGCCCGCGTATCTCCGGCTGCCCCCCCCCAGCCGCCTCCACCTGCGGAAAGGAGAGGACATCGGTAGTCTTGTCAATGCCCCGGTATTCGCGATTCAACCGGCGCATTCTCCTGTCGCTGACGAAAAGGATGCTGACCTCAACCGAAGTCGGATCCGGAAGGGATACGACCCCGGCCCTCTTTTTTCCCGGCCTCCTACTGCTTTCCTTCCGTATCTGACAGGAGAGAGCCTTCCTTGCCAGTCTCTCTATCCTCCGACGGCTTATCCTTATCAGTCGCTGACTGTTCCTTATAGTGATTTCCATTGCCCCGTCCCGCTGTCCCCGCCGAAATCCTCTCCGGGGAATTCCTGCCCGTACCCGTCTCCATCGGGAATCTGTCCGGTTTATGCGCCATTCCCTTCAGAGCGAGCTCCGGATACTCGATCCTCCGGTGGAATATACTGGTAAGAATATAGGTGAACCTCTTCTTGATTTCCGAGATATCCTTTAGAGTAAGCTCGCATTCGTCGATCTGCCCGTCCAGGAATATATTGTTGATGATCTTTTCCACGAGGGCCACGATCCTCGCAGGCGTCGGGTCGGTGAGAGTATGGGAGGCCGCCTCCACCGCATCGGCCATCATGACCAGCGCGGCAACCCGTGTCTGCGGCTTCGGACCGGGATAGCGGTAACTGGCCTGAGACGGGATGACGTCGGATCCCTCCTGCTCGAGGGCCTTCTGGAAAAAATAGACGATAAGGCTGGTGCCGTGGTGCTGCTGTATGATATCGGTCACCGATTTAGGGAACTTGTATTGTTTGGCCAGCTCGACTCCCTCTTTCACATGGTTGATCAGGATCATTCCGCTCAGGTGGGGCGCCAGCTTCTCGTGCTTGCTGACGCCGCCCCTCTGGTTCTCCACAAAGTAGTCCGACATCTTTATCTTCCCGATGTCATGATAATAGGCGGTCACCCGGGCGAGGAGGGGATTGGCCCCCACCGCCTCGGCTGCGGACTCCGCCAGGTTTCCCACAATGACGCTGTGGTGATAGGTCCCCGGCGCCGCGATCATCAGGGAACGCATCAGCGGATGGTCGAGATCCAGCAGCTCGATAAGGCTGATGTCGGTGGCGATCCCGAAAAAGTACTCGATAGCCGGGAGCATGAAGGAGACCAGGGCGACGACATTGATACCGCACATGGCGGCAAAGAGAAAGGCGGAGGGAGAGAGCGGGGAGAAGAGGTCCCCGCCGAAGAGCAGAATGACGCCGGCGGTGGCAACGTTCACCCCGCTTATATACAGACCGCCCTTGATGAGGGCGGAGCGCTTCTTGCACCGTATTACGCTGAAAGCGGCGGTCAGGCTGCCGATGAAGGCATAAAACGGATAGAAGGGATTGTCCAGCCATATCCCGGTTAGGAGGCTGATAACGAAAGAGAAGATGATGGCGGCGTGGAAATCGAAGATGAGGGTGACGAGCATGGCCCCGAGGGGGATGGGGATTCCGAAGATAAAGGATTTGCCGTCGGGGAGCTCAAGCCCCCTCTGGAGCCCCAGGAGCAGGAACTCGAAGACCCTCCCGACAAGGAGTGTCCCCACAACCAGCACCCCCAAGAGGAGCAGCATCTTGTAATTGTTGAGATACGCCGGCTTGTAGCGCCGTATATCCTTATAGAAGATGAACAGAAGAATGACGGTCAGGAGAAAGCTTCCGAGGAAGTGATCGATCCCCACCCTGCCCTGGAGGATCAGGGCGGATACGAGACTCAGGAGCGCTAAAACATAGATTCTGGAAATATCGTCCCGGTGCGTCTGGCGGTATTCTTTGAAACGTTCACCGAGCGTTTTCGATTTCCGGGCAGCTTCGCTACTCTTCTGCATTCCGTTTTTCATATCTTTCGTACGCCCTGACGACAGCCTGCACCAGCCGGTGGCGTACAACGTCCCTCTCGGAAAAATGTATGATCCTGATCCCCTCCACGTCGTTCAGCACGCGAATGGCCTCCACCAAACCCGATATCCTCCCGGCGGGCAGGTCTATCTGGGTTACATCTCCGGTAATGACGGTCTTTGATCCGAAACCGAGCCGCGTGAGATACATCTTCATCTGCTCCGAGGTCGTATTCTGCGCTTCGTCGAGAATGACAAAGGAGTCGTTCAGCGTCCTTCCCCGCATGAAGGCAAGGGGGGCTATCTCGATGATGCCCCGTTCGATCAGCTTCGACGACTTCTCTACCTCCATCATATCGAAAAGGGCATCGTAGAGGGGCCTCAGGTAGGGGCTCACCTTCTCCGCGATGTCGCCCGGCAGGAAGCCGAGCTTCTCGCCGGCCTCCACTGCGGGTCTGACCAGCACGATCCTCGATACCTGCTTGGTAAGAAAGGCGTTGATCGCCATCGCCATGGCAAGATAGGTTTTCCCGGTGCCCGCGGGACCGATGCCGAACACGATATCATACGTGCGGATGGCATCGATGTAGCGTCTCTGCGTCTCGGTCTTCGGAATAATGAAACGCCTCTTGGACGAGACGGGAATGTTGTTGGAGAAAAGGTCCTGTACCGAGAGCTCTTCGCCCTCCGACACGGACCGCACGGCATAGCTTATGTCCTCGGGCTTCAGGGAATAGCCGCTCCTGTTCACCGCACGCACCTCGGCGATCAGCTTCTCCGCCCGTTCGAGATTTCTTTCCTCTCCCCGCACCAGGAGCTTATTGCCCCGGACACTGATGGCAACCCCGAGGGATTCCTCAATAACCTTCAATGTCTTGTCGGCTCCTCCATGGAGAAAAGGGTACTCCCTTTCCTCATCGAGCTCGAGTTCTATCGTTTTCGTTATCGTATCCTCCAAAGTAAAAAAGCGAAAGGCCCCCGGAAGAGGATGTCCCCCATCTCTTTTCTTTTTTCGGTGAACCTCTCACTACTTTAGTGTGACAAAATTAGGCAGGCCTGTCTTCTTCGAAAAGGCGACCGCATTCCGTTCGGCCTCTTTCCTGTCTTTATACGCGCCGAGCCGTACCCTGAAATAGGTGTCGCCCTGGCCTGCATCGACAATATAGGGCTTATATCCTCTCGACTGCAGATTCTGCAGGAGCTGTACGGCCCCCTCCCTGCTGGGGAACGCCCCCACCTGCACCGTATACATTTTTTCACTCGGGGAAGCCTTCCTGACAGTCCTCTCTTTTCCCTGTTTGCCGGTCTTCTGTTCAGCCGCGCCCTTTACCGGGTGCGCTTTCTGTGCAGCGCTCCCCTGCCGCTCCCCCGCAAACTCCGTCCCCTGTGATTCCAGGGCGTCCTTCGTCCTTTCCGGTACCCTATCGGACTTTTCAGGCTCTTCCCGCCCCTGAGCCTGTCCTCCCGTCGCCCCGGAGGCAACCGCATCCGAAGGGCGCGAAGGGACAACTTCGGGGACAATCTCCCCGGGACTGATGGGAGGAGACAGCGTCACCTGCCCGCTCTGCGGGGCGGCTGATGCCGGGGAATCCTGCTGGTTCCCGGCAGCCTCCTGCGCTGTGGACAGCTCCATCACTCTCCTCTCCTCCGGGCGCACCGCTTCGCCTTCATTTACCAATTCGGGCGCAGGCGTATTCCCTTCAGAGACGCCGCCACCTTTGTACCCTAAAAAATACCCGAGGACAAAACTGATAGCAGTGATTACTATGGCACCGATCACCACAGTGTTTCTGCTGAGGAGTAAAATGGAGGACTTCTCTGTGACCCTTCCCCTCATGAAATTAGCATAGCATCACCATAGGAAAAAAATCTATAACCGGCGGCAATGGCATTTTCGTAAGCATTTCTGATATTTTCGACCCCTGCGAGGGCGGAAACAAGCATCAGGGGAGTGGATCCGGGCAGGTGAAAATTAGTGAGCAAACCGTCCACCACCCTGAACCGGTAGCCGGGATAGATGAAGATATCGGTATGGCCGCATAGGGTGCTCTTCCGGCCGTTCGCCCCCGGCTGTCCGCACTTTTTGTATCTCCCGCTCAGGAAACCCTCGATGGCCCTCGTAGCCGTGGTCCCCACGGTGATGAGCCTCCCCCCCCGTTCCTTTACGGCCAGGATCTCTCCGGGAAGCGCCGCATCCATCTCGAAATACTCGGCATCCATCACATGCTCGTCCAGGCGTTCCGTCCTGACGGGCTTGAAGGTGCCGGTGCCCACATGGAGCGTCAGGGTCCTTGTCAGGACACCCTTGTCACGTATCCTGCGTAGAAGCTCTCCCGTGAAATGCAGGCCCGCTGTAGGGGCGGCAATGGAGCCCTGGTGCTCTGCATACACTGTCTGGTAGCGCTCCCTGTCCTCGTCCCGGGGTTCCCTCCTTATATAAGGGGGAAGGGGCATGCTCCCATACCGCCAGAGCAACTCGCGGATGCATGAGGGATCCATGTCAGGAAACCGGATATATCCTTTCGGGGGGAGCGTGCCCTCTCCGGCATCCCCACCCCCGGCATCCCGCCATATCTCCGCCCTGATATCCCCGAAGACGGTTATCCCGCCGCAGTATTTTCCACGGAACAGGGCCTCCCATACCCCCGTCCCGTCCACCTCCCGCACGAGCAGGAGGTCGATTTCCCCCCCGGCAGGTTTGGAGCCGGTAACGCGGGCGGGAAAGACCTTTGTATCATTGAGGAGGAGCATATCTCCCGCCCCAAGGTATTCTGTGAGGTCATAAAATTTCCTGTGCTCAAGGGGACCGTCCCTCCGCAGGACAAGGAGCCGCGAGTGGTCCCTGACGGGGGCGGGATGCAAAGCGATCAATTCCTTGGGAAGGACGAAATCGAAATCAGCGGTCTTCACGGTTCTCGTACAGCTCTATGACGGCACCCGGGTAAAACAGGGAGAGGATCTCCCGGTAGCTCTTTCCCTCCCGGGCCAGCTCCAGGGTCGTCCACTGGCACATTCCCACGCCGTGGCCGTATCCTTTTCCCTCAAGGATGTACGCGTTTCCCTCTCGCATAAGGCTCACCACCATGGTGCTCGGCAGCTTCTCCCACCCGAGGTTCTTCCGCAGATCCTTGGCGGGGATAAGATACTCGCCCGTCTCGGTGATCACCTTGAACGTGCGCACGCGGTTGGAAACGGTGTAGGTATCGATCACGATATCCTTGAGTCCGCCGTACCCGGTTGCCTTTTCGATATCGGCCACGGAAATGCTCTTCTCCCACATATAATAAGGGGACAACTCGCTGCCCGCCTCCACCGGTTTCAGATACGGATAGCTCTTCCCGAATACTTCAAGGGGATCTTCCGTCATTCCTCCGCTCGTGGAATGATAATAGGCGACAATGGGGCTGCCCTCGTAGGTCAGGATCTCCCCCCGGGTATCGTCCACCGCCTTTGCGATATTTTCCGGGACGGAACTCCCCTTGTAGACCTGGTGCATCACCGAGGAAGTAAGGTGGTACGGCACCTTCTGGTTTCCGTTGTTCACCTTTTGATACAGGGCATAGGTCCGTGCCACCACCGCCTGCGCCTTCAGCGCCTCGCCGTCCCATTTGCTCCCGACCTCGGCGGCAACCACTCCCTTTACATAGTCCTCCAGTGAAATCTCGTTTATGAGATAAAGACCGTTCTCTCCTTTCCAGACATCGATGCTGCCGGTATACTTCAGCCCGCTCAGGATCACCTCACCTTTCGCGTTTCCGAGCTGCTCGACCTTTTCGTTCTTCTGGGGCACCTTCGGGTATTTGTTGTCCAGAAGCAGCACCCGTATGGTAGTGTCGGCGGCGGAAAGATACGGGGGACGCAGGAGAAAACAGGCAAGAAGAAGCAGCAGAAAAAACCACCCGGGTCCGCCGTACCTTTTTCCTTTCGTTTCCCGCTTCTCCCGTATCATTCATTTCCTCCCGATCAACCAGAATAGAAGAGTCAGCAAAAGGCTGAGCAGAATGCTCGTCGCCAAAGGAAAATAAAACGCAAAATTCTTTCTCTGAATGAGAATATCCCCGGGAAGCCTCCCGATCCAGGGGATCTTCCCCGCAAGCAGGAGCAGCCCCCCTATCACCGCAAGCACGATCCCCGCGATCACCAGGAACTTGCCTATGTTCTGTATCTCTCCCATATTCCCCCGCACCATGTTTTCCGTATGCTTCTCCCTTGACAATTCCCGTCAAAAAAACGGGATTGCTCCAGGAAACAGACCCTTCGCAATGACAGGACATGAAAACCTTTTCAGTCATTGCCAGCCCTTTCCCCTCTGCCATTGCCCCCCTCTCCCAGCCTGCGGCCGCCCTACCTATTCCCCAGAAAATCTCTGATTTCCTGGGGACCCCTCTCCCTCGAGGGGAGAGGGATAGGGTGAGGGTGAAAAGCGAGCGGAGCGAAGCAATCGTAAGGGCTTACCTTTTCACCGGGAATTGCTGCGTCTTACCGTTTCGTCCGGGAATACCGTTCCATCTCCGAATAGATGCAGCCGCAGTATTTCTGCCGGTAGAGGTTCATTTCCCCGGAGATTCTCCTGCCCTCGCGGAATCCGTCCCTGAAATCCTCCGCGAAGAACTCCACGGAGTACCTTTCCTGCATCGCTTTCCCCGCCTCTACGATCATATCGAATTTCTGGTACGGACTTACCAGGAGAGAGGTGGTGAAAGCATCGGCGCCCGTCTCTCTCGCCGTCCGCGCGGTCTCCTCCAGGCGGACGGTGTAGCAGTACCCGCACCGGTTCTCCTCATGGCCCACCACATTGCGCAGATACTCTTTCAGTCCGTACTCGTCACGGTATGCGATATCCAGATTCCAAAGGTCCTGGAGCTCCTTCAGGGCATCAAGCCGGCTCCTGTACTCCGTAACGGGATGGATATTGGGATTGAACCAGAACCCCGCCACCTCGATCCCTCTCTTCCGGACCGCCTGGAGCGGATACACGGCACAGGGGGCACAGCAGAGATGCATCAGGAGTTTCATCTCAGAAAAGGCCGCGGGGCAGACTCTTCCCCAGATGCTCGTATGCCCTCCTCGTGGCGACCCTTCCCCGGGAGGTCCTCTCCAATAACCCCTCCTGCAGCAGGAAGGGCTCGTAGACGTCCTCGATAGTCTCCCTGTCCTCTCTCATGGAAGCGGCAAGGGCTTCCACCCCCGCCGGACCTCCGTTGAACTTTTCGATCAGCGCACGGAGCAGCTTCCTGTCCGCCTCATCAAGGCCGAGACTGTCCACATCGAGGGCGATCAGTGCGTCCCTCGTGATCGGCATGTCGATGGTCCCGTCTCCCCTCACCTGGGCAAAGTCCCTGATCCGCTTCAGGAGGCGGTTCGCAATCCTTGGGGTGCCTCTCGATCTGCGCGCGATCTCCATCGCAGCGTCCTCTTTTATCGCCACTTCCAGCAGATGGGCCGAGCGGCTTACGATCTCCCTCAATTCTTCGGGGTGGTAGAACTCGAGCCTGCAGATGACCCCGAACCTGTCCCGCAGGGGAGAGGTCAGCAGCCCTGTCCGGGTAGTGGCGCCGATAAGGGTAAACCGCGGCAGGTTGAGCTTGAGGGTCCGCGCATTGGGGCCCTGGCCGATGATGATATCGAGGTTGTAGTCCTCCATGGCGGGATACAGGACCTCTTCCACGATCCTCGGCAGCCGGTGTATCTCGTCGATAAAAAGGATATCCCGGTCGGAGAGGTTGGTCAGGATAGCGGCCAGGTCTCCCGGCCTCTCGAGGACGGGACCCGAAGTCGTCTTTATGTTTACCCCCAGCTCATTGGAGATGATGGTGGCGAGGGTCGTCTTCCCGAGCCCGGGAGGGCCGAAGAACAGGGCATGGTCCAGCGCCTCCTTGCGCATCCCCGCCGCCGCAATGAAGACCTTCAGGTTTTCCTTTATCTTCTTCTGCCCGATGAATTCATCGAGCGAGCGGGGCCGCAGGCTCAACTCATAGGTAAGCTCCCCTGCATCCGCCTCAGGGGACAGGGGACCGGGTTCTTTATCTTCTATTCTCATCTTCTTCTTTCACTGCCTGTTTTTGTGCGTCTTACTTCTCTTTTGTTAAATATTTTAATGACTCCCGGAGCAAACTTTCAATATCGCTCAAACCGCTTCCGCCGGCCTTCTCAAGGGCCTCCTGGGCAACGCTCCGCTTGTATCCGAGGTTCACCAGGGCGGAGAGGGTGTCGTCGTATACGGGGTTCCTCTTTTCCTGGAGAGAGGGAAGCTTCTCCCGCAACTCGAGGATGAGCCGGTGGGCGGTCTTCTTTCCGAGACCCGGCACCCTGCACAACACATCCACATTCTCGGAATCGATGGCATGGTAGAACTGGTCGGGCGGTATTGCGGAAAGAAGATTCAGAGCGGTTTTCGGCCCCACTCCCGATATCCCGATAAGGGTAGTGAAGATGCGCTTTTCGTCCTCCGTCCGAAAGCCGAAGAGCTGAAGGGAATCCTCCCGCACATGGGTATGGATAAAGAGGAAGACCTCCCGGTTCTCCTCGGGAAGGGAGGAAAGGAGCGTCAGGGGCACCTGGACGCTGTACCCGACTCCCTGCACATCGATGATTATCGTATCAGGCCTCTTCGAGAGAAGCTTTCCCCGCAACGATGCTATCATAATCTCACTCCATGGAGGAACAGAGCACGGAGCAGGAGGATCTGCACCGGCCTGCTCATCTCGCGGCGAATTGAGTACTATGCGCGTGGCATAACGCCAGCGCCAGCGCATCCGCGCTGTCAGGGGAGAGGGAATGGCCGATCCGCAGTATCTCCCGTACCATACTCTCCACCTGCCCTTTGTCCGCCCTCCCGTACCCCACCACCGCCTTCTTCACTTCCAGGGGGCTGTATTCATGGATCGGCAACCCGGCAAGAGAGGCCGCCAGAAGCACCACTCCCCGGGTATGCCCGAGGCTCAGGGCAGCCTTTATCCCCTTGGCAAAAAAGATCTTTTCGATTACAATCTCATCGGGCTGGTGCTCCTCAATCACCTCGACAAGGGAGGCATACAACTCATTGAGCCGCGCATGAAGGGGCTTCCGGGCGGGCAGGACAATCCTGCCGGAGGAGAGATAGACAGGCTGCCCTCCGTTCCTCCCCCTCCGCGGCGCATGGGAGGGTTCCGAATGGCGGATGAGCCCGTATCCGCAGTACACGCTTCCGGGATCGATTCCCAGGACCCTCATTGATAACAGAACAACGGCCGGAAAGCACCGCTCACTGTTGCACCGCCCTCTTCACCCGCCGTTTTCCTTCTTCCTCGGCACCTCGAAGAGAATCTCCTCCACAATCTGGCAAATGACATGCCCGAGGGTAATGTGCGTCTCTTGCACGCGGGGAGTGTCATCCGTGGGGACGATAAAAGAATAATCGCTCTTCGACGCAAATTTCTCTCCCTTTGCCCCGGTAAAGGCGATAATCTTCAGCCCTTTCTTTTTCGCTACATCGACCGCCTTGAGGATATTCTTCGAATTTCCGCTGGTACTGATGGCAATCACCACGTCTCCCGCATCCGCCAACGTCTTCACCTGCCGGGCAAAGATCTCGGAATAGTCGTAGTCATTGGCGATGGAGGTCAGAATGGCGGTATCAGTGTTGAGGGAGAGGGCAGGAAGTCCGGGCCTGTCCCGCTTGAATCTGTTGACGAATTCCGCGGCGATATGGGAGGCGTCGCAGGCGCTGCCGCCGTTCCCGAAAATGATCAGCTTCTTTCCTTCATTGAAGGCGTCGGCGATCAGCTTTGCGACCCCGGCGATCTGGGCGGAATTTTCTTTTGCGAATTTTTCCTTTACCCGTACGCTGTCCTCGAAGGCCTTCAGAATCTTCCTCTCCATGCCTGTAGTCTAACGGAGGCACGAAAAAACAGTCAAGGAAATTCAGGGGTTAAAGACAGGAAAGAGCTTGTCGTACGTCTCCAGGATATGCTCGGGGACGACCCGCACCTCGCCCACCACCGTCATGAAATTGGAGTCCCCCGCCCACCGCGGTACGATATGGAGATGGAGATGCTCTTCGATCCCCGCACCGGCCGCTTCTCCGATATTGATCCCGACGTTGAACCCCTCCGGGTGGAACGCCTTCCTCAGGCATTCTACCGCGTATTTGGTCATTCTGCCCATGTCGGCAATGTCCTCGTCGGGAAGGTCCTCCAGGGTGGAGACGTGGAGATAGGGAACAACCATGAGGTGGCCGTTCGTATAGGGATACTTGTTCATGATTATGAAAGTCCTTCCGCCGCGGTGGAGGATCAGGTTTTCCCTGTCCCTTCCCTCTTCCGGCTTCACACAGAAGATACATTCCTTCTCTTTGTCCGAAAGGATGTACTCCATTCTCCACGGCGCCCAAATGGTTCTCATACGGCTATTCCTCCCTGCGGCGCAGCGCTTCCAGCTTTTTCAATACCGCCTGGGCATCCTCCCATGTCAGCCACTTATCCCGGGGATTCCGGAGCAGGTACGCCGGATGGAAAGTGGGCATGAGGGGTATCCCTTTGTATTCGTAGAACTTTCCCCGGGTCCTCATGATCGAGAATTTCGAAAGAGGCCCCTCGATTCCCAGGAGCGTGTAGGAAGAGATCTTTCCCAGGGAGACGATGACCCGGGGCGAGATAATCTCGATCTGCCGCTCGAGGAAGGGAAAGCAGGAGGACATTTCGTCTTCCTGCGGATCGCGATTCTGGGGAGGGCGGCACTTGACGATATTGGCGATGTAGACCTCCTCGCGCCGGAACTCCATTTTCTCGATGAGGCGCGTCAGCAGCTCTCCCGCGTCTCCCACAAAGGGCCTCCCCTGCAGGTCTTCTTCCCTCCCCGGTGCCTCTCCGATGAACATGATACGGGCCTCCGGGTCCCCCTCACCGAAAACGAGCTTGGTTCTCCCTTTGGAAAGCCTGCACCGCTGGCACTCCCCTATTTCCTCGCGGAGGGAGAGAAGCCGGGCCGCCTTTCCGCGGGAATCCTCATGGGCGTGTAGCTCACCAGGGGGTATGAAAGAAGAGTTTGCCATCCCGGCAGACACTCCACCGTCCGGCACTCCTCTTTTTATTGCATCGGACTGCGCGGAGCCGCACGGAAGCTGCAGGGGTAGTTTTTCGAAGCCCAGCTCCCGGTAAAACTCCAGCAGGGTCCTTATGCTCTCCTTCAACTCAGTATGCATACCGCAGCATCCCCCAAACAAACGCATCAAAATGCCCGGCCAATGTGTATCCCCTTGAGATTGCTTCGTCACTCCGTTCCTCGCAATGACAGAGGGAGAAGAGCTCGCAATGACAAAAGGGAAGAACGCAATGACAGGGGAGTGATCCCTCTCTTCTGTCTTTTTCTGCCTTACCCTGCCTCACTCTGTCTCATCCTGCCTTATTCTGCCTTGTTCTGCCTCACCCTGCCTTCCTCTGTCTCTCCTCCTGTCTTTGTCATTGCGAAGGGTCGTTCCCTGAAGCAATCTCTTTCTCAACTTACCGCTCCCCCCATTTCAGCTTCGACCTCAGGATCTTGAAGTAATCACGGTCCGGGGCGATCAGGAGCTTCGTCGTGAATTCCGATTTCCTGATTTCGATCACATCGCCCTTCTGCAGGGGAAACCCTTTCTGCCCGTCCAGGGTGAGGAAGACATCCTCGCTGTCGGACTTCAGGATGACCTCGATCACCACGGAGTCGGGCAGGACGATGGGCCTGTTGGTCAAAGTATGGGGACAGATGGGGGTCAGGATAATGCTGTTCAATGTCGGGTAGAGGATCGGTCCCCCTGCGGCAAGGGAATACGCAGTGGAGCCTGTGGGAGAAGAGATGATCAGCCCGTCCGCCTTGAAGGTGGTGACATACGCCCCGTTTACGAAGGTTTCGAGATCCGTCATCCTCGCCAGCGCCCCCTTGTTGATGACCACGTCGTTGAGCACGGAGAAATCGGGGAATGTCTCCCCGCTCCGGTAGACACGGGCGGAAAGCATGATTCTCTCCTCGATAACATACTCCCCGGACAAGGCTTTCTCCACGGCAGAGAATATCTCATCCCGGTTCACCTCGGTGATGAAGCCGAGCCCCCCGAGATTGATGCCCAGAATCGGTATATTTCTCCCCGCCACAAGCCGGGCCACTCCGAGCATGGTTCCGTCTCCCCCGAGGACAATGATCATGTCCGCCTTCTCGGGTATCTGCACCCTCGGATATCCCGCAACGGAAAGGGAATCGGCCGTTTCGGAGTCGAGGAGCACCTCGTGCCCTTTCTGTATGAGCCAGGGGAGGAGCTCCTTTACCAGGATCATCGGCTCCGCCTTCGGTTTCTTGCAGATGATGCCCACCCTTTTCATCTACGCTCCGCCCTGCCGATCACTCTTTCTCGTCTCTTCCGTAAAGACGGAATCGGGGACGCCTTCAACGAGAATCTCCCGCGCATGCTCATTATGGTAGCTCAAGGTAACCGTGACGGCGCCGCCGGGAAGAGAGGAGAGCCGTTCCGACCACTCCACCACCGCAACGCCTCCGGATTCGATGTACTCCCAGATTCCCAACGCCTCGCTGTCCTCCTCTCCTTCCATGCGGTAAAGGTCGATATGGTAAAAAGGGGGAGTGGTTTCGTATTCGGCGGCAATGACGAAGCTGGCGCTCCCGATATCCCTTTCAGGTATCCCGAAAGCAGAGGCGATTCCCTTGATAAAGGTTGTTTTCCCGGCTCCGAGATCCCCGAAGAGGAAGACGGCACCCGTTTTTTTCTTTTCCTTCAGAAACCTGCCAAGGGCACGGCCTGCCGCTTCCGTCTCCTCAGGCGATTCCGTAATTATTCTCATAAAGGCCGCTCCGAGCCGTTTTACCCTCCGCACTCCTCTTCTTTATTTCGTCATCCCTTTGACAACATCTATCTTGCCGATGATGCCCCGGAGAGTCTTCCCCTCCACGACAGGAATAAGATGCACCTTCTTTTCAGACATGATGGTGGCGATCTCTTCCACCGTGGTGTCCCCGGTAACGGTGATCACCTCTTTTGTATAGATATCGCCTACGGCTGTCGCGGCCATCTTTTTAATCTCTTTCTCGATGGTCCCGGGGCTCTCGAGCATGATATAGGCATCGAAAAGCCTCATGACCGTAGGGATATGCAGCCTCTTGTTCCGGCTGATAAGGTCATGCTCCGTGACAATGCCGATCAGTTCCCCCCGGTCATTCACCACAGGGGCGCCGCTTATTCTGTGTTCCGTGAGGAGCTTCGCAAGCTCCTCCACCGTTGTGGAGGGCTTTACGGTAATCACCTCACGCGTCATGATATCTTTCGCTCGCAGCATGTCCTCTCCTTATACCGTTCAGTTACCGCTTCGGGTGCTTTTATTATAAACCACAACTCCGATTCAGACAATTCCTATGAATCCGCACTGCCGCCCTGTCGTTCCTTTGCCGAACCGGTAGGAATAATATTTATGGGGCAGGCAGAAAGTACATTCGTCGGATACCCATATGTTTTCCGGGGGAATGCCGAGAGAAAGGGCCTGCAGCCTGTTGGCCAAGGGCAGATCTATATAGTATTTCTCTCCCTTCTTCCGGTAATACTCCCCTTCACCTGAGGCCTTACGGACCGCTTCGACCACCTCATGCCCTACTTCGTAGCAGCATCCCTTGATGCTCGGTCCCACCGCCACCAGGATATCGGAAGGGTCGGAAGAAAACCGCTCCCCCATCGCATGAACCGTACCCTTCAGGATTCCGGCCCCGGTCCCCCTCCAGCCGGCGTGGACGGCGCCCACTACCTGTCTCTTTCTGTCATACAGGAGAAGAGGAACACAGTCCGCCACCTGGATGCCGATAAGGACCCCTGCTCTGTTCGTCACCACCGCGTCAGCAATCCCCGGCTCCAGATCATGATCCACCACTACAACCCGGTCCGTATGCTTCTGAAGGGGAAGATAGAGGTGCGATACGGGAAGGGCGAGTATCCGGGCCACCGCCTTCAGGTCGCCATTCAGCGCCTTCGTCGTAAAGAAGCCCCGTACGGGCAGACCTGCCAAAAGGGGAGGAAGCACCATGCCTGATGTATCAACCATAGAATCCTTCCCCTCCACTACTTCTCTTTACCCGTACGGCAAGCGGCAAAGGCATCGGGAAGGGAGTGGATAATGTCCGAGGCAATGAGAGAGTGCTCCCCCTTCTGCGCGGCCGCGCAGTCCCCCGCGAGCCCGTGGAGATAGACTCCGAGCACCGCTGCATGCAGCGGGCTCATCTCCTGTCCCAAAAGGGAAGCGATCACTCCCGTCAGCACATCCCCGGAGCCGCCGGTGGCCATTCCGGGATTGCCGGAAGTATTCAGAAACGCATTTCCTTCCGGAGAAGCGGTTACCGTGGGGACCCCTTTCAGGACGAGATACGTGCCCGTCTCCTTTGCAAAGGACAGCGCTATGTCGATCCTTTCCCGCTCCACCTCCCCGCTGCCGTATCCCGAGCCGGGCAGAAGACGTGCCATTTCCCCGGGATGGGGAGTGAGGACGACAGGGGACTTCGCGCTCCCCAGGAGATCCCTGATTCCCTTTTCGTCCCCCGCTGCCCTGCCCAGGGCATTGATACCGTCCGCGTCGATGACCAGGGGCACGGTGGACCTCTTCACCAGCTCCTCCATCACCCGCAGTGTCCCGCCGGAAACCCCTATACCGGGACCGACAGCAATCACATCGGTTTTCTGCGCGGAGAATTCGAGGATCTCCTCCGCCGATCCCGTCCCCAGCATGCCGGTGCCGTCGTCGGGCAGAGGGATGCACATCTCCTCGGTCACCCCTCCCTGGAAAACATCCAGCAGCGTTTCGGGTACCCCAAGAGTCACCAGCCCCGTTCCGCTCCGGAGGCACGCCCGCGCCGTCATCAGGGCCGCACCCGTCTTTCCCCGGGAGCCCGCAATAACGAGGACATGACCGTAATCTCCCTTGTAGGAATTCCTCCGTCGCGGTGCGATCATGCCCGCTACCGAGTCCCTGTCGACCCTTTCCACAGGAATCGTATCCGCAGCAACGAGAGAAGAGGGAAAGCCGATATCCTCGACAAAAAGAGCACCCGCATACCCTGCGCCGGGATACAGGAGATGTCCCCTCTTCGGGAGACCGAAGGTGACCGTATAATCAGCCGCTATTGCCTCCCCCATTACCTCCCCGGTATCGGAGGAGATGCCCGAGGGAATATCAACGGAAATCACCGGAACGTCCGTAGCGTTTACCCGCGAAAACAGCCGGGCAAGCTCCCCCTGCACCGGCCTGCCGAGCCCGGTACCGAAAAGGGCATCGATCACCACTGCATCGCGAAACTCTTCCGCTTCCACCGTTCTGCAGAAGGTCACGGGAACGCCCATTTTCTTTGCAATCCGGTATTGCGCGGCGCAATCGGGGCTCAGGGCACCCTTTTTCGCCAGAAGAAAGACCTGCACCGCATTTCCCCCGTTGAAAAGATCCCGTGCCGCCACCAGTCCGTCGCCGCCGTTGTTGCCGCCCCCGCAGAGGACCACCGCCTTTTTCCGGGGAAAGAACTCCCGCACCTTCCGCGCGACAGCGAGCCCCGCCCTCTCCATCAGCACAGGGCCGGGGATGCCGTACTCTTCGATGGTAATTCTGTCGATCTCCCTCATCTCCTGCGCGGTGGCTACCTTCATCGGGCTCTCCTCTCCGGAATACTTGGAATACTGCGGAAATGCAGGATTATTATAGCACTAACAACAGCCCTCCTCAATTACTATTCAGGCACGGAGAAGGCAGCAGGGGGGAAAGAGGTAGCGGGAGCGTATTGTTGCGTCTCTTGACGATAAGGAAACGACCACACAAGAAACTGTCTGAATAGGCATCCTCCGGCATGGGTCCAGGGGGCACCCTCTTTCTTTGCGAGTGAATTCCTCCCTGATCTCAGGGGATCTCCTGATCTGATATCTCCCCTGATTCCCTTCACGCATTCAAGGGGGACAGGACGTGTTTTCCCTATGTCCGGCCCCCTCTGCTATCCCAGACGCTCGCTGCAGAGAAAAGGATACCCCCTTGCCCCCCTACATGTTTTGCTTCAGAATCCGTCACCCCGGAGAAAGCCTGAGCTCCTCTACTCCGTCACCCCGGAGAGAGTCAGAATCCCTCAAAGCCGTCACCCCGGCGAAAGCCGGGGTCCAGAGTCTCTGAACCGGAGTCTTTCGGAAAAGGACTGGATCCCGGCTCAGAGGATCCGCCGGGATGACGACAGAAGAAAAGAGAGGGGAGAGGGACCCCCTCTTTCTCTCTCTCCCAAAAGGAATGCATGTTTGATGGGCATGCATGATGAAGGAGAGGGGAGTCCTTGACAAGAATAAACCAGGGGACAGGGGGTGAGTGCTCCCTCTCTCAGAGAGGGGAGGAGGGGAGTTCTGAGCGGACCTTAGCTCTTGTTCGTCTCCTCTCTTCGTGAAACGGAGTGGCCACCACAGTGCATGTTTGAGCGGAAGCGAGTTTGCGCTGTGGTAACGGAGTGAGCGGTAGAGAGGCAGAACAAGAGGTCGGGGAGTGAAGGACTCCTTGACTCCCCTGACACGGAACAGAGGGGAGAGGTCAGCGGAGAGCCTACCCGGAGGAGACAAGGATCTGAACAACTATCCGCGAGGGAATACCATGATCCTGTCGCATTGCAAGGATATCGAATCCCCCTGCCCCGACCCTCCCCCGACAGAGAGCGCATTAGCATGAATCCATTGCACTGGAGATACAGAAATCTCTTGTGAGAACGATGACTCCACACTACTTTTTATAACGCAATAGATATATCGCTACTATTGATCGCACCCCCAGGCGCTGAGCCGGTAGGTAACGTTTTGTGATTTATGCTAAGATGTGAATGAAAATGATAGTACCGTCACGGGAAAGGAGCTCTCCATGGTCATCGGCGTTCCAAAAGAGGTAAAGAAAGAGGAATACAGGGTCGGCATGACTCCCCCCGGAATTGCAGAACTGAAAAGGGACGGTCATTCTCTCCTCGTCGAGACCGGTGCGGGAGCGGGAAGCGGATTCGGCGATGAGGAGTATCGTGCCGCCGGGGCAGAGCTGATGGACAGGGCCTCTCTTTTCCGGAAGGCGGACCTCATCGTAAAGGTCAAGGAGCCGGTTGCCGCGGAGTACGACCTCCTCCGCGAAGGGCAGATCCTCTTTACGTATCTTCATCTCGCACCCAACCGGGAACTCACCGAACTCCTCCTCCGCAGAAAGGTCACCGGTTTTGCCTATGAGACCCTGGAGAAGAACGGCGGGCTTCCCCTCCTTCTCCCCATGAGCGAGATCGCGGGCAGGATGGCACCTTTGATGGGGGCAGTGTATCTCCAGAAAATCCATGGGGGAGAGGGGGTGCTCCCTACCGGGACAGTGGGGGTGAAGCCTGCAAAAACGGTTATCCTGGGGGCGGGTGTCGTGGGAACCAATGCCGCCCGTATCAGCATGGGGATCGGCATGGAGACGGTCGTCATCGACAAAAGCACGGAAAGGCTCCAGAAGATCGACGAACTGTTCCTCGGGAGAGTAAAGACCTTGCCCGTCACCGCGCATGCCGTCCGGGAGGAGGTACGGTACGCCGATATTGTTGTCGGCGCCGTTCTCGTGCCGGGGGGCAGGACCCCCCTGCTCATCACGAAGGAGATGCTCCCGACAATGAGGAGAGGAGCGGTGATTGTCGATGTGTCCGTGGACCAGGGCGGCTGTGCGGAGACATCGAGACCCACCACTCATGACAGTCCCGTCTACATAGTAGAGGGGGTGCTCCACTACGCGGTATCGAATATGCCGGGGGCGTATCCGCGCACCTCCACTCTCGCCCTCACCAATACGACGCTCCCCTACATCAGAATGCTGGCAAACAGCGGGGTCGAGGGGGCACTGAGAGAGGACGCCCCGCTGCGCAGCGCACTGAATACCTACCGGGGGGAAATCATGAACAAGGCCCTCGCAGAATCCATGGGACTGAGCGGGATATAGCGGGGCAATCTGAATTCACCTCCCCTCGCATCTCCTCATTGACAGGGCTTCCGTAAAGCTGCTATGCTTGATGATCACAACTGCTGTACCCGGATAAAAACTACATCATAGTAAGCCCCGGAATACACCGGGGCTTTTTTTGTCCCCGACGGCAGAAAAAAAGGAGCTTAATGGAATTCCAGACATTTAACTTGCACCCCCACGTTGCGGCCGGAATTGCGGCTGCTGGATACAGCACGCCGACGCCGATCCAGGCACAGGCAATCCCGCCGGTCCTGACGGGACGCGACATCATGGGACTGGCGCAGACAGGCACCGGCAAGACCGCCGCCTTCGTCCTGCCCATCCTGCATCGACTCATGCACGGAGGCCGCCGCCACGTTCGGGCCCTCGTCATCGCCCCCACCCGCGAACTGGCGGAGCAGATCCACGAGGCGATCTGCAGCCTGGGACAGAAGACAGGACTCCGGAGCGCCACCGTCTATGGCGGCGTGGGCATGGGTCCCCAGGTCGATAAGCTGAAACGCGGCGTTGAAATTGTAGTAGCCTGCCCCGGACGCCTCCTCGACCACATCGGTCAGGGGACGATCGACCTCTCCCGGTTGGAGGTGCTGGTTCTCGACGAGGCCGACCATATGTTCGATATGGGCTTTCTCCCCGATATCCGGCGGATACTCAAACATCTCCCCCGGCAAAGGCAGACACTGCTCTTCTCGGCCACCATGCCCGATGCAATACGGCATCTTGCCCATGACGTCCTGAATGATCCGGTCACGATCCAGGTGAGCACCACCGCACCGGCGGAAACCGTCAGCCATGCCATCTACCCGGTACCGCAGCATTTGAAAACACCCTTGCTTATCAAGCTGTTACGCCATTCCGCTACCGAGTCCGTTCTGATATTCACCCGCACCAAACACCGGGCCAAACGCCTGGCGGAACAACTGGAAAAGATCGGCCACCGGACGGCCTCTCTGCAGGGAAACCTCTCGCAATCGCGGAGGCAGGCCGCTATGAATGGTTTCCGTAACGGCACCTTTCAGATCCTGGTGGCGACCGATATCGCTGCCCGTGGGATCGATGTGACACAGATATCCCACGTCATCAACTATGATATCCCCGATACCACCGAGGCGTACATTCACCGCATCGGCAGGACCGGCCGCGCTGCCCGGAGCGGAGATGCATACACCCTGGTCACGAAAGAGGATACGGAGATGGTGCGCGGCATCGAACGGGTCCTCGGTGCCTCTATCGAGCGACGCATGGTGGAGGGGTTTGATTACAACGCCCCCGCACCGGAGAGGGATAACGGGGTTGTCCGCCCTCCGCGCCAACCGGCCCCGGCCCGCAAGCCGGGTGAGGCGAGGGAAGCAGGCAGACACGGGAGGAGCGCCCTTCCGGCAAAGAACTCTCCGTCAAGGAAGACTGCAGGGAGACATAGATAGGGGAGAGGGCAGCCGGACAGTACACTCCGGCTGCCCTCTCCTCGCAGAATTCAGTAATGATTTCCTCCCCGTTACTCTGCACTTTTGTGGAATGGCATTACTCCGGAAATGCGTACACGACCTAAAAATGAAGATCTCCGTTTTTGCTGATGAAATGCTCATATTCCTCTGCGGAGAGGGGATGAGAGCCCAGGTACCCCTGTATCTCATCACACCAGCTTGCATGTAACAGCCAGAGCTGCTCCTGTGTCTCCACCCCTTCCGCCACCACCCTCAGGCTCATGCTGTGCGCCATGGAGATGATGGCGTTTACGATCGCCCGGTCATCAGGGTTCGTAACGATGTCCCTGATGAAGGATTTATCGATTTTGAGTTTTTGAATCGGCAATCTTTTCAGGTGACTTAACGACGAATATCCTGTCCCGAAATCATCGATGGAGAAGTTAATGCCCATCTCGGTCAATTTTCGCACACTGGGAATGGTATGCTCGACGTCCTCCATGGCGATGGTCTCGGTCACCTCAAGCTCCAGCCACTGGGGCGCAAGCCCGGATTTCCGAAGGATCTCAGAGACCCTCTCCACCAGGTGGGGATGCCGGAACTGCCGTGAAGAGAGATTGACCGTGACACAGACCGGAGGGTATCCCGCATCCTGCCACGCCTTGTTCTGGGCACAGGCAGTACGGAGCACCCACTCATCGATGGACACAATGAACCCGATCTCCTCGGCAATGGGAATGAACTGCATCGGGTTCAGTAAGCCCAGCTCAGGGTGCCTCCACCGGATCAATGCCTCGGTACAGACGATCTGTCCGGTGGTGATGTCGAACTGGGGCTGGTAGAAGAGCTCCAGCTCTCCCCGCTTAAGGGTCTGCCGCAGGCTGTTTTCAAGGATTATCCGCTCCAGGGTCCTGATGTTCAGGGCAGGGCTGTAGAACTGATACGCGTTCCTCCCCTGCTCTTTTGCATGGTACATCGCGATATCGGCATTCTTGATCAGGGTCTCGGCATCCGAGCCGTCCTCGGGATAGACGCTGATGCCGATGCTGGTGGTCAGATGAAAGGAATGCTCCCCAAGGGCAAAGGGTTGCTCGAATGCTTCCATGATCTTCTCCGCAATCCGGGAGATATCCTTCAGATGAGCCACCTGGGACAGCAGGATAGTAAACTCATCGCCGCCAAGGCGGGCCACGGTGTCCGTCTCACGGATGCATGACCGCAGTCTTCCGGCAACCTCTTTGAGCAATTCATCTCCCGTCGTATGTCCCAGGGTATCATTGATGGTCTTGAACCGGTCGAGGTCTAAAAACAGGACAGCCAGCTGCTTTTGGTACCGGTGTGCCTGGGTCAGGGCAAAGGTGAGGTGATCGGTAAAGAGCATTCTATTCGCCAGCCCGGTCAGGGCATCGTGATGCGCCTGATGGGTGATCATCTCCTCCGCCCGCTTCTGCTCGGTGATGTCGGTATGAGTGCCGAACCAGCGCACCACCCGGCCCTGTGCATTCCTGATCGGAATAGCTTGGGAGAGAAACCAGCGGTACTGTCCGTCCTTGCCGCGCAAGGGGAAGATGTCTTCCCAATACTCTCCGGTCTTAAAGCAGTGGCTTATCTTCTCCACCACCCCTCCGGCATAGTCGGGATGAAGCACTTTCTGCCAGCCCCGGCCCTGCATTTCCTCTAAAGTAGTGCCGGTGTATTCATACCACCTCTTGTTGTACCAAAAAATCCAGCCCCTCTCATCCGCCATCCAGGTAAGCTGAGCGATATTGTCCGCAAGCGTCCTGAACCGTTCCTCGCTCTCCTTCAGTTCCTCCTCGGCTTGCTTGCGTACTGCCATTTCCATCTGGAGCTTGCCGTACGCTGCCCTCAATTCTGCGGTACGCTCCTGAACCCTCTTCTCCAGTATTTCCTCCGCGTGTTTCCTCTCACTGATATCGGTGATCACCGCGCTCAGGCCGAACACATCGTCAAAGGCCAGGCGGTGCAGCGAGATCTGGACCGGCAATAAGGCGCCCTTGCCGGTGATCAGGGAAGTCTCGCTCCTGGCATATTCCCTCACGCCTTGTTCAAGAAACCCCGCAAGCCGACGGTGCTCCTGCTCCGGAGTAATATCGAAGAGCGACGAGCCGATGACTTTTGGCAGGGAGAGAGTGAGCATTTTGGCAAGGCGTGTGTTTGCATAGAGGATAACGCCGCTGGCGGTAAGCGTCGCCGCCCCCTCGTTCATACTCTCGACAATGGTACGATAGGGGGTTTCCGCGCCTTTCAGGGTAAATACCCGGTCACCCTCGGGGGCGGCGACGACAAGGGCGTCAACCCCTCCGCTCCTGATAGCGCGCAGGATCTCTTCCGTCTCCTCCACCCTGGCGCGCAGCGCTTCTATCTCTCTGATGAGGTCACTCTTTCTTCTTTGGGACATTTTCTTTCTGTATCGGAGTGCTCTTCGCTTTCCCTGTCTCCTTCTGCCGCTTAAGCCCGAGCCCTATGAGAATACGGTCCTCATCCGACATGTCGCCGATCAGTTTGCGTATGGGCTGCGGCAGTTTTTTGACGAGCGTGGGGGCGGCGATCACCTGCTCCTCACCGGCAAACTCCGGGTGCTGGTAGATATCGATGATCTCAAGCTCATAGCGGCCTTTCAGGTACTCCTCACAAATCCTCCTGATGCTCTCTATTGCCTTTGCTGATCTCTTCGTCGCCCCCGTCACATAGAGCCGCAGCACGAATTGAATGTCCTCCCTGGCGAGGGCTCTCTCGAAATCCTCAAGTGCCGTCTGCTCTTTCCTCTTTGCCATTCGTTCTCCTTATCGCGGACGTATATCGAGCCCCACAACGACCCTCTCGGTATTCGACAGGTCCCCAATGATCTTCTTCAGGGGAGGGGGGAGCTTCCGCACCAGGGTAGGAACAGCCAATATCTGATCCCCCTGGGCAAGCTTGGGATTTCTCACCAGATCGATTACCTCCAAACGGTACTTGCCTTTCAGATACTCCTCACAGATATTTTTCAGGTTCGCCAGTGCGGCAAGGGACTTGGGCGTCTGCCCCGCCACATAGAGGCGAAGATCAAAAAAGCCCTCATCGGACACCTCTCTCTTCCTTCCCTTTCCCGCCGCCGCTTTTGCCGGAGGCTTTTTGGATACCCCGGGAGGGGTAGCATTCTCCCTTGTTTCCTTCCCTATCGGAGCAGTTTTTCTGCCCGGCGCAGAGGGTACAGTCTTTCGCGTCGTCTTCTTTCCCACAGATGCCATCCTCCCCTCTCCCCCTTACTTCCTGCTCGTTCTCTTCGAAGGCTCCGCAGCGGCATCCGCCTTGCGTATTTCCGATGAGCGGTTCCTCTCCAGCATCCGGGCCTCTTCACGCAGCCGATCCTGCGTAAGAGCCATTCTGAACTCTTCCTCATCCTGCCGCATCTGCAGCGTGAGGGCCTCCATCTGCGCCCGGGCCAGCTTCCTCTTCCGATCGAACTCCCGCTGCCGGTGTTCGGCTTCCTGCTTGCGGGCGAGGGTCCCGGCCCTGTCTCTCGCCTCCTGCGCAGCGCGAGCGGAGCCGGTGAAGACCTGTCCCTCACCGATGTAGACGTCGGTAAGCCGTATTCCGTTATTCGTGATATGAAACTCCCGTACCTGGTTGGAGTGGGCCATGCCCCTTGATTTCAGAATATGGAGAATGTGGTTACGCTCCCCGCTGCTCTCCACCGTCCTGAGCAGTATCCAGGTATCGATCAAGGAGGAGATCGTCACTTCGGTCTGCTCGGTGGTTTCGGGGTGGGCAAGGCTCGTGAACAGCCCGGTGATCCCCCTGCCTTTGAGGAAATCGATGAGGCGGCCCAGCATGGAGTCGACCTCCAGGGGGCTGCCGATATTGACCATGCTGGAGAGGGGGTCCATGATAACGGCGTCGGGCTTGAGCTCGTTGATGAGGGCGTGGATCCTCACCAGGTGCATCTCAAGGCCGTAGGCTGTAGGGCGCGAGGCATGGAATTTGAGCAGCCCTTTCTTTATACAGGGATCAAGATTGATGCCGATACTGCGCATGTTCCTTACAATCTGGGGCTCTGACTCCTCAAAGGCCAGGTAAAGGCACCTCTTGCCGCTTCGGCAGACGGCATCGGCGAATGAAGCGGCAATACTGGTCTTTCCGGTCCCCGCCGTACCGGAAACCAGGATCGTGCTCCCCTTGTAATAGCCCCCTCCCAGCATGGTGTCCAGGCGCGCAACGCCGGTAGAGACCCGCTCATTGCTTACCTTATGCTTAAGCTCAACGGAGGTGATGGGCAGGAGGGAGATGCCGTCCTGCTCGATCAGAAAGGGATATTCGTTGGTGCCGTGCAGGGTCCCTCTGTATTTGACGATACGGAGGCGCCGGGTGGAAACCTGTTCGATCACCCGGTGGTCGAGCAGGATGACACAGTCGGAGACATACTCCTCAAGGCCATGGCGTGTCAGTTCCCCTTTGGGACCTCTTTCAGCGGTGATGACCGCGGTCACTCCCTTGTCCTTGAGCCATGTGAAGAGCCGCCTCAGCTCGGCACGGAGTATCGCCTCGTTGGGCAAGCCCGCAAAGAGTGCCTCAAGGGTGTCGAGGACCACACGTTTCGCACCAATGGAGTCGATCATATAGCCGAGCCTGACGAATAATCCCTCCAGGTCATACTCGCCCGTCACTTCGATCTCGCTACGTTCGATGTGGACATGGTCGAGGATAAGCCTCTTCTTGTCAACCAGTTCATCCAGTCTGAAGCCAAGGGAGGCGACATTCTGGATAAGCTCGGGAGGGGTCTCCTCAAAGGCGACGAAAACCCCGGGCTCCTTGTATTCGGTAGCCCCTCTGACGAGGAACTCCATGGCAAAAAGGGTCTTGCCGCTCCCCGCCCCGCCGCAGACCAGGGTCGGCCTCCCTTTGGGGACGCCTCCGTTGGTGATTTCATCAAAGCCTGTGATTCCCGTGGGACTCTTGGGTAACCGGAGCTGGGGTACTGCACTACTGCCTCTCTCTTTGGCCATCAGGAGCTCCTTTTCACATTGGGTTGAAGCGCTTTACCAGGGTGTGTTTGCATACACACCCTGGCTGGAGGTGTTTCTCTGAAGATCAGGAAAAAGCCTATTCATTGTAAATGATAGGAACTTTCAAAGCAATACGAAGCCTTTTTCATGAATTTTACTCGACAATATCGCATGGCTGAAGAGGAAACAGCAGATGCCCGGGGTGGGCATATGGCATAGCTGCCGGCGGGGAGTACTCAAAATCGAGTGATTCCTGCCCGGGGTACCGGAGCCGGAAGAAAGCGTTCAGGCTCCGGCAACGTACCGATCCCGGTAAGGAGGCGACTCCTGCCCTGAGGATTCCGGGTGGACACATCCTGCTCCGGAACACCCTCTCTCAGCCTATCGCTCCACCGACTCAAGCAGGCGGGCAGCCTTATCCGCACAACTGCCGTAAGCGGTCCGGAGGGCCTCATCGAAATCCCCTCGCAGCACTTTGAGCGCGTATCTCTCCGCATCGATTTCCGCCGCCGCACGGATCCCGAGGCGGCGAAAAACCGGCACCGGCGGGCACCAGCCCTGGATAGCATGCTGCAGCAGAAAGGCAGCGACGGCCACGGGAAGGAGAAACCATACCGCATGTACGAAAATGCCAAGGACAAGCCCCAGCAGAAAGAATGAGGCGGCATTGGCTTCGAGAAGACGCTCAATATCCCACTCATGATCAAGTTCCCTGAGCCGTGCATCGAGAGCGCCATCCTCTTTTCCGTCAATGCACGCGTAATAGGTGATATTCCTCTCTATCTGCTCTCTGATACGCTCATTGACCCTTGCCTTCGTATGTTGCTGCACACGGGTTGTTGTCGGCGCGGTCATGGGCACCTCCGAACTCCTCTCCTCTTTATCGGGAGCCATGGAGTCAATACAAAGAATCCCGACTTGTCCAATAGTACCACTCTTTGCAAGTACCTTCAATATGCAATCAAAACCGGACCGACGGCCCGAAAAACTCCCGGGAGGGTAGTACCTATGCCATACGGAACCCTCTCCGGCCCCCGTAGAGGGCAAAGGCATGAAAAGAGCGATGCAAGGGAAAACAAGGGGATTGCTTCAGGATACCGAAAAAGACAGGTTGAGGGAAAGGGAGAGAGAAAGACAGAAGAAAAAGATTGCTTCAGGGTACGGCCCTTCGCAATGACAAAGAAAGGAGGAGAGATGGAATACGGGGAGTTCGTCCAGCTGGTGCAGAGTCGGGCAGGCATTGCGTCCTTTGAGGAAGCTGAGAACGTGGGCAAGAAAGAGCATGCAGGGTATGCAACTGCAGATTTGCACGTCCGCGCGGCGATATCGGTGCCGGTGGAGGTGGTCTCGTCGGAAGCGATACGGAACGCCATAGCAGGGCTTCCGAAAGAGATGCGCATCCCCTTCGAAAAGGCGCTCGCGGCACCTCACGCCGGAGCGATATGAAGCACCCGTCCGCGACAGCCGTTACGGGTTCCAGAGATACATGAAGCGTACCCCTGAAAGGGGCGACAGATCCTCTGCGTTGATGGAGATGAGGGTTACGGTTTCCGGGACCGGCAGGGGCATTTCGGAATAGATATTCGACGTGAAGGTCCCGGGGCGGGCATACATCACTACCCTGGCCTGTGCAAGGGCCAGCTCCTTTTTCATCGTCTCGATGGTCTCGTCCAGGTAGCCTACCTGATCGATAAGCTTTGCAGTGAGGGCGACCGGTGCCGTGAATATCCGTCCGTCGGCAAGGGCTCGCACCTCCTGTTGCGTCAACAGCTTCTTTCTGCTTGCCGAGACCACCTCGACAAAGCGCGAGAAGAGCCTGTCGATGATATCCTGGAGCATTTCTCTCTCTTCCGGCGTGCTCGGGCGGAAGGGCGACCAGAAGTCCTTCTTCGGGCCCGATTTATAGATCTCATCGGAGACGCCTATCTTTGAAAGGAGCCCCTCGACGGTGAGCTTCATGGCGATGACACCGATACTGCCCGTGATCGCAGTGGGGCTGGCGACGATGCGGTCGGCGGCGGCGGCGACATAGTAGCCCCCCGAGGCACCTACTTCGATTATATGCGCGTACACGGGTATTTTCCTCCCCTTTTTGAAGCGCATTATTTCATGGTAGATCGTGTCGCTTGCGGCGACGCTGCCGCCGGGGGAGTTGATCCTCACGATCACGCCCACAACAGCAGGATCCGCTTCCGCCTTACGAAGCGCCTCCCTGAAAAACGCCACCTGCGAAGGCTTCGTCCTGAGCTTCAGCCCCCCCGCTTTCTCTTTGAAACTGATCAATCCGTCCAGGTCGATGAGAAGGATTTTCGGGGCGCCCTCTCCTTCGAGCACCTCCTCTTCGAGGGGCTTTGTCGCAGGGGCGAGGGATACGTTCACAAGGGCGCATCCCGGCAGAACAAGTAAAAAGAAAAGTAAAGAAAGTGCGGAGAATCTCATGTTCAGCTCCTTATCATACGGGTGCGTATAGTGCAGGATATACTGTCACGTCTCCCTTTTCCCCCCGTTCCCCCACAACCTCGGAGCGAACAGGGAGGAACCGTCGGATCACCCACAAATTGGTCAGGAGGTGCTCGGTGATGCAGGCGGTGGTAAAGGTCGATTCCCCTTTGCACAGTGCCATATACAGGACAATCTGGTCTGCCATGTGCTGGTCCAGGGCGGCATGACCCTGGTAGTACCGGATGAGCTCATCGGCAGCCTCCCCTCCTACTATTTCGGCCCTCTTGCCCTTTTCCCCGATAGAGGAGAAGCCCGCCCGGGTTTGCTCGGCCTCCACGAGGAGAAAAACGAAAGTCCCCTGTCCCGGAGTCGGCGCTTCGAGCAGCTCTATCGTTACCGGGGAGGGCATCCCCTCAAGGGATTGTACCTTCTCCAGCACGACGCTCCGCTGTCTTTCCGCTATGGACAGGGGGAGATTGCCCACCCCCGAGTAGCCCCGCACTGCCGTGATCGTGCCCCTCTTCGTCATATGCACCGGAAGGATCTCGCCCGCCGGAAACACCTCTGCATGAATCTCTCCGCCTCCTCTCGGATAGAATCCGCATGAGACAAGGGAGAACCGTACCATAATACCCATTTTTTCCAGCAGCGGGGCAAAGACTTCGGAAAGGTAGTGAAAAGGAGGGCTGAAGGGGACATGGGTTCCCCCGCGCAGGGTAATACTGCTTCTTCTCCCCGCAAAAAGGAGAGCCGGAACCACCGTCTGCGCCACCAGGGAGGTGGAACCGGCAGTGCCGATATCGAATACATACTCGCCGCCCTTTACCCTCCCCGGGGAGAAAGAAAGGCGGGTAGAGCCCTTTTCCCCTCCCTCAACCCGCGCGCCGGAAATGCGTTGCGCCGCCTCTACGCAGACGAGATGCTGGGGCATGAGACCGGGCTTTTTCCGGTTCTTTCTGATGTTGATGATTTCGAAGGGCTTTTGCAGAAGGCACGAAAGACTCAAGGCCGTACGCAGTATCTGGCCCCCGCCCTCGCCGAAGCTGCCGTCTATCTCTATCATAGGTAAATGATAGCACAAGGACGACACCAGGACGACAGGGAGATTGCTTCAGGGTACGACCCTTCGCAATGACAAAGACAGGAGGAGAGACAGAGGAAGGCAGGGTGAGGCAGAAGATACGGCAGCAGATACGGCAGAAGATACGGCAGAAGAGAGGCAGTAGGTGAGGCAGAAAAAGACAGAAGAGAGACAAAGGAAAGAAACAGAAGAGAGTCAAAAGAGAGGGATCACTCCCCTGCCATTGCCAGCCCTTTTTCTTTTGTCATTGCCAGCCCTTTTCCCTCTGTCATTGCGAGCCCCTGATCCCCGGAGCAGCAGGGATTCTTTCTAAAATGACCCTGCGTGTCATTAGGAGCGGAGCGAAGCAATCACAAGAGAAGACCTACTGATCAGGCATTGTGATGCGATTGCCCTGATGACAGCCGCCGGGGGTAAGCGCGAAATGAAAGAGTTACTGGAGCCCGGTCTTCATATACCACGGAACCTCCGTGGGCTTTTCGAAGGAGCAGAGCTTGTAGATATTATCACTCACCTGCTCGGCGGTAAAAGGCCTGATGAGGACTCCGCTGACCACCTTTGATTGGATGATCCCGATGACCTCCTCTTTGGAAGTCCCGGAAGAGACAATGAGAAGAAACTTGAGAAAGGGCTTCTCCGCCTTCTGGGCGGCGGCAAAAGGGAGAGTGGACTCTTCCGCCATAACGGAATCCAGGATAATGACGATCCCCTCTTCCGCATCGGTCAGAGCAACGCCCAGCAGCTTTGTGGTGTCGAAATACCGCACACTGATCCTGCCCTCGAACTCTTTTAACGCCCAGCTGATGGGATGGGTAATGTCCCTCTTTACGCATACATAGACAGCTTTTTTTGCCATTCTGACCTCCCGGAAAGCGCTTCATACGCGCTTCCCCTATGAGACACCCTGCTTCAGGAGACGGCCTTCTCCAGGTTAAAACGAGTGCTCGCCGCCGGGAAAGACCCCTTTCTCCACCTCTTCTTTGTAGTGCCGTATCGCCTTTGCGGCATCCTCTTTAAGGGTTGCATACTTCTTCACGAATTTTGGCACAAACCGGTCGAAGAGCCCGAGCACGTCATGGAGCACCAGGACCTGACCGTCGCAGTGGGGGCCGGCGCCGATGCCGATGGTGGGGATGGAAAGTCCCTCCGTTATCTGGCGGGCAAGCTCTGCGGGAATGGCCTCGAGGAGGAGGGCGAAAGCCCCGGCATCCTCAAGAATCCTGGCATCTTCTTTGAGTTTCTCCGCTTCTTTTTCGGTCCTCCCTTGCACCTTGTAACCACCCATCCGGTGAATCGCCTGCGGAGTGAGGCCAATATGGGCAATGACCGGTATTTCGGACCGCGTCATCGCGGCCACCGTGTCCGCCACCTCACGCCCCCCTTCCATCTTCACCGCATGGGCCCCGCCCTCCTTGAGAAACCTGCCCCCGTTCCGTATCGCATCGGGAAGGGAGACCTGGTAGGAAAGGTAGGGCATGTCACCGATGACCATGGCGCTTCTTGCAGCCCGGGCAACCATCTTTGAATGGTAGATCATCTCATCCATAGTGACGGGAAGGGTATTTTCCAGGCCCTGTACCACATTCGCCAGAGAGTCGCCCACAAGGAGCGCATCCATACCGGCCTCGTCGGCGATCTGTGCGAAGGGAAAATCGTAGGCGGTAATAAGCGTGATCTTCTGCCCGTCTTTCTTCTTTTTCAAAAAATCCTGTATTGTGACTCTCATGGGCACCTTTCCCGTTCTGTCCACCAGCAAATCACCGTATTATGGATAAAACGGACTGATAAATTCAATAGAACGAATATGTTTTTATAAACACGACGTACGCACATGCAATAAATGACTTTGCAAGGTAAGGATTTCCCCTCTCTGTCATTCCGGCAGATCCCGGACTGGGCCGGGACAAGAGCCGGAATCCAGAGTTTTCAAAGACTTCTGGACTCCGGTTTTCACCGGAGTGACGAAATATGCGCACCTCGTGTCATAAAGTTGCGGCACAAAGAGGAGGTGCAGAGGAGGGGGAGGCAGCAGGGGGAAGAGCGATCGGGAAATGATACCACTTCTGATTGCCCCTTATTGTCCGTTGGCCCGCGATGGGCGGATGGCCTTCAGGTTCAGTTGAAGGTACCTTCCCCCGTCCCATTCGTTGATCACCGGCAGAAAGGCTGCATCGATACGGCAGTTCTCCGCAAGATGCTGCAGAAGCTCACCGAAGGCAAAACCGATGCTGTCCACCCTGCGTCCGTTCTGGCGCAGGTGCATTTTGAGATGGTTATTGCCCACGATCCTCGGCTGCAGCACCTCGAGGTTTCTCGCCCCCAGAACGGGTTCCTCGTTGCCATAGCCGAAGGGCTCCAGCCGGGCCAACTCGTCAATCAATGGAATAGTTACTTCGGACATCTTCACGGCGGCATCGATGTTCAATACGGGAATCAGATCGTCGCCGGACAGCTCCTCCATGAAAACGGAGGAAAGCCTCTCTCTGAACTCCGTGATATGCTCTTCCGCCAGACCCACTCCTGCCGCCTGCTTGTGGCCCCCGAATCTTTTGAGAATATCCCTGCAGCGGGTGAGACCGGAGTGCATATCAAAGGGGGGAATACTCCTGCCGGAGCCTTTGGCAACCCCGTCTTTCACGGAAAGGACAATGGCAGGACGATAATATTTCTCCGCGATCCTCGAGGCCACGATTCCCACAACTCCCAGATGCCATCCCCCGGAAGCGAGGACAATGGCGCCGTCGCCGACCTCCATTTTCCCGAGCATCGCCAGGGCCTCATTATGGACAGCCTCCTCGATCTCCTGCCGCTTGCTGTTCAGCCCGTTCAGCCATAGCGCCAGGTCCTCCGCCTCGCTGTCAGACCGCGTCGTCAGGAGCCGCACCACATCCGTCGCATCCGCGATGCGCCCGGCCGCGTTAATCCGAGGGATCAGCAGGTAATAGAGGAGGGATGTCTTGAAAAAATCGGACCGTATTCCCGCAACGCTCTTCAGCGCCCGTATGCCGGCCCTCTGTCCCGCATGGATCAGTTTAATCCCTTCCTTGAGCATGATCCTGTTGTCGCCTACCGCCGGCACCACATCGGCTGCGGTCCCCAGGGCTGCAAGATCCAGGAACCGGTGGACGGGGTCAAAGTCGTTTCCGAACAACCCCTGCATGACCTTGAACGCCACTCCGGCGCCGGAGAGCCCCGTAAGGTGAGCGGCTTCAGGGAAAACCTTCGGATTGATTACCGCCACTGCGTCCGGCAGCAGAAAGGGAGACGGCGAATCCTCCTCCTCGCTCCGCACCGCCTCATGATGGTCGGTCACGATCACATCGATACCAAGGGAACGGGCAGTAACGACGGCTTCAAAGGAGGTGATCCCGCAATCGACAGTAATGATCAGCTTCGCACCGATAGCTATTGCCTTCTCGATGCCCGCGGGGCCGAAACCGTAGCCGTGGGCAAGCCTGTCGGGAATGAAATAGTGGACATCTCCTCCCCTTTCCCGCAGCCCCTCGACCATGATCGCCGTAGCGGTAACGCCGTCGGCGTCGTAGTCCCCGTGAATAAGGATCCTCTCGCCATTGCGCAGTGCATAACGTATTCTTTCGAGGGCGGTCCCGAGGGAGGGAAGGTTAAAGGGGTCGGAAAGGCGGGAGAGGGAGGGGTCGAGAAAGGAATCGAGCTGCGCAGGGCTCTTGATACCCCTGTTGATCAAAACCTGGGCAAAAGCGGGAGAGAGGGAAGCGGTCCGCGCGAGGTATTCGACATATTCGGAATTCGTTCTGTTGACAAGCCACTTGCATGCCGCAGCATCGTACACCTTTCCCCTCTCCCCTTAGCCGGCCACCGGTGGCGCGGAGTCTCCGCTACGCTCTCGCTTTCGACTGCTGGGCAATCCCCGTCCTCTTCACCCTGCCGAGGGCGATGACCATGGGACTGGCGACAAAAACCGATGAGTAGACGCCGATAATAATTCCCAGCAGCATGGCGAGGGCGAAATCGTGTATTACCTCCCCTCCGAACAGGTAAAGGGCGAGGGTCGCGAGAAAGGTTGTCAGGGCGGTAATAATAGTCCGGGAGAGGACCTCGTTGACGCTCCTGTTGATAATGCTGTCGATGGGATCTTTTACATACTTCTTCATATTTTCCCTGATCCTGTCGAATATCACCACCGTATCGGTAAGGGAATACCCGGCGATGGTGAGCAGCGCACTGAGGATTATCAGGTTGAATTCCTTTCCCAGGAGATAGAAGATACCCATTACCGCGAGGACATCATGGAAAGTGGCGAGGGTCGCTCCCACTCCGAAGCGGAACTGGAATCTCCAGGCAACATAAAGGAGAATGCCCGCGACGGCCACAAGGGTAGCCCAGAGGGCGTCCTGGCGCAGTTTCGAGCCGACTTTCGGGCCTATTTCCGTGGTGGATTCGATGACCGGTTTCTTATCGGCAAATTTCTGGTTCAGTACCTGCGTGATCCTTTCTGAAGCGCCGCCGAGTCTCTCCTCCTCTTTTTTCACCCTGATGAGGATCTTGTTCTCGGTGGGAAGGTCCTGCAGATCGAAATCCCTGAGCCCCCCCTCTTCGAGGGCACCCCTCACATTGTGAAGGGGGACAGACTGGGCGAACTTGATCTGCACCGCCGTTCCCCCCGCGAAATCAACCCCGAGGTTCGCATTGCCCAGGGCGATCTGGATAATTGCGATAACGCCCAGGAGAGAGAAGATGCCGGAGACCGCGAAAGCATACCTCCTCAGGCCCATGAAATCTATCTTGGTGTTTTTTATCAGTTCAATCATATGCTCAACCCCTTCGCTTCACCTTTGGAATGCATGATGTCAAAGACAGTCTTTGTCCCTATAAGCGCGGTGAAAAGATTGATGGCAACACCGAGGCTCAGGGTAACGGCAAAACCCTTTATGGGGCCGGTGCCGAACTGGAACAGAACCGCGGCCGTAATCAGGGTCGTCACATGGGAATCGAAAATGGTCCAGAAGGCCTTCTTGTACCCCCCCTCCACCGCGGCGCGCGGGCCTTTGCCGCTCAGCAACTCCTCCCTCATCCTTTCGAACATGAGAACATTGGAATCCACCGCCATTCCTATGGCGAGAATGATTCCGGCAATACCGGGCATGGTCAGGGTCGCGTTCAGCGAAGCCATCGCCCCCATGAGGAGTACGATATTCAGAACAAGGGCGAAATCAGCAATGACCCCGGAGAGCTTATAGTAAGCAATCATGAATCCGGCAACCAGGAGGATACCCACGATCCCCGCAAGGGTGCCCGCTTCGATGGAGTCTCTCCCGAGGGAGGGGCCCACGGTCACATTCTGGAGGACCTTCACCGGCGCGGGAAGTGCACCCGCCCTCAGGACGATGGCGAGGTCCTTCGCCTCTTCCATACTGAAGCTCCCTGTGATCTGCGCATTGCCGCCGCTTATCTTCTCCTGGATGACCGGTGCGGAATAGACATTCCCGTCGAGGATAATGGCAAGCCTCTTTTTCACGTTCTGTCCGGTGATATCCTCAAAGATCTTCGCCCCCGCACTGTTGAACGTGATGGAGACATACGGCTCGTTGAACCTCTGGTCGATGTTCACTTTCGCTTCGGTAAGGAGGTCCCCGGTAAGCAGCGCCTCCTTTTTGAGGAGAATGGGCCTCTTGGTCACCACGCCCGTCTCCTCGTTCTCTACCCGCGTGAACAGGATCTCGTCCGTCTCGGGGATTCTACCCTTGAGCTTCTGCAGCAGGGCCGCTTCCTCACCGGGAAGCACGGAAGTCGAGAGCTCGGAAGCCACCGGGGATTCGTCGTCGACAAGCTTGAATTCCAGCTGCGCGGTCTTTCCGATGATCTCCACCGCCCTCTTGGGATCCTTTACGCCGGGCAACTGCACAACAATTTCATTCTCCGCCTGGCGGTGGATAACGGGCTCCGCGACGCCGAACTGATCGATCCTGTTCCTGATGATCTCCAGCACCTGGTCGGTAGCGTGATCCTTAATGCTCTGCACCTCCCGGGCGGACATCTTGTAGCGCAGGACATTTTCGCTCTCCGCGAGATTCAGCGAGGAGTAGGTATCCTCCACCACTTTCCGCACCTCCATGGAGGTGGGCGTCACCACGATGAATGGTCCTTCCCGCTTCGCGGTGGCCTGCAGCTTTTTCCGCTCGAACACCCCGTTCAGGGTAGCGGCAGTCCTGTCCATGGCGATGTCCACCGCCTTGTCCCCTTCCACCTCGAAAACGAGATGCAGCCCGCCCTGAAGGTCGAGCCCCAGGACGATCCCCTTGTCGGGCATGTTTTTCTTCCACCAATCGGGCATGCTCCGGAAAAGCGGCGTATTGGGGAGAAAAAAGACCGCCGCGATGAGCAGGGTTGCTGCAATGATGACTACCCTCCATAAAACACCCTTTTTCATCTATATCACATCCTCCGTTCCCGAATCCCATCTTCTAAAGCCGACTTCCCCGGGTACGGCACAAGGCGCCCTGTACGCTGGTTTAGAAAATAGGATTGTATGTATTCAGAATTCGTCTTGTCTCAGTCTTCGTCGGACTCTGTCCGTATGGCTGTTATGTACCCCTTTCCGAACTTCACCTTCACGTTTTCCGCGATTTTCAGAACGACAGCGTTCGGTCCCACGCTTTCCACCACGCCGTAAACGCCCCCGGCAGTGACCACTTTGTCACCCTTCTTGATGTTTTCAAGCATTTGCCGGTGCTCTTTCGCCTTCTTCTGCTGGGGCCTGATGAGGAGGAAATAGAAGACGACGAAAATCAGTATCAGGGGCAGAAGACTTGCAAGCATTCCCTGCGCTCCGCCCGGTTGCGCTCCCCCCTGGGGGGCGGGTCCCATGGCATAGGCATCGGAAATCAAACCCAGTAGATCCAACATGGCACACCTCCTGAATTCCTAAAAAATGACTGCTTTTTTCTGTTGCCGGGGAAGAAGTGAAGAACAACTTATATACTAACAGTCTTAAGGAAAAATCTCAAGGTACAGGGGTACAGGGTGCGTATGCAACCGGGACTCCTCCGGCGACCGGCCGCCCGCTCTCCCTAGGCGCTTTCAGATGCAGCGGGGAGAAAAGAAACTTCCCTCCGGTAACGATCGAAGAGGGCAAGGGCCTCACGGTGCTCCCCATCCAGCTCGTAATCGAGCTTTTTCCAGTATGCCAGGATCTCCTCCCGGGACAGGAACACCCCCATGGGAGAGTGTTGTGCGATTTCGGGCAGGCTTTCCAGTGCGATCTTCTTCGCCTTATCAAGGTCCTTTACAAAACGGGCAAACAGCTCCCTCTTCCCCCTGTTCTCTCCCTCTCCTTTAAGCTCCTTCCGTACGATCCATAGCGCAAAGACAAAGGGCAGTCCTGTCCTTTCATACCATATTTCCCCCAGATCATACTGCAGAAGGCCGTCCGGCGTTCCCCTCCGGATTTCCGTGCTGTACCGGAGCGCCTCATCACCGATCAGCAGGAAGGCCTCCTCACCGGTACGGGCAGGCAGAGGGCTGACATGGAGAGGGCAATGTATTTTATAGAATTTCGTCAGGATGATTTCCAGCAAGGCGATGGAGGTTTCGGACTGGGAGGTGACGGAGATAACGGAACCGTCCAGTTCCTCGAGGGGTTTCCGGGAATAAAGGAAGATGCTCCCCACCGCCCCCTTCGAGCTCACTGAGTGGTTATCGATAAAAAAGTAGCGATCGGGATTCCGCAGATATTCGATGGAAGAGGAGGGGCTCAAGTCCACCTCACCCGTACGGAGCATTCGGTTCAGTCCGGAAGGTACCCCCTCCACGAATTCATAGGAGGTGCAGTCGAACTCCCTTTCCAGCACATAAAAGATAGGGAAAAGGTTCGCGTAGGGTATCCTCCCTATCCTGAGTTTTGTTTCCATCATCCTTCTGTCTCACCCACGGGGGACTTCCACACCCCTCCCCCGAAATTCCGGAATCGTTACGGCAAATCCGTGTCCCCTCTGCTGCCCTGAAAGAGGGGGGAAAGAGGGCACATCTCCTCTATTATATACGCAAGAATCGGGGAAAGTGTGAGAGAGGAGCCGCGGCGGCACGGGAATGGGTCATATATCCAGTACTACCGTGGCTTTCCATCCGTTGTCCGTCTGCTCGACGCGGAAGAGATGCAGCGTCACCGCCTTTACATCCACATTGAGCTGGTGTCTTTCCGGGTCAAGCCGCTCACCGGACGTTGTCGCGTGCAGGAAGATCTTCCCGTTCTCCCTCTGAAGGGAGATCTGCCGGATACGCAGGAGAAGGCGACGGGCATCCTTGTAATACACAAGCTCGTTGAGAAAGGAGAAAAGCAGCAGGTCGAGATCCGTATGCTCAAGCTCCAGAGATACCTGCTCGTCCATCCTTATGCTCTCCAGGCGCTCCACCATGACATTCATCGTTGCGTCGGCAGAGGAGATGAAGAGCTCTTCAGGGTCCTTTCCCCATGCTTCGAAAGCGATATCGGCAGTGGCAATACCTTCCAGGTAACGGTAGGGCATTTTTCTATCCTTTTATATTTCCGATGGGGACCAGGCGCACCACCCGTTTGCTCAAGCCGGCCAATTCAGTGGCCTCCACGACCTCATCGATTTTCTTATATGCAACCCCGGCCTCCTCCGCCAGTCCTCCCCAGGAAGCCGTGCGGACATAGATCCCCCTCTCCTCCATCTCCCGCTGCAGCTTCTGTCCCCTGAACATCCTCTTGGCCTGATGGCGGCTCATTGTCCTTCCGCTGCCATGGGCCGTGGTATAAAAGGTCTCTGCGGCACCCTTTTGCCCCGCAAGGAGATAGGACCCCGTTTCCATACTTCCGCCGATGATCACGGGCTGGCCGGTATTCCGGTACCGCCCGGGAAGCCCCTCCCCGCCCGGTCCCAACGCCCGTGTCGCTCCCTTTCGATGCACCAGCACCTCCCGTTTCCGTGAGTCGACCACATGCGTCTCCAGCTTGGCGGTATTGTGCGCGACATCGTACACCATATGCATGCCGAGGTCGCGGGGGTCCTTCCGGAAGGTGGAGGAAAAGACCTCGCGGATACGGTGCAGGATGACCTGCCTGTTGGCAAAGGCCATATTTATGGCGCAGGTCATGGCCGCAAAATAGTCCCTCCCCTCGGGGGAGCGGAACGGGGCACAGGAAAGCTCCCTGTCGCTGACATGGATCCCGTATTTCTTTTCCATTACACTGAGAAAAAGCTGCAGGTAGTCCGTGGCGACCTGGTGTCCGAACCCGCGGCTCCCGCAGTGAAACATGATGACCACCTGGTTCGGTATGGTGAACCCGAAAGAACGGGCGGTCTCCTGATCGAAGATATTCTCCGGCTTCGCCACCTGGATTTCGCAGTAGTGATTCCCGCTGCCCAGGGTGCCTACCTGATCGAAGCCCCGTTCCACGGCCTTTACACTGACCTTTGAGGGGTCGGCGCCCGGGAAGCACCCTCCTTCTTCCGTTAGTTCCAGGTCCTCGGACCACGCATAGCCGTGGCGCAGGCACCACCGGGCCCCCTGGACAAGGATGCTCTCGAATTCATCGCGCGACAGCTTGACGAAACCGGTACTCCCCACTCCGGAAGGCACCTGGTAGAAGAGGGTGTCGACAAGCTGGCGCAGATGGGGTTTGACTTCGTCGTAGGTCAGGTTGGTAAGAACAAGCCTCATCCCGCAATTGATATCGAAACCGATTCCCCCCGGAGAAATGACGCCCGTATCGGGGTCCATGGCAGCCGCCCCGCCGATAGGGAACCCGTATCCCCAATGGCCATCGGGCATACAGTACGCGTATTTCATGATTCCCGGCAGGCACGCTACGTTGGATACCTGATCGAATACGCCCTCGTCCATCTCCCGGAGGAGCTTTTCGGTGGCATAGATCCGTGCCGGAACCAGCATTCCTGTTTTATAGGAGGGGGGCAACTCCCATACTGTATCCGATATTTTGATCACTGCACCAGGAACCGACATACTCACCTCCCGCTTTGCCGCCACTCCCTGGCTATATCTCAAGAAATAACTATGGCCAACTCCCCCTCACCCCCTCTTACTCTAAAAGGGGGAACTCTCTCCCCTCCCCTTAGGCGAAGGGGAGGCGGGGAGGGGTTACTCAGCAGGGAGCGGCAGCTCGCAATGCAAAATTGAAGAACAGCTGGTTTTTATAAATTGTAGCACAAAAGAAAGCATGTAGCTGCTTGATGCTTGACAGCAAAACGATTATCTGATATACCCATCTTAAAAAGAGACCTGAGGTGTGCAAACACACCCTGGTACGGAATCCGGCGCTCAACGTGCCGGTCCGCCCGCAGGAGGTGTCCCGTGGCAAAGGTGGCGATCAATGGATTCGGACGAATAGGAAGGGCGACTTTCAAGATCCTTCTGGATACACCCGAATTGGAGGTGGTGGCGCTCAACGACCTTATCCCCCCCGATAACCTGGCCTATTTGCTTAAATACGACAGCGTGTACGGACGGTACGAGAGGGAGGTTACCCATGAGGGAGAGGCTCTTGTCGTTGGAGGGAAAAGATACCGGATAACTAACGAAAAAGATCCCGCACAACTCCCCTGGGGGGAGCTCGGGGTAGACATCGTCTTTGAATGCACCGGAAGGTTCACCGACAGGGAGGGCCTTCAGAAACATCTGCAGGCGGGCGCAAAGAGCGTTATTCTCTCCGCTCCCGCGAAGGACAAAGACGTCGGCACCGTCGTTTACGGGGTCAACCGTGCCGGGGAGGATTGGAATATCATCTCCTGCGCAAGCTGCACCACCAACTGCATCACCCCGGTGGTCGAGATCATGGGGAGGAGAATCGGGATCAGGAAAGCCGTCATGACCACTGTCCACGCCTATACCTCGTCGCAGGAACTGGTGGACGGACCGAGCAAGAAATTCAGGCGCGGAAGGGCGGCCGCCGTCAATCTCGTGCTCACCTCCACGGGGGCCGCAAAGGCGACCACGAAGGCGCTTCCGCAGTACGAAGGAAAATTCGACGGGATCGCCGTACGTGCCCCGGTTCCGGTAGGGTCGATCGCCGATATCACTTTCATTACCGAAAGGGAAACTTACGCTGAAGAGGTCAACGGGATATTCAGGGAAGAGGCGCAGAGTGAACGCTACCGGGGAATTCTGGGCGTCACGGAGGAGGCCCTCGTCTCTTCCGACATCATCAAGGATCCGCGCGCCTCTCTCGTCGATCTCGAAATGACGCAGGTGGTCGATGGGGATCTGGTGAAAGTGATGAGCTGGTATGATAATGAATGGGGCTACTCCAACCAGATGGTACGGGAAGCGGTCAGCATCGCGAAAGCGCGCAAACCTGCATAGTATGCCCGGAATCGCTTCCCTCTTCTTCGGAGGAAGGAGTCCCTTTCAGCCGTCACCCCGGCGAAAGCCGGGGTCCAGAGTCTTTGGTCCGGAGTCTTTCGGAAAAGGACTGGATCCCGGCTCTTATCCCGGCCCAGTCCGGGATCGGCCCGGGATGACACTAAAGGCACACGACTTCTCCCTTCCCTCTCTCTGCCTTTTCCTCTATCTTGATTGCACCCGCCGGTGCACCCTTTTATCTGGTATAATTTCCCCTATACGTTCGGGGAAAGCCTCACTCCTCCCCCGAAACAGACCCTTTTCCGCTCCGTACAGGGCAGAATGCCTCCCGGAAAGGATTCGAAGAATGAATAGACTCGTTTTGCTCAGACATGGAGAAAGCATCTGGAACAGCCTGAACCTCTTTACCGGATGGACCGATGTGGATCTGTCCGAAAAGGGGATCGGGGAAGCGAGGCAGGCCGGACAACTGCTCAAAGAGCAGGGGTATACCTTTGACCTCGCCTTCACCTCGGTCCTGAAACGGGCTATCAGGACACTCTGGATCGTACTGGATGAGATGGACCTCATGTGGGTGCCCGTCCATCCCGAATGGCGGCTGAACGAACGGCATTACGGTGCGCTGCAAGGGCTCAACAAAGCCGAAATGGCCGAAAAATTCGGAAAGGAACAGGTGCAGATCTGGAGAAGAAGCTACCGCATACGTCCCCCGGCACTGGAGGAAGACGACCCGAGAGCCCCGAGACATGACCCCCGCTACCGGGAGATACCCGGAGAGCGGCTGCCCCTCGCGGAGTCCCTGCAGGATACGGTGGAGCGTTTTCTCCCCTGCTGGCATGAGCGCATCGCACCCGGGATCCGTTCCGGGAAAAGAATCATCATCGCAGCGCACAACAACAGTCTCCGGGCGGTGATCAAATACCTCGACGGGATCTCCGATGAAGATATCATCGGACTGAGCCTCCCCACCGGGATCCCTCTCGTATATGAGCTGGACGACGGCCTGAGACCGGTACGGCATTATTATCTCGATGGCGGAGAGGAATAGAAACGCTTATCATGACTGAGGGAACCGTCACTTACCACTCGACCCAAGGAGGAAACAGGATGCTCGCGCGAATCGACCCCACTACCACAAAGGCATGGAAGAAACTTGGAGAGCACTACGGGAGCATGAGCCGGAAACATATGGCGGTCCTGTTCCGGGAAGACCCGGAACGGTTCTCCCGCTTCTCTCTCAGACTGGGGGATATGGTGGTGGACTATTCGAAAAACATCATCAGCGGAGAGACCCTCTGTCTCCTCCTGGAGCTCGCCGAGGAGTGCAGGGTGAAAGACGCCGTCGAAAAGATGTTCACCGGCGACCTCATCAACGAGACCGAGCACCGGGCTGCCCTCCATGTGGCGTTGCGGAACCGTTCCGGTACGCCCATCTTCGTGAACGGCAGCGATGTGATGCCCGAGGTGAACGCGGTGCTGTCGCAGATGGAGAGGTTTTCCCGCGGCGTCCTTTCGGGGGAATGGAAAGGGTATACGGGCAAAGCGATCACCGATATCGTCAACATAGGGATCGGGGGATCGGATCTGGGGCCCTTCATGGTGACGGAGGCGCTGAAACCGTACTGGAAGCCGGCCATGAGGGCGCATTTCGTCTCGAACGTGGACGCGACGCATATCGCCGAGGTGCTGAAAAAGGTATCCCCTGAAACCACCCTCTTCATGATCGCGTCGAAGACCTTTACCACCCAGGAAACCATGATGAACGCGCATACCGCCCGCTCCTGGTTCCTCGAGGCAGCAGGAGACGAGGCATTTATCAGGCGGCATTTTGTCGCCATCTCGACCAACGAGGGGGAGGTGGAGAAGTTCGGCATCAGCCCGGAAAACATGTTCCGGTTCTGGGACTGGGTGGGAGGCCGCTACTCCCTCTGGTCCGCCATAGGGCTTTCTATCGCATGTACCATAGGCTTTGAGCATTTTACAGAGCTCCTCGACGGGGCGCACGAGATGGATATCCATTTCCGGGAAACCTCCTTCGAGAGGAACATTCCCGTCGTTCTTGCACTGATAGGGATCTGGTACAACAATTTCTTCGGGGCCGAAACCGAGGCCCTCCTTCCCTATGACCAGTACCTGCATCGTTTTCCCGCCTATTTTCAGCAGGGGAATATGGAGAGCAACGGGAAATGCGTGGACAGAAATGGGCATGAAGTGAGCTATCCGACCGGCCCGGTAATCTGGGGTGAGCCGGGGACGAACGGGCAGCACGCCTTTTATCAGCTCATACACCAGGGGACGAGGCTCATCCCCTGCGACTTCATCGCCCCCGCCGTGAGCCATAATCCCATAGGGGAGCACCATATCACTCTCCTGTCCAACTTCTTCGCGCAGACAGAGGCATTGATGAGGGGAAAGACAAGGGAAGAAGCGAGCGAGGAGATGAGAAAATCCGGGGTCGGCGAAGAGGAGAGGGAGAGGCTCGCCCCCTTCAAGACCTTCACAGGGAACAGGCCGACCAATTCCATCCTCATCCGGAAGCTCACGCCGCGGGCTCTCGGCACTCTCATTGCCCTGTATGAGCACAAAATCTTTGTGCAGGGGGTGATCTGGAATATCTTCAGCTTCGATCAATGGGGAGTGGAGCTCGGAAAGCAGCTCGCAAAGAAGATTCTCCCGGAGCTCAGGGACGATGCACCGGTTACTTCCCACGATTCCTCGACAAACGGTCTCATTACGGCATTCAAGGAGATGAGGAAGGCCCTGCCCGGCGATACGCGGTAGACCTTCGGACGGAACGAACGCTTTCCCGGGAGAGACACCCGGGAATCTGATAGTGACTTGCAGAGCCGGCGCATGGAAAAAAGAGAGGGAAGGTGAGGGGATTGGCCATGGGTAAGATTAACCCTTCAGTGCTGCTTCCTCGAGTCCCATAAACTGGTCTATGTGCTCCTTCATTGCGACGGCAAGGTCTGCAAGGGAGATAATCCCCACCAGCTTGCCGTTTTCCATAAGCGGAAGGCGCATCACCCTCGCCCTGTTCATGATCCTCATCGCGGAATCGATGTCCACGTCGGCTTCGGCGGTAATGATATCCTGAGACATCACATCGCAGACACAGGTCAACCGAGGGTCCTTGTTATTGGCAACCACCTCGATCGCTATATCTCTATCGGTGATCATTCCTTTCAATTTTGCACCGTCCTCGAGGACAAGAACGGACCCGACGTTGTGCTCCTTCATCTTTGCTGCGGCTTCCTGGACAGAGGACTTGAACGGAACCGTTACCAGGTTCTTTTGCATGATCTGTCTTGCCAGCATATCTTTCTTTCCCTCCTTTGCCAATCCCCCCTGTTTAAAGGCTAGCAGAAGAGGTACATACAGTCAAACAGGGGCTCTCTCTTGCCGCTTGTGCTATAATTTTTCCACGGGAGGACGCACGTATGCTCGTCTTTGCGGTAAGTGAAGAGAAAAACCGGTGGCTGGCGCAAAAAATGAAGGAACTGGGCATCCGTGAAGGGGATCTTGAGGAAAAATTCGTCCGCTCCTCGGGAAAGGGCGGACAGCATGTCAACAAGACCTCCACCTGCGTCCATCTCCGCCACCTCCCCACCGGCCTGGAAGTGAAATGCATGCAGGACAGGAGCCAATCCGTCAACCGGTTTCTTGCCCGGCGCGAACTGATCGAAAAGATCGAGAGGCTTTCAGGCCGTGCCACTCCTGAAGAGGTGAAGAGGGAAAAGATCAGGAAGCAAAAGGCCAGGAGCGGCAGGAGGGCCCGCATGAAACATGGGGAACGGAAGGGTGAGGACGGATAAACACCGCAGAGCACCTGTAAAAAGACGCTTCCCGGAACAGAGCCACGGAGATCCTCTCGGACGAGGAATAAGCAAGAGAGGAGGGAATGGCATTCTTAGATTTACTCTTTTCCGGGGACTACAGCGCTCCCCTTCCTCACCTCATCTATCTTCTGGTGTAGGTTTCACAATCGGCGTGATTCTGATGAAAGCCGACATGAATATTGCCGGCATTGCATTCAAGGGCGAGGTTGTGGATACAATCGCTTTCCCTGCATGCCCCCACTCCGCCGATCACATCGGACGCCCCACCTTTCCGGTCTGCCTTCGTGTATGTGTCACACATCGCACATTTTCCATCACCCACCGTGATGGCCGGCGTATGGCATTGTCTGTCCATATTGTAGGCGCAATCAATTACATCGCAGCCGTCAATTTTCGACATTGTCATTGGCATATATCTTCCCCCCTTACTACCATTCCCTCCTGCTTAAATAAAAGTTTAGCAGAATGGGACAAACTGTCAAGACCATAGTCCGGCACGGGTGCACTTCAAAGTGAGGGCACAAAGAAGAGGTGCAGGGGAGGGGAAGGCAGCAGGGGGGAAGAGCGATAGAGGGAGTGATATGAATAGGTATCCTTGGGTAAGGGGCGAGGGGGCACCCTATGACTGTCTGTTTCGGAATCCTGCATTCCGGCGGAAGCAAGAGTCACTTTCAGGCCGTCACCCCGGCGGAAGCCGGGGTCCAGTTCCTTATTGAAAAGAACTGGATCACGGCTCTTGTTTCCAGCACAACAGACCGGAGCTACCGGGAAGAAGAACGCCTCTTCTCCTTCCCCTCGAGAGTACCGAGCAGTGCGGCGATACTGTTCACCATAAGCTCCACCGCCCTCTCCCCCTTCCCCACGGTGGCCTTCTCGGGATTGCCCCATACGCCGCCGGGCCAATACCTTACCTTGTCCCTGACGCTGAAGGGCTTCGGGATACGGGGATATTCTTCGGGCGCCCTCCCCTTTACCAGCTCGGGAGCGAGGGCGAGCACCATCGAAGACTCCAATTCTCCCGCATGGGAATCATTAGGGGTCTCCGCCACCTGGGAAAGTTCCCTCCACAGCAGCTCATAGGGAGTGAAAGCAGCGATCCGTATTCCCTCCAGCGTCTCCACCAGTATCTCGGAAGCCTCTTTCAGGGCCGCCATATGCAGGCTGCCACCGTGCCCCGATATGAGCAGGAAATTGCGCAATCCCTTCCTGTACGCCTCGGTCACCAAGTCCCGCGCCAGCAGCCGGAGGGTCTCCGGGGTGATGCTGATGGTTCCGGGATGGTCCCGTGTCGTGGTACACACTCCATAGTACATAAGGGGAGCCAGGAAGAATTTCTTCCGATGCGCCACTCTTTTCAGCACTTCAACAATGATGAGGGCGTCGGTGTTCAGCGGCAGATGGCTCCCATGCTCCTCGATAGTGCCGAAGGGGAACACGATGGTCTTCGTCTGCCGCAAATACCTCCTGAACTCGTTCATGGTGATATTTTCGAGAATGATCATACCTCCCTCCTCACGGGCTTTTATGACATTGTACCAGATGCGGCTTCCCCTGCTGCACCCGGATGTCGGAAGGATGTGATTAAAAGTGAGGGCACAAATGAAGAGGTGCAGAGGAGGGGAGGCAGCAGGGGGGGAAGAGCGATATCGAGAACATTTCGTTGCGTCTCTCGGCGAAACGAAACGGCCACCCCAGCAACTGTCTGAGCCGCCGTGAGGAGGCGAGTTTTGCTGGGGTAGTGGAATGAGCCATAGAGACGCAGAAATCTCTCGTGAGAGCGATGACTCCGCGCTGACTACCCATACCAGAGGGTACATGCCATCACTTTTCATCACACCCCATCGGCACCCCTGTTGAAAAAGAGGCGGGAATGATGTACCTTACATAGAATAAGCCATACCGCACCTCCAAATGCAAACAGGAAGACCCCTGGAAATGAGCGAAAAACCATGATCCCTGAACCAGAATGCATCTTTTCCGCGAACGCCATTGAAGCGCTCTACCGGGGCACCTTCTCCACCGCCACCGCAGTGGATCTCCTTTGGAAAGGCAGGGATTCCTTTCGGACAATCTTCGATGCCGTCAGGGACGCAGAGCAGTGCATCTGCCTTGAGTTCTACATTTTCAGGAACGACGAGACGGGAACGGAACTGGCGGAATTATTGAAAAAAAAGAGCCGTGAAGGAGTAAAAGTATATCTCCTCTTCGACCATTTCGGCTCCTTCGGCACTCCACGGAGTTTCTGGAACGACATGAAGGCGGCCGGCATTTCCATACGGGCCTCCCGGCCCTTCAAATGGGCCTCTCCCTCCCTCTATGTCCACCGGAACCACCGGAAGCTCATCGTCATCGATGCGCGGAGGGCCTTCACCGGAGGATTGAATATTGCCAATGAATACAGCGGCTTTCATCTGCGGGCCAAAGGGAAAGGCTGGCGAGACACCGGCATATTCCTGGAAGGCCCCATAGCGGGGGAACTGTTCGATATCTTTAAAAGGAACTGGTACGCCTGGGGCGGCAACCCCATCGACCTTCTTCCCGAAAGTACCGCCGGAGAAGAGAAAGCGGAGGAGACGGGCGGGATCCCCATACTCCCGATCTTCGTGAATTCCGCCCGGGGCAGGAGGAAAATGCGCAAAATCCTGTACCACAGTATCACGCATGCCCGGAAGGATATCTCCCTCACCACCGCATACTTTACCCCGAGCTGGCATATGGTGGAGACCCTCGAGAAGGCGGTGGAGCGGGGGGTACGGGTCAGGCTTCTGGTGCCCGGAATTTCCGATGTGCCCGCTGCTTCCCATGCAGGCAGGGCGTTTTTTTCCCGTCTCCTGAGGGCGGGCGTCGAAATCTATACCTATAATGGAGAGATCCTCCATGCAAAATCGTCCCTCTTCGACAAGTGCTGGAGCATTATCGGCTCCACCAACCTGGATTTCCAATCCCTGCGCTATAACGATGAAGGAAACGTGGGCATCTTACATGAAGGGTTTGCCTTGAAGATGAAGGAGATCTATGAAGAGGACCTGCGCCATTCCTCCCGGATTGAATACGATACCTGGAGAAAGAGGCCTTTCTCGGACAAACTGAAGGAGCACTTCTTCTCCCTCTTCAGGAGGCGGCTCTAAGTAAAAGATAGAGAGAACGACAGGTAAAGGTAGAGGTAGAGGTAGAGAGGTAGAGAGGTAGAGAGAGAGAGAGAGAGAGAGAGAGAGACAAAAAAACAACTCAACTTCTCTTTTCTTTTTTCCTTTACCTTTACCTCTGCCTGTCTTTTTCTATCTGTCCGTCCTTCAGCCGTACCACCCGGCCCGCCCGGGAGGCAAGGTCGTTATTGTGGGTGATCATTATCACCGTAAGGCCCTTCTGATTGAGGGAGGAGAGGAGCTGGAAAATCAGCTCGCTGTTTTCCGTATCGAGGTTCCCGGTGGGCTCGTCGGCAAGGATGATCTCGGGGCTGTTCACCAGTGCGCGTGCGACGGCAACCCGCTGCATCTCTCCCCCGCTGAGCTGGCCCGGCACATGGTGGAGTCTCTCCCCGAGGCCGACAAGCCCGATCAGCGACTCTATATGCGCCCGTTCCACTCCCTTCTTGCTGAAAAGCAGGGGAAGCGAAACGTTATCGAAGACGGACATCCCCGGGATCAGATAAAATTGCTGGAAAATGAAACCGATCTTTTTCCGCCTCACCTCCACCAGCTCGGATTCCCGCATGCGATCCACCTCGATATCGTCAAAGACCATTGAGCCCCTCGTGGGGGAATCGAGGCATCCGAGGATATGGAGCAGCGTCGTTTTGCCCGCTCCGGACGGACCCACAATGGAAACGAACTCACCCTGGTCGATACGCAGGTCAACCCCCCGCAGGGCATGCACGTCCTCCGCTCCCCTCCGGTACACCTTTTCGATTTTCTGTAGCTGTATCATCCCTTTATCGCCTCTATCGGATTGATGGTAGATGCCTTCCACGCCGGGTAGAGCCCCGCAAGGATCCCGACAAAAAGACTGAAGGCAAGGCTTGCGAGCGCAAGCGCCGGCTCGAATTTCACCATATCGCCGCTCGGGACATAGGGCATCACTTTTCTGACGAATGCCTCTATGGCATCAGTCCCCAGGAGGGAGAAGAGGATTCCCGCACTACCGCCGGAAAGGGTCAGGAGAGAGGTTTCCTTGAGGACTATCCTGAAAATATCCCCCCGCGATGCTCCGATAGCGCGCATCATCCCGATCTCCTGGGTACGCTCGAAAACCGCCATGAGGATCGAATTCATCACTCCTACCGCACTGATAAAAACGGTGACGAGGGCGATGGAGAGACTCAGCACCTTGGCGGACGCGGCAAGATTCGAGATGCTGTTCATCACCTGGCTCATGGTGACGATCTGGATCCCGGGGACCTCCCCGGTCAGCGTATCGGTTATCTGCGAAAGCATTTCGGGGTTTTTCACCTTCACCCCGATGGCAGTGGCGCCCGAAGGTTTCTTCAGCAGGGCCTGGACCTTTGCAAGAGACATATAGATGAAAGCGTCATCCTGGCTTCCCGTCTTTTTCACGATGCCCGAAACCCTGAACGTTCCCTGGGGATAGGTCACCGTCGCTCCCTTTTTGATGCCCCCATGCGCTGCCACTTCGGATCCCAGGAGGATCTCGTCGTCGCTCCGGGGGATTTCCCCCTCCACTTCCCACGCGGGTTTGAGGGCGGAAAGGGCCGACATTTCGACCCCATAGACGAGGTCGATTCTCCCCTTTTCCGGGTTGGGCAACTGGGCCACCAGGAGGGGGGAGACGAGGGCAATCCCCTCCAGCTTGTCGATTTTCTCCCTCACCGCGGTATCGAGGTACTTGGGTATAACCGCTCCATGGAGCACCAGGGAGGCAACTTCATGGGCACAGCCCGAAGGCACCACCATGAAGTGAATACCTGTCCTGTCGAGCTCCCGGGCAAGTCCCCTGTCGAATCCCCTGTTGAAGGAGAGGATGGAAAAGAGGACCGCCACCGAGGCGGCAATGCCGAAGAGAGTGAGGACGCTGCGCGTCCGGTGCCGCTGGAGGTTCTTGATCGCCAGTTTCAGGAAACCCGTCACTTTACTTCAACCCCGCGCGCAATGATCTGGTATCCCTGCTGGTCGGTGGCGACAACCCCCGTCACTCGCACCCGCTTCCCCATACGGGAGGGGAGGGCAAAGTTCCCGGGCTGAAGGTTCACGAACACCTGGCCCGTATCGTCCTGGAGGACAAACCAGCACCCGTTCGACTGGCACTGAGAGGAGATTCTTCCCTCAATGGTTACATTCCTGCCCTGAAGTTCGGGCTTGAGAACAATATCCTTAACCATAATCACCGGTGCGCCGGCATCGATCCCCATACCGTACTTCTCCGCACTGCAGCCGGTCACCAGTATCAGAATCCCCACGAAAAGGAAAAGTATCTTTTTATCCATCGCTCCTCCGCTCAAGGGTATGCCTGCACACCCCAAATTCGCTCTTTTCTATTTTACCGCATCTTTTGTGAAGAAAATGTGAAGGAGGCTCTCCTCCTGTCTTTGTCAGTGCGAAGGGCCGTATCCTGAGCAATCCCACTGTTTTTTGTTGAATCGCTTTTTTGATGCGTTCCCCCTGAGAACGGCCTTTACATCTCTTCGATTATGAACTATGATTGATAAAAGCGATGTTATTGAGAACAAAGGAAAATCATGGAAGGAGACTCTTATGAAAAAAGCGGCACTCTGCCTTACAGCAGTCCTGTTGCTGTCCGGCTCCCCTGCCTACGGAGAGAGCCCCCTGCGGGCAAAAGCGGAAATGTACAACGCCCAGGGAGAGAAAATCGGCACTGCCTACTTTACCGAAGCGGCCGAGGGGCAGGAGGGCGTCAAGATCTACCTCAAAATTTCCCGAATCCCGAAGGGGTCCCATGGATTCCATATCCACGAGACAGGCAGATGCGATTCCCCGGATTTCAAGTCGGCGGGAGGGCACTTCAATCCCCACGGCAAGAAGCACGGGGTGAATAATCCTGAAGGGCTGCATGCAGGGGATCTGCCCAATATTACCGTCGACCAGGAGGAGATCGCGGTCACTGTCGTAACGAAACAGGTCACCCTGAAGGAGGGGAAAAACTCTCTCTTTCAGCCCGGTGGCACCTCCCTGATTATTCATGCGGGTCCCGACGATGAAATGACCGACCCCGCGGGGAATTCCGGGGCGCGTATCGCCTGCGGGGTGATCACGAGGCCCGATTGAAAGGAATGACCGCGACAGGATGGTCATCCTGAATAACCCTTCCGCCTGTCTTATGCTCCCGGGGCGCTGCCCTTTTTTGCGTCGTTTTCCAGAGATCTGTTCACGAAAAGCCCGGAATTCGTTTATTATAAGAATGATCGGGAAGGCGACAGTCGTTTTTGATCTCCCCGAAGCAGTACAGGAGCATTCCATGTCACCCGAAGATGCCATACACTTTCTGAAAGAGGTGCCGCCCTTCCAGTTCCTCGATGCAGACACCCTCCATCGGGTGGTAAGGAAGATTTCCGTTGCGGCCTACCCCCCGCAGACGGTCCTCCTGAAGCAGGGTGGCCCTCCCAGTGATTTTCTCATGATAATAAGAAAGGGGGGGGTAAAGGTCTTTCTACGGACCGAAGAGGGAGACGAAGTTCTCACCGACTACCGCGGCGAAGGAGACCTCATCGGCTATCTCTCCCTCTTCAGCAGAGACAGATCGAGAGCGAATGTCGTCACCGTGGAGGACACCGAGTGTCTCCTTCTGGACAGGGGCACCATGCAGGAACTCATTGATACCCACCCGGCGGTACGGGATTTTTTTCATCAATCCTTCCTGAACAAGTACCTGGACAGGACCTTCAGAACAATGCACGACAGGTGCTTGTCGCCGGGACACGGAAACCAGCTCCTCCTCACCACTCCGGTGGGGGAACTGGCGACTCACGAGATCAAGTTGGCGCCCCGGGATATCTCCATACAGGAAGCCTCTGCACTTATGACAAGAAACAGGATCAGCAGCCTTGTGCTCACCGATTCCGGCTCCCGGCCCGCGGGGATCGTCACCGACAGGGATCTGAGGGATAAAGTGGTGACAACGGGCAGGGATATACGGGACCCCGTCGCTACCATTATGAGTACTTCCCTCGTCTCTGTGGGAACAAGGGAATACTGTTTCGAAGCCCTTCTGCAGATGATACGCCACAATATCCACCACCTTCTCGTTATGGACGACGGTAAGGTCAGGGGAATTATCACCAATCACGATATCATGATGCTTCAGGGCACCTCTCCGGTTACCCTGGCTCGGGATATCGAAAGTCAGCAGACCGTGGAAGGGATCGCCCAGGTGGCGAAAAAGGTCGACCAGCTCGTCGCACTGCTCATCAAAGAAGAGACAAAGGCCACCGGCATCACGAAAATCATATCCGAGATCAACGATAAAATGATCAGGAAGATCCTGGAAATCGCCGAAGAAAAATACGGGAAACCGCCACTCCCCTATTGCTGGCTCGCCCTGGGAAGCGAGGGCCGGAAAGAGCAGACTTTCAAAACGGACCAGGACAATGCCCTCCTGCACGCTGATCCCGCCACGCCCGGAGAGGAAGAAAGCGCCCGGGAGTTTTTCCCCGGATTCACCGTATTCATCCGGGACAGCCTGGTGAAATGCGGCTTTCCCGTCTGCCCCGGAGGCTATATGGCAAGCAACGCCCACTGGTGCCAACCCCTCCATGTCTGGAAGAAATACTTTACCTCCTGGATCCGGACCCCTACTGCCAACGCGCTGCTCAGATCCCTCATCTTCTTCGATTTCAGACCGCTGCACGGGGACTTCGGCCTTGCGGAGGAGCTAAGGGACTACCTGGTCGCCCGGCTCGAGGGGAACAAAGTCTTCCTCGGCGGCCTTGCCAACACTATTATCAGGAACAGGCCCCCTATCGGCTTCCTGAAATCCTTCATCGTGGAGAAGAGCGGGGAGCACAAGGACAAGCTGGATCTCAAGCTGAAGGGTGTCGCCCCCCTGGTGGACATTGTTCGGCTCTTTGCCCTCGAACGGGGAGTGAAGGCGACCGCCACTATCGACAGGATCGAAGCCCTGAAAGACAGGCATACCATCGTCAAGGAGCATGCGGAGGAGCTTGTCCATGCCTTCGAGTTCATCATGTTCCGCAGGATACAGCACCAGTTCAGACAGGTGGAGGAGGGCAGGGAGCCGGACAACTTCATCAATCCGAATACGCTGAGCACCCTGGACAAGAAACTGATGCGGGACGCCTTCCAGCTCATCGCGAAAATGCAGGATATGATCATCGAGCGGTACAAGCCGATGATCTGGTAGAGCGCTTCCGCTCCCGCAGGGCATACTAGGGTGTAACTGCACACCCTTGAACTTACCTTTGTTTTCTGATAACCTAGGGGGTGTATGCACCCTGGGGTGCCTCATAAGCTCTCACTATCTGTCATTGCGCGGTCAGCGCGGCAATCTCCATGTTTAACAACGGGATTGCTTCAGGATACGGCCCTTCGCACTGACAGACGTGGTGCAATTATTTCTGAAACACACCCTGGTATTCATCCTGATGCGAAAATCCGTATTCAACAATGGAGGTGAATGAAATGGCATCGACGGGCAGCACCAACGGGGCAACGTATTTCCTCATCGCAGTCTTCATCCTCTTGGCAACAATAGGGAGCGTCCTGACCATCACCAACGAATTCATCGGACGCAGCGGATGGATGGCGGTGGGGTATGCGGTGGTCACCGCCATTTTCGTCATCATATCGATCAACATCCTGTTGCTGGTTTCCTCCGCAGCCGCACCCGTGAAAGAGTAGTACCACTGAAGCACATCGTGCGCTTCCCCCGGAACACATAAAAGAGAAGGGACAAGGGCGGTTACCGCCCTTGTCCCTTCTCTTTGTTTCCCTGCGCAGTACCGCGGTTATTTCCTCTCGAGGAACTTGATATCCTTTACCATGCCCTGGAGCTCCTGCGAGAGACTGTTCAGTCTGTCGAATATCGTCTGAAGATTCCCGGTGGCCTCCTGGGTTTTATGGGCAATAGCGGAAATATCCTCAATATTCCTGGCAATCTCTTCGGAGGCAGCGGACTGCTCCTCCACGGAAGTGGCAATCTGGGATACTTCATCGGCCGCCCTCTGCACGGAGCCCACGATCTGGTCCAGGGACCCCTTCGCCGTCTCCATGAAATCGATGCTCTCCGTCACATGCTTCAGAGAGCTATCCATGGAGTGGGCGGTCTGCTCCGAATCGTTCTGAACCGCGGAAATCCGCTGGGAAATCTCGGTCGTGGCTTTCATGGTACGCTCCGCAAGCTTCCGCACCTCATCCGCAACCACGGCAAACCCCCTCCCCTGCTCTCCCGCCCGTGCCGCCTCGATGGCCGCGTTCAGTGCGAGGAGGTTGGTCTGGTCGGCAATGTCTTTGATCACGGAAACGATCTCCCCGATCTCGGTAACGCTGGTATTCAGCCGCGCGATCATGGAAGCGAGCTCCCGGGTGGCGCTCCCCGCGGAATGTATCTTATCCACGGACCGGTTTACCACATCCTTGCCCTGCCGCGCCACATTCATGGCCTCGTTCGAGGATTCGGATGCCTTGAGACTGTTCTTCGCTATCTCGGTGACCGTCTGGGTCATCTGCTCCGCCGCCGTGGCGATCTGGCCCGCCTGCTGGGCCTGCTTGTTGGTGCCCTCCATGGTCTCCCTGATGGCATTGCTGAGCACCGTGGCGTTCCGGGAGAGCTCTGTCGAGGCTTTCGCCACCTCTTTCATGGCAGTGGCGATGGCTCCCGTCATCTTTATCACTGATTTCCCCAGGATCCCGATCTCGTCATCGTATTTTATCTTGAACCTTTGACCGAAATCCTTGTTCGAGGCCTTGTCGACAAAGAAAGACACTTCCTCCAGCGGCCGTGCGATGAAGGTTTTCGTAATATAGTACACCACAGCAATGGTAAGGAGAGACAGAAGAGCGGTCACTACGGCGATGAAGGTTTTCGTCTGGAAGATTGCGGCCTGCGTATCCTTAAGGGACCGGGCGACACTGAGGGCGCCGAGGACATCCCCCTCCTTCGCCCCGACACTATGACAGGTGACACAATTCGTCCCCATATAGTTGGTGACATTGATATAGGGGAATACGCCCCTGATGTAATTCTCCCCATTAATCTTCTCGATACGGAAAACAGGTTTTTTCGTTATGAAGACTTCCCGTTCGAAAGAGTCCTTGGCATAGACCTCAGGGGCTCTCTTTCCATACTGCTGGTCCAGCGCTTCTCCCCATATCAGTTTCATCGGCAGCATCTTGTTCATATGCTCGAGGAAGCCTGCCTTGCCCGACTCCATGGTGCCGCTCGACATATATTCCGTAAAGATTGCGAAAGCTGTTTCCGACAGGACAGCAAGATCCCTCTTGTTCTGCTCCATCGAAATGTCAGTTGCTTTCGCTCCCATTACCACGCTGTACACAATACCCGAAAGCAGCATGACGGCAATAACGGGCAGCAGGATCTTCCACTTGACAGGAAGATTCTTCAATCGAGACAGCACCATACAGACACCTCCCCAGGTTTCTCAGTGCATCATGAATTTTGGTAGTCGGATTATATAGTATCGGTACACCTTATATCAATGCCTTTTTCCTGAGGGATAGGAATAAACACATACCGCGGCAATGGTCCTCTCCCCGGCAATCCTGTATCGGGCTCCTTTCGATGCGGTATAATGGGAATCAATGAACCTGGTTCTCCTCTTCGAAGACGATTTTATCGCAGGCACCTCCCGGGTATGCCTGAAGGGCCGCAGGCTCCGTCACGTTCTCACGGTGCATCGCGCAGTGGCGGGCGACAGCCTCTGTGTCGGACTGGCAGGAGGTGCTATCGGTACGGGAGTAATAACCCGCCTGGATTCCACGGTACTGGAAATGGAGATACTGCTCGACCGCACTCCCCCTCCCCCTCTTCCGGCCACCCTTCTCCTCGCGCTGCCGAGGCCCAAGGTAGTGAAAAGGGTACTCCTGATCGCCGCAACATTGGGGGTAAAGCGGATTATCCTCCTCAATGCCTTCCGCGTGGAGAAGAGCTTCTGGCAGAGCCCGGCGCTGGAGCAGGAGAGTATCGCCGGACAGCTCATCATCGGGCTGGAACAGTCCAGGGATACGCTCCTTCCCGAAATCCTGCTGCGGCCCCGCTTCAAACCTTTTGTGGAAGATGAGCTGCCGGCTCTCATTCGTGGGACACTCCCCCTTGTCGCACACCCCGGGTCTCCCCGGCCGTGTCCCCGCTCGGTAAACCGTCCCGTTACCGTTGCTGTCGGGCCGGAAGGGGGGTTCATTCCGTATGAGATGGAGATGCTGGCTGCATGCGGATTCACGGCAGTCAACCTCGGGGAAAGGATCCTGCGGGTGGAGACTGCGGTGCCCTTTTTGCTTGCGAAGCTCTTCTGAGCACCCCGCCGGAAAAGAACAAAAAAGGCCGGAATACCCGGCCTTTTTCCCTACCTCTTCTGATGCTTCGCCGCTCTTTATCTCTTTCCCGCTACTTGTATCCTTATGGTCGCTCTCTCTATTGCGGCCTGCGCCCGTCCGAAGTCGACCCTTTCCGCCTGCTTCAATCTCTCTTCGGCACGCTTCCTCGCCGCCAAAGCCCTTTCGACATCGATATCTTCTGCTCTTTCGGCACTGTCCGCGAGAATGATGACCCGATCGGCCGTCACCTCCGCATAGCCGGAGCTCACAAAAACGTAGGATGTCTTCCCCTCTTTTTTCAGAATGAGGGTTCCGATGCCCAGGGTGGTAATGAACGGCACGTGACCCGGGAGCACTCCGAACTCTCCCTCGCTCCCCGTAGCGGTAATCTCGTCAACCTCTTCACTCAGCACAAGGCCGTGCGGAGTGACAATATCCAGTCTCAGCTTGTTTTCCATACAAATTCTCCTTGAACCCCTGTCCCTGAATTCAGCACGTCACCTGCCTCGTGCGCTGCTGCCCGAAATATGCATGCGGGATTCGGATTTCCACTATCTGCTCCAGCCCAGTTTCCGTGCGTTCTCCTCCGCCTCCTCGATGGGGCCCACCATGTAGAACGCCTGCTCCGGCACATCGTCGTACTGTCCTTCCGCAATGGCCTTGAAGCCTTTTATGGTGTCTGCGAGCTTGACGTATTTTCCGGGCCGACCGGTGAAGACCTCGGCCACATGGAACGGCTGACTGAGGAACCTCTGAATCTTTCTCGCCCTCGATACGCTGAGCTTGTCGTCTTCGGAAAGCTCTTCCATACCGAGGATGGCGATGATGTCCTGCAGTTCCTTATAGCGCTGCAGGATGGACTGCACCTTCCGGGCTACCCCATAGTGCTCCTCTCCGATAACGAGGGGATCGAGGGCGCGGGAGGTCGAATCCAGGGGATCCACCGCGGGATAAATACCGAGCTCGGAAATCTGGCGGGAAAGGACGACCGTACCGTCAAGGTGCGTAAACGCCGTCGCAACGGCGGGGTCCGTCAGATCGTCCGCAGGAACGTAAATCGCCTGCATCGAGGTGATCGCACCCTTCTTCGTGGTGGTGATCCTCTCCTGGAGAGCGCCCATGTCGGTGCCGAGGTTCGGCTGGTATCCCACTGCGGAGGGCATCCTGCCGAGGAGCGCCGAAACTTCGGAGCCCGCAAGGGTATATCTGAAGATGTTATCGATAAAGATGAGGACGTCCTGGCCCTGATCCCTGAAGTACTCCGCAGCGGTAAGAGCGGTGAGGCTGACCCGAAGCCTTGCGCCGGGGGGCTCGTTCATCTGCCCGTAAATCAGGGCGACATTGTTGATAACACCCGATTCCTTCATTTCACGGTAGAGGTCGTTTCCTTCCCTCGTCCTCTCGCCGACGCCCGCAAAAACGGAAACACCGCCGTGCTTCAGGGCAATATTATGGATCATCTCCATGATGACAACGGTTTTGCCCACACCCGCACCACCGAACATCCCCATCTTGCCGCCGCGGACAAAGGGCACCAGGAGGTCAAAAACCTTGACGCCGGTTTCAAAGACCTGCGAGACGGGCTCCTGATCGATAAAATCGGGGGCCGGACGATGAATGGGCAGCTTCTCCTCGGTCTCGATAGGGCCGAGCTTGTCATAGGGATCGCCGACAACATTCATGATCCTCCCCAGGGTCGCCTTTCCCACGGGAATGGAAATAGGCAATCCCGTATCCCTGACCTTCATTCCCCTGACAACGCCGTCGGTGGTCTGCATGGCGATGGTCCTCACCTTGTTTTCGCCGAGGTGCGAGGCCACTTCGAGGGTGATATCGAGAGAGGGAATCCCCTTTTCCGCGTCACCCGGAGACTCTATCTTCAAGGCATTGAGAATTGCCGGCAACTCCTCGTCAAATTCCACATCGACAACGGCGCCGATAACCTGCGCTATTCTACCTTCGTTCATACCTGTATCCTCCTCGCGTATAGTGCCGATTTATAATGCCACATCAGGATTCTCTCTCCGCTGCACCGCCACAGTTACTGTTTTAGCGCCTCCACGCCTCCGACGATGTCCATCAGCTCTTTCGTGATGGACGCCTGGCGCGCTTTGTTGTACTGCAGGGTCAGGCTTGCGATCATATCGTCAGCGGCCTTGGTCGCATTCTCCATTGAGGTCATCCGTGCGGCCTCCTCGGATGCCTGCGACTCGAGAAGAGCCCTGAAAACCTGTATTTCGAGGTTCTTGGGCAGCAGCTTCTCGAAAATGGCCTGCTGCGACGGCTCATACAGAAAGTCGACCGCCTCCTCACGCGCCTTCTCTTCCTTTACCGGAGCCAGCGGGAGCAGGCGCGCCACGGAAACTTTCTGCACAAGGGCGGATCTGAATTCGTTGTACACCAGGAAAACCTCGTCGAAGCTCTCGCTGGTGTAATTCTCGATGATATCCCGTGCGATTTCCTGCGCATTGCCGTAAAAGATCCTGCCGGAGATGCCCACCCAGGATTGGCGCAGGGGGATCCCCCGCCTCCGGAAGAGATCCGTCCCCTTCTTTCCGACGGAGCTGACACTGACCTCCGGCCCCTCCGCTTTGATCTCTTTGATGAGCTTGAAAGCCGCCTTCATGATGTTGGCATTGAAGGCGCCGCACAGGCCCTTGTCACTGGTAAGAACCACCACCTCGACCTTTCTCCGGGACCTCACTTCGAGAAGGGGATGCCCCGCTTCCACAGTCCCGGCAAGCCCGGCGAGCACGGCATGCATTTTATCCGCATAGGGACGCAACTCGATGATCCTCGTCTGCGCCTTTCTGAATTTCGCCGCAGCGACCATTTTCATGGCCTTCGTAATCTGCTTCGTACTCTTTACCGAGCTGATTCTCTTCCGAATTTCCTTTAACCCAGGCATGTATGTTCCCCTTTGCGAGAATTAGACGACAAAGCCCTTCTTGAACTCCCCGATCGCCGCGGCAAGTTTCTCTTTCAGCGTATCATCGATGGCCTTTTTCTCTCTTAGCTCATTCTTCACATCGGCCTTCCTGTCCCTCATGAAAACAAGGAATTCCGCTTCGAACCTCTTGATACCCTCGACGGGTATGTCATCGAGATGGCCTTGCGATCCGGCAAAGAGAATCATGATCTGGTCCTCCACCGGAAGCGGCACATACTGGTCCTGCTTCAGAAGCTCCACCATCCTCTTTCCTCTTTCGATCTGGGCCAGGGTGGACTTATCGAGGTCGGACCCGAACTGCGCAAAGGCGGCCAATTCCCTGAACTGTGCAAGATCGAGCCTCAGGGTACCGGCGACCTGCTTCATCGCCTTCGTTTGTGCCGCGCTGCCGACACGGCTGACCGAAAGACCGACGTTCACCGCGGGTCTCACGCCGGCGTAGAAGAGGTCGGGCTCGAGGTAGATCTGCCCGTCGGTAATGGAGATGACGTTTGTGGGAATATATGCGGAAACGTCCCCCGCCTGCGTCTCGATAATGGGGAGCGCCGTCAGCGAACCGCCGCCCAGCTCGTCGCTCAGTTTTGCGGCCCTCTCGAGGAGCCTCGAATGGAGATAGAAAACGTCTCCGGGATACGCTTCACGTCCGGGGGGGCGCCTGAGGATCAGGGAAAGCTGCCGGTATGCGGTAGCCTGCTTGCTCAGGTCGTCGTAGATGATCAGCGCATGCTTTCCATTGTCCCGGAAATACTCGCCGATAGCACACCCGGTATACGGGGCGATGTACTGGAGAGGCGCGGGCTCACTGGCCGTTGCCGAGACGACGATGGTATGCTCCATGGCGCCGTGCTCTTCAAGGGTCTTCACCACACGCGCAACACTGGCCCTTTTCTGTCCCACGGCAACATAGATGCAGACGACGTCGCCGCCCTTCTGATTGATAATGGCATCGATGGCAATGGCCGTTTTCCCCGTCTGGCGGTCGCCGATGATCAGCTCTCTCTGGCCCCTCCCCACCGGAATCATGGCATCGATGGCTTTCAACCCCGTCTGGAGGGGCTCCCTGACCGGCTGCCTGTCGACGATACCCGGAGCAACGACATCGACAATGCGGCTCGCCTTCGCCATAATAGGTCCTTTTCCGTCAATAGGCTGTCCGATGGCGTTGATAACCCTCCCGACCATTTCCCCGCCTGCGGGGACAGACATGATTTTTCCTGTCCGCTTTACGGTATCTCCCTCTTTGATCTGTGTATCTTCGCCGAAGAGGACCGCGCCGACCATATCCTCTTCGAGGTTAAGGGCCATTCCAAAGACATTGTTCGGGAATTCGAGAAGCTCCGAGGCCATGCAGTTGTCCAACCCGTAGATCCTGGCGATACCGTCACCAACCCCGACGACAACTCCCACCTCGCTGACATCGACCCGCTTCTCAAAATCCGTTATCTGTCTCTTCAGATACTCACTGATCTCATCTACTTTGATTTCCATTCTGTCACCCCTTTATAAGCTTGTCTCTCAATAGCCCGAGCTGGCCTTTGATACTGCTGTCATACATGGTGCTGCCTACCTTGATCCGGATACCCCCGAGGAGCATGGGATCGATCACGTATTCCAGCTCCACATCCTTTCCGACAATCCGCTTCAGAGAGCCCGCCAGATGCTCTTCATAGTCCCTCTCTATCCGCACGGGAGAGGTAACCACCACCTTCGCCCTCTTTTTCATCTCACTGTACAGCGCCCCTATTGCAGCGGTAATCTCCGGCAAGGCGATGATAGCCTTCTCCGAGATAAGATACAGGAGAAACCGGGATGCCTTTTCGGGCAGGGAGAGCTTCTGGCTCACAAAAGAGACGACCTTCCCCGTCTCCTCCTCACTGAAGGCGGGACTGATCAGAAGACTCCTGAAGTTCCTGTCCTTCTCCATCAGGGCAACCACAGCCCTGAGCTTTTCGAGAGTCTGGGACACCTCACCCGGATCGACCGCGCTCATGAACTGCTTTGCGTATCTTTTAACCCCTTTTATCTTTTTCACTTTTTACCCTCGAGTAATGCAAGAGACTCCTGGAGAAGCCTCTCCTGCTCCTCCTTCGTCATCCTGGCCTTTATCTTTTCCTCTGCCATCTGCATTGCCGCCTCCACCGCTTCCGCCTTGATCACGTCCTTGGCACGCTTCACTTCATATTCAATATTCGTCTTCGCCTGCTCAAGAATCTTCGCCTTCATTTTTTCGCCCTCTTCGATCAGCCGCGCCTTCTCCCTTTCACCGGAAGCCCTCGCGGAGGAGATGATCTCTTCCACTTCCCTGTCCTTGAGCCTGAGCCTCTCCTCCACTTCGGACAGTGCCTTCCGGGCAAGCTCTTTGGCCTCCTGGGCCTCCTTGATGCTCTTCTCTATGAGGTCCCTTCTCTGGCGAAGATGCTCCCTGAGGGGCTTATGGAGAAACTTGACCAGGATGAAAACAAGAACGCCGAAATTGAGCAGCTTCCAGACCCAGTCCATGAGGGAGCCGCCGCCGTGCGCACCGCCGGCCTCTTCAGCAAAAACCGGTGCGGCAAGAGAAAAGAGAAGAGCACACACCGACACGACAAACCCCACCGGGAATCGTCCTTCCCCCCGGCAGACAGGTTTTTTGCATGACCTCCGAATCTCTTTCCTCATGCTTTCACCAACTTTCTCACAATCTCCTCCGAGAACCTGTCGACTTCTCCCTTTAACGACGCCCTCGCCTTTTCCGCCTCAGCCTGGAGCTCCTTCCGGGCTTTTTCGATCATCTCGACAGCCTGAGCCTCTGCCTTCGAAAGCGCCTCCTTCTGGTACGCCTGTCCCTCTTCCCGCAACGCCTCATGGGCCCCCTTCGCCCTGTTCTTCGAGGCGAGGAGCTCCGCATTCATCTTTACCACCGCTTCATCCTTCCTGAGCGTCATTTCACTCGCTTCATCCAGGGAGCCCTTTGTGGCCCTCTCCCTTTCCTTCGCCACCTTCAGAAGGGGTTTGAAAAGGATCTCATTCAGGATAAAGAGCAGAACGAGAAAATTGACGAGAAGCACTAAAAACCACTTCGGTTCGAAATTAAGCATAGGACCACCTTCTTTTTATACTAAGGTATACATGCAAGGTCTGGAAAAAAAGAATATTGAAATCAACAATACCATACAAATACACTCACTTGTCAAGGAGCAGGTGCATTATATTTTCTTATATGGAATTATGATCAAGTTATAGAAATCAGGACCTCAAACATTCTGATTTTAAAAGAGGAGAAGAAAGAAAACGGAGAGAGGCAGGCGGGGGAAAAAACAGAAAAAAGGGGCAGGAGTTGCCTGCTGCCAGGGTGTGCCTGCAAACACACCCTGATTACCTTCCCCTCCTCACACATTCAACGAGCAGCGCAGCAGCGCTCCTGATTTCATCGGGGGTGTTGTCTTTTCCCACACTGAGCCGTATGGAGGAGAGGGCGTCCTGATCCGGGATGCCCATGGCCTTCAGAACAGACGAAGGCTTCCTGATGCCCGCATGGCAGGCGGAACCGGCAGAAAAGGCGAGGGAATTCCCCAGGGCGGCGACGAGATCCTCCCCGATACTGCCGTGCACCGCAACATTAAGCGTATTGGGGAGCCGCAATTCCGCATGACCGTTCAGCCTGATATCCAGCCTCTCCCGGAGCAACGCAAACAGCATCTCCCTGAGGGCACGGGAATGCTCGTAGCGTTCGGGAAGATGACGGCGAGCCCCCTCGCACGCTGCGCCGAGGCCCACGATGCCCGGGGTATTCTCCGTTCCCGGCCGGAGACCCCGTTCATGCCCCGCACCGAAAAGGATAGGAGCGGGCCATTTCGCCGAAATATCCGGCGGACACCCCTCCTTTCCCCATCCTTTTATATAAAGGGCCCCGATGCCTTTCGGGCCATAGAATTTATGGGAGACGACCGTAAGCATGTCGACGTTCAGCTCCGGGACATGCACGTCCACCTTCCCGGCGCTCTGCGCCGCATCGGTATGGAAAGGGATGCCGCACTCCCGCGCGATTTTCCCTACCTCCGCAATGGGTTGCAGAACTCCGGTCTCGTTATTCGAATGCATGATAGTGATGAGGAGGGTGTCTTTCCGAATCGCCTTCCTTACCGCATCGGGAGAGATGCATCCTTCGGCATCCACCGGAAGCCAGGAGACGTCATAGCCCCTTCCCTCAAGCCACCGTACCGGGTTGCTCACGGAAGGGTGCTCGATGACAGAGGTGATGAGGTGCCCCTTCTGCTTCCGGAACGCGGTGCCGATGAGGGCGAGATTGTTCGACTCCGTCCCCCCCGAGGTAAAGACGATCTCCTGCGGCTCCGCATGAATCAGGCGTGCCACCTGCCCCCGGGCATTCTCGATGGCGGCCTTTGCGGCGGCCCCGATGCGGTGAACGCTCGATGGATTGCCGAACAGCGGGAGGCTCTCCGCCATCGCCCTCCTTACTTCCTCATCCAGGGGGGTGGTAGCGTTGTAATCCAGATAAATCAAGTCATTCCTCATGATGCATCGCTCCCGGTTTTATTCCATATCCCGGTGGATGGTCGACGGTTTCATCTCGTGCTTCAGGAGAATATGCCGGGAAAGCTCCTCCACCAGGGCGGGGGAACGGTGCCTTCCCCCGGTGCATCCGATACCGATAACGAGGTAGGATCTTCCCTCCCGTATGTAATGAGGGAGCAGGAAGTCAAGGAGCGCCTTGATATGGGTCAGGAATTCCTTCGTCTCTCCCCTTTTCAGGACAAAGTCCGACACCGGACCGTCAATTCCCCTGAAAGGCCTCAGCTCAGGAATGAAATAGGGGTTGGGAAGGAAACGCACATCAAAAAGGAGGTCTATGTCCTGCGGCACCCCGTATTTGAAGCCGAAGGAGATAAGGGAGACGCTGAGCCGCTGGTCGGCCCCCGGGGCCCCATGGGTGGAGATGACCAGGTGGCGCAGCTGATGGGGGGTATAGTTTGAAGTATCGATGATCTTGTCCGCCGCATTCCGTATGCCCGACAGGAGTCCCCTCTCCGCTTCGATGGCGGCTTCCATCCCCATGTCCCCGTGAAGGGAGAGGATGGGATGGGGACGCCGGGTCTCCTTGTAACGTCGTACCATCACCTCCCTTTCCGCCTCGAGAAAGAGTATTTCGATCCGGTAACGGTCCTTCAACGCGGAAAGGATACGGTAGACATCGGAGAGAAATTCCTTCTCCCTGATGTCTACCCCGATGCCGATTCTTTTTATGTTTTCTCCCGAGCTGATAGTGGAGAGGAACGGTTCGATAAGAGTGACGGGAAGATTGTCGATGCAAAAATACCCGATATCTTCAAGGGCTCTCAGTGCCACTGTCTTTCCGGCACCTGAAAGCCCGCTGACAATAACGACCTTTATGGGGGAGACTTCCATGATGCAGAGCTAGGGTGTGTATGCAAACTGGGTTCGTTGCGAGGCCGAGCGAACCGTTCCTGGGCAAGGCGTCACGGGGAAAATGCCCGGAGGCGTAGCAGCGCTACGTTGAGGACGTTTTACCCGGGACAACGTAGTCCGGGGTCCCCGAAAGATCAGAGATCTTTTGGAGTGGAACGTAGCATAGGTACGGTGCAGCCGGTCGCAGTAGAAAATAGTTTGCATACACACCCTAAAATTTACTTAGTGGGCTCTATCAGTCCGTAGTTCCCGTCGGTGCGGCGATAGACTACATTGATATGACCGGTGATCTCATTGGCAAAGACAAAGAAGTCCTTATCGAGGAGCTCCATCTGATGCACCGCTTCCTCGGAGCTCATAGGCTTCATATCGAATTTCTTATGTTTGATGATCCTTCCCTTTTCCTCGGTGCCTGCTGCAGGTGGCTCCCCGGCGGGCTTTTTCTCTCCCTTCCGGTAGGAATGGGCCTTCTCCTTGTACTTCTTCACCTGCTTTTCGAGCTTTTCCACCACTTCGTCGATAGCGGAATAGACCTCGCCCGTGACCCCTTCGGCCTGGATCAGGACCCCGTTGACTTTCAGGAGCACCTCGGCCTTGTGACGGTACTTCTCGACGCTCAACGTTACCACCGCTTCGGTGATATTGGAAAGATACTTCTCGAATTTGCCGATCTTCTCTTCCGAATAACTCTTCAATGCAGGAGTTATTTCAAGATGCCGGCCGTTGACGATTACGTTCATACACTTCCTCCCTTATTCATTTCTAACATGCTTCTTCTGCGTGCGGAGCGCAGGAACCGGCACTCCGCATCGGTTACTCGTACTTCTTTCTCTGGTTCTGCGGGGGGATCTTCAGCTCCTCCCGGTACTTCGCCACTGTCCTGCGGGCAATGGTTATATTCTGACCCTTCAGCTTGTTCGCCACCGCCTGATCGCTCAGGGGCTTCTGTGCATCCTCCTCTGCGATAATATTCCTGATCAGGTCCTTGACAAGGGTGGAAGATACGTCCCCTCCGTCGGACTGGATCGCGCTGCTGAAGAAATACCTGAAGCTGAAAACACCGTGGTCGCAGGCCAGGTACTTGTTCGAAGTGACCCTGCTGATGGTGCTCTCGTGCATGCTGATGTCCGATGCCACGTCCTTCAGGTTCAGCGGTTTCAGGTGCTGTACCCCTTTGTCGAAGAAATCCTTTTGAAAACGAAGGATGCTCTCGGAAACCCGGTAGATGGTCTTGTTCCTCTGGTCGAGACTCTTTATCAATTCGGTAGCGCGCCGCAGCTTGTCCTTGAGGAACTCCCTTTCCTCCCGGGTGAGGGATTCCTTCTTGAGCAGCAGCTTCCGGTAGCTGTTGTTCAGGCTCAGCTTGGGCATCCCGTCCTCGTTGAGGATGATCTGGTATCCCTCGTCTGTCCGGCTGATAAAGACATCGGGGACAATATAGTTTGTCTCGGAGCTCGAAAAGCTCCTGCCGGGCCTCGGCTCAAGCCCCTCGATGATCTTCACGGCGGCCATGACCTCTTCCATCGGGGCGTTATACTGCTTGACGATGCTGCTGTATCTCTTCTTCTGGAGATCGTCCATGTTGTTGCTTACGATCTTCTCCACAAGGGTCCCGCACAGATTGAGAGAGTGCAACTGCAGGAGCAGGCACTCTTTCAGGCTCCGGGCACACACCCCCGGCGGATCGAAGGTCTGCACCAGCGCCACCGCAGCCCGGACCGCGTCCATGTCCACTCCCAGCGAGGAGGCGAGCTCTTCGTCCGGTACCCGGAGATACGCATCGTCGTCGATGTTGCCGATCACCCCTTCGGCAACCATGCGGACGGAGTCATCCGCATTGCTCAACCTGAGCTGCCAGAGCAGGTGGTCGTACAGGTCGGGCTTCTTGGAATAGAAAAGCTCATAGGAAGGCTGTTCGTCCACTCCGGGGGAGAAATACCCGAGGTCCCTTCCGTCGCTGCTCCTGTCGTCGAAGTATTCGTCAACACTGAAATTCACCGCATTCTCGAAGGAGATCTCGGAGTCGTCCGACACGGCAGGAGGCGGCGCATCCTCCTCGGGATACCCCTCGATGTCCGGTTCCTCAAAGGCCTCTTCGAGAAAGGGGTTCTCGGTAATTTCCTGGTTCAACACCTGTGCAAGTTCGATCTGGGGCATCTGCAGGAGCTTTATCGCCTGCTGAAGCTGCGGGGTAAGGATAAGCTTTTGCGCAAGTTTCAAATCCAGCCTGTTCTCTAACGCCATTATAGTCTAAACTCCTCTCCGAGGTACGCCTCTTTGACTGAGGGATTGCTGATCAGTTCATCGGGTATGCCTTCGGCCAAAATAGAACCGTTGTTTATTATATACGCCCTGTCGGTTATGGACAACGTCTCCCTGACATTATGGTCGGTAATGAGGATGCCGAGCCCCTTTGTTTTCAGATAGGTCATCATCCTCTTCAATTCGATGATGGCGATAGGATCGATCCCGGCAAAAGGTTCGTCAAAAAGCATGAAAGTGGGCTTGAGGGCGATGGCCCGCGCAATTTCGGCACGCCTCCTCTCTCCCCCGGAGAGCCGGTACCCGTCCCGGTCCGCAAACTCTCTCAGGTTGAACTCGTCGAGAAGGGTCTCCACCTCTTTCTCCATGGAGCCTTTCGTCATGCCCCTGCTCCCCGCCTCGCGTATTTCCAGTACCGCCCTCAAATTCTCCCGCACCGTCAGTTTCCTGAATATGGAGGGCTCCTGCGGCAGGTAGCCCATCCCCTTCCGCGCCCTCATGTACATGGGAAGCCCGCGGATATCGTCGCCGTCAAGCCGTATATCTCCCCTTTCAGGACGTATCATACCAACAACCATATAAAAAGTTGTAGTCTTTCCCGCGCCGTTGGGACCGAGGAGTCCGACGATTTCGCCCGCTTTGAGGGAGAGATGGATATCCTTTACTACCTGTCTCTTCCCGTAAGATTTGCTAAGGCCGCATATTTCGAGGGCATGATTCATAGCACTGCACCTTTATCCGGATCCGATCAGCCGAAGTATCGGGCTACTTCTGCTTTTCCTTATTGACCAGGAAAACCCGGCTGTTCTGCACGACGGACCGGTCATTGCTCAGGTAGTATATCATCTTTGAACCGGTCACCACGTTCTCTCCTTCCGTCGCCTTCGGATCTCCGGTAAATACGGCATGCTCCTCGGGTTCCGCGAAGTAGGTGGCGAACTTGGCGGTAACGATGCGGTCCCCCTTGACAAGCTTCACGTTCCCTTCCGCATCGATCTTCTTGATGGTGCCGCTCCCCTTTTCATCCGAGTAATGCACCAGCATCGTATCGGCAAAAAGGGTCATGTCCCCTTTCTTCGCCACCACCGAGCCTTCGAAAAGGGCTGTCCTCGCCTTGTTGTCGGCAGTGAGGCTTTGAGAGGTGATCACTGTAGGCGTCTTCGCCGCATTCTTTTCGGCGGCAAAGGATGCCCCCGCAATCAGCAGGCAGTGCGCCAGAAGTACCCCGATAATAAAGACATACGCTCCGCTCCCGGCCCGCCGCGTTCCGTGTTCTGACTTATTTTTCATCGAAAACCGCCTTTACTTTATTATGCAATTTCGCGCTGTCGGAAGTGGCCACCATGCCTCCCCCCTCGACAAAAAAACGTTTCCCCACGATCCGGACCTCCCGGTCGGACAGGAGCTCGTTCCTCGACGAGTCCCAGAGCAGGGTGGAGGCAATAATATCGTAGTCCTTCGTCGAGGCCTTGATATTGCCCTCAATAGTGAGATTTCTTTTTCCGATATCGTAGGCTCCCCTCTCGGAGGTAAGGGAGAGCTCCTTTTCGGGGAACCGGATCTGCACCGAAGTGAGCTTCACCTCGTTGTCCGTCACAAATACTGCCTTTTTCGAATACAGGACCCACTTCACCGCACCCTCCTTTTTCTGGGTGATACGGATATCATCCATGGAGGAGCTCTCTCCGAGACGCACTTTCGCCTTCATGTCACCTTCTTTGTATGAATAGATTGCCAGTACACCAACAAAAAGCAGCGAGGCAAGCAGGAACAGCGCCTTTTTCATATAAAATATTAACACAGCGGCACTATCTTGTAAAGGCAATATTCATGCCAACTCTAGAGTTTTGGCGTGTGCAGGCCGCCGCTGAGTAACCC
>NSJL01000066.1 GCA_002634385.1 Nitrospira sp.
TTGACAATGGGGGGGAGAGGGGAAGATAAATGGTCAAGGCGCACGGTCTATTAGTACTGGTAAGCTGAACACATTACTGTGCGTACACCTCCAGCCTATCGACGTGGTGGTCTACCACGGACCTTCAGAGGGATTGCTCCCTGGGAGATCTCATCTTGGGGTGGGCTTCCCGCTTAGATGCCTTCAGCGGTTATCCCTTCCGGACACAGCTACCCGGCATTGCCATTGGCATGACAACCGGAACACTGGAGGTCCGTCCATCCCGGTCCTCTCGTACTAAGGACAGCCCCCCTCAAATCTCCTACGCCTACAGCAGATAGGGACCGAACTGTCTCACGACGTTCTGAACCCAACTCACGTACCGCTTTAATGGGCGAACAGCCCAACCCTTGGGACCTACTTCAGCCCCAGGATGCGATGAGTCGACATCGAGGTGCCAAACCGCGTCGTCGATGTGAACTCTTGGACGCGATCAGCCTGTTATCCCCGGCGTACCTTTTATCCGTTGAGCGATGGCCCTTCCACTCAGTGCCACCGGATCACTAAGCCCTACTTTCGTATCTGTTCGACCCGTCGGTCTCACAGTTAAGCCTCCTTATGCCTTTGCACTCGCCGGCTGGTTTCCGTCCAGCCTGAGGAGACCTTTGGACGCCTCCGTTACTCTTTGGGAGGCGACCGCCCCAGTCAAACTACCCACCAGACAGTGTCCCCCACCCGGATCACGGGTGCAGGTTAGAGTCCCAGCAACACAAGGGTGGTATTTCAAGGGCGACTCCACAAGGACTGGCGTCCCTGCTTCTCTGTCTCCCACCTATCCTACACATGTCTTGCCAAAACTCACTGCCAAGTTATAGTAAAGGTGCACGGGGTCTTTCCGTCTAGCTGCAGGTAACCGGCGTCTTCACCGGTATCTCAAGTTCGCCGAGTCTCTCGCCGAGACAGCGCCCAAATCGTTACTCCATTCGTGCAGGTCGGAACTTACCCGACAAGGAATTTCGCTACCTTAGGACCGTTATAGTTACGGCCGCCGTTTACCGGGGCTTCAATTCAAGGCTTCTCCTTGCGGATGACCTCTCCTATTAACCTTCCGGCACCGGGCAGGAGTCAGAGCCTATACATCCTCTTACGAGTTAGCAGGCTCCTGTGTTTTTGGTAAACAGTCGCTTGGGCCTCTTCACTGCGCCCCCCTTGCAGGGGGACCCCTTCTCCCGAAGTTACGGGGTTATTTTGCCGAGTTCCTTAGCGAGAGTTCTCTCGTTCGCCTTGGTATCTTCTACCCACCTACCAGTGTCGGTTTGCGGTACGGTCACACACAGAACTCCCTACGAGGTTTTTCTCGTCAGCGTGGAATCACCTGAGTTCACCCTTACGGGCTTCCCCGTCACGCCTCAGCCTTAAAGAGGAGCGGATTTGCCTACTCCTCAAGCCTAAACGCTTGGACCTGAACCAGCACCAGGCTCAGACTATCCTCCTGCGTCCCCCCTTCGGTCAAACGCTCTGTGTATGGTGCAGGAATATTAACCTGCTGTCCATCGACTACGCCTCGCGGCCTCGCCTTAGGACCGACTAACCCTGGGCGGATTTCCCTTCCCCAGGAAACCTTAGGTTTACGGCGGGCTGACTTCTCATCAGCCTTTGCGCTACTTATGCCGGCATTATCTCTTCTGATTCCTCCAGCATGCCTCACAGCACACCTTCGCAGGTCTACAGAATGCTCCCCTACCACTCCCTTTCGGAAATCCGTAGCTTCGGTGTAGTGCTTGAGCCCCGTTACATTTTCGGCGCAGTGTCACTCGACCAGTGAGCTATTACGCTTTCTTTAAATGATGGCTGCTTCTAAGCCAACATCCTGGCTGTCTGAGCAACACCACATCCTTTACCACTTAGCACTCTCTTGGGGACCTTAGCTGACGGTCTGGGCTGTTTCCCTCTCGACTACGGATCTTAGCACTCGCAGTCTCACTCCCCGGAAACATTAACAGGGTATTCGTGGTTTGATTGGGTTTGGTACCACCTGCGTGGCCCTAGCCCATTCAGTGCCCTACCCCCCTGCAATTATCCGGAGGCTGTACCTAAATACATTTCGGGGAGAACCAGCTATCACCAGGTTTGATTGGCCTTTCACCCCTACCCACAGCTCATCCGAGCTTTTTGCAACAAACACCGGTTCGGACCTCCACGAAGTCTTACCTCCGCTTCATCCTGTCCATGGGTAGATCACCTGGCTTCGGGTCTACTGACTGCAACTATATCGCCCTTTTAAGACTCGGTTTCCCTTCGGCTCCGTGCCTGAAGCACTTAACCTCGCTACAGCCAGTAACTCGCCGGCTCATTAATCAAAAGGCACACCGTCACAGCATTGCTGCTGCTCCGATTGCTTGTAAGCATACGGTTTCAGGTTCTATTTCACTCCCCTCGCCGGGGTTCTTTTCGCCTTTCCCTCACGGTACTTGTCCACTATCGGTCATCAGGACGTATTTAGCCTTGGAGGGTGGTCCCCCCAGATTCCCACAAGGTTTCACGTGCCTCGTGGTACTCAGGATCCCGCTTCCCCCCTACACACATTCCGCTTACGGGACTATCACCCCCTCTGGTCGGCCTTTCCATGCCGCTTCAGCTATATGTGTAGAGTAGTACTCACGCGGTCCTTCAACCCCCGCCTTATTGCTAAAGCAGGTTTGGGCTCTTCCCCCTTCGCTCGCCGCTACTAAGGGAATCTCGTTTGATTTCTCTTCCTCTCCCTACTGAGATGTTTCACTTCGGGAGGTTGACCTCATACGCCTATGTATTCAGCGTATGATTCCCGGCTCTTCACCAGGAGGGTTGCCCCATTCGGATCCCCACGGATCTACGCTCGCTCGCAGCTCCCCGTGGTTTTTCGCAGCCCGCTGCGTCCTTCCTCGTCGCCTGATGCCAAGGCATTCACCGTATGCCCTTATTACCTTGACCTTCTTTACTTCCTTTCTCTCTTCCCCCACATTGTCAAAGATCAATA
>NSJL01000014.1 GCA_002634385.1 Nitrospira sp.
GTTCCCCCCTGAAGTACCCTGCCCCCGACCCGTTGAGGATCCAGGAGGCGGTGAACATGATCCGGGAGGCGAAAATGCCCCTCATTCTTGCGGGACACGGCGTTTTACGGAGCAACGCCTCCGCGGAGCTTTTCCATCTCGCCGCAAAAACAGGCATTGCCGTCATCGTTACCTTTATGGGGTCAGGGGCCTTTCCCGCAGACCACGAGCTTTTCGTCTCCACCATAGGACTGCAGTCGATGGATTATGTCCAGTGCGGGCTCGACCGCACCGACCTCATCATCGCGGTGGGATACGACCCGGTGGAGTTCAGCCCGAAATTCTGGGACTCCAGCAAGAAAATCATTCATATCGATACCAATCCTGCTGAAGTGGACACTTCGTACAATGCCTACGAACTGATGGGAGATATCAGGAAAACCCTGCGCACCATGGCGGAGATGGCGGAATTTCAAAAAGATCCCTCCTATTTCCTGCGCCTGAAAAAAGAGGTGGAAGAAAACAGGGAAGATCCCGACCTGTACCGGACGGAGGACGGATTCAGCCCCCTCGAGGTGATCCGCAGTATCCGGAAGACGCTTGGGAGAGAGGACATCCTCATCAGCGACGTCGGGGCGCACAAGATATGGATAGGGCGGTTCTACCCCGCGTATGCACCCAATACGGTGATCATTTCCAACGGCTTCGCCTCCATGGGCTTTGCCGTCCCCGGGGCCATCGCCGCCAAACTGGCGCACCCGGAGAAGAAGGTCATTGCGGCAGTGGGGGACGGAGGGTTCCTCATGTCGGTGGCCGAGTTGGAAACCGCGGTGCGGTGGAAGCTGCCCTTTGTCACCGTTATCTTCAACGATAACTGCTTCGGCCTTATCCAGTGGAAACAGATGATGCGGTACAAGAGGGATTTCTGCGTAAAAGTCCAGAATCCCGATTTCGTGAAGCTCGCAGAGTCCTTCGGCTGCAAGGCGTACCGGGTGGAAAAGGGAGAGAACCTCGCCGCCACCATCGAAGACGCCCTGAAGCAGGATATCCCCTCCCTCATCGACTGCCGGATCGATTACAGCGTCAACCTGAAGTTATCGGAGAAGCTGGGAAGCATCGTATGCAAAGCCTGAAAACCGACTTCCTTGTCATCGGCAGCGGCGTTGCCGGTCTCAGGGCCGCAGTGGAGTTGACCCGTTACGGCAATGTCCTCGTAGTCACCAAGGATTCTCCCACCGAAAGCAGCACCGAGTATGCCCAGGGGGGGGTCGCCGTCGCCCTCAGCGACGAAGATGAAGTCGGCATCCACTTAGAAGACACCATCAAAGCGGGGGACGGGCTCTGCCGGGAAGAGGCGGTGAAGGTGCTGGTGGAAGAGGGCCCGGAGCGGATCCGCGAGCTGATCGAATGGGGGGCATCCTTCGACAGGGAGGGGACAAAACTGGCCTTCACCATGGAGGCCGCCCACTCCCGGAAAAGGATCCTGCATGCCCAGGGGGATTCCACGGGGAAGGAGCTGGAGAGGGTCCTCATCCAGAAGTGCAGGACCCTTCCCACCCTGCAGCGGCTTCCTTTCTGCACCGCCATCGACCTGATCATCGAAGAGGGAAAATGCCGGGGGGCATATGTCCTGCGCGACAGCGATACCCTCGTTGTCCGGGCAAAGGCGACTCTCCTCGCCACCGGGGGTGCCGGACAGGTCTTTTCGAGGACCACGAACCCCGCCGTCGCCACGGGGGACGGAATGGCCATGGCGTACCGGGCAGGGGCGGTGCTCGAGGATATGGAGTTCGTCCAGTTCCATCCCACCGCGCTCTTTGTCCCCTCCGCCCCTCAGTTCCTCCTCAGCGAGGCCATGAGGGGGGAGGGAGCGATCCTGCGGGACATCAACGGGCAGCCCTTCATGAGAGAGCACCACCCTTCCGGCGAGCTCGCCCCGCGGGATGTAGTATCGAGGGCCATCGTCTCCCGTATGGTGGAGACCCGGAGCATGCATGTCTACCTCGACCTTACCCACATCGACGCTGATTTCATCAGGAGACGATTCCCCAGGATTCATGCCACCTGCCTCCTCTATAACGTCGATATCACAAAAGACCGCGTTCCCGTCTCTCCGGCAGCGCACTACATCATGGGAGGAGTGAAGACGGACCTCGACGGCGCAACCACCATCCCCGGTCTGTACGCCGCGGGCGAAGTCGCCTGCACCGGCGTCCACGGAGCCAACAGGCTCGCGAGCAACAGCCTCCTCGAAGGTCTCGTATACGGCTTCCGGGCGGGGAGCGCGGCGGCGCGCTATGCAGCGGGCATGCCTCCGGCTGCGTCTGCGCCGGATAAGGGGAATGAACCCGGGACCGTGCCTTTTTCCGCCTCTCCCCTGCCCCTGGAGGAGATCCGTGATTCATTAAAGAGGCTCATGTGGGAGAGGGTGGGGATCATCCGGTGCGGGAAGTCCCTCGATGAGGCGAGGGAGACGCTGACCCGGTGGAGCGGTATTCTGGATGCGGAGTTCGCTACGCGTGCAGGGCTCGAGCTGAAGAATATGCTCACCGTTTCCCTGCTCATCACCGAGGCGGCGCTGCTGAGAAAGGGCAGCGTAGGCGCCCACTACCGGTCCGACTACCCGGCTCCGGGGGAGAACTGGCAGAGACATATTTCGTTGGTGAAACCGCTGCCCGTCCCCGTCCGTGCAGAGGAAAACGTCGCATAGCGGTCTGTATCCCCCAACGGAAGAGAGAGCAATGAGAAGAGCAAAGATCGTCTGTACCATAGGCCCTGCCTCCTCCTCAAGAAAAATCATCGGCGAATTGATCAGAAGCGGGATGGATGTGGCCCGCCTGAACTTCTCCCACGCGGACCACGAGACGCACCGCGCCGTGGCCGCCCTGGTCCGAGAGGAGGCCCGGAAGCAGAAGAAAATCGTCTCCCTCCTCCAGGATCTGCAGGGAATCAAGATACGCCTGGGCGAGGTGGAAGGCAACGGCATCCAGCTCAGGACCGGCAGCGGGGTACTCCTCTCCCCGGGAAAGGACACCAGCACCGGCAATCGCCTTTTCATCTCGTATCCCGCCCTGCTGGAGGATGTTAAACCGGGGGAGACAGTGCTCATCAACGACGGCCTGATCAAGCTCGAGGTCACCGGCACCATCCGCGGCGCACTGGAAGCCCGGACCATCGAGGGGGGATTCCTTACCTCGAAGAAAGGAGTCAACTTTCCCGCATCAAAGACCACCCTCAACGCCTTCACCGCCAAGGACAGGAAGGACCTCGAGCTCGGGCTGGACCTGGGGGTCGATTATGTGGCTGTCTCCTTTGTGCGGAGGGCATCCGATATCGAACTGGTGCGCAACTGGGCACGGCGGAAAGGGGTTCAGCTGCCCCATCTCATCGCCAAGATCGAAAAGCCCGAGGCCCTGGACAATATCAACGAGATCATGGAGATCGTGGATGGCGTCATGGTGGCCCGGGGCGACCTGGGAGTAGAGCTGCCCACCGAGAGGGTGCCCATCATCCAGAAGCAGCTTATCGAGCTGGCCAACAGGCGGGGCAAGCTGGTGATCACCGCCACGCAGATGCTGGAATCCATGACACAGCATACACGGCCTACCCGGGCGGAAGCTTCCGATGTGGCCAACGCGGTCCTGGACGGAACCGACGCCCTGATGCTCTCCGCGGAAACGGCGGCAGGGAAATACCCGGTGGAGTCCGTGCGCATGATGGACGTGCTCATACGCTCCACCGAGGAGAACCTCCCCGGAAAGATCTGTTCGACCTACGAGGTGGGAACCGCTTTTCCCGAGGCCGTGGCGGACGGGGCGTGCAACGCTGCGCGTGATATCGGTGCAAAAGCCATCGTGGTCTTCACCAACCGGGGGTTCACCGCCCGGCTCCTTTCCAAGCTCAGGCCGGTAGTGCCGGTCATCGCCTTTACCCCCGACGAAAAGGTGCTGCGGCAGATGCCCCTTTTCTGGGGAGTATCCGGAAGATTGATCAGGAAGAAAGATATGCCTGTCCTCAGCGATGAGCTCCTGTCCGAAGTGGAGAGATCCCTGATACGGGAAGGGGTCATCACCAGGGGTGATTCCATCGTATTCGTGGCGAGCTCCCCGTTCCTCGGCAAACGGAATATCATCCGTCTGCACAAAATATAGGGTGTATCTGTAAACTATCTTCTCCTGCGGCAGCGGCTTCTGCTGCGACCGGCTGCCCAATATCTGATAATCCCCGTACTGCGTTCTCCCGGGGTGAATGCATCACCGTGGCCAGCACGTGAGCACCCCTTTGGGATTGCTTCGCTGCGCTCCTAATGACGCGCAGGGTCATTTTAGAAAGAATCCCTGCTGCCCCGGGGATCAGGGGCTCGCAATGACAGGGAAGTGATCCCCTCTTCTGTTTCTCTCTGCCTCACCCTGTCTCTCTCTGTCTTTCTCCCTTTCCCTGCCCTCCATTGAAAAAGTAAGAATTAGTCCTGTAATATTAGAGACTATGGACAAAAAGGACAACAGAGCGGCAAGCCTTGAGCGGTTGAGAAACAAAATCGATGCGGTGGATGCGGAGCTCGTGGCGCTCCTGAACAGGAGGGCCAATTACGCCATCGAGATCGCCGCGATCAAGAGGGTCGCCAACCTTCCCTTCCACTCCCCCGAACGGGAGAAGGCGGTCCTGGAACGGGTCAGCGCACTGAATCAGGGGCCTTTCCCCTCGGCGGCATTGAAAATAATCTTCAAAGAGATCATCTCCGCCTCCCTCTCCCTCGAAGAGCCCCTGAAGGTGGCCTATCTCGGTCCCGAAGGCACTTTCACCAATCTCGCCGCCCTGCGGCATTTCGGGTTCTCCGCCAGGTATATCCCCTTCGAGAGCATCAAATCCGTCTTCTATGCGGTGGAAAGGAACGAAGCCAATTACGGGCTGGTTCCCATCGAGAACTCCAACGAGGGCGTGGTCAGCTCCACCCTCGATATGTTCATGGATTACGACCTCAAGATATCCGCCGAAGTGCTCCTGGAAGTCTCCCATAACCTCCTTTCCCTGAGCGGCGACAGCAGGAAAGTGAAGAAGATCTATTCGCATCCCCAGGCGATTTCGCAATGCAAAGGGTGGCTCGAAGCCCATATGTCGAACATCACGATCTACGAGTCCACCAGTACGTCGAAAGCCGCGGAGGTCGCCTCGAAAGACGAGAACGCGGCGGCCATCGCCAGCGAGATGGCGGCACGCCTCTACGACCTGAAGTTCATTGCGAGAAATATCGAGGACAACAAGAACAATTTCACCCGCTTCCTGGTGATCTCCAAAGGGTATTTTTCGAAGACGGGCAATGACAAGACCTCCATTCTCCTTTCGGTGAAGGACAGGCCCGGAGCCCTCTACGAGATCCTGCTCCCCTTCAAGAGGGCAAAAATCAACCTCTCGAATATCGAGTCCCGTCCGTCGAAAAGAAAGGCATGGGAGTACATTTTCTTCATCGATATGGAGGGGCACATCGACGACAGGAAGATACAAAAAGCGGTCAAGGAGGTCAAGGAGAGCTGCCTCTATCTGAAGCACCTGGGCTCCTACCCCGTGGGCGAAAAAGTGGAGAGATGACAATGATACAGCCGTGCGAGTATGTAGCAGCGATCAAACCGTATGTGCCGGGGAAGCCCCTGTCCGAGCTCGAACGCGAGCTGGGGATCAGGGATTCCGTCAAGCTCGCCTCCAACGAGAACCCCCTCGGGCCCTCCCCGAAGGCTCTCGAAGCGATAAAAAAGTACCTGCTGGGAGAGGGCGATCTGCACCGCTACCCCGACGGGGGGGGATACTACCTCAAACAGGCCCTCTGCGGGAAGTTCGCCTCCCGCGGGGTGAAAATCTCCCCCGGCGAGCTCATCCTCGGAAACGGGTCCAATGAATTGCTGGACATTGCGGTACGGACCTATATGGGTCCCGGCGACGAGGCGGTCATGGCACGCCCCTCCTTCGTCGTCTACGCCATGTCCGTGCAGTCCGTGGGGGCCAAGGCCGTCGAGATCCCCCTGACCGCGGACTATCGGCACGACCTTGCGAAAATGGCGGATGCCGTCACCCCGAAAACGAAAATGGTCTTCGTGGCGAACCCCAACAATCCCACCGGAACCACCAACGGGAAAGACGAGTTCGAAAGTTTCATGGAGAAGATTCCCGGCGGCGTCCTCGTAGTCCTCGACGAGGCGTACTACGAATACGTAAAAGACGCGGGCTACCCGGATACCTTGCGGTATTTCACCGCGGGACGGGAGGTGCTCGTCCTCAGGACCTTCTCGAAGGCGTACGGCCTTGCGGGACTCCGCCTGGGATACGGCATCGCAAAGAGCGGAATCATCACCGAACTGAACAAGATCAGGGCCCCCTTCAACACCGGCACGCTGGCACAGATCGCCTCGCAGGCCGCCCTGGAGGACGAGGAGCATCTGAGCCGGTCCCTGGCGGTAAACGAAGAGGGCAAACAGTATCTTTACCGGGAACTGGACGCCATGGGAGTGCGTTATGTCCCCACGGAAACGAATTTCATCTACCTGCCCATGGAGATCGAATCGAAGGAAGTAAACGATGCCCTGCTGCGGAAGGGGGTCATCATCAGGCCCGCCGGTCCGAAAGAGATACGGGTCACCATCGGGCTGCCGGAGGAGAACAGGCGTTTTATCGACGCCTTCAGGCAGTTCCTGGCGGAGCACGCATAGCACGACATTAGGGTGCATACACCCCCTGGTCAACGGAGGAAAAAAAGAGCATGGATATTATCGTTTTGAAACCCGGCTCCTCGGAGGAGGCCCTTCGGCACCTTCTCAAGAAGCTCGAAAGCATGGGACTGAAGGCCAACGTTTCCCAGGGGACCGAAAGGACCATCATCGGCGTCATCGGCGATACCTCGAAAGTCACCGAGAACGAGGAGGACGCCATCCGCGCCATGGAAGGCGTGGAGAATGTGGTGCGGATCGTCAAGCCGTACAAGCTCGCCAGCCGGGACTTCAGGAAGGAAAACACCGAAATTTCCGTACGGGGGACGGTGATCGGCGGCACCAAGATCCAGGTGATCGCAGGCCCGTGCGCAGTGGAGAACAGAACCATCATAATGAGCATCGCGGAAAAGGTCAGGGAAGGGGGAGCGACCTTCCTCCGGGGCGGCGCCTTCAAACCGCGGACATCCCCCTATGCCTTCCAGGGTCTCGGAGAGGAAGGACTCCACTACCTAGCGGACGCCCGTGAGAAGACCGGGCTGCCCATTGTAACGGAAATCATGGACCCCCGGGATCTCGATGTCCTCATGCAGTATGCCGACATCATCCAGATCGGGGCGCGGAACATGCAGAATTTCCGGCTCCTGCTGGAAGTGGGCTCCGTGAACAAGCCCATCCTGCTCAAGCGGGGCCTTTCCGCCACCATCAAAGAATGGCTCATGTCCGCCGAATATATCATGTCCCGGGGGAATCATAACGTCCTGCTCTGCGAAAGAGGGATCAGGACTTTCGAGACCGCAACACGGAACACCCTCGATCTCAGCGCCGTACCCCTGCTGAAACAGCTGACGCACCTTCCGGTGGTGGTGGACCCCAGCCACGGCGTGGGGAAGTGGGACCTGGTGGCACCCATGGCGAAAGCGGCCGTTGCCGCCGGGGCGGACGCCCTGATCATCGAAGTGCATACGAACCCGGAAGAGGCCTTCTCCGACGGGGAGCAGTCCCTGAAGCCCGAATTCTTTGCAGCGCTCATGAAAGACATGAGGCCCATCGCACAGGCGGTGGGCAGGGAGATATAAATGAGGAGATTTTACAAAAACCGGAGGAATGAACCCTCTATTCCTCAGCAGAAAGAATGTATCAGCCCGCCCGCCCATGCCCCGGACTCCGCGGCCCCTTCCGTAAACGGCATGCTCATGTAATCCCCGGCCAGAATAACGCGTCGGCGGGCCGCCTCACCCCACGCACGATAGCGGGCAATATCCGTCGCGCGCCCGACAGCCGACAGGGGCTCGGCTTCCGGCCAGCGATACACGCGGTACGAGGAAACCAGGTCCGAAACTCCCGGGAAATACCTCTCGAGCTCCGGCAGTGAATTCCCGACAATTCCGGCGTCCGGCAAGGAGAGCATTCGTCTCGACGCCTCCCCGCACAGCATGACATGAAGGAGCTGCCCCCCTTTCGCACGGTCACGGCACTTGTTTGCTTCGATCCCCACCGCAGCAATCACCTCCCGTTCCCTGCGGGGAATAAGGAGCCCGTACACATCTCCGAGGGGATCGGGCAGGGGCGTTCCGCAGGGGAGCATGAGAGCGATGGTGATATTCGAACTGTAGGGCGTTGCGAGGAGCGCCCGCTCATGCATGGTTGCCTTGGGATACAGCGTGCCCGCTACGGAGGCAGTCGTAGCGAGCACGACATACTCAGCCCGGTAGCGACGGTCTCCCGCCTCCACAACGACCCCGGTATCGCCGATCTCCAGTGAGGTGACCCGCGCATCCAGCGTTACGTCGAGCCGTGCGGCCAGGGCCTCCGGCAAACAGCCGATCCCTCCGGCCAGCGTAAGCGTCTTTCCTCCTCCCATGCCAAAAGCAGCCACGGCAAAGGCAAGGGACTTGGAGACCTCCTCCGGACTCTGGAAATAAAGCCCCTGCAGCATCGGTTCGAGGAAATAGTCGGTCGCAGTGGCACTCACGGCACGGGTGCACCAGCGTGCCGCCGTTTCGGTATCGAACGGTTCCCATTGGCTATAGTCATTCAACGGAAGAGAGAGCAGTTGATTTCTCCGGCTGCCGAATTGCCAGCCCAGCTTCATCCAGTCATTCAGACTCAGCAAACCGCTCGCCAGCGCATCCAGGGCATTTCCCGTCCTCGCCTTCCGCACCTTGCCGTCGCGCACTACCCCGTTGACCTGCGAGGTCTCACGGAGAGAGACGTCGAGACCGAGCTCCCGCACATAGGAAAGCAACAAGGGGTATTCACTGGAGAGGAATTGAGCTCCCCGGTCAATCACATAGCAGTCGAGGATATCCGTGGACATGCGGCCGCCGACACGGCGGGACGCCTCCAGCACCTTTACCGGGATTCCCCGTTTGGAAAGCGTATAGGCGGCGGACAATCCGGCAATTCCGGCACCGATGACGATTACCGTACTTTTCATAGCAGTTCGCATTGCGTGAACACCCGGCCCGGCGGCGCGTCGGCAGAATGATGGTCCCGCCGGAGAAAAGCGTCCTTCCCTATCTGTTCGAGAAATATGCCTGCTTTCAGTGCATCATTCAGTATGGCGTTCATTTCGAAACAGGAGGCAACCCTGAAATCCGGACAACAGGCAATTTTCCGGCATGCATGTCAAATAATCCATGAGATACAGATACCTTATTCGTTCTATTATCCACAAAAAGCCATACAAGCGCAATAAATATTTATTAAATTGGAGCAATCTTTTTGTCTATTTTTGGATCTCTTTACGATAAGCCGGCGGTAATGAAAACCTTTTCGATCAGAGATAATAAGGAAATCAGGAAGTACTCTTCCCCCTGCTACACAGTCAGGGGGACAACTATGGCTAACTCCCCCTCACCCCCTCTTACTCTAAGAGGGGGAATGCAGACCTCTCCCTTTAGGGACGAGGGAACTCCGGGGGAACTACTCCTCCTCCTCGGAAGAAGGGAACTTTGGGGACACTACTCCTCCCCTTAGGATAACGACATGGGAACTCAATTACGGGAAATAGGCGGGAGCGGTGAGAGCAAACCCAGGAAGGTCGAGCTTCCGGAAGGAAGGGTTCTTCCAGATCGACAGGAATACGCTTGTCCCCGGCACAGCGGTACACTTCTCCGTCATGAGGCAGAAGCTGACCCGGTTCGAAACAGTGGTGAAAGCAGGGGATGACTCACCCGTCGTTCTCAGCAGGGATCTCCTGGCGAAGCTCACCACTGATCGTGCGAACGAGATCGTCATCGAGAAATCCGCTCTGCCGCTCTACTCTGCGTATCTGAACTCCCTCCAGGACACCTCCGGTCTGCCCGAGAACGAGGCGATGAAGCGCAAAGCTCTTGTGCTGAAAGAGAATTCCAAGATCCTCATGAAAGACCTGCTCGAAAACCCCCGGAGCGGAGAGAAGATCAAGGAAGTAAGGAATACTGGACAAGGAGACGGTGCATTACGATGCAGCCCTGCTGGCCCTTCTTATCCGCATGCTCGGTAAGGTGAGCGGGCGGCTTTATCTTCATCTTGCCGCACCGTGTCCGCTATGCGTACGGTGCCTGTGAGTCATGCCCCCTCTCTCGCCCGCTTCACTTTCAGCAGCTTTCTTGACCTCATCGAAGCCGGTTATCTTCCCGCCGTTCTCCTTTATGAATTCCCGGGCATCCTTTTCCCTTGCAAAGGCCCATTTTGCCTCGGAAGTCATGACCCCTGCACTCCTGCCGCCGATCACCCATACTGCAGTCCTGGCATCGATCAGCTCATGGGTGAAATAATCGGCCACTTTAAGGGAGACGACATGTTTCTCCCTGTTTTGTCTCATCTCCGCAACCGCACAGTGCAGGCTGCAGACACCCGCAGCGGTCCCATCGCCATAAAGAACGACCATCCGGCTCCGGGCATAAGCGTCCCGGTCCATCCCGCACTGCTTGCAGGCTTTGGGATCTTCCACCGGATCCGCTGCAGCAGAGGCGGCACAGGCGAACAGCAGGCTCATTACCAGTACGATCACGAATCTTCTCATCGGCGGCTCCTTCCAGAAAGTGAATTGCCTTTGAAATGTTTTCATAAAGTCCGTTTCTCCTCCCTATCCCCGGTGAAAGGAAAAAGAAAGGAAGAGGAGGGAGGGGCTCCCTCCTTTCCCGCTGCTGCACAACTCCTTATTATTATTTTGCCGGCATGGGGGCAGTCGGAATGCCCGAGCCGTGGCAGCCGGTACAGTTCTGCTGGGCCGTTATCCCGAAATTGGCTACCGGTCCCCACTCCGCCTTCGCCTCGTATTTCCCATCCTTCCAGGCATTGAGGTCTTCAACAAGCTTATAGGCGACGCTTGCCGTAACCCGCGCACAGCGGTCCTTTCTCTCCGCGCTCCCGATGGGGAATCCCGATGCCTTCATCCACTTGCCAACGGATACATGGCAGAGGGGCGAATCGCTTGTAGTCTTGGCGATTGCGGTTTTGATCCTCGGCTCCTTCGGCGTGTAGTAAGGCAGGGGAGTTTCAGAATACCACTTCATTATGTTCGCCCCGATCACGGCACCCTTCTCACTCCCGGGGCCGGCGATACGGGGGCCGATGATCACATTGCTCACAATATTGGCGCCTGCGTTGGAGCCGCAGACGGTCCCCCAGCCCACAATGCCCCCCTCAAGAAAAACAAAGGCATCAATGGGAAAGGATTTGTAGGGCTCACCGATTTTTTCCCCGAGCTGGCTGAAGATGCTGCTGATAACGGCGCCGCCGCAGAATACACGGTACCATTCATTGTACGCTATTTCAGCGGTCTTCCCGGGGTCCAGCTTCTCGTAAGGCCACGGCCATTTCTCGTTGACTCCGCCCTTTGCGAAAGCGGCGGATAGGGAGCCAAATCCCGCTGCTATTGTCGCGGCGCCAAAAGCCAGTGTGCCGGCACCTTTGAGAAGACCTCTTCTTGATACGTGGCTGTGCGAAAGTCCGTTTTGTTTCACGGTAAAATGTCCTCCTTGGAATGTCTTGGCACCATGTGCCTTGAAAAGATCGCGCTCTGTCCCGCTTGTTGCGCGAAAGCGCGAGAAAAAAAGGCGACTCCACTCCGTAACTATTTTTGGGATAGTTTCCAAAGTGGAGTCGCGAGAAACGGGGGGAATGTTATGAAGAAATAACATTCCCTGCGCAGGGGGGAAGCCTGCGCATTCCTTTAGAAAACGACTCGCAGCTCTGGAACGGGGAGATCAGACTTTCGGAGGGTGTTCTTGCCGGAAGGCGATAAGGAACGGATGGAAAACAGGGTCGACCGCCATATAAACGAAAGTGCCTTCAAAGAGGGGCAGAGTGCAGGAAGGTTCCGTTATGCAGGGGATATCCGCCTGTACGGAAAGAGCGGCGCCCGATGCGTGACAGACATTGAGGGTAAACAGGGACGGCGCCGGATCGTCCGGGACGGGATGAACAGTGATCTGGAAGGGCGCAAAGAGGGACGCGATGAATGCGATGAGCGCTATGAGAGTCCGCACCTTCATGATACTGATAAAATAATTCAGAAAGCCGCCGGTGTCAACTTCAAATTGCAGTTATCAGGCGAGCCGGGGAACGCCCCCTCACCCCTTGAGGGGGGAGAGGGTAATCCTCAGACGCACCCATGACGAATTACTAGATATGCCTTCCCACCGCCTGGGCGACGGCCTTCAGTTCCCCCATAAGCGCCCCGAACTGCGCGGGGTTCAGCGACTGCGCCCCGTCGCACAGGGCGTTTTCCGGATCGGGATGCACTTCGATGAGAAGACCGTCCGCGCCCGCCGCCACGGCCGCCTTCGACAGCGCGGGGACATACTGGACATGCCCCGCCGCATGGCTCGGGTCGATGATGATGGGCAAATGCGATTTCGCTTTTACCACCGGGATACAGCTCACATCGAGGGTGTTCCGCGTGGAGGTCTCGAAGGTCCTGATGCCCCTCTCGCAGAGGACCAGGTCCCTGTTGTTCTCCGAAAGGATGTACTCAGCAGCCATCAGAAATTCATCGATGGTGGTGGCAAGCCCTCTCTTGAGGAGGACAGGCCTCTGCGCCTGCCCCAGGAGGGTCAGGAGAGCAAAATTCTGGATATTCCGCGCCCCTACCTGGAACATGTCCGCATACTTGTAAACGACATCGATGTCCTTGGGGTCCACCACTTCGGTGACGATGGGAAGCCCCGTCGCTTCCTTTGCCAGGGAAAGCAGCTTCAGCCCCTCCTCCCCGAGGCCCTTGAAAGCATATGGGCTTGTTCTCGGCTTATAAGCACCTCCCCGCAGCATCCTGGCACCCGCCGCCTTGACTTTCCGGGCCACATCGATGATCTGGTCCTCGCTTTCCACCGAGCAGGGACCCGCAATAATGACCACCTCATCCCCGCCGAACCTGACCCCGGACACATTCACCACGGAGGTCTCCTGCTTGACCTCCCTGCTGGCCAGCTTATAGGGCTTCGATATGGGGACAATCCTGTCGACCCCGGGCAGTTCCTCGAGGATGCTCACCCCCTCCCTGTTGCCACAGATGCCGATAAGACCCACCACATTCCTCTCTTTGCCGTAAATGACGTGGGTGGTGAAGTCCAACTCCCCGGCTTTCCTGCAGACATGCTTCAGTTCCTCTTCGGTTGCCCCGATCTTCATGACAACAATCATCTCAGTTCTCCTTCTGCTTTTCTATGAATTTCTCCGCGGCCTCCGTCCGCACCACGGCATACCCTTCGGAAGCCTCCACCAACTCCATGCCGAAGAGAGGGAAGAGCTGATCACCCTGTATGATGCTCTCGATCCGTTCCATCCGAGAGGGTATTATTCATTGATTGTGCAGAATTATCAAGTAATAATGCAAACAAATGCACAAGATAACGGCTTTGAGTGTATAACGCAGCTCTTCATTTTTATTCCGTTTCTCCTTGACAGGGAAGCGGAAAGGAGAGCCCCGCGGCGGCAAAGAGTGTGACTCCGCCTTTTATTTCTGTAATGTACACCGTGTCCGGGCAAAGTCCGGCCAGGCTGGTGGTCTGGCACGGTTGAAAATGAGGTATTCCTTTTTAACCCCCCCCTTATCTTAAGAGGGGGGGTTCAACGTCTTCAAAAAAACTGAAAAGCCGCTTTGGCTCTTCCGTTTTTTACAGGTCGTATTCGTATTCCTCCCCTTTGTGAAAGGGGAGGCACGGAGGGGTTATGTTTGAAATGGAGAGGGGTTCTTTTTTATGAAGGGGCACTCGGGGTATAATAACAGGCTATGAGCAGAATCTCTTTCGGGAAAACAGCCGTTATCGGTGTCGGACTCCTCGGCGCGTCCGTGGCCCTCGCTCTCAGGGAAAGCGGGCTGTGCGGCATGATTCACGGATACGGCAGGAGCGAGGACAATCTGAGGAGGGCGAAGGAGCGGGGCATCATCGACGAATACCGCCTCTCCGCCCGGGAAGCCTGCGCGGATGCCGACCTCGTTCTTCTGTCGACCCCGGTGGGCGTGTTCAAAAGCATGGCGGAAGAGATAAAGGAGTACCTGAAAGAGGGAGCCCTTGTCACGGATGTAGGCAGCATCAAAGGGAAGATGGTCTCCGCGCTGGAAGAGCTCTTCTCGGGAAGGGCGCGGTATATAGGCTCCCACCCTATCGCGGGAAGCGATACGTCGGGGATCGACGAGGCGCGGGCGGACCTCTTCCGCGCTGCACGCTGCATCGTCACCCCCACGGAACGGTCAGACTCCTCCGCGCTGGAAAGCATCGTTTCCCTCTGGGAGACCCTCGGCGCCCGGGTCGAAATAATGGACGCCTGCCGCCATGACGCAATCTACGGGGCGGTCAGCCATCTCCCCCACCTCGTCGCCTATGCCCTCGTCAACACCATCGGCACCGCCGGTGAGGACTATATAGAGTACGCCGGACAGGGTTTCAGGGATACCACCCGCATCGCCATGAGCTCTCCCGAGCTCTGGAGGGATGTTTCCCTGCACAACAGGGAGAACCTCCTCAGGCTGATGGATCTCTTCGGGGATGCCCTCGATACGTTACGGCGCCGTCTCGAAGAAAACGACGCCGCAGGGCTCGAAAGCGAGTTCTCGAAAGCCCGGGCCCTGAGAAAGAAAATAGAGGAGCGGTAAGGCCGATGACGAACACCATGGAACTGCACAAAACCGGAAGCCTGAAGGGAGAGATCACCCCGCCCCCCGACAAGTCCCTCTCGCACCGGGCGGTGATGTTCGCCTCCCTTGCCGAGGGGACGAGCCGGGTGCGGAATTTCCTGCGGGCGGAGGACCCCCTGAGCACCATGCGCGCCTTCAGGAGTCTCGGAATCGGGATCTCGGAAGAACCCGGGGGAGAGGTGCCAGGAGGAGAGGTGATAATCCATGGGAAGGGACTGCACGGCCTGCAGGAATCCTTCGACGTGATCGACTGCGGCAATTCGGGCACCACGGTGCGGCTCCTCTCCGGCATCCTTGCGGGAAACCCCTTCTTTTCGGTGCTGACAGGGGACAACTCCCTGAAGCAGAGGCCCATGGCCCGGGTGGTCGCGCCCCTGAAATCCATGGGGGCGGATATCTCCGGCAGGGCGGGGGACAAATACCTCCCCCTGGCCATCAGGGGGGGAGAGCTCAAGGCAGTGGAGTATGTCATGCCGGTGGCCTCGGCACAGGTGAAGTCCTGCCTCATCCTCGCCGGCTTGTATGCGGAGGGGACCACCGTTATCACCGAGCCCTTCCGGTCCCGCGACCATACGGAGAGGATCCTCGCCGCCATGGGCGCGGAGATCAGTGTCGAGGGGCTTACGGTGCGGGTCAACGGGCAGCCGCCCGGGGGCGGACGCCGCGCGCTACAGGCCCTCGATATTACCGTGCCTGCCGACTTTTCCTCGGCCGCCTTCTTCATGGCGGCGTCCCTCATCGTACCCGGTTCCGAAGTGCTGGTGAAAGGGGTGGGGATCAATCCTACGAGGACCGGCCTCCTGGACGTCCTGCGGCAGATGGGCGGCTGCGTGGCCCTCCGGAACGAGCGGGAGGTATCGGGAGAGCCGGTGGCGGATATCCACTGCACTGCAGCGGACGGCCTCAGGGCGGTAACGGTGGGCGAGGAGAGCATCCCCTCCCTCATCGACGAGTTTCCCATCCTCTGCATCCTGGCGACACAGGCGGAAGGGACTACCGAAATACGGGGCGCGGAAGAGCTGCGGGTCAAGGAGTCGGACAGGATCAGGGCCATGGCGTCGGAGCTGAAAAAGATGGGGGTGGGGCTCGAGGAATTTCCGGACGGCATCGCCATCAAAGGCAAAACAAAACTGAAGGGCTGCCCGGTAGAGAGCTACGACGACCACCGCATCGCCATGTCCCTCGCTGTCGCCGCCCTTATCGCCGAGGGAACGACGACCATCGGCAACGCCTCGTGCGTGGATATCTCCTTCCCCGGCTTCTTCGAGCAGCTGCGGTCTCTTTCTACGTAACCCCTCCTCACCTCCCCTTAGCCTAAGGGGAGGCAAAAGAGAGAGGCAATGCAGGTTTCCCCCTCTCTTCAGGACAAGAGGGAGGAAAAGGGTCCTTGCTGTTCCCTCTCTCATGATAAGAGAAGGGGGTCCCTCGTTGTTTTCCCTCTCTTAAGAACATGAGAGGGAAAGAGTCCCTCGTTGTTTCCCCCTCTCTTCAGGACAAGAGGGAGGAAAAGGGTCCTTGCTGTTCCCCCCTCTTAAGATAAGAGGGGGTGAGGGGGAGTTATGAAACGCCTTCGAAATGATCCAACCCTGAAGCAACGACGCCGGGAGTTGCGGCGCAATCAGACCGATGCGGAAAAAGCTTTCTGGGCGAAGGTGCGCAACAGAGAGTTTTATGGAATGAGATTCCTCCGTCAGTACAGCGTAGGTCCTTACATTTTGGACTTCTATTGTCCGGATATAAAGCTCGCTGTGGAATTGGACGGCGGACAGCACAATCACTGCACGAACAGGGAACAGGATGCAGCCCGCGCAGAATTCCTGAAGAAACAGGGAATCGAAGTGGTGCGGTTTTGGAACCATGAGGTGTTGCTCGATATGCAGGGCGTCCTGACCAGACTGGCACAGAAGATACCCTCCTCTTAAGATAACCCCTCCTCACCTCCCCTTACCCTAAGGGGAGGTAAAGAAAGAAGCAAAAAAAGAAAAATATATACGACCCACCGGAATAGTTGTACTTCCCCCTTTTTTCGATATCGCCGTTTTCGTGCATATGTTATTGATATGATTGCATTTTTCATTTCCCTTCTTTAATAATACCGTACCGGGTATCCGGGGAGCTTTTTTTATGGCGTAATTTTATGTACAATAGACACTCTTATCGAGGGAGGCCAGTGCGATGTTTTTGAGGCGAGGAGTCTTGTTCCTGGTTGCGTGTGCGTTGGTGGCGGCGGTTCCCGTTCATGCCTTTGCAGAAGCGGAGCATGGTGCCGCGAAAGAGCCGGATGAGAAGGAATTCCTCCGGATGTTCTTCAGCGAGGAGCTCCTCGTCTACTCGGCGACGCGGAGTCCGAAGCCCATCGTCCAGGTCCCCGAGAATATCTCCATCGTCACTGCCCAGGAGATAGAGCTCATGCATGCCCACTCCCTCGCCGACGTGCTCAATACGGTGGTAGGAGTGCAGATCCAGGCGTATGGGGGCCCTGGCGCTATTGCAACTTCCTACATTCAGGGGGGAGACGCAGCCCATGTTGCGGTCTACCTCGACGGGGTCAGGATGAACAGCGCCTCGGACAACCTCATGGATGTAGGCTTTATCCCGGTGACCATGATCGATCGGATCGAGATCATCAAGGGACCCGCCTCCTCGGTCTGGGGCTCTGCCCTGGGGGGTGTGATCAATGTCATTACAAAGTGGGGGAATACCACGAAGCCCCTGCGGGGGGTCTTCTCCGCCTCTTTCGGGGAGCAGAATACGAACCACCTCACGGGCGAGCTCTACGGAAAACTGAACAAGTTCTCCTACTACCTGAACGGGGAGAGGTTCCGGAGCGGGGGGCTGACCACAAATAGCGCATTATCCCAGGGAAACCTGTACACGAAGCTCCGGTACCATCCCTCGGACGCCTTAGGTATCACCTTCAGCATGGGCTATAACGAAGGGGATAGGGGGACGGGACAGTACGAGCCCTTCGACCTCTCCTTCCGGAACAGCCTCAAATATTTCTTCACCACCCTCTCCCTGGACTACCGCTTTTCTAATACCTTGAACCTCAATGTCTCCCTCAGCAGCCTTGAGCAGATTGTCAGAAACTACAACGAGCAGTTGAGCAGTGGCATACAGCTCTCCGAGGCGGTCTACGACAACAGGTCACAGGGAGCAAACATAAAGATGATATACAAAAAAGACATCCATAATCTCGTCTTCGGTCTTGACGGAGAGGAGAGGACCCTGAAGTCCAACGCCATTGGCAGCAAGCAGGACCAGCTCAGGTGGGCCGTTTTCATGAACGACACCCTGACCCTGGGCCGTTTCTCTCTCGTCCCGGGGCTGCGGTACGACTACAGCGACACCAACGGGGACTTCATCAGCCCGAGCCTCGGGCTTACCTACCGTATCACCCAGGACATTCTCCTGCGGGGGTATGTGGCCCGGGGGTTCAACCTGCCGACCCTCTTTGCCACTTACGGGGACAACCTCCTTTACCGCTCCAACCCGAATCTCGAGGTGGAGAAGGTCTGGTCGTACCAGGCGGGCCTCGAGACCACTGCCCTGAGGTATGCCCTCCTCAAGATCTCCCTCTTCCGGCACGATGTCTCGGATGCCATCGGTACGGAGCGGGTTTCCGGCTCCTCCTTCACCTATGTGAACAAGGGGCGCCAGAAAAGGCAGGGGATGGAGGTGGAAGCCAGGACAGTGCCCTTTTACAACACCTCCCTCTTTGCCGGGGGGACTTTCGTGGATGCGGAGGACCGGGACACCGGGGAGACAATAATAAACGTCCCCCGTTACACTTACGATTTCGGCATTCGCTACGATGACGAGAGGAGCCTGAAGGGCCTGCTCAAGGGCCGCTACCTGTGGTGGAATATGGATTCGGTATATGGCGCGCAGTATAACTCCTTCATCGTGGACCTGAATCTGCAGAAGACGGTCTACCTGGGCAAGGGCCATGCCGTCGCCCTCTTTGTGACGGGACACAACCTCTTCAATGGCTCCCAGTATTGGTTCACCGCTTACAAAAACCCCTCCCGCTGGTGGGAGGCAGGCCTCAAATACAGCTTTTGAAGGAAGGAGGTGATACCCATGAAGAGAATCGAGGTGCTCTCGAAGGGAAAGAAGCCGGCTGAAAACACTGCCGTTTGCTGCGCCGGCGGGATGGGTCCTTTTTTGGACGGCATGTAATCTCTTACGTCAGGACAGGAGCCCCAACTCCTGTCCTGAATCTCTATCAAAATGAGGTGCTGTAATGTTATCACGTTTTTGCACGGTTTGGGAAGAGAAAAATAAGGGGCAGTATCTTCTCTTCTCGACCCTCCATACCTCGTCAGTCCGGGTGGATGCGTCCCTCCTCCGCGACCTCCGGGAAGGTACCCTTTCGGTGGAGGAGAGAGATGCCCTCCGCGATGAGGGCATCCTCCAAGGCGAGTACGACGAGCCGGGAAGGATGGAGGGCTTCTTTGACGAGTACAACCGTGCCAGCAAAAGGCTCCATCTCACGGTGGTCCTGAACCTCGACTGCAACCTCGCCTGCCGGTACTGCTTCGAGGGCACGAGAAAGGGCGACTTCGTCATGACGGAGGAGACCGCCCGGGGCCTTGCCGACTTCGTACTGGGCCGGGACTGGGCAGGGAAAGAGACCGTGCATCTCACCTTCTACGGCGGGGAGCCCCTGCTCACCGCGGAGCTTATTCCCTATATCTCCGGCCTGCTGAAGGAGCCCCTGGAGAGGCGCGGCAAGAAGTACCGCTTCTCCCTGGTGACCAACGGAACGCTCCTTACCGGGAAGGTGGTGCAGCGGCTCCTGCCCCATGGCCTGCAGGGAGCCCGGATCACCCTGGACGGCCCCCGCCAGACCCATGACTCCCTCAGGCCGTACAAGTCGGGAACAGGCTCCTTTGACAAGATCATCGCGAATATAAAAAACGTCTGCCATCTGACCCCCATCCGGATCAGCGGCAATTTCACCCGGAGCACCTACCGCCGTTTTCCGGAGCTCCTCGACTACTTCCGGGAGGAGGGGCTGACGCCGGACAGGGTGCGCTCCGTCGCATTCTCCCCTGTCACCGGGGAGTCCGCTGAATTCGCCCTGCCGGATTTCAGGGAGTGCTGCGACTCGATCGCCGAGCCCTGGGTCATCGAGGCGTTGGCGTACCTGCGGGGCGAGGTCATAAAAAGGGGATACAAAGCGCCTCCCCTGGGCGTAGCGGTCTGCGCCCTGGAGGACGAGGGCTGCTTCACGGTCAACTACGACGGGAGGCTCTACAAATGCCCGGCCCTTATCGGACGGGACCCCTACTGTGTCGGGGATGTGAAAGAGGGGGCAAAGGACCACCGGGAGAGCCACTGTCTCGACAACTGGAAGAACGCGGAATGCCTCCGGTGCGTCTACCTGCCCCTCTGTTTCGGGGGATGCAGGTACAGCCTCCTCGTGCGGAACGGAAGCATGAAGGGGGTCGAGTGCAAAAAAGCATACTACGATGCGGCTTTGAGGGATTTCGTGCTGCAGGATCTCGCACAACAGGAGGGATGAGCCTCTGTATGGGTAAGAACCTCCCGTCTCCGCCGCGCGCGGGACTATTTTGCTCTCCGGCATGCTGGCTGCTGATTTGGCTCCTGTTCTGGGCCTTCGGCCTGCCCGGCCTTTCGCGCGCCTGTGAGATCATCGCGGTCAAGAGCGACGCCCTGCCGCTCTACGACAAGACCCTCAGCGGCATAGAGAGCGTCCTGCCCTGCCGGATCACCTCCGTCCCTCTTTCTCCCTCGAAGGGGAAAGAGGTCCTTGAGCTGATAGAGGACAGGAACCCCGACGCTGTCGTGGCGGTGGGGACCTATGCCTTCCGGAAGCTCAGAAACGCAAAGATCCCGAACCTCGTCTACACGATGGCCATCCCCTACGAGGTGGAGAACGACAGCCCGGGAAGCATCACCGGAGTGGGCATCATCATCTCGCCGGAGGTGTACATCGAGAACATCGTGGAGGTATTCGGCAGTATCAGGAGGCTCGGGGTCCTCTACAGCCCGGGAAAAGCCTCCGGGTATGCACGGGAGATCTTTTCCGCAGCCCGGGCCAGGGGGGTCGAGGTGCTGCCGATCGAGGTGCACTCGGTGGAGGACGTACCCCCGGCCTTCAGGGAGCTCAGGAGCAGGCCGGATGTGCTGCTCATGCTGCCCGACCCCGCGGTCGCCAGCCCCGAGGCGCTCAACGCCATCCTCCTCTATTCGTTCCAGAACAGCATTCCCCTGGTATCGTTCGCACGGAAGTACGTTACGATGGGGGCCGTCCTCTCCCTGGAGGTCGATCCCTTCGATATCGGGGTGCAGACGGGGGAGCTGATAGGGAAGATCCTGAAAGAAGGCAGATCCTCCGCCCGGAAGCTGTATGCCCGGAAAGTCAGGCTCACCATCAACCAGAAAGTCGCCCAGAAGATGTCCCTGCCCCTCAGAGAGAGCAGTCTCAAGCGGGCGGAGATCATACGGTAAGGAGGGGGATCCGATGCTCTCTTTCCGACAGAAGAGCTTCAGGAACCGGATCGTCCTCGCCGTTGCCCTGCTGACGCTCGTGCTGCAGTCCCTTCTGTCGATTATCCTGTACCGTGTGCATGTCCACGGCATCAGGGAGAAACTCATCCGGGAGGGGGAATCCCTTACCGCCATCCTCTCCCAAAGCGCCGTAAGCGGGACCTACTCGGAGAGCCCCGAGCAGCTTGCAGGAGTGGTACGGGGCATCCTCCATCACCGGACCATCACCTCGATCCATATCTACAACGGACAGTGGTTCCCTATCTACGAGGAGCGGAAAGTGCCCCATTTCAATTCGTCCCTTCATCAGCTCTCTCCCCGGGAGAGGGAGAGGATGATGCAGACGGAGCGTTTCCTCGAGACAAAAAACGCTTTCGAGTTCATCCGCCCGGTCATCCTCGAGATCCTCGACTATAACGAAGCCGCACTGTATGGGAGCAGCCCGGCGGGGAAGAGCAAGCTCATCGGTTATGTCAGTCTCGCCATGGACAAGAGCGACTACCAGAGGGAGATCCATTCCCTGTTGCTCACTGTTTTCGGGGTTACCCTGCTTCTCCTCATATCGGGCGCCTCGATCATCTATGTCCTCGTCGACCGCGCTTCCGTCCCCCTTCGCCACCTCACCAAAGCGGCGGAAAAGATCGGGAGAGGCGAGGAGGCCGGCGAGATCCCCTCCGGTCCGTACGATGAGTTCTCCCGGCTTGCGGAGGCTTTCAACAACATGTCCTCCGGACTGCAGGAACAGAAAAAAGAAAACATCCAGCTCATGGAAAAATTGATCGCGTTGGGACGTATCGAAGCGACGGGCACTCTCGCGCGGGGAATTGTCCATGATTTCAACAATATCCTTACGACGTTGCGGGGTTATGTCCATATAATGCGGAAAGGACTCACCCCTGACAGCATCTCCCTCTCCTGCCTCAACAACATGGATGTGGCCATCGACCGGATGAGCAAGCTGATCCGGGATCTTATTGCCTTCAGCAGCAACCGGAATGTTTCTTTTGAGAATGTGGAGGTCAATTCCCTCGTCGACTGCCTCGAGAAACCGATCCGGTCCTCCCTCGGGGGGGGGATCGTGTACCAAAGGGACCTCTGTGCCCGTTTCCTGTTCGTCCATGGCAATCCCTCGCTGCTCGAACAGGTGATAATGAATATCGTCCACAATGCGGCGGACGCCATGGCAGGGGAGGGGACCCTCAGCATCATGACAAAGGAGCATTTCGGGGCGGACGAGAAAGAGGAGGAAAAAGGCTCCTTCCCCCTCGACGAGACCAGGCGCTTCGCTGTCATCAGGATCACCGATACCGGTCCGGGCATCCCGGACGATGTCAGGAAAAGGATGTATGAGCCGTATTATACGACGAAGGAGAACGGCAGGAACTCGGGACTGGGGCTTTCCATCGTGTACGGGATAGTGCGGGACCACAAGGGGAGCATTTTCTGCCACTCCGAAACAGGAAAGGGGACTGCTTTCAGCATCTACCTGCCCCTTGTCGAACAGTAACTCCCCCTCACCCCCTCTTACCCTGAGAGGGGGTATACAGCCCCTCCCCTTCGCTAAAGAGGGAAACTCTACCCCTCCCTGCTTGACAATCATTTCCCCCCTATTTTATCTTTTCCTCTACATCCCGGGGTGTGTCAGCAGACTCACCCTACTACAAAGGAGCGACAATGCCCGGAATAAAAGTCGGTATCATCGGCGGATCAGGAATGGACGACCCGCAGCTCTTGAAAGAGAAAAGAGAGAAGAAGGTAAAGACGCCCTACGGTTCCCCCTCTTCTCCCCTCACCATCGGGAAGATCGACGGTGTCGATACGGTGATCCTCGCCCGCCATGGCAAGGGGCATACCATCTACCCCACCGGGGTGAATTTCAGGGCGAATATCCATGCCCTGAAAAAGGAGGGCTGCACCCATATCCTCGCCACTACCGCAGTCGGCTCCCTTCGGGAGAAGATCAGGCCCGGGGACCTCGTCTTCGTGGACCAGTTCATCGACTTCACCCGCCACAGGACCCTCACCTTCCATGACGAGAAGGTTATCCATACCCCCATGGCCGAGCCCTTCTGCAAGGACCTGCGCGCCCTGCTCATCCGGTCCGCGAAGGAGCTGAAGCTCAGGCATCACCCGTCGGGTACCGTGGTGACCATCGAGGGCCCGCGTTTCTCCACCAGGGCGGAGTCCCACATGTTCCGGATGCTGGGGGCCGATGTGATCAACATGTCCACCGTGCCGGAGGTCGTCCTGGCGCGGGAAGCGGGCATCTGCTACCAGACCATCGCCATGTCCACCGACTACGACTGCTGGAAAGAGGGGGAAGAGCCCGTCACCTGGGAGATGATCCTTTCCATTATGTCGAAAAACGCGGAGAACGTGAGAAGGCTGCTCCTGCAGGCCCTCACCAAAATCAAGGATACCGGCTGCGCCGTGTGCAAATAGAGGAGGAACGCAATGCCCATCAAATCGAAGATACGGACCATCCCTGACTACCCGAAGAAGGGGATCATGTTCCGCGACATCACCACCCTGATCAAGGACCCCGTCGGGTTCCGGCTCGTCATCGACCAGCTCACCCAGCGGTATATCAAGGGGGACGTCCAGTTCGATGTCATCGTCGGCATCGAATCGAGGGGGTTCATCATCGGGGGTGCCCTTTCCTACACCCTCGGCAAGGGATTTGTCCCGGTCAGGAAATCGGGGAAGCTCCCGGCCGAGAAGATCAGCCACGAGTACGAGCTCGAATACGGGACGGATACCATCGAGATGCACCGGGACTCCATCGAGAAGGGGACACGGGTGCTCCTGGTGGACGATCTCCTCGCCACAGGGGGCACGGCCCTCGCCTCGGCAACCCTCGTGGAGAAGCTGGGGGGGGTGGTTGCCGAAATGGCTTTTATCGTAAACCTGCCCGATGTGGGGGGAGAGAAGAGGCTGAAGGAGAAAGGATATGGAATCTTCTCCCTGACGGAATTCGAAGGAGAATGATAAAAAAGTGTGAAGGAAGAAGGGTGAGTAACCCCTCCTGACCTCCCCTTACCCTAAGGGGAGGAGGTAGAGTTTTCCCCTTGATCGAAGGGGGAGGAGGCAGAGTTTCCCCTCCCGGCCGGTGGTAATCAGCTCCCGTGAGATGCGCAGCAGTTTCTCGAGGCTCTGAGCATATTCCCATCCGCTTTCTTCCATACCGGTTATCCCCTTCCCAGTACCCTGCGACAGCCATTAGAGCATAAAACACCTCACTTCAAGGGAGTAAATTTTTCTCTTTTTTGGGTTCAATAAAAACTTATTTTACTTCTGCTGCAGCTCCAGGCCGGACAGCGCAGAGCCATCTCCCTCACGGGAGATTTCTGCGTCTTCTGTGCCAGGGGAGTCGGAGAGTCCTTCACTTCCTCCCTCATACTGACAGGAATAGGGAGAGGGAGAAGGAAAGGATCTTTCATAACTCCTTGTTTTTTGCTGCAAGGGGCGTTATACTTGAAAGAATAAGGTCTCGAACGGGTGCATTTTCACGAAAGGAGCTGTGCTACTAAAGATGGGTAGAGTGATTGCCATAGACGGACCCTCCGGTGCGGGGAAAAGCACGGTCTCCCGGCGCGTTGCAGAGTGTCTGGGTTTCAGCTTTCTCGATACGGGGGCGCTCTACCGCGCCGCAGCACTGTACCTCCACCGGAAAAGGCTGACCGCCGACAGCTCCGAGGAAGCGCTCCGCAGCACCCTTGAGGGGACCGAGGTGGTCTTCAGGAAAGGGAGCGTCTTCCTGAACGGAGAGGATGTATCCGGGGCAATCAGGACCCCTGAGGCGGGTCATTATGCCTCTGTCTTTTCAGCCAGAAAGGCGGTGAGGGAGTACCTCTTCCAGGTACAAAGGGATGCCGCCCTCCACGGGGACATTGTTGCAGAAGGAAGGGATATGACCACCGTGGTCTTCCCCGACGCCTGGAAAAAATTCTACCTCGACGCTTCGGAAGACGGGAGGGCCTGGAGACGCTACCAGCAACTGAAAGAAAAAGGCATAGAGATCAGTATGGAAGAAGCTCTCAGGGATGTCAGGGAGCGGGATCTCCGGGACAGCCAGCGCGACATCGCACCGTTGCGGAGGGCGGAGGACGCCCTGTATATCGACACGACGAATATGAGTCTCGACGAGGTGATCGCCTGCATCCTCTCTTCACTGAAACAGTGAGGAACGGACCCTCTTCCCCTGTGCCGCGGGGAAGAACACAGGGGGAATCCGGGGAGGATATGGAGCCCCGGACAGACCTGAGGTACATAACACCTTGAAAATTCTGTATAAAATTCTGTATCCTACTTGTAGAGGCACTATGATGGAAATAATCACTGCAAAACGGGCGGGTTTCTGCTTTGGGGTCAAAAGAGCGGTGGACATGGCCTTCCATGTCGCCAAAACGGGCGACAGGGTCTACACCCTCGGTCCCATCATCCATAACCCGCAGGTAATAGAGAAACTGAGGGAGCAGGGGGTGCAGCCCACCACCGACGTTGACAATCCGGAGATCAAGAGTCTCATCATTCGGACCCACGGAGTTCCGAAAAACATATCGGAGAGGCTGGCGGGAATGTGCTACGAAGTGCTTGATGCCACCTGTCCTTTCGTGAAAAAGGCCCAACAATATGCTAAACTTTTAAAGGAAGACGGGTATCAGGTCATCATTATCGGCGACAGAGAGCATCCCGAAGTAAAAGGTCTCATGAGTTACGCGGGGGACGACGTGGTGGTTATCAGCAAGGATGATGCACTCCCCCGGTTGAAGAGCAGAGTGGGGGTGGTGGTGCAGACCACCCAGCCGGTCACCCTGCTTCAGAAGGTCATCCTTGACGTGCTGGGCCAGGTAAAAGAGATCAAGGTGTTTAACACCATATGCAATTCTACCGCGTTGAGGCTCAAAGAGACAAAGGAAATGGCGAAAAAGGTGGATGTGATGGTAGTCGTCGGCGGGAAGAACAGTGCAAACACATCGCAGCTTGCCCACCTGTGCACCTCCATGTCTGTTCCCACCTATCATATCGAGACCGCGGAAGAACTGCGGGATGAATGGTTTGCAGGCATGCAGAAGATCGGTATTACGGCAGGGGCTTCGACACCGGACTGGATCATCAAAGAGGTGGAAGAAAGAATTAGAGATAGAGGAGGAAGGGCACGTGATGGACATTCAGACCAAAGAAGAGACAAAAGACCTCGAAACACTGTATGCTGAGACACTGCAGAGAGTAGAGCGGGGAGTTATCACCAAAGGCAGGGTTATCGCTGTCAAGCATGACGGAGTGGTGGTGGATGTCGGCTACAAGTCGGAAGGTCTGATTCCCGTCTCCGAGTTCAGCCAGGAGGAGCTGTCCGGCCTGAAGGAAGGCGATGAGATAGAAGTCCTTGTGGAGAGGATCAATGACGAGGAAGGGGTGGTCATTCTCTCCAAGGAAAAGGCCCTGAAGATACGCTCCTGGGAGACACTGAACGCGGCATACAGCAGCAACCTTTCCCTCGAGGGAAAGGTCGTCGAGAAGACAAAGGGCGGCCTTTTCGTCAATGTAATGGGCATCAAGTCGTTTCTTCCCGCCTCCCAGATCGACATCAAGGGCGTAAAGGACCTGGATGCCTTCATCGGGCAGACCATTCCCCTGAAGATCCTCAAGATCGTCCCCCAGAAGGGTGCCCCCAACCATGCGGCGGGCATGTCCATCATTGTGTCCCGGCGTGCCATTGTGGAAGAGGAGAGGAACAAGAAGAAGCAGGAGACCCTTACGCATCTGAAAGAGGGCGCCGTGCTGAAGGGAACCGTCAAGAATATCACCGATTACGGGGTTTTTGTCGACCTCGGCGGCATCGACGGACTGCTCCATATATCGGATATATCCTGGCGGAGGGTGAACCATCCGTCGGAGTTCTTTTCGGTGGGGGACGAAGCCGAATTCATTATTCTTAAATATGACGAGGCCACGGAAAAGGTCACCCTGGGCTACAAGCAGAAAATAGCGGATCCCTGGCTGACCGTGGAAGAGAAGTACTCCACCGGAATACGGCTGAAAGGGAAAGTGGTCACCATAGCCGACTACGGGGTTTTTGTGGAGATCGAAGAAGGACTCGAAGGGCTCGTTCATGTATCGGAGCTCGATTGGGCACCCCGTCCCAAGCACCCCTCCAAGTATCTCACCGTGGGCGACGAAGTGGAGGCGGTGGTCCTGAATATCAACAAGGAAGAGCGGAGACTCTCGCTCAGCATAAAACAGCTCCAGCCGAAGCCGTGGGAGCTGGTGGGCAAGCGCTATTCCGTCGGCGACAGGGTAAGCGGAAAGATAAAGACCATTACCGATTTCGGGGCGTTCATGCGGCTGCCCGAGGGAGTGGACGGGCTTATCCATATCTCGGACCTCTCCTGGACCCGGCACATCAAACATCCCTCCGAGGTGCTGAAGAAGGGGCAAAAGGTCGATGCGGTGGTCCTCAGCCTCGACCCTGAAAAGGAGAGGATGGCGCTGGGCATCAAGCAACTCACTTCCGACCCCTGGCAGTCCGAGATCCCGGTAAAGTTCAAGCTCGGCGAGGAGTTTACGGGAAAGGTGCTGCGGATCACCGATTTCGGCATCTTCGTGGAGCTGGAAGGCGGGGTGGAAGGGCTGGTCTACTCCTCCGAGGTGGATACCTCGAAGGAGATCAAAGAGGGCGACGAGATCCGCGTCCGGATTATCAAGCTGAATGTTGAAGACAGGAAGATAGGTCTTAGCATGAAGAACCTGAAGACACATGAAAGCTAAGAAAATATGTGTTTTCATAGGTATTTTCCTGTCCGTCCTGATTGTGCTGAGCGCCCTTGTCACCTTCTCCCAGAAAGGAGGGCTCTCTCTGGGAGAGAGGGTTGCGGTGGTCAGGGTGGAGGGCCCCCTGCTGGAAGCAAAATCCGTTGTCGATGAAATAAAGGGGTATGTCAAGGATTCTTCCATACGGGCCATCGTACTGAGGGTGAACAGTCCGGGAGGAGGGGTCGTTCCCTCCCAGGAGATTTACGATGAGGTGAGGCGGGCCGTCGCCGTGAAGAAAGTAGTGGTTTCCATGGGTGCGGTAGCGGCATCAGGAGGGTATTATATTTCCGCTCCCGCGAGCAGGATCATCGCCAATCCCGGAACCATCACCGGCTCCATCGGCGTCATCATGGAGGTGCCCAATATCAGGGAGCTCATGAACAAGCTGGGGATACAGACGGAGGTGATCAAGAGCGGCAAGCACAAGGATATCGCCTCGGTCTTCCGCGGTATCGGAAAGGAAGAGCGGGAAATTCTCCAGAGGGTCATGGATGATGTCCACGAACAGTTCATCAGCGCGGTGGCGGAGGGAAGAAAGATGCCGGTGGAGAAGGTGAGGCCGATAGCGGACGGCAGGATCTTCTCCGGAAGGCAGGCGGTGCAGGCGGGACTGGTGGACGAACTGGGAGACCTCGATCATGCGGTGAAGACGGCATCACGGATGGCCGGTATCCGGGGAGAACCCGAAGTGGTAACCAAGAAGGAGAAGTCTCCGATCCTGGATCTGCTCAGCGGACGGTTTCCGGAAGGATTGTCAAAGATCATTCCCAAACTGGAACTGAAATATATTTATATGCAATAAATCACACTAGGGAGGCTCCATTATGACTAAGTCGGTTTTGGTGGAAAAAGTAACCGAAAAAGTGGAAGGGTTGACGAAAAAACAGGTCGAAACCATCATTAATACCGTTTTCGACGGAATGAAAGACGCCCTTGCGCGGGGCGAAAAGATAGAGATTCGGGGGTTCGGGAACTTCAGGGTGAAACAGAGGAACGCCAAGGTGGCGCGAAATCCCCGGACAGGGGAGAAGGTGGAAGTGCCCGCAAAAAGGGTACTGCACTTCAAGCTCGGAAAACCCTTCCACGATGCCCTCAACGAGGAGATGGTGGAGAAATAGGTCTTTCCGCCCACTCCCCTCGTTTGTGCACCTGTCCACTTTACCCGGCAGCAGGGTCTCTCTCCCTGCTGCTTTTTCGTGCCGCCGCAAATGGGGTATAATAGGAGAATTGTGAGAGACCTATACAGGAAGTACCGTCACATCCCATGCCGGTGACACTCCTGGGCATAAGAAACCTGTCCGTCCTGTTCAAAACCGACAGGGGAGTGTTGAGGGTCGTCTCCGGCCTCTCCCTGGAGATCGGAAAAGCCGAAGTATTCGGCCTTGTGGGCGAAAGCGGATGCGGCAAGAGTCTTACCGCCCTTTCCCTTCTGGGAATTCTTCCCCACAACGCCTATGCGGAGGGGGAGATCCTCTTCAACGGGAAGAACCTCCTGGCCCTCAGCGAAGAGGAGATGCGCCGGATACGGGGGAAGGATCTCTCCATGGTATTCCAGGAGCCCATGACCTCGCTGAATCCCGTCCTCACCATCGGGTACCAGGTGGCGGAAGCGCTGCAGGCGCACTTCGACCTGACAAAGAGGGACGCCCTGGACAAGGCGGTGGAACTGCTCCGTGCCGTGAGGATCCCCTCGCCCGAACTGCGCATAAAGGACTACCCCCACCAGATGTCGGGAGGAATGCGGCAGAGGGTGATGATTGCCATCGCCATCGCCTGTAATCCCTCCCTGCTCATCGCGGATGAGCCCACCACCGCCCTCGATGTCACTATCCAGGCACAGATCCTGGAACTGCTGAAAGGGCTCCGGAAGCAGCGGGACATGGCGGTTCTGCTCATCACCCACGATCTGAGCATCATCTCCGAGCAGGCGGACAGAGTCGCCATCATGTATGCGGGGCAGATCGTGGAGCTTGCAGGGGTGGAAGCCCTTTTCCGGAACCCCCTCCACCCGTATACCATCGGCCTTCTGAATTCACTGCCGGTGGCAAAGGGCACCGCGCTGCGGCCCATCTCGGGGTTTGTCCCCACCCCCGACCGGATTCCCGAAGGATGCAGGTTCTCGGACAGATGCCCAGAGGTGCGGGATGCATGCAGGCGGACGGAACAGGTATTGGAGGAAATCGAGCAGAACCACTTCGTGCGGTGTATGCGGTGCAGGGAGTTATGGAAGAAATCCTGAAGGCAGAATCGATACAGAAGTATTTTCCCATCAAAGGGGGATTCCGCAAGCCCGGCTCATGGCTGAAAGCGGTGGACGGGGTCAGCTTCGAGGTGAAGAGGGATGCGGTCTTCGCCCTTGTAGGCGAGAGCGGATGCGGCAAATCCACCGTGGCCCGGATGATCATGAAGCTGCTGCCCCTCTCCGGCGGGAAGATCTTCTTCAAGGGAAAAGACATTACCACCATTCGCGGAGAAGAGTTGAAGAGGTTCCGGAGATCCGTACAGATCATTTTCCAGGATCCCTTCGCCTCGCTGAATCCGAGAATGCGCATCGCCGACACCCTCTCCGAGCCCTTCATTATCCATAAAACCGTTCCCTCCCGGGAGATCCGGGACAGGGTGGTGCAGCTCCTGGAGAAGGTCGGCCTTACCGCGGATGCGCTGGGCAGGTATCCCCACGAATTCAGCGGCGGACAGAGGCAGAGGATCTGCATTGCCCGCGCCCTCGCCCTTTCCCCGGAGCTGATCGTGGCGGACGAACCCCTGTCGGCCCTCGATGTCTCCATCCAGGCCCAGATCGTAAACCTGCTGCAGGACATCAGGAGGGAAACGGGAATATCCCTCGTCTTCATCAGCCATGACCTGAAGGTGGTGCACTACCTGAGCGACGAGGTGGCGGTCATGTATCTCGGGAAAATCGTGGAGAGGGCGAAGACGGAGGATCTGTTCCGCGAGCCGAAGCACCCCTACACCGAGCTGCTTTTATCCTCCGCCCCGAAACTCAGGTACCGGATACCCGGGCAGGTGCTGCAGGCCAGGAGGCCGGAAACGGGGGATGTACCGAGCCCCATCGCCGTGCCGCCGGGATGTCCCTTCCATCCACGCTGTCCGAAACGGCTCGGCATCTGCGACAAACAGGCTCCCGAACTGAAAGAGAGCGGCGGCGGCAGATACATCTCCTGCCACTTGTACCACGAATAACTCCCCCTCACCCCCTCTTATCTTAAGAGGGGGAACTCAGACTCTTCTTTTGCGGTAAAAGGGGGACTCGTCTTTCTGCCTCTGGATACAAGGGAGAATCTACTCCTCCCCTTAGCGTAAGGGGAGGTCGGGAGGGGTTACTCAGAAGAGATTTGGCCTTTTCCGTCTCACTTCTTACTTCTCACTTGTCCTTTTACAGAAGGGCTTCGATTTCCTTCACGATGGCCGGCTCCGTCCATTCCTGGCCGCCGTAGTAGATCTTTGCGATATTCCCCCTTTTATCGATGAGGAAAGTGGTGGGGATCATGAAAACCTTGTAGAGGGTCCTCGATACCTGGTTGTTGTAGTCCAGCAGCACGGGAAAATTCATGGGGGTCTTCTTCATGAAATCCCGTACGTCCACTGCCGCCCTGTCCGTCGAGACGGCGAGGATGACGAAGGGCTTGCCCTTCATCTTCTTATTCAACTCGTTCATATCGGGGATTTCCTCGCGGCAGGGGGGACAGTAGGTCGCCCAGAAGTTCAGCAGCACCACCTTCCCTTTGTACGAGGCAAGGGAAACCATATTCCCGTTCACATCCTTCAACATGAAATCCGCCGCTTTCCGCCCCTTGGCGCCATCGGCGGCAAAGGGGGACGGAAGCTCCGCGGCATCAGGGGTCAGCGGCAGACACAGCACAGCCACCAGGACAAGAGTCACGAGAAGAGAAAAAGCCGGAAGCGCCTTCCGGGGCTCAGTACGAGCCCCCTGTCCGGCGCCTTTAGATGATTCCCGCATTCTTCAGCACTCCCGCCAGCTTCTCCTTGTTCGCCGCGGACATTTCGCACAGGGGAAGCCTGAGCTCGTCCGTGATTCTGCCCATGAGCGCCACCGCCGTTTTCACCGGAATGGGATTCGTCTCGATGAACATGGCGGCGTTGACGGGTTCCAGCTTGTAATGGAGCTCCCGCGCCTTCGCGATATCTCCCCTCTCCCAGGCGTTGAACATCCCGGCGGAATCCCCGGGCGCCACATTGGCGGTGACGGAGATGGCCCCCCTGCCGCCGAGACAGAGCATCGGCAACGTGGTAAAGTCGTCCCCCGAGACGACCGAGAGCCTGTCCCCGCAGAGGCGGATCAGCTCGCTGGCCTGCTTCATATCTCCCGTGGCTTCCTTGATCCCTACTACATTCCTTATTTCCGCCAGGCGTGCGACAGTAGCGGGGAGGAGGTTCACCGCGGTCCTGCCGGGCACATTATAGAGGACGAGGGGGATATCCACCGCCCCGGCAATGGCCTTGTAGTGGCGGTACAGGCCCTCCTGTGTCGGTTTGTTGTAATAGGGGGTGACGACAAGCGCCCCGTCGGCACCCAGTTGCTTCGCCCTCTTCGTCAGATCTATGGCCTCGTCCGTTGCATTGGCCCCCGTGCCCGCGATGACGGGGATACGCTTATTCACGGCCTCCACGGCGACCTCGATAACACGGTAATGCTCCTCGAAGGAAAGGGTGGACGCCTCACCGGTGGTGCCGCAGGGGACAATACCGTGGGTGCCCTGGGCGATATGCCACTCGATAAGATCTCCGTATGCCTTTTCATCGAATGCGCCGTTTCTGAAAGGCGTCACCAGTGCAACTATAGAGCCTTTAAACATTCTGAACCTCCTATTATTAATAAAGGAATTGCAGGCCCGCCCTGTAGCGATCGCCCGATTTCATGCTCCACCGGACGAGGGATCTTCCTTGCTTTTCACTATAATAACCTGTCCCGGTTCCAAAGCACAATCAGTGATGACGCCCCTCCCCGAAGGGCCGGTGCACCCTCCCTGTGAAGACCTCGGTTGCGGGTCCGGTCATGAAGACATGGTTGTTCTCCGCCCACTCGATGACGAGATCCCCCAGGGCAAGATGGATGGTGACCTTCCTCTCCGTAAGGCCCTTCAGCATCGCCGCCACCCCGGCAGCCGAAGCACCGGTGCCGCAGGCCAGCGTCACCCCGGCTCCCCTTTCCCAGACCCGCATGTCCACCTCGCTCCTCCCCCGCACCCTGATGAATTCCACATTGGTCCTCCGGGGAAAGAGGGGATGCTTCTCGATCTCCGGCCCGTAGACCTCCAGGGGGAACTCCTCCACCGCCTCATCGATGAAGGCGACGGCATGGGGGTTTCCCATCGAGACGAAGGTAAGCCTGAATTCCCGGTCCTTTACCGTTACCGGGAAATCGATCACCGGCGGCGCGGCATCCACCTGTACCGGAATCCTGCCGGGGTCGAAGACCGGTTCTCCCATATCCACCTTCACCAGGTCCCCCACCCTTTCCGGCCTGATGATGCCCGCAAGGGTCTCCACGTCCAGAATATCCTTTGAGGAGAGCCCCCTGTCCCAGATGTATTTGGCAAAGCAGCGGATCCCGTTCCCGCACATCTCCACCTCACTGCCGTCCGCATTGAAGATCAGCATCTTGAAATCGGCGACGGACGAGGGACAGAGCAGCAGGAGCTGGTCGAACCCTATGCCAAGCCTCCTGTCACCGAGCCTCCGCGCCAGGGACGGCATGTCCGCAGAGCGGAAAAGGTCTCCATCCCTGCAGTCGATAAGGACGAAATCGTTCCCCAGACCATGCATTTTCGCAAAGGTAATTTCCATCGGCACAAAACCCTTTCCCGGCACTTTTGCGTGAGCTTACAGGAAGTCCGGGATGCTCTCCCCCCTCACCAGATCGCTGTACGTTTCCCTCTTGCGGACAAGGGAGTACTCCTTTCCCTTGACCATGACCTCCGCAACACGGGGGCGGCTGTTATAGTTGGACGCCATGGTGAAGCCGTACGCCCCGGCGCTCATCACGGCGAGGTATTCCCCCGCCCTGACTGCGGGGATCTCCCGGTCTTTCGCGAGGAAGTCCCCGGACTCGCAGATGGGACCCACGATATCGGCCACAATCGTCCTCCTGCGATTCTTCACCACGGGCCGGATGTGGTGATAGGCGCCGTAGATGGAGGGCCGGATGAGGTCATTCATCCCCGCATCCACGATCACGAACTCCTTTTCCTCTCCCTTCTTGAGGTAGAGGGCCTTGGTGACGAGGATCCCCGCATTGCCGACGATGGACCTGCCCGGTTCCATTATGATGGTGAAATTCCTGCCTTCCAGCAGGGGAAGGATGCTCCCGGCGAGCTGTGCGGGAGGGGGCGGCGTCTCGTCGTTGTACGTGATGCCGAGCCCTCCCCCGATGTCGAGGTAATTAATGGAAATCCCCTGCTCCGCCAGCTCATCCACCAGGCGCAGAATCCTCTTCAGGGCGTCCACGAAGGGAGATACCTTGGTGAGCTGGGAGCCGATATGCTTGTGGATGCCGATCACGGAGATATTTCCGAGCTTCCGGGCAAGCTGGTAATGCTCGAGGGCATCTTCGATGGGGATCCCGAATTTGTGTTTTTTCAGCCCGGTGGAGATGTAGGGATGGGTCTGGGGATCGATATCGGGGTTGATCCGCAGGGCGATGGGGGCCTTCACCTTCATCTCTCCCGCGATCCGGTCCATCTCCCTCAGTTCGTCCGCGGACTCCACGTTGAACATGAGAATCCTGCTCTTCAGCGCATACCGTATCTCCTCCCCGGTCTTGCCCACCCCCGCATAGACGATCCTTTTGGGGGGTACCCCCGCCTTCAGCGCCCGGAAGAGCTCTCCGCCGGATACTACGTCGGCCCCGCCCCCGTTCTGTGCCAGCAGCCTGACGATGGCGGTGTTGGAGTTCGCTTTGAGGGCAAAGCAGACGATATGGGGGAAGCCGTCGAAGGCCTCGTGGTAGGCCTTCAGATGGCGCAGCAGCGTCTGGTAGCTATAGATATAGACGGGGCTGCCGAAGCGGGATACGATCTCCCGCACCGGAACGTCCTCCGCATACAACTCTCCGCCTTTATACTGGAAATAATGCATGAAATCCCCTTATTTTGTTTGATTTTTTCTATGTTTTTTACCATAATAATCAGGAGAAAGTCAAAAAAACCGCACCGGAACACAGTCCCGGAACCGCAAAAAGAGGATATCATTTCGGGTATCAGGTGACAATAAGGTAAAATAGAGGATACAACAGACAAGAGAGGAAAATATGGGGAAAAACATTGTACAGAAGATTTTCGCGGCACATCATGTCAACGGAGACCTGGTGGCCGGAAACCATATAGCGCTGAAGGTCGACCAGGTATATACCCAGGACGCCACCGGCACCATGACCTGGCTTGAATTCGAGGCCATCGGCATCGACCGGGTGAGGGTCCCCCTGGCAGTGTCGTATGTTGACCACAGCATGCTCCAGGCGAATTTCATGAGCGCGGACGACCACCTGTTTCTCCAGACCGCAGCGCGGAAGTTCGGCGCATACTTTTCGAAACCGGGGAACGGCATCTGTCATCAGGTCCACCTGGAGAGGTTCGCTGCCCCGGGCAAAATCGCCCTCGGCACCGACAGCCACACCCCCACCGGCGGCGGCATGGGGATGATCGCCATCGGCGTGGGAGGCCTGGAGGCGGCCACGGTCATGGCGGGGGCGCCCCTGGAGATCACCATGCCCAAGGTGATGAAGGTACGGCTTACCGGTAAGCTGCAGAAGCCCTATGTCACCGCCATGGACGTCATCCTCACTCTGCTGAGGAAGCTCACCGTCAAAGGCGGTGTGGGCAGGATCATCGAGTACGGCGGCCCCGGCGTAAAGAACCTGACCGTCACCGAGAGGGCCACCATCACCAATATGGGAGCCGAACTGGGGGCCACCACGTCCGTCTTCCCCAGCGACGGCATCACCCTCGCCTACCTCACGGCCCAGGGCAGGGAGGCGGATTGGGTGGAAATGAAGGCCGATACGGATGCCGCATATGAGGAAGTGATCGATCTCGACCTCGGCACCGTCGAGCCCATGGTCGCACAGCCCCACAGCCCGGATAATGTCGTCCCCCTCCGCGAGATCGCGGGCAAAAGGGTCAACCAGGTCTGTATCGGAAGCTGCACCAACTCCTCCTACCCTGCGATGAAGACGGTTGCCGCCATCCTGAAAGGGCGCACCGTCGCCGCGTGGGTCAGCCTCCTCATCAACCCCGGCTCCAAGCAGGTGTATGAGATGCTTGCCCGGGAGGGGCTTACCGCAGAGATGATCTCTTCCGGGGCACGGGTACTGGAGTCCTCCTGCGGGCCGTGCATCGGCATGGGCGGAGCCCCGGGATCGGGGCAGGTTTCCGTCCGCTCGTACAACAGGAACTTCCAGGGAAGATCCGGCACCAAGGACGCCTTCGTCTACCTGGCAAGCCCCGTCTCCTGCGCCGTCATGGCCCTCAAGGGAGAGATCATCGACCCGAGGGATGCGGGAATCTCCCTGAAGAGGATAACGGAACCGAAAACGTTCCGCATCAACGACAATCTGCTGATCCCCCCGATAGCGGATTCGAGAGGAGTCGAAGTGGTCAAGGGGCCGAACATCAAGGATGTCCCGGTAAAGGAGCCCCTCCGGAACGAGATCGAAGCGGAGGTTCTGCTGAAGACCGGAGACAACATTACCACCGACGACATCATGCCCGCCGGCTCGAAGGTGCTCCCCTTCCGGTCCAATATCCCGGCCATCTCCGAGTTCGTGTTCGAAAACATCGACAAGACCTTCACCAGGAGGGCGCAGGAGGCAAAAGTGCGGGGAGGGGGCATTATCATCGGGGGAGAGAACTACGGGCAGGGCTCGTCCCGGGAGCATGCGGCCATCGCCCCCATGTACCTCGGCCTCCAGGCGGTGATCGTAAAATCCTTTGCACGGATACACCGGGCCAACCTCATCAACTTCGGCATCCTGCCCCTGGTCTTCACCTCAGGGGCCGACTACGGGAGGGTGGAGCAAGGAGACAGGCTCGCGCTGCGCAATGTAGTCGTGGCGGTGAGAGAGGGCCGGAACCTCACCGTGGAAAACCTGACAAAGGGGTATACCTTCGAGGTCGCGGTTACCCTTAACGACAGGGAACGGGAGCTGATTGTAAAGGGCGGGCTTTTGCCCTATACTAAAAATAGCTGAACGGAGAAAGGGGCTTTTCGCTGTTGACAAAAGGCCCCTTCTCATTGTAAATTAGTTATTCCTTTACAGCTTTGGGCCGCTAGCTCAGTTGGTAGAGCAACGCCCTTTTAAGGCGTGGGTCGTTGGTTCGAATCCAACGCGGCTCATAGTCGGTACCAACCGGTGCCGGGCAGGATGAGTTTCGACACGGGATAGTGTATACTACTTATCGGCCCAGCGCTGTTCACGATGTCCCCATCGTCTAGCCCGGCCTAGGACATCGCCCTTTCAAGGCGGTAACATGGGTTCGAATCCCATTGGGGACGTATAGATGCAGCACTGAAAAGCCTGAGATTCAAAGGGAAACCCGAGATCTCAGGCTTTTCCATTTCTGATGTTTTGTAGTTCTCTTTTACTATTTGTGAGGCAGGGCGAACGTAACAGACCTTCCTTTCCTCCGGCATCAGGCGATTTTGACTTCAAGCCGCTTTCCAAGGGCATGGGCCACCTTCTCCAAGGTCGAGAGTTTGATATCCTCTGCATGATTCTCGATCCGTGAGATAGCTGTCTTCTTTGTCTTGAGCCTTTTGGCGAGTTCTTCCTGGGTCAGGCCTGCCTTCTCACGGGCCTGCTTAAGCACCACGCCGATCTTGAACTGCTCGTAGCCCTCGTCATACCCTTCGGCGAAGGCCCTGTCCCTCTTCTTTCTTCCTGCAACATATTTTTTCAGGTCGCTCATTTCTTTAACCCCCTCTGCAAATAATCCTTTCTGTAAGCCTCGGCTCTCTCAATCTCCCTCTGTGGTGTCTTCTGGGTCTTTTTGATCAAGCCATGGGTCAAGACGACAATGGAATGACCGTCAAAGAAACAGAATATACGGTAAGCGTTAGAGCCAAGCTGAATCCTGCATTCCCAGATCTCCTCCGTGCTAACAAGCTTCTTAAAGTACGTCGACGGCACAACGTCGAGTTCCTCGAGCAGGTTCAATACCCAGGTCACTTTCTGCGCCACCTTTCCCGGCAGCGAATCAAGAAACTCCAGCACCGGGCATTTGCCGTCAGCAGTCCTGTAGAAAACTACTGTCTTACCCACAAAACATGTTAACGTTTATGTTAACAATTGTCAAGATAATGAGCGCTCATACAGCAATTCCGCAACTGATCCCGTAAAAGAGAACAGAGAATAGGAGAGAGGAGATGATTTTTGTTTCACAGGCTCACAAAGAGCATTTTAGGGGTGGTGTAAGGAAAAACTCCTCTCCTCCGCTACAGCCGGCTCAGCCGCTCCAGGTCCTCATTCCGTCCGACGAGCACAAGGAGGTCTCCCTTCCGTATCACATCGGTAGGAAGGGGATTTACGTTCCACTTTTCCCTCTCAGCGCCCTCCCCTCTTTTGATGGCAATAAGGTTTGCCCCGTACTTTGTTCTCAGCTGGCTCTCCCTGAGCGATTTTCCTTCGAGTGAAGGGGGGGCCGGCAGCTCGACGATGCTGTATTCCGGAGAAAGCTCAAGCTGATCGACGATGGACGGTCTGATAAGGCTGTGCGCGACCCGTATCGCCATGTCCCTCTCGGGATAGACGATCCGGTCGACCTTCAGGTTCTCAAGGACTTTCCCGTGAAGAGGGGTAACCGCTTTGGCGACGATATGCCTGATCCCCATCTCCTTGAGCATCATCACCACAAGGATGCTTGCCTCGATATTCTCGCCGATACTCACCACGGCGACATCGACATTCTGGATACCCGCAGAGCGCAATGCCTTTTCGTCTATCGCATCGAGGATAACGGCATGGGTGACGAAATCGGACACCTCTTTCACCCTCTCCTCATCGTTATCTATTGCCAGGACCTCACAGTCCATCTCGGTAAGCGTCTTCGCGACCGAAAACCCGAATCTTCCGAGTCCGATAACCGCATATTGCTTTTTCATCCTATCACTATCCTCCCTTCGGGATATCTGAGCCGTTCCTCTTTCTTCCTGATTATCGCTACCACCAGGGTAAGGGGCCCGAGCCTCCCTGCAAACATGGCAAAACAGACGAACAGTTTTCCCAGCGGGGTAAAGAGCGCGGAAAGGCTCCTCGTCCCGCCGTCGCCGACCGAGAGCCCGACCGTACCGAAGGCGGAGGCCACCTCGAAAAGTATCGCACGGTAAGGACGTTCCTCTATGGTGAGTACGATCAACGAGACGGTCGCGATGAGAATCAGGGCAAGCACAACGATGAGCAGCGACTTGGAGACCATATCGATGGGGATCCGCCTCTTGAACAACACCGTATCCGCCGAGCTCCTCATGAGAGAGCCGAGACTCGCGATGATGATGGCAAAAGTTGTCGTCTTTACACCCCCCCCGGTGCTGCCGGGGGAGGCGCCGATAAACATGAGCACGATGGTCATCAAAAGCGTCTGAAGCCTCAAGTGAGAGTAATCGAGCGTATTGAATCCGGCAGTCCTCGGCATGACTGAACCAAAAAAAGAAGCGAGAATCTTCTCCGTAAGGGTCATTTTCCGGAATGTCTCGGGATTGGAATATTCAAAGAGGAGGATAAGCACAGCGCCCCCGGTTACCAGCAGCACCGAAGTCACCACAACCACCTTTGTGTGCAGGGAGATCCTGAGCACCGTCTTCCTTGCATAGTGGTAACTATCGCTGAGGACAAGAAATCCTATGCCGCCGATCAGTACGAGAGCCGATAGCACAAGGTTCACCACGACATCGCCCCTGTATCTGACCATACTGTCGGGGAACAGGCTGAACCCCGCATTATTGAATGCCGAAACAGAGTGAAAAATACCGTAATAGGCGGCTTGTCCGGGTCCATAGTCTGCCATGAACCGTACCGTAAGCAGCGCGGCGCCTGCCGACTCCAGGAACAGAGTCGTGAAGAGCACCGCCCTGGTGAACCGCACCACTCCCTCGAGGGTGAGGACATTCAATGCCTCCTTCATGATAAGCCGCTCGCCGAGCCCTATCCTTTTCCCGAGCAAAAGAGAAAGGATGGTTGCCGAGGTCATATACCCGAGTCCGCCTATTTGAATCAGGAACAGAATGACGATCTGCCCAAAGGGGGTGAAATCACCCGGGGTATCTCTTACGATCAGCCCCGTAACACATACGGCGGAAGTGGAAGTAAAAAGGGCATCGACAGGTGATATGCCGTTTACGGTTGCGACAGGGAGCATCAGCAGTACGGTGCCGACCAGGATGAACGACAAAAAGCCCAGGATCAATATCTGGGCAGGGTTTGTCTTGGCAGCCTTTTTCAAGGGGAATCCCTCTCTCATAGCGGTTTATCTCAGATATATGATTATACCATTCCGGCTCTGCATCCGCCTCGCGGAGAGAAGGCTCCGGCCTACATGCTGAAAGCCTCAAAATGTATGCTTTCTCCTCCATCCCTCATGGTAAATACCTGCATTCAATGATCACCCGGTGTGGTATGGCAGTTGCACTGTACCGGGATAGCAATCGGGGCAGCAGCATCACTCCCCAAAAGGAGAAGCGTTATGGAGCCGGCACATCGCGAGTTTTGGTTGATGTCGTATCTGCTGTTAGGTGTCCTGTCCGTACTTGTAGGCATGGTTCTCAGGAAGAGGAGAATCCGTCTGTACAAAAAGAAGAGAGCGCTCTTCACCCGCCGCGGGTGGGCATACGGGAGGAGCACAGGCTGGAGCGCAACGGGAAAGCGGGAAAGAAAATCACCGGGAGAGAGCATACGCGAGCTGTCCGGGGTATGACGACAGGTGTATTACCTCCAGGGGAGGGGCAGCCTCTCCCTCCCAAAAGAGAGGTTGAGCAGGACCCCACCCCCTGCAGAAAAGAAACACGGTAACGGAGAGAGAGGAAGAGTCCCCGGAGCGCCACGTCCAGGGACTCTCTTTTTGTCAAAATCTCCCGCACCGGTCCGAAGCCGACGCCTCTATACCGGAACCCTACCGGAAATCAGCATTTGACAATCGCCCTTCCTGCGTGCCTATAATGAAATCAAAAAACAGGGGAGGACCGGGAGCATGCGTAAAGAGGCGGACTCTCTGTTCGCTAATATCGTTTACCGTCTCGACTACCCCGACGACCGGATTATACGGGCCAGGAGGAAGCTTTACTGGCTTTCCGCCGTTACGCTCAGCGTCGTCTTCCTGATCTCGCTCCCCATCCAGTCCCTGAAGAGCCGGAATATCCACTGGATCGATACCTTCAACCATTCACTGCTGGAATCCTACTGCGGGATCATCTCTTTTATCATCGCCTATATTATCTACCGTGAATACAAGGCCTCCGGAAAAAGGAGCAGTCTCTATTTTTTCCTCGGTTTCTTTTCCATGGGTGTCTACGACTTCTTCCATTCCTATTCCAATTACTGCCTCGATCTCTTTGTCTGGTTCCACTCCCTGAGCGCCTTCAGCGGTGCGTCCTTCTTATTGCTGGGCGCCCTCTCCTCCAGGGACGGCAGCGCCGGAGACCCGCCCTGGTTGCGGCGGTTTTTCGTCCTTTTCGGTGCGGCCGCTGCCACCCTCTCTGCGGCGATCATCTCAAAGCTTTCCCCGCCGTTCCCCAATGCCGTCACCCTGGGGGCCTATCGCCATCTCCCCGCCGACCTGCCGGTGGTAGGAGAGTTCTCCGCGTCCACCATTGTGTTCAATGTCATCTCGGCCGTCTGCTTCCTGGCTTCCGGAATTCTGTTCCTCAGACGTTTCAGGGAGACGAACGATGTCTTGTTTCATGTATTTTCCCTCTCCGCCTTCCTCTTTTTTGAAAGCGAGTTCCTGTTTGCGTTCTCGAAACTATGGGACATAAGCTGGTGGTACTGGCACGTGATCAAGCTCATTATCTTCACGGGATTGGTGATCGGGCTCGCCCACGGGTTCAGCAGGACGTTTCGCGAGCTGCAGGAATCACGGGAGAAACTCACCGGCACCGTCGACAAACTGAAGCGTGCCTATGAGGACCTCACGAATACCCAGGAGGAGCTCCTCGAATCCGAGAAGCTCGCCTCGATAGGCAGGATGGCCGCCACCGTCGCCCACGAGATACGGAATCCCCTCGGTGCGATAAACAACGCAATCGGCATTTTCAAACGGCACAAGCAGCTTGCGGATGACGACAAGGAGCTCATGGATATCATAGGGGAAGAGATCAGGAGGCTGAACAGGACTATTACGGATTTTCTGGATTTTGCAAGGCCCGCTCCCCACGAAAAGACCTATGCGAACCTCAACAGTCTTATCGAAGAAACCTTGGCGCTTCTCACGAACGGCAACGGCGTCCACCATTCTCCCGTCAGGATCACCAAATACTTCGACCACGACCTTCCCGAGATCTTCATGGACAGGGATGCGATGAAGCAGTGTCTCTGGAATGTACTCATCAACGCGATCCAGGCGATGCACGGCGGCGGAACCCTTATTGTCACTACGAGGTACGCGATCGAAATCCGCAACAGCGAGCCCTTCCCAGAGGCGAGCATCGTCATATCCGACAACGGGGTCGGTATGCCCGAAGAGACAGTGTCCAGGGCATTTCAGCCTTTCTTCTCCACAAAGGCCAAAGGAACAGGCCTCGGCCTTTCCATTGTGCAGAAAATTGTTCATTCGCACGGGGGGCACATTTCGATATCCAGCAGGCAGGGCGAGGGGACCCGGGTGGAAATATCCCTTCCGGTGCACTGCCCCGAGGCCGCTTCTGCCAAAGGAGAAAAATGAAAACAGCGTCTCTGTTGATCGTTGACGACGAAGAGGGCATGCGGAGAAGTCTGTCCATTCTCTTCAAGAAGGAAGGGTATCAAGTATACGAGGCGGAAAGCGGAAAGGCCGCTCTCGACTGTCTCGCCAGGCAGAAGTTCGACCTGGTCATCACGGACCTCTGCATGGATACCCTCAGCGGAACCGACGTCCTGAAACATATCAAGGAAAACCGTCTTCCGGTTCCGGTGATCATCATGACCGCATTCGGGACCATAGAGTCGGCGGTTTCCGCGATGAAAGCGGGTGCGTACGATTACATAACCAAGCCCTTTGAATACGAGGAGATCCTCCACAGGGCGGAAAGGGCCATCGGGCAGGCGGAGACCGAGAGGGAGATGAACCGGATATCCCGGGCGCGGGCGGCCTCGCCGGAAGATTTCTCCATGATCATCGGGGAGAGCCCCCTTATCAAGAGCATAAAGGCGCAGCTGCGGAAAATAGCCGCCAACAGCCTTCCCGTCCTGATGACAGGGGAGACGGGGACGGGGAAGAACCTCTTCGCAAAGGTCATTCATCTTAACAGCCCGAGGGCGGACGGCCCGTTTCTTTCGGTAAACTGCACCTCGATTCCCGAGCATCTCCTCGAAAGCGAGCTCTTCGGCCACACAAAGGGAGCGTTCACCGGCGCCATCATGGAGAGGAAAGGGCTCTTCGAAGCGGCACACGGAGGGACCATTCTGCTCGATGAGATCGGCGATATCCCGAAGGCGATACAGGCCAAGCTCCTGGGAGTGCTCCAGGACAAGGTAATCAGGCGAGTCGGCAGTAATGAGGAGATTCCGGTCGACACACGGGTCATAGCGGCCACCAACGCCGACCTCATCGCGGCGATAAAGAAGGGGGAATTCCGCGAAGACCTCTATTACCGGATCAATGTCCTGCGCATACACATCCCCCCCCTGCGGGAGCGAAAGGAAGATATACCCCTCCTCTCGGAGAGCTTTCTCTCCCTGTGCGCTGCGGATCAGGAAAGAAGGGATGTCGTCGGTTTTACCGCGGAAGCTATCGACAGGCTCTATCATTACGAGTATCCCGGAAATGTGCGGGAGCTGTACAATGTCATATGCCACGCGATTGCCGTTTCCGACTCTCCGCTTATCGGCTGCGAGGACATGCCGTCCTCCCTCCGGCTGGGCCAGGGCTGCTCGTCTGCCGGGATCGACGAGAGCGCGCCGATGGATATCAAAGAATGGGAGAGGAAGATCATTCTCCGGAGCATCGAGAGGCATCCCAACAATCTTTCCGAAGTATGCCGGGAGCTCAAGATCGGAAGGACGACACTCTGGAGAAAGATGAAGCAGTATAGAATCGAAGCGAGCCCCTCACGGCACAAAGCCTCCTGACCCCCCTTCAGCAGCCCCCCTGCCGCGCCGCATCCGGTGGAGCCCTCCGGCACACCGTTCTTTCCATACTGAACATCCCGGCTTTCCAAAATGAAAATCCGGAAACATCACTCGGCAAAAGCGGAGGGGCAGCAGGGGAAAATTGATGGCAGCCCCTCCCCGGGCCTTACCTTATTGTTTATAAATCATTATTTCGTCCATCCCTTGCCGCAGCCGACCTTTTCCGGATCCTTCTCCTCCAGGGGAAAAGGATTGTTTCGCGGCAGGTATGCAAATTGCTCCTTCCCCGGGAGAACGGGAAATGGGAAAGGAGGCATCCGGGATGCCGTACAACCACAGAAGGCAAAGGAGGTGAAGAGGGATACACAGGGACAGGTTGATGCCGGTTGTCCAAACAAAAAAGAGGGGAGGTAATGAAATGAAGTACAGAATGCGAATCAGCTTATTGATGGTTTTCCTGGTTTTGGTCAGCTTTCCGCTGAAGTCGAATGCGATCAGCTTCGGGGATGCGTCCTTCGACGATGTATACAAAACTCTCGGAAAGTATATTTTTCTCACCCCCGGCAAGTTCGCCGGCACGGTAGCGGCGCATGATATGTCCACCGGAAAGACCCTGGCATGGATATCCTTTGTGAACTATGGTGATACGAATCCCATTATCCACCATATCGCCGCATTCCCCTCGGAAGACCCGTACAAGGGGTTCGAGTATATCGTGAATTCACAGGGGGGGAAGAACCTTTATATCTACGGTCTGCCGACCAAGGTAAAGAACCCGGCTGAGGGCTTCCACATCTATAAGGTCAGGTATGACGGGGTGAAAATGAACCTGGTAGAAGATGTTGCCGAGACGACCGGTCTCGCCCTCGGTGTGCATGTAACAATCGCGCCCGATGCCCAGAAGTATGCCATCGGTGACGGTCAGAAGGATATCTTCGGCGTCTACCAGCGCGACCCGAGCAAGGTGATCACCGCTGTCCATTTCGATTGGATCCCCAATGTCAAGACAAACAAGGAGGCATGGACAGGGGGAGGAAAGCTCGTCATTAAAAAACTTCACCCGGGTTCTGACGGCAAATATGACTACGTAGGCACAAAGGGAGTGAAGATCGACTGGGAGCTTGTCCCCGGCGGCGAGCTGTATATCGAGGATGGCAAAGTAAGCGGCCCGAGACAGCAGAATGTCTGCGCACTGGACGCCCTCGTATGGCACCCGAACGGCAAATGGGGGGTCGCTTCCCTCAGGACCATAGGAGGAGGAGTCATTTTCGATACGACGACATGGAACCCTGTGGGGATGATATTGTCGCCCTCGAAGGTTGCCGGCGTGTATCCTCTCAAGCAGGTGGACAAAGAGACCTGGGAAATCGAGATAGACCAGGTACATTCCCCGGCCCATCAGGCCGGTTTTTCCCCTGACGGGAAACACTTTCTCCTGATGAACGGGGTAAGGGAGAATAACATAATGGTATTCGATTCTACGAACCCCGACCCCATGAAGTGGAAGAAGAAAGCCATGGTTACCCAGCCCCACTGGAGGGGCGCATATCCCAACACCTTCCATATGGGATTCACCCCTGATTCCAAGAAGGTCTATGTGACCCTCTGGTGGCCCTCCCCTACCCCGAACGGCGTTGCGGTAGTGGACGCGGTGAACTGGAAAGTCATCAAGGAGATCGAGGTCGGCCCGGATGCCCATACCCTCGGCGCTACCGGTGACGGCAAGCACATCTTCGGCGTTATCAGCGGATACCAGAAGACGACATCAGGCATCTATATCATCGATGTGAAGACCGATAAGCTGAAGGGCTTTCTTCCGAGCGGTCAGGGACACCATGACTCCGTGATCATTCCGAGAAACCTGAAAGAACTGTTGATAAGCAGAAGTCCGACCACGTAATAGCACGATGCAGGCACCTCCTCTGCCTCCCACTGTTGTACGGGAGGCAGAGGGACCCTTTACCCTATGGAAAGGCAATCATATGAATATATCGCTCTTATTCCTTTCTCTGCAGAACCTGATGCGGAGGACTTTCAGGACCTCCGCGCTGCTCCTTGCCATCGCCATCGTAAGCGGCGCCATCTTCTCCACCACGACATTGATGTGGGGGGTCAACAGCAGCCTGAAACGGGGACTTTCCAAATTCGGGGCGGACCTCCTGGCCGTACCGAAGGGCTCCATGGTAAGCATGAAGTCGGCCCTGCTCACCGGCGAGCCGTCCCTCTTTTATATGGAAAGGGATATCATGCAGACAATAGCCGGTATAAAAGGTGTCAAGAAGGTTTCCCCCCAACTGTTCCTCACCAGCGTCGAGGGCACCTGCTGCATAATGGGCAACGCCTTCCTCATCGGGTTCGATCCGGAGAGCGATTTTACCGTCCTGCCATGGATAGAAGAGAAGATGGGACGGCCCCTCCGGGAGGACGACGTCATTGTCGGCGGCGCCAACGCCTACGCCCCCGGGGACAAAATCTTTTTTTACGGGCAGAACTTTACCGTATACGGAAAACTCGGAAGGACCGGTGTCGGGCTGTATGACAACGCCCTCTTCATCACGATGGAGAGGGCCTATTCCATGGCGGAGGAATCGCACAAGACCCCCGGCGTCGTGCCCCTGAAACTGGTGCGCGGCCAGATATCCGCCGCACTGGTGCAAACGGACATGGGAGCGAAACTTCCGTATATATCTTTTACCATAAGCAAAGACCCGAACATAAAAGTGATCACCGCCGGAAATATCATCACCTCCGTCCGGCAGAACCTCGTGGCGCTGTTCGGAAGCACCCTTATCCTGAGTGTAGTCCTGATCATCGCGAACGCCCTGATGATAAGCGCCATCTTCTCCACCATCGTCAATGAACGGAAGAGGGAGCTGGGACTCCTGCGGGCGATCGGGGCGAGAAAGGTCTCCATCTTCAGGCTGATCGTCTACGAGGCCGCATTATTGACCAGCGCCGGCGGAGTCCTGGGTGTTATCGTCGGGATCGTCATCATGCGCGTCTACCAGCGCACGATACTCTTCAACCTCAAGGAGCTCAACATGCCGTATCTCTGGCCGCCCGTGTCTTCCATCGTCGTGCTGGCGTGCATCGCCATAGGCGCCGCCGTCCTGGTAGGAGTGGGCGGCGCCTTTTACCCGGCGGTGAAAGGGAGCAAGTTACCACCGTACGACGCCATAAGGGCGGGCGAGTAGAGGAGCGCAATGATACAGATACGGGACATCTGGAAGGTGTATGATGTCGGAGACCAGAAAATAGAGGCGCTGCGGTCCGTCACCCTGGAGATAGAGCGGGGAAGCTTCGTCTCCATCGTGGGGCACTCCGGGTCGGGCAAGACCACGCTCCTGAGTGTGCTGGGCGGGCTGACGAAGCCGACACGGGGGAGCGTCCTGATCGAGGGGATCGATATATGGGGGCTCGACGATAAAGAGCTTTCCTCCTTCAGAAACGAAAAGATCGGCTTTATCTTCCAGTTCGCAAGCCTTCTGCCGACCCTGAGGGTCATCGACAACGTATCACTTCCCATCATCTTCAGCAGCAGGATGAACGGGCGGGGAAGGAGGGACGTTTACGCGTATGCCGGGGAAATACTCTCCACCCTCGGGCTTTCACACAAGCTGAATGCGTTCCCGTCCGAACTCTCAGGGGGCCAGCAGAGACGGGTCGCCATCGCACGGGCGTTTATCAACAGGCCCTCCATCATCGTCGCCGATGAGCCGACAGGAGATCTGGATGCGCAGAACGAGGCCGAAGTGATGGAGTTCTTCTCACGCGTTAACGAACAGGAGAAGACAACCTTCCTGCTGGTCACCCATAACCTGGACCTGGCGAAAATGACGGACAGGGTATTTCATATGAGAGACGGGGTGCTCCTCGATTGAACGATACAGTGCAAAGAGGGTGGACATATGCCGGTTGGGGTTCAGGAAGGCTCTTCCTGCCCTCTGCGTCTTCAGCGCCCTCTGCGGTGAAGCTTTTTCACAGGAGGTAGTACATGAGAATTTACCAGGTCGCCCTGAAAGAGATCCGCAAAAGAAAAATCAGGACCCTCTATACCTCTTTCGGGATCGCCGTAGCGGTCTCCATGCTGATATCCGTGATGATCACCGCCTCGTCGGGCCAGAAAGAGGTCTTCAATGTCATCGCGCGGTACGGACACAGTCTGACGATCGTGCCGGTGGACACCAGTTCCCAGCAGAGCCTGAAAACTTTCGGAATCGGTACGGGGTCCTACATACCGGAAAAGGACCTGCCCGATATCGAGAAAGTCTACCAGGACGCGATCATTGCGGGGTGGGAAAAGATGGGAGCGTTGATTTTCCAGGAGGGGACGATAGGGGGAGGCGCGTTCCCGCCCCCCACGTTCGCGCCGCGGCTTTACGAGGAGACGACCGTGAAGGGCAAAGAGGTCATTGCCGGCGGGGTGAACCTCACCAAGGAACTGGTCGCACGGTTCTGGTGGGACATTGCGGAAGGGAGATTCATGGAGCACGAGGATGAGGCGGTTATCGGCCGGCTGTTCGCCACGGTTACCGGGACGAAGACGGGGGATATGCTCGATATCGGGAAGAGCAGGTTCCGGGTGGTCGGCATCCTGAATGAGACGGACTCCCCGGACGATTACATGGTGTTCACGACCCTCAAAGCATGCCAGACGACTTTCGGGAAGCAGGGCAAGGTTTCGATGATAAACGTCAGGGCCATGTGCCCCAAATGCCCGGTGGGAGAGGCCGCGGTGGAGATCAACAAGAAAATACTCGGGGTGAGGGCCACCTCCCAGATGGAGATCGCCACCGCCCAGTCCCAGATATTCCAGAAGACCACCGCCCTGATCGTGAGCTTCGTCGTCGCCTCCCTCATCATAAGCTGCATCGGGGTCTTCAATATCATTATGGGATCGATCCACAGCAGGATGCGGGAGATCGGGCTCCTCAAAGCCCTGGGCGCGTCAAAAGGCCAGCTCGTCAGGTTCTTTCTCTATGAGGCAATCCTGATAGGCATTACCGGGGGGATCATCGGCTTTGTCCTGGGAAGCGCGCTGTCGCATGTCGTCGGGCCAATCCTCTTCAAGGACATCGTCATACAGATCAGCCCCCGCTTCCTGGCGATAGCGGTGCTGCTCGGTACGGTGGCAACCATCCTGGCCAGCATTTATCCGGCGCTCTACGCCTCGAAGATCAGGGTTACGGAGGCTTTCAAGTCTTTATAAAGGGGGAATTATGAACAACAGCTCCATTGCGGACCTGCGAACCGTATCCAAGAAATACACCATGGGCGAATCCGAAGTCTTCGCCCTGAAAGGGCTGCAGCTGAGGATAGAGCGAAAAGAATACATCGCCATTATGGGGCCGAGCGGATCGGGCAAGTCGACGCTCCTGAATATCCTGGGGGGAATCGATATCCCGTCCGGGGGAGAGGTCTATCTGGACGGGAAGAGAATAGACAACCTCAGTGAGAAAGCCCTCCTCGAAGCACGGCGAAAGACGGTGACATATATCTTCCAGGAAGCCAGGCTGCTCTCCTCGCTGAGCGCCCTCGAAAATGTGCTACTGCCCCTGGCTTTCCGCAATTCCGGCTCGGCAGGGTCGAAGGCAAAAGAACGTGCCCGGCTCATGCTCGAAAAGGTGGGGCTGGGGAAAAGGGCCTACCACCTTCCCCACCAGCTCAGCGGAGGCGAAGCGCAGAGGGTCAGTATCGCCCGGGCCCTGATGTGCGACCCTCTGCTGATACTCGCCGATGAGCCGACGGGGAACCTCGATACGAAGACCGGGGAAGAGATCATGAGTCTTTTCGGGCAGCTGAACAGTGAGGGGCTGACCATCGTGATGGTCACCCACGACCCCCAGAAGGCAAGCCACGCAAAACGCATCATCAGGCTCAGGGATGGCGAGGTGGTCGAGGACTCTTATAACCACAAATACGGCGTTTGCGCAGTGGATTAGGGTGTATATGGTCCGGGGAAAGACGATACAATCGGTTGTCTGCCGGTGCGCCATCGTGAGCGCCCTGGGAATTGCCCTTGTCGCGGCAGAGGCCTTCGCAAAGGACGGTCAACCCGTAAGGGAATACGGCGGCGACGCGGTAGCGGTGGAAGTCACTGCGATATCCCCTCTCGGAGGAACCACCTACCGGATAGAGATATCGCTGACCAACAAGTCATCGGAAGGGGTATACCTGAGGAACTTTGAGAAAAAATTCTTCCTCCAGACCGATACAGGGTGGAGGCCTTTGCAGAGTGCAGACCCCCAGGGTGCGTCCGCTACCGCGAAGCGTTACCTGCCTGCCGGGGCAGGACAGAGAATCGACAGCCTTGTCGATATCCCGTTGCATATGCCGGACACCTTCAGGACCTATGAGGGTGATATATCGCTCCTTTTTGCCTGCAGTGTGCAGTCCGCCATGCGCCCCGATGCAGAGGTCCGCCGCAAAGACTGCGAGTTCTACTATTGGGTAACGCCCATGACCGACAAATGGATCCACCGGGAGGGAATGTGAAGAGCGCTACGCTGAAGAGATACAGGATACCCTTTCTTGTGACGGGAATCGTTCTGGCGCTGGTATTCCTCGACTTTTTTGTCGGGTACCGTCAGGATAAAATCCTGGAAGAACGGAAGGCTCAGAAGAAGAGGGTGGAGAGGCTGGCGTGGTACCTCGAAAGGACCAACATCGAGGACATCTTCTACACGGGGGAAGGCGGGCGTTACACAATGAAGCTCAAATACGAAAACGTGCGGCCCGATGAGGAGATGTGGATCATGGTCTTTTCCATCAAGGCGTTTGTGCAGGTGGGTACCCTATGGAGAGAGCTCTCGGTGAATGATATGAGGATGAAACGCGGCGATTATTCGGTGGAGCGGCTGAAAGACCCGCTTACCATGACCGTTACTTTCGATATGCCGTTTACGGACTATCAGGAATTGATGCCGGGGTATATGCATATGAAGATCAACAACCTCTCGTATATATCGGCGGAAGCGGTGGCAAAAGAGGATATCATCGAGAAAAACGAGGATGTCTTCATCTACGTAAGCACGGAAAAGAAAAAGGGGAAGGTAAAGACCCTCCTCCGGTAGAAGGGGAACAAGGAATGCGGAGACGGCATGTTTGACGCAGAACCTTGCATAACAGGCATCGCATGAGGAAGAGAAAATACACGATAGCGGCCGGGATTCTCCTGTTCCTGGTCTCCGCCCTGGCACTGGACTATGCGGTCGGGTACAAGCAGAACAGGCTGCTGCACGAAAAAGCCGCCATGAAGAAGAAGATGGAACAACTCGCATGGTACACCCTCAGGGCCGAGGTCAAGCGGGTGGAGTACATCAAGGACAAATACAGGATTACCATCAGATACGAAAACGCATTCCCCGAAGAGGCCCTGTATTTCATGACCCCGCAGCTGCGGTGTTTCATCCAGGTAGGGACGCTGTGGAAAGAGGTTCCCCTCCTTCCCCCGGAGAGGGGGGGAGGAGAGTCCGCGGTGACCAGGCTTGACGGAGAGAAAAACATCGATATGCTGGTCGAGGTGCCCTTCAGGAACTTTGAGGAGGTCCTTCCGGGATACATGCATGTGCGGATAAACAGCATGAGCTATATCGCATCGGATGCCCTCTCCAAAGAGGATATCGTCGAGAAGAATGAGGACTTCTATATCTACCTGAAACCCTACTATGCACGGGACGACGAGATGCTGAAGAAGTATACGTTTACCAACAACGAAGTTCCCGTTTTCATCCCGATGCCGCCCCACTGAGGGGAATGAGTTCATCGAAAAACATGTATTCCGGAAGGAGGTGCAGATGAAAGCCGTCATACCGCTTCTCCTCCTGCTGTTCGTTTCCGTCGGCATCTCCCCGGCCGGGGCAGGCGAAAGGCTTTCCGACGGGGGATGGTATGCAATCAGGATGCAGACTGACCCGTCCCGGCCGGTCGTGGGCGATAACACCATAACGCTGACACTCCTCGATCGCCATACGGGAACGGGAGTCGAAGGAGCGGTTATCGAAGCGGTGCCCTGGATGACCCTGCACGGCCACGGCTCCACGAAAAAACCGCGGGTACGGGAGATGGGGAACGGGGTCTATACGATAACGGAAGTGTATTTCACCATGGAAGGCGAATGGGACCTGCTGCTTGATATCCGGAAAGGCGGGAGGAAAGATGCGGCGGTCCTGACCTTCAAGAAGGTAACACCCTAGTGGTCAGGCACGGTTGAAATAGGGGAAAGAGAATTCCTCCCTTTGGAAAAGGGAGGGCAGGAGGGATTTGAGGGGTTTTAAAAAGGAATACCTCACTTTCAACCGTGCCAGACCACTAGGTGCCAAAAGGAACCCCCTCCCGTTGCCCCGGGAGGGGGTTCCTTTCTTTGTTACTCCTGACAGCTATCCTACGGTGTTGTCGTGGTCAGGATCTTTCCGGAAGCTCCCACCGCGATGAAGTAGCTGTTCCCGTAGCCGATGCCCCTGAGATTCGTCGTGGTGGCGGTATCCTTCGAGGACCAGGTGGCCGCATCCGTCGAGGCGAGGACGAGGCCGCCATCCCCGGCAGCAGCGTAGGTGTTGTTCCCGTAGGTAACACCGTTCAGGTTGTTGGTAGTGCCGGAAGCAACCGCTGTCCAGGCCGCCCCGTCTCCCGACGTAAGGATGGTTCCCGATTCTCCCACGGTCGCAAAGGTACTGCCGTAGACAACCCCGCTCAGCTTTACGGAAGTGCCGGAGGCCTGCACCGTCCAGGTCGCCGCATCGCCGGAGGTGAGAATCGCTCCCCCCGAGCCCACTGCTACATAGAGATTATTTCCATATGCAACCCCATACAGGTCACTTGATGTACCAGAGGTCTGCACCGTCCAGGTGGTGGCATCACCGGAGGTGAGGATCGTTCCGCCCGAGCCCACCGCAACATACAGGCTGTTGCCGTAGGTGATCCCGTTCAGGTCGCTGGTGGTGCCGGAAGTGGCCGCCGTCCAGGTGGCGGCATCACCGGAGGTGAGGATCGTTCCGCCCGAGCCTACGGCAACAAAGGTACTCCCGTAGGTCGCTCCGGTAAGGTTGGTGGAAACCCCGGAAGTCTGCGCCGTCCAGGTCACCGTATCCGTGGAGGAGAGAACCGTCCCGGAAGCGCCCACGATAAGGTACGTGGACCCGGAGAAAGTGGCACCCGCCAGATCGCTGGTAGTACCGGAGCTCCTCGGCGTCCAGTTCACGGTAAAATTCGCGTCGAACATATTATCGCCGTCTACGCTCACCGTCCTGCTTGCGGGATTGAAAATGTACCCCTCACCGGAGGGCACGATGGTATAGGTGCCGTCCTTGACACTGGTGAAACCGTATCTCCCGGTGGAATCGGTGGTAGTAGTTTCTGATCCCATGGTGACGGTCACCCCGGAAATTCCCTGCCCGCCGGTATCGGTAATGCTTCCCGCCACAGTAAACCGGGCCCCCCCGCTGCCGCATCCGGTAAGCACCAGTGACATGCATGCAAGCAAAAGAAACAGTACAACAATCCCTGATTTTTTCACGATTCTCCCTCGTTTCCTCTGGGTGTTTCTGCACACTGCCCCGATGGGGCAAAAGCCTTGAAAAGGTTATCAAGTATATTACTTCGCCGGAGCATTTTGCAATATTCTTTTCCTCACCGGGCACAGCAGAAGCGGAGGTGCGGACAGGCGAGCACTTCCTTCAGCCCCTGATTTCTCGTTACACCCTGATTTGGGGTTTGGAAAAAAGTGTGATACAATTTTTTTAATACAACTCAGGGAAGGTGCGCAATGGACAAGACAGATGTGGAGATTTTGCGAAAAGTCATGGAGCAAATCAGCCAGTCGGCCTTTGAGTTCGGAAAAGACATTCTTCCCATTCTTCAGAAATTCAAGGACGAGATGAACACCTACTACAGGATAATCCACCCCATTCTGCGAAAGGAATACGAGGCTGCGGGAAGTCCCTGCGGAATGGACGACGACGGCATGTGGCAGTGGCTCAGGGGCAAGGCCCAAAAGACGGAGGAAGAGGAGAAGGATTCCATCGAAATCGAGGACATCCTGGCAAAGGATGTGCTGAAATTAAGGGATTACATGAGGGGAAGGTATAATTAGGGTGTGTAGGCGCACCCTGGCTCCGGCATTTTTTTCTGGACACCGGTCGCCCTTCTGTGATGTAGTGATAGTATGGTGCCCGTCACCCTATCCTCTATCAGGAAGGCCCGCGAGGTGGTGTCCCCCCATATCCACCGCACCCCCCTCGTCTACTCCAACTCCTTCAGGAGTCTCTTCGGCCCGGAAATCTGGCTGAAGGCGGAGAACCTCCAGAAAACAGGCTCTTTCAAGGTCAGGGGCGCCTTCAACAAGCTCATCGGCCGGAAACCCCAGCGGGTCGTCGCCGCTTCCATGGGAAACCACGCCCAGGGCGTCGCCTATGCCGCCGGAAGTCTTGGAATCACGGCGAAGATCGTGATGCCCCGCACCGCCTCGCTGGTGAAACAAGAGGCCACGAAGGGCTACGGCGCGGAGGTGATCCTCCACGGAGAATCCTTTGCGGACGCATTGGGCTACGCCCTGTCACTGAAAAACCACACTTTCATCCACGCCTTCGACGACGAGGATATCATCACGGGCCAGGGTACCGTGGGCCTCGAACTGATCGAGGATCTTCCCGCTGCCGATGCGGTTCTCGTTCCGGTAGGGGGAGGAGGCCTTGTTGCGGGGATCGCGGTCGCCGTGAAGAGTCTTTCCCCAAAGACCGAAGTGATCGGGGTCCAGACTGCATCGGCCCCTTCCGCCTGCAAGTCCTTCCGGGCAAAAAGGCTGACAGAGACACCCCTTCACCCCACCATTGCCGACGGGATCGCCGTGGGACGGATCGGGACAAAGACCTTCGAGCTCATCGGACGCTATGTGGACGATGTGATCACCGTATCGGAGGAGTCCATCGCCCGGGCAGTGCTCCTCTTCCTCGAAAGAAAAAAGCTGGTGGTGGAGGGGGCCGGGGCGGTGCCCCTGGCGGCCCTGCTCGAACAGGGCTCCCGCTTCCTCGGGAAGAAGGTCGTCCTGGTCGTGAGCGGGGGGAATATCGACTTTACTCTCATTGACAGGATCATCCATAAGGGTATGGTCCTGAACGGCAGGATCGGTGTCCTGAATGTGGTCGTCAACGATATCCCCGGAAGCCTGCACCGGCTCACGGGGATAATCGCTGACCTCGGAGGGAACATCCTCCATGTCGTCCATGACCGCCTCGCGGAGGACGTGCCCATCGGAAAGACCCTTGTCGTCATCACCCTCGAAACGCGGGGACAGGAGCACCTCCGGCAGATCGCCGGCGCTATCCGGTCCGCCGGGTTCGCCCTGGCGGGGGGAGAGGAGAAGCGGGCGGGATAGGCCCGATAGTCCCCGGCAGAAAGGCCCTGCTTCATTGACTTCACCCTTTTTCTGTGATAAAAAGAAACTATGTGGGAATATACGAAAAAAGTAAAAGAATTTTTCCTCCATCCGAAAAACGTGGGGGAGATAGAGAACCCCGATGCCGTGGGCGAGGTGGGAAGCATCACCTGCGGTGATGCGCTCAAGCTCACCCTCAAGATCGATAAAGAGACAGGGAAGATCGTGGACGCCAAATTCCAGACCTTCGGCTGCGCCTCCGCCATCGCAAGCTCCTCCGCCCTCACCGAGCTGGTAAAAGGGAAGACCCTGGAGGAGGCGCTGACCTTATCCAATAAGGATATCGCCGACTTCCTGGGGGGGCTGCCCGACGAGAAGATGCATTGTTCCGTCATGGGCAAGGAGGCGCTGGAGGCCGCTATTTCGAGCTACCGCGGGGTGGTGCCGCTCCCGGAATCCGGGGAGAGAGTGGTCTGCAAGTGCTTCGACGTGACCGAAGAGAAACTCCGGAAGGTCATCATCGAGAATCACCTCACCACCGTCGCCGACGTCACCAACTATACGAAGGCAGGAGGGGGGTGCGGGTCCTGCATTCCCGACATTGAAGCCATCCTCCGGGAGATCTGGTCCCTGAAACCGGTTGCGGAAAGGCCCCAGGAGCCGAAAAAACTGACCAACATCCAGAAAATCGCCCTCATCCAGGACGTGCTCGAAAAAGAGATCCGGCCCCGCCTCCAGGCGGATGGCGGGGATATCGAGCTGCTGGATGTGGAGGGGAAGAAAGTCATCGTCGCCCTGCGGGCCATGTGCGTGGCCTGCCCCATGGGGGGAGTCACCATCAAGGGGATTGAGGAGAAGCTGCGGGAACTGGTGAGCGAAGATCTGGTGGTGGAGGAAAGATGACCCCTATCTATCTTGACAACAATGCGACCACCGCCATTGCCCCCGAGGTTCTCGAAGAGATGCTCCCCTATCTGAAGGAGCTCTACGGCAATCCCTCGAGCATGCACACCTTCGGGGGGCAGCTCGGCGTAAAGGTACGGGAAGCGCGGGCAAAGGTGGCCGCACTCCTCGGCGCCGAGCCGGAGGAGATCGTCTTCACCAGTTGCGGCACCGAAAGCGACAACACCGCAATCATGAGCGCCCTCGAAACCTATCCCCAGAAGCGGCACGTGATCACCACCCGCGTGGAGCACCCCGCCGTCTACAACTTCTGCAAGCACCTCGCGCGCAAAGGCTACCGCGTCACGTATCTCCCGGTGGACAGCAAGGGGAAGCTCAATATGGAGGCCTTCTACAAGGCCCTCGATGACGATACCGTCATTGTTTCCATCATGTACGCCAATAACGAGACGGGGGTGATCTTCCCCATCGAGGAGATCGGGACGCTCCTCCGCGAAAGGGGGATCCTCTTCCATACGGATGCGGTGCAGGCGGTGGGAAAGATCCCCATCGATCTGAAAAAGCTCCCCGTGGACATGCTCTCCCTCTCCGGCCATAAGCTGCATGCGCCCAAGGGGGTGGGAGCCCTTTACGTAAGAAAGGGTACGCGCTTCTACCCGTATATCATCGGCGGGCACCAGGAGCACGGAAGGAGGGCAGGCACGGAGAACACGGCCTCCCTCATCGCCCTGGGCAAGGCCTGTGAGCTCGCGGCGGAAAATCTGGAGGCCGAAGTGCCGTACCTGACCCGCCTCAGGGACAAGCTGGAGCAGGCCCTCCTGGATCTCTGCCCCGACCCGCGGGTAAACGGAGATACCGAGCACCGCCTTCCCAATACCACCAATATCAGTTTCGAGTACGTGGAGGGGGAGGCGATCCTCCTGCGGCTCGATGAATACGGCATCTGCGCCTCCTCAGGCTCCGCCTGCACCTCGGGCTCCCTCGAACCGAGCCATGTGCTCCGGGCCATGGGGGTGCCTTTCACCGCCATGCACGGTTCGGTGCGCTTCTCCCTGAGCCGGTACAACACCGAGGAGGAAATCGACAAGGTGATCGAGGTGCTGCCGTCCATCATCAAGGAACTGCGGTCGCTCTCGCCGTACGGCCGCGAAAAGCTGGTGGCGGAGAAGATATCCCAATGCGCCGCCTCCTCCACCTGACCGGCACCTGATCCGGTCCCCTCTCCGCAAGGGAGAATGCATCCGCCCCCTCTGCAGCTTCCCGATGAGCTCCTCCACAGGGGTACCAGGATCATCATGGTCATCGGCGCCTCTGATACCGGCAAGACGACCCTTATCGAGGGCCTCGCAGGTCTCCTCGCAAAGGAGGCCCGTATCGGCATCGTGGATCTGGACATGGGGCAATCCCATCTGGGTCCGCCCACCACCATTGCATGGGGAAAGATCGAGGGGGCTTTCCCGGGATGGGAGAATATCGCCGTGGAGCGTTTCTACTTCACCGGCACCACTACCCCCATGGGGAGCCTGCTGCCCACCCTCGTCGGGGCGAAGCTCCTGACGGACGAGGCGGCCTCCCTCTGCAACAAGGTGATCATCGATACCACGGGGCTCATCGCCGACCCCCCGGGGCGTGTTCTCAAACAGAGTAAGATCGACCTCCTCGCCCCCGATATCGTCATCGCGCTGGAGAACGCCGGAGAGCTGGAAGACATTCTCCAGGCCTTCCGGCTGACCGTATCCCCCCGAATTCACCGTAGAAAGGCTCTCGAAGCCGCCCGGACCAAGACACCGGCAAGCAGGGGCCTTTATCGCTATCAGCAGATGAGGTCCTACCTGCGCCGCGCACAAGTACGGACGGCACACCTCGACAGTACGGCCGTCCGTTTCACCCGGGAGGCGCTTCCCTTCTATGGGGAATACCTCGTGAACCGCATCGTCTCCTTCCGGAATGCACAGAACCGGGATACGGCCCTGGGGGTGATCGAAAGGGTGCAGGAGAACAAGGGCGCCCTCCTCATCCGTACTCCCCTGGGAGCCGATGAACCGTTCGCCTGTATTGTCGTCGGGAAGGCGGAGATGGACCGGGAGAGGGAGGTGGTGCGGGAGCTCTCCCGGTAATGCCCTGATGCCTCCTCAGGGCAAACGCATCTAAAAGGCACTTCAAGGGAAAACAACGGGATTGCTTCAGGGTACGACCCTTCGCAATGACAGCACAGAAGAACCTCTTTTCTCTGTCATTGCGGTCTCTTTTCCCTCTGTCATCGCTCTTTCCCTTCTGTCATTGCGAGCGCAGCGAAGCAATCCCAAGGGGATACACATTGGCCGGGCATTTCGCTGAGACAGTCCCCCTCTATTCGCTGTATTCCTTGATCAGCCGCGAGCCGTAGAGGAAGAAGCCCGTCGCATACAGGAGCAGCACCAGAAGAGAGATAAGCCCCTCGGCATCCAGCGCCGCTTTCCTGATGAGAATGTTGGTATGGGTAAGGGGCATAAGGTACACGAAGGGTTTGAAAAAAGCAGGCATCCTGTCCACGGGGAAAAAGGTGCCGCTGAAAAAAGCCATGGGAAGAATAAAGAAGTTCGAGTAGGTGGCGGTATCTTCGTGGGACCTGGTCCGCATTCCGGTAATGACCCCCATGTTCGCGAAGAGGAAGCAGTTGATCAGAAGGGTGAGCAGGAAGAGAGGCGTAACGGCAAAGGAGGGGGAGGCGATGAGTCCCACCCCGATGATCAGGAAGGAAGCGAAAAGCCCCTTCACCATGCCCGCAAACACCTCTCCGATCATGATGGACGACGGCCGGATGGGCGACTGGACGAAAACCTGGAACGTCTTGAAATAGAGCCGGTTCAGGTTCAGGGCGCTCGCCACCCAGGTGTAGGAGTTGTTCATGGAGCTCATGGCCACCAGTCCGGGAATCAGGAACCCGAGATAGTCCATGCCGCCGAGGGAGATATTCCTCCCGAGGCCGAACCCGAAGGTGAGCAGGTAGATAATGGGCACCATCATCGCGGAAAAGAGATATCCCATGCGCAGGAGCTTCCTCCGGAACAGGAGGAGCTCCCGGAGGAAAAGGGGGTACCACTCCATCGTGAGCTTCATTCTATGCGCTCCCCCGTCAATTTGATGAAAACATCCTCGAGGTTCGAGCGCCTGATCGTCACCGGGGAGAGGATCTGCCGTGCTCTGTCGAGCGCCTCATCGTGGCTCTTGCATACTTTCTGGATAAGCCTCTCTTCCTCGTCCACAAACTCCACAACGTATTCACCCATACCGGCCCTCAGGTTGAAGGGAGTATCAAGGGCGATCAGCCGCCCCCGGGAGAGGATGCCGATCCGGTCGCACAGGGCCTCCGCCTCTTCTATATAATGGGTGGTAATCACGACGGTCCTGCCCCCTCTGCTTATTTTCCGGATGGCATCCCACATATGGTGCCGGATCTGGGGGTCGAGACCGATGGAGGGTTCGTCCAGGAAAAGGGCGGCGGGATCCCCCAGAAGTGCCCGGGCCAGGACGAGCCTCCGTTTCATTCCCCCCGAGAAATGTTCCACCACCGAATCCCTTCTGTCCCACAGCTCGACCGTCTCCAGCGCCTCCCGTATCTTCTCCTCCCGGCCCTGCACCTTGTGGAGCATGGCGTAGATGAGCAGGTTCTCATACGCGGTGAGCTCGCGGTCGAGGTTGTTCTCCTGGGGCACCACGCCGATGCGCTTCTTGATCTCCAGGGGATTCCCGGAGATGTCGATGCCGTCGAGCCTGCAGACGCCCGCATCAGGCCTGCTCAACGTCGTAAGGACCTTGATCAGGGTGGTCTTCCCTGCGCCGTTCGGACCCAGAAGGCCGAAGACCTCCCCCTTCATAATGGAGACAGAGAGAGAATCCAGGGCACGGATCTTTCCGTAGTTCTTCGTCAGACCGGTAACTTCTATCATAGGTCGGGCAACTCCATCCTGTAGTTTACCTTATGGAGCGGCGGAAGGGATAGAACAAGCGTACGCACAGGCGTTCCCGGGCTCGCTGCGCCCCGGGGAAAAGGGGAAAGACCCCGAGGGGAGAAGGGTTCCTCTTACCGCATCAACTGCCTGAAGATGAACGGGCTCTCTTCGTCCGTCAGCCTCCTCTCCACTTCGGGCTTGAGCTGTATCCTGACGATCACCCTGTTGTCCTGCAGATGATAGCTTATTTCGAGGACATCGGGGTAGCCCGTCTCAAAGGGATAATACCGGGGACTGATCTCATAACCGAGAATCTGTCCCCCGGGGCCGGGAATCCTGCTCAGAAAGGAGCGCCAGAAAGCGTGGTGATGGGCGGCATGCTTTTCCGCCGCGGCAAGGGCCTCCCGCGCCGGAAGCCCCCTGATCACCCGGTAATCGAATTCGGGGGCATAGATTTCAAAGGCATAGCCGTCCCCTTCCCGGTCGAGAAGGGCGACATTTTCCAAATCCAGACTGTACCGCCCCCCATAGAGAATGAGGGTATAGGTCGCTGTATCGTCGACCCTGACAACCTCCTCGGTCCGGAGATAGTTTCCCCCCGCACACGAAGAGAGAAGCAGCAGGCCGAAGGCGACAATTCCGCCGGTAATGGAGCATCCCTTCACGCATCTCATTGATACCTCCTCGTTTCCCGCCCCAGCTCCCCCCTATCCCGGGGCGTGAGACCCCACTGTGCCGCCGCGGAAAGTGAAGACTACAGGAGCCTCTTTATAAATCCGTCGCCGGAATTCTGCAGCGGCCCCAGGGGATTGACTTCTTCCCGTTCCTCATCGACGAGGGGATTGCCGCCCCACAGCTTGTAGACAACCGTGTTATCGACAAGGATAACCAGGATCTTGAATCTCCAGCCCGATTCCCTGATATTCCTCTTGAAATTGAAAAAATCGAGCCAGAAATTGCCGTGCCGCTTGTTGCGGATCTGCTTCGGTTCGAATTCATAGGCATGACAGCTGGAGTTCGCCCTGATACAGTCCTGGATGCCCTGGGCCAGCTCCTCTTTTTTCACCGCCGGGATGTCCATGGCGATGTCGAGATAGTTGATGATGCGTACGTTGGGCGTGGAAAAAGGGTCGAGCCCCATCCTCTTCAGGTCCTCCGTTGTCGTCTGGTAAGGGATAATCCGGTCGAAGGCCTGCTTTGCATCGTCAAAAGTCCTCCAGGGCGAGGGAGTGGTCTGCCTTACGGTAGGAAGCAGGGCAGTGCAGCCGCATACCATAAAAGCCATGAGGAGAAGGAGAAGAGTTCGTTTCATTTCTTATCTGGTGCAGTAGCAGTGTGGGTTAGCGAGCAGTATTAGGGTGTGTCTGCAAACTGCCTTCTGCTGCGACCAACTGCAGAGTCCCCGGGTCTCCACCCCGAAAAATCTCCGGTTTTCCGGGGTCTTTGGGACGCCTTGCCCAGGAACTCTTCGCCCGGTCTCGCAACGAACACAGTGTGCAGATACACCCTAGTTTTTCCGCAGCAGAAGCCTCTGTCTGGTTCTGCCTGTCCTCTACGCACCGTTCGGCAGCAGGAGCATTCTATTTTCAATTATTTCACACTTTCCCCCCAGCGTCTACTAAAAATTCCCGCTACCCTCAGGGAAATTCCGGATCGCCGCCCCCCGCATGCTCCGCCCGCAGCCACTTGCCACAAACGGGATCATTCCCGCTCTTTTCCGCCTTCCTCTTCATTTCCGAAGGGACGGTAGCGCACGTCCATGATGGTAAACACCGCCCTGCCCCTGGGCCGCTCCACGGTCACCTCGTCTCCTTCGGTCTTCTTCAGCAGGGCCCGTGCCATGGGAGAGTCGATGCTGATGTACCCTTTCTCCGGATCGAACTCATCCGGTCCCACGATGCGGTATTCGGAGGCATTCCCCTCCTCATCCTCGAGCCGCACCCATGCCCCGAAATAGACCGTTCCCGGGTCCTCCGGGGTGCGGTCCACCACAAGAAGCTCTCCCAGCCTCTTGGAGAGGAAACGGACACGCGCATCGATTTCGCGCAGCTGTTTCTTCCCGTAAATGTATTCCGCATTCTCCGACCTGTCGCCCATGGCCGCCGCCTCGGCAACCGCCTGGGTGACGCGCGGGCGTTTCACCTTCCAGAGATACTGCAGTTCCTGGCTCAACCGTTCCTTTCCCTCCGGGGTGATATAGCGCGACCTCGGGGGCTGCGGCGCCCTATACCGTCTCATGACACTCTCCTGAAAAGATCGTTGTAGAATTCCTCATCCACCGCCCACTCAATTTCGAGGCAGAGCAGGTTCTCCGGCAGGGGGATACCCCCGAGCTTTACCCTGTCCTTTTCCGTAGTGATCAGGAAATCGCATTCCGCCTCTCTCCCCTGCCGCCGGAGATGCAGACAGTCGGATTCCGTGTAGCGGTGGTGGTCCCGGTAGGTCCGCACCCCGCAGACCTGCGCACCCAGGGACTCCACCGTCCTTATAAAGGATTCGGGACGCGCTATGCCGCAAAAGGCATATACCCTTTTTCCTGTAAGCATTTCAATGGAAATCGCCTCTCCCCTTGCGTTCCGCACTCCCCGCACCCGGTATCGGGAAAAGTAGACGGGAGCGTCCGGATTGATCCTCTCCAGATCCTGCCGGACCTCCTCATTGTGCGTTTTGGTTATGACGAGCAGGTGGGCGCGGCGCAGCTCATCCAGGGGGCCGCGGAGAGGTCCGGACGGGAGCATTCTCCTGTTGCCGTAGGGGTTCATCCCGTCCACAAGGACGACATCCGCCTCCCGTTCCAGCCTCCAGTGCTGAAAGCCGTCGTCGAGGATGAAGAGCAGGGGCAGGCGAACGCCGGGGCCGAGGGAGGCAAGGGCAAACATTCCGCCCGCATATCTGTCCGCGCATTTTATAATGGGGACACCGGGCAATCTCCCGGCCATCAGCGCCGGCTCGTCCCCCGCCTCCCCTGCCGTACAGCAGAAGGGCGGAGAGGGGAGCTCCTGTAACAGCTTCCGCACCTCCATGCCCCCTTTCTCCCGTTCCGCAACGAAGCAGGGGCCATGCGCCCGGCCGCGGTACCCCCGCGTCAGCACAAGGGGGAGAAAGCCCCTCCGCCTCGCCTCTTCCGCCACGGCGATGACGGCAGGCGTCTTTCCCGTCCCCCCCACCGTTATGTTACCGATACTGATTACCGCATGGGGAAGCCGCCTGCGGTGCTTCAGCGCATGTTTTTTCTTGAGAGAGTACCCGATATAATAAAGAAACTCGGCAGGGTTCAGAACTTTCGTCTCCTTTTGTCATCTCTGCTGTGACTTACCACTAGGGTGTGTCTGCACACTCTCTTCTGCTGCGACCGGCTGCACAGAGTTCGGCCTCGCAACGAACACAGTTTTTCTACACACCCTAGTTTAGCAAAAGCAGCCCCCCGAAGGGGAAGCATCAGATATCCTTAAGGTTCATTCCACCTTTCTCTCTCTGCACATCCCTACCAATGCGCTCTCTTTCGGGAAAGGGAGGGAGTCTTTTCTTCTGCCGTCATCCCGGGCCGATCCCGGACCGGGCCGGGACAAGAGCCGGGATCCAGTCCTTTTCCGAAAGACTCCGGTTCAAAGACTCTGGACCCCGGCTTTCGCCGGGGTGACGGAGTAGAGGGATTCTGACTCTCGCCGGGGTGACGGCGTAGAGGGGCTCCAACTTTCTCCATGAGTGACAGATTCTGAAACGGAGTGTGTACGGGGGCATGGGAGAGCCTTCCCCCCGGCACACCTTAATGATACCTGTTCAAAGCTCCCTTCCTCTTGTCCTTTCTCTCTTCTGAAAACTTCCCCCTGCCCCCTTCTTTGATCGCACCTATACCTTTCCTGCTATAATAGAAAGCTGTGTCGAAGCAAGAACATACCCCGGAGCCGTTCCTCCCATGCGTACGATCAAGCTGATAGCGGCGGGCCTGTCGATGGTCCTCTTGCCGTTAATCGTTTTCTATTCTCTGGGCGGCATCCAGGAACGAATGCCGGAAAGGGCTCCCGTGGTACTCGATCCGCAGGAGATATGCACGGAGCGGTGGACGTGTCACGATCCTTCGGCCCTGGCAGCCCTCTGGGAGGCGACTGCGCGGGGAGAACGCCCCCTGCGGATCGCTTCCTACAACGTTCACAAGTGCACGGGGATGGATTTCCGGAGAGACCCCGGGAGGGTTGCCGAAGTTATCCGCTCCCTCGACGCGGACATCATCTCACTTCAGGAGGTCCTGTCCGATCCGGGGGAGACCGCGTCCGCCCAGATGCGCACCCTTGCGAAAAAAACCGGGATGTACATGGCGGTTGCCGGGCACACGAAACACAAAAAGGACGGCAGGTACGGCAACGCGCTTCTGAGCCGCTTCCCCATCAGCAGTGTACGGCTGCATGATATCAGCCTCGGCTCTTTCGAACCCCGGGGGATAATCGATGCGGATATCGTGGTGGGAGGTCTGACGATACGCGTGCTGGTCACGCATCTCGGCCTATGGCCGGTGGAGCGGAATCGCCAGGTGGACCGTCTGCTCGAAATACTGCCGGAGCGGCCCGGATCTCCCCTCATCGTGATGGGCGACACGAACGACTGGCTCCCCGGGAGTCCTGCACTGCAGCGCCTGCGGGCGCGGCTGGGGGAGCCCGTTACCATGCGGACATTTCCCGCTCTCTTTCCCGTGCTGCCGCTGGACCGCATCTGGATTCCCCCTTCGGAAAGCCTGCGTGAAACTCTGGCGCACCAGGCCTCCCTCCCCTCCCGTTTGGCCCGGATTGCCTCGGACCATTTGCCAGTGGTCGCCACGGTCTACCTCAAGGCGATAGCGCAAGGAACCGCTTCCCGCTGATCCTTTCGCCGGAGTATGCAGGCAGGCTGCGCGGTTGACTTGCACCCGTCTGTGTGATACTTTGAAGTCATAGGCGTGGGGGAATCCGGCTTCATCGCCGTGGCAGAAACGGGAATAGATACTTATGCATACAAAGCGTCTGGTAGTGATTGTCTCCGCTTCGCTGGCCACCCTTGCCGCACTCTGGTGTATCGGCACCCTGCTGATCGACGTGCACCTGCCCGGGCGCGGCGGTCACCGGAGCGAGGCCCCTGTCCCCTCATACTCTGCCGGTACGCTGCGGGAAGTCTTCGAGAGCCTTCCTGTAGAAGGCGGTGTGGACAGCAGGATCGAGCTGCTCGATGACAATCCCGAAGCGTGGGCCGCCCGCTGGCGGCTGCTTGGCGAAGCGCGCGAAAACCTCACTATCAGTTACTTTATCCTCAAGCAGGACATTTTCGGGGTCTCCTTCCTCGGACATCTTTTGCATAAGGCACACCAGGGGGTCCGTATCCGGATACTGCTGGATGCGATAGGCACCAAGCTCTCCCGGGAACTCAGCGGCAACGATTACCTGGATACCCTTGTCGGGACCGGAAAGGTGGCGGTGAAGATGTATCGTCCCCTCTTCTTCCGGTATATCGACGCATTCCTCACCATGAACCCTGCCGCCGTGATCGCCAGCGATCATGACAAGATCCTCGCTGCGGACGGCCGCCTTGCGCTGATCGGGGGGCGGAATATCGCGCTGGAGTACTTTGCGGACCCGAGGGATTATCCCAAGTCCTTCCGCGACGCGGACGTGCTCCTCGGCGGCCTGCGGATAGGCTCCGTGCTCGAGGCTGCCTTTGATGCGGGGTTCGAAAGCGGCGACGCCCATGATGTCAGGCGTGAAGCGGTCGATATCAGGGACTCCCGTGCGGACCTGCTGCTCGCATACGAGGCCATGGACGCATGGCTGCGGGGCAGTCCTTTTTCGGAAAAAACGATAGCGGAGATCCGCAAGAAGGGTTTCTCCTGGATTGACGACCTGAAGAAACTGCCCCGCCTGCGGGGTGCGCTGAAAAAGAAGCCCGCCAGGCCGATAGCTGCAGAGGTTCGGCTGCTCGACAGCCGTCCGCGTCTCCTCACGTCCGACGATCCGATAAGCAGGAGCCTTGTGCGTCTTGCGCAAAGCGCGCGGGGCGAGATCTTCATACAGAGCCCCTATCTTGTGCTGTCCCGGCATGTCGTCTCCCTCTTCGAGCAAGCCGCAGCCCGCGGAGTGCGTATCACGGTGCTTACCAACAGCCCGGTCTCGAGCGACAACGCGCTGAGCCAGGCCTTTTTCCTTGAGCAGTGGCCCGAGGTGATGGCGCGCGTGCCGACCCTGCGGCTTTTTGTGACCGGGGACAGACATACCCTTCACGGCAAGCTTGGGGCGATCGATGGTCATCTGGCGCTGATCGGCACCTACAACATGGATCCGCTCAGTATGGCCGTCAACAGCGAACTGGTAGCCGCCGTATGGTCGGCGCCCTTTGCCAGACAGTTGCTCGCGAAGCCGCAACGACTTATTGCCGGCGGGCCGCCCCGTATCTACGAGTACCGCATCGCGCGGGACCGGTACGGGCGCCCGAAACGTGACCGCGACGGCAACGTTGCAATCGCTTTCGGACCCGAACACCATAGCAGCCCCGAACAGTGGAAGGCGGTGCAGCGTTATTGGAAGCTGCTGCGTCAGGCTGAGAAGCTGCCCGGCTTCTCGAAGTTGCTCTGACAGGGGGCCGTCTGCCTATTGACTAAAAAACCCGTTTTGTAGGATAGTATAGGCGACTCCCCCCATTCAGATGAAATCATCCGTTCCGTTTCTCTTCACGGGGTGCATCCTGACACTCTCCCTGTTTGTTGCGTCCTTTTTCGAAAATCATCCCCTCGAAACACTCGAACGCAAAGCATACGATCTCCGCGCCGCATTCTCCCGGAAAGCCCCTCCCGCCCCCGTTGCGGTCGTTGCCATCGACACGGAGAGCCTGCGCCGGATGGGCCCCTGGCCGTGGCCCCGCGCCTATATCGGCCTGGTGCTCCATCGTCTCCGTGATTATGGAGCCCGGGTGATCGGCGTCGAGCTCCTTTACTCCTCGAAGGACCTGAATCCGGGACTGCAGGAAGTACGGGATATCATACGGAAGTTCCCGAATGATCCCCGCCTGCTGCAGGAAGACAGCATCACCGGAGTCTTCGCCGCCCTGAAGGACGCGGAAAGGAAGCTGGACAACGACGCCCTCTTCGCCTCCTCCCTCGCGTATGCGGAAAACGTGGTGCTGCCGGTGCGCCTTCTCTTCAAAGGGGACGAAGGGGGGGAGAGACAGGTCCCCGCAGAAAACTCCCTGCTGAAAAACTCCCTGGAGTATTTCGGAGCGGTGCACTCCTCTGCCCGGGGTGTACTGCTCCCCCTGAAGGAGTTCGCACTGCACGCTTCAGCCCTGGGACATACCCATCATGCCGCCGACAGCGACGGAATCGTCCGGAGCGAGCCCCTCTTCCTGCCGTACGCACAGCGACTGGTCCCCTCTTTTGCACTGCAGCTGGTCCTCAGATATCTGGAGTATGACCTGGAGGATGTGTCGGTCGGAAGAAGCGAAATACGTCTGGGGAACAGATCGATACCCCTCTACGGAGAATACAGAATGCTCACCGGTTCCACCGATCCCGGCTCCCTTCCCGTCTATTCTTTTTCGGACATTGTAAAGGGGCGGGTGCCGGCCGGAGCATTCAGGAACAGAATTGTCGTCGTCGGGGGGACGGCCGGGGAATCAGGAACATTTCTGAATACCCCCCTTGTGTCGGCACTTCCCTCTCCCCTCCTCACCGCTGCTACGGCTGCCGGTATTCTCGGGGCATCCTGCATTACACGGCCTGTATGGGCCTTCCCCCTCGAATCGGCCATGCTGCTCTTCTTCGGAAGTATCTTCTTCCCCGGTTTTCCGGGGCGGGACACCGGCACACGGATCGGGCTCTTCCTGCTCCTCGCAGCAGCATGGACCGGGACAGCGCTCCACCTTTTCGTCGCCTACGGGTATTGGGTGAAGGTAACATATTCCCTCGTCCTTCTGGCAGCGGGCATCGCGGCGCTGCTCCTGCAGCGCCTCCTCTCCGGAAAAGGGGAGAAAGGGCACTCAGGGGCCGAGATAATCGAGAACGAAGAGATCAGGATGGTGGTGGGGGCGCGGACCGACACCGGCCGGGTACGGGAGATCAACGAGGACGCCTTTTGCATCGATAGCGATGCCCGCCTCCTCGCGGTGGCGGACGGGATCGGGGGCCACGCCTCCGGCGAGGTGGCCAGCAGGATGGCCGTGGACGGGATCAGGGAGTATTTCAGAAAAGGGGGCCGGGGGAGTGCTCCCTTTCCCCCCCGCAGCAACGGGCTCTCCGGGGATACCTACCTCCTCGGGGAATCCGTACGGTCTGCCGGAAGGACCATCTATCAGGCGGCCCGGAGCAACCGGATGGGGACCACCCTCGCCGCCGTGCTGCTGCGGAGGAACAGGTTGAGCGTCGCCCATGTGGGGGACAGCAGGGTATATCTTGCGCGGGCGGGCATCCTTGAGCAACTTACCGAAGACCATTCGGTGAAAGAGAAAAACATGCGGCATGTCCTGACAAGGGCGCTCGGCCTTGACCCCGACGCAGAGGTGGATCTGACGGAGCTCACCCTCTCCGACGGGGATGTCGTGCTCCTCTGCTCCGACGGTCTCACGACGATGGTATCCGATAACGAGATCCTCTCCGCGCTCCGGTCCTCCCGGGATCCCTGCCTGGCATGCACCTGCCTCGTGAAAACGGCGAACGAGAGGGGAGGCAAGGACAACGTGACAGTTATTGCAGCATATGCATACCGAAAGAGCCGGGCTCTTTCACAGCGGCACAAGCACAAGGAGGGAGTATGGCCAAGGTTACGGTGAAGTTTCATGAGAGAGTACTCAGCGAGGTACCGCTTGACAGCGGGATCGTCACCATCGGGAGGAAGCCGAAGAACAGCATACGGATCGACAACCTCGCCGTCTCGGGCTTCCATGCAAAAATTTTCAGAGAGGGAGGCCAGTTCGTCCTCGAAGATATGGGAAGCCTCAACGGGACCTTTGTGAACGGGGCAAAGATAGCACGCCATATTCTCAGGAACGGCGATACCGTCCTCATCGGCAGGCACCTCCTGAACTTCGAGGCCCCGGAAATGGATTCCCCGCCCGGTCAGGCCATGGGAGCGCGGTCCGTCAGGGGAGACGAGACGCTGGTGATCGACTCGCGGGTACAGCAGAGAATGCTGCACGATATGCCCGAACCCGGGGAGCCGGCACCGGGGGGGGAACGGCAGGGGGGCTTCACTGTCATAACGGGCTCCCCGGGCCGGCCGGAATTCGAGCTGAGGGACAGGGTGACCTCCATCGGGAAGAGCGCTGATGCCGGGATACGGCTGAAGGGCCTGTTCGCCCCCAAAGTGGCCGCCCTGATCAACCGGAGAAGGGAGGGGTACTTCATCAACCCCGTGGGAAGTGCGGGGGTCAGGGTGAACGGAAACAGGATCGCCGGGCGCTATGACTTGAAGGACGGGGATATCGTGGAAGTGGGAAGACTGAAGATACAGTTCTACCTCAAGGAGTAGGAAACAGGGCCATGATACAATCGCCGCCGAAGCATGTCGGCAAATACGAGGTAGTGGAAAAGCTGGGACAGGGGGGGATGGGAGTCGTCTACCTCGGGCACGATCCCTATAACAACCGTCCCGTGGCGATCAAGGTCGCGGGGGAAGAAAACCACCACAGCGAGGAATGCAGGAAAAAACACCGGAAGATGTTTTTCAACGAAGCCCGTATTGCCGGGATGCTCGACCATCCCAATATTCTGGCGGTCCATGACGCGGGAATCGACACCGATCAGTACTACATCGTTATGGAGTATATCGAGGGGAGCAGGACCCTGAAGGAATACTGCCGCGTGGAAAATCTGCTCCCGGTGGAGAGAGTGGTCGAGATCGTATTCAAATGCTGCAAGGCCCTCGATTACGCCCACCGGCTCGGCGTTATCCACCGGGACATCAAACCCGGAAACCTTCTGCTTACCGGGGATCTCGAGGTGAAGATCGGGGACTTCGGCATTGCGCAGACGATCAGGGCGGACGAAACCCAGACCCAGATCATGGGACTGATAGGCTCTCCCTGTTACATGTCCCCGGAGCAGGTGAAGGAGGAGCCGCTGACCTGTCAGACGGACCTCTTTTCCCTGGGGGCGGTCATGTACGAACTGCTCACCGGGAGGTCGCCTTTCCATGCCTCCACTTTCTCCAGCATCATCCGCAAGGTGCTGTACCACGATCCCGAGCCCCTGCGTTTCTACCGCTCCGATATCCCCAAAGCCCTGGAGGTCATCGTAATGAAGGCCCTCAGCAAGAGGACCGCGGAGCGGTACAAGACAGGGACGCACTTCGCCTCCGACCTGCGGCTTACCTCGATTACCATCAATTACACGGAAGTGGAGCTGCACCACCGGGAGCGGTTCACCGTCCTGCGGTCCCTGGATTTCTTCAGAGAATTCCATGACTCGGAATTGTGGGAGGTCCTCAACGTCATCTCCTGGAAAGAGTTCCCCCCGGACCGGCGGATCATCACCGAAGGGCATATCGATCACACCTTTTATATCATCGTCTCGGGAGAAGCGGCGGTGAGAAAGGGGAAGCGGGAAGTCGCCCCGCTGAAAAAAGGGGACTGTTTCGGCGAGATCGGATATCTTACCGGAACAAAGAGGGCATCCGATATCGTTTCCGTCTCCGGCGTGGTACTGCTGGAGGTCAACGATACCGTCATCGAACAGGTATCTCCCGCCTGCCAGCTCCGCTTCCATAAGGTGTTCCTGAAAAAACTCATCGAACGGCTCTCGAAAAGACCCGAAGGACTGACGGAAGACTGACAGCGTGAGGAGAAAATCTCACCCGGGCGGAAACAGGAGGGCCTCTTGCCCCCTGATCGTGCCCGGCATGGCACCAAACTCCTTCAGAAGCGCCGTATCGGAGGCGTCTCCTTCCTCACGACGGTTCTGACGCTTTCGTATTTGTCTTGAAAAAATGCTCCAGGAAATCCCCCTGCTTCCGGTGCAACAGATCAACAATCAACAGCTTGTCCGCATCATCCGCTATTGTAAGGACGGGCAAGGGAATGCTCAAACGCTGCAAGTCGGCAACATCATCGAGATCGCTCTTATCCACTATGCACACCAGCACAAGATCGAAGGGTTGCCGGCAGCCGCAGCCGTCCCTGATCAGCGCCGCAGCTTTTCCCACCGTATCCGCAACCTGCACGGAATAGCCGGAGTGAAGGAATGCGGCGGCCAGGGTGCTGCGGAGCTCCGGATCCCTCTCCACAATAAAAACGCTCCTCTTCAGCTCTCCCACCCTTTTCTCCTCTTACTCGTAAAATAATCAAATCGCATCTCACTATTGCAATTTATATATTGCAATTTACATGCCTGCCCGGAGCGCTCTGAAACGTTCCCTGCCCCCGGTACCGGGCAGGGAGCCCTTGGAGTTTCGCCGAAAATATCGCCAACATATCGGAAAAATGGAAATCGAAAATCCTCCCTTCATAAGCTCACCGCTTCCTCTCCCATTCCCACGCCGTCCTGACGATATACTTCAGGTCGTCGTACCGCGGGGTCCAGCACAAATCCCTCCTGATCTTTTCGTTGCCGGCGATAAGGGCAGGCGGGTCTCCCTCCCTCCGCTCCGCCTCTTCGACCGGGAAAGCAATCCCGGTAACCTCCCGGGCGGCTCTCACCACCTCCCGCACCGAGTAGCCGCGACCGTATCCGCAATTGAACACCGCGCTGCCGCCGCCGTTCTCCAGGTAACCGAGGGCACGCAGGTGGGCGTCGGCGAGATCGTTCACGTGGATATAATCCCGCACGCAGGTCCCATCGGGGGTGGGGTAGTCGGTCCCGAAGATACGGAGCTTTTCAAACTCCCCTTTGGCTGTCTTCAACGCCCGCGTGATCAGATGTGTCGATTCCCTGTAGGCCTGGCCGATGCGATTTCCTCCGTCGGCCCCGGCGACATTGAAATAACGAAGCGAAACATAGCGGAAGAGGGGGTCTGCCCGGGTCAGGTCCGCCAGAATACGCTCCGCCATCATTTTCGACATGCCGTACGGATTGATGGGATGCAAGGGAGCCTCTTCCGTGACCGGGATCTCCTCTGCAATGCCGTAAACAGCCGCCGTGGAGGAGAAAATGAACCGTTCGACGGCGAATTCCCTCAGCACTCCCAGGAGATTCAAGGTGTTTGCCGTGTTGTTGGAGTAATATTTCAGCGGATCCCGGATACTCTCCGGCACAACAATGGAAGCCGCGAAATGCATAACGGCACCGGGCCTGAACTCCCGGATTACGGTACGGAGCCTCTCCGTATCCGCGAGATCGGCAACCACGAGCGTGCCGTACAGCACGGCCCAGTCATTGCCCGTGGTCAGATTATCATAGGTCAGCACTTCATGTCCGTTTTCCCCGAGGAGCTTCACCACATGGCTCCCTATGTAGCCGGCTCCCCCCGTAACCAGAACTCTCACGCAGTCACCTCCACCACATCTCTAATAGATCCATAGATAAATTGCATAAAACAGCACGCTGAAATATAATACTGCTTTCATGAATAGTATACTGATGCACACACGCATAATTCATCAGAAGAAAAAACACCTCCTTGCGACGGGAGGGGGGTGCGGCGGGAAGGAATTCCGGGCATGAAAGGTCTGAAACGCTTTCTTTTCCGGCACCCGCGCGCCAGGAATGTGCTGAAAAGCGCCAAGGCAACGGTCGCCGGCACGTTTCTCGGGATGGCCCGGAGCGGCAGCCTGGAGTCTGCCCTCACCGTCTTTGTCTATCACGATGTGTCTCCGTCACCCAGCGAGTTCAGCAGGAGGTACCATCTGAATGTTCCACCGGAGGTCTTCGACTTCCAGATCGGCTTTATTAAGGCACATTTCACTCTCATCGGCCCTGATGACCTGCTGGCAGCGCGCATACCGCCAAAAGCAGCTCTCATTACCTTCGACGACGGGCTGAAGGGAATATTCACCCATGCCGTTCCCCTCCTCGAGAAGCACGATGTCCCTGTCGTCATATTTCTGAATATGGCTCCTGTGAAAGGCGATGTCTTCTGGTCGGGGCTGATAACCTACCTCTGCGAAAAACAGGAGGGCTTCATTGAGTACCTTCGCGAAAAAGGCGGGGAGGGATATACCGGCAGGGCGCCCTTCCTGGCCTGCTCACGGGAAATCGTCTTTTCGTACCTGAAGAGGACCGGGCATTCCTTCGAGAGGGAGGTGTCCGCCTTTACCGGTGACTTTGCGACAGAGGAAGACCTGCGGGCAGTATCGGGCAAAAGAAACGTATTCTTCGGAAACCATCTTTATAACCATGACAATGCGCTGTTCCTGTCGGACGGGGAGCTTATCGGGTCTTTCCAGGAGAACGAGGCTGCATTGAAGCGCTACCCTAATCATACCCCGCTCTTCTCTTTTCCTTTCGGACAACCGGGCAGTTGCTTTTCCCCGCACCAGGCAGACTTGCTGCTGAAAAACGGCGCGAGAAAAGTATTCTCCTCATATCCCCTGCCCAACAGGAAGGTGTCGTCGTCCTGCCTGCACCGGATAGGGCTCACCGCTTTCAACGATTCTCCGTCAAAGGTGTGGTACCAGATTTTTTATGAGGAGATGCGGTCATGATAAGAAGGCAACTCAAGAGAATTCTTCAGGGGAAAGTTCCCGCGTTCCTTTACAGAAAAATCGCAGGGCTCAAGGGGCTGGCGCAGTGGCCTCCCGTCGGGATGGTGCGGTTCGGTGATTTACGGAACCTGGAACCGCTCGACCGGAATTTCGGCTTCCGCCGGGGTAAGCCGGTCGACCGCTACTATATTGAGAAATTCCTGGCAATCCACAGCGAGGACATCCGCGGGCGCGTCCTCGAAATATACGACAACGAGTACACCCTGCGCTTCGGGGGGAGCCGTGTCACCCAGAGCGACATCCTCCACAAAACCAGCGGTAATCCGAAAGCCACCATTGTAGCCGATTTGACGGAGGCAGACCATATCCCCGCGGGAGCGTTCGACTGCATCATCTTCATTAATACTCTCCAGTACATCTACTTTATGGAAAAGGCCGTCCGGACCCTTTACCGCATCTTAAAACCTCAGGGCACGTTGCTCGCGACCCTCCCCGGCATCTCGAAAATATCCCGGGAGGACCAGCCGCAGTGGGGGGAATATTGGCGGTTCACGGAGGATTCTGCACGGCTCCTGTTCTCTCCGGTTTTCTCCCCGCCGGACCTGCATCAGGTCCAGACGTTCGGGAACGTCCTCTCTTCCATCGCCTTCCTGCACGGGCTGGCCGCCGAGGATATCGCCCCGGAGGAGCTCGACTACCGAGACAAAGACTACCAGATGATCATAGGGGTCCGGGCAAAAAAGTCATGAAAAACAAGCCTCTCGTCAAAAGCCTTACCCGGTATACGTCGAGCAACATCTACCAGCGGGTCTGCGGCATCATCAATACCTTTATCAAGCCCCGGCTCCTTTCCCCCGATCTCTACGGAATCTGGAACATCCTCTCCCTCGTCGCCACCTATGCCACCTATCTCCACCTGGGCTCCCGGAACTCCATGTTTTACCGAATCCCCTACGCAAAGGGAAAAGAGGATCATGGTAAAGCCGCCGCGATCGAGGCGAGCACCTTCTATGGCTCCCTGGCGGTGACCCTCGTTGCCGTCGCCGGGGTTCTGCTCTATGCGGTCTTCCGGGAGCAGACCGACGCGGTGAGGATCGGTCTGTTCGTCATAGCGGGGCTCATCCTGCTGAACTGGTACTTCGATTTTTACTTCGTCTATCTCATCGCCCACCAGGACTTCATGCTTCCCAGCAGGATGAACTACCTGAAGGCGACCATCGCCGTATTCCTCAACGCCGTTCTCATTTATTTTTTCAGTATCTACGGTTTATACCTTGCCGCGCTCCTGACAGTCCTCTTCGGCGTTGCGGTCTTCAGGAAAGTCCGTCCCCTCGAATTCAGGAGCGGATTTCATTTCGGCACCTTCAGGGAACTGGTGGCCGGCGGAATGCCCGTCATGCTGTACAATATCACCAATGAGCTGGTGAGCACGTCGGACAAGGTCATCGTCGCCTATTTCCTGGGCAGCGAACAACTGGGTTTCTATGCCATAACCGGCCTCGTCTTCAACTTCCTCATGCAGATCCCCGGAGACGCCCGGGACGTGATCGAGCCCGACCTGATGAGGGGTGCCGATCACCGGACGCCGGAGGCGAACCTCGCAGAATACTTTTTCAAGCCGCTCGCCTATACGGGGGCTCTCATGCCCTTCCTCATCGGCCCCGCGGTCTTCTGTGCTCCCGTTTTCATTCACCTCCTGCTGCCCAGATATCTCCCCGGCATCCTGCCCACCCAGATCATCGTGCTCGGCAGTTACTTTTTCGCCCTTGCCTATGTGGCGAGGGGGATCATCGTGGCCTATAACGGGCAGGTCAGGGCTGCCCTTATCATATCCGCCGTTGTTCTGCTGAATATCGTCCTGGGAATTCTCCTCATCAAGGCGGGGTTCGGGCTCGCCGGGGTGGCGACGGGGAGCAGCGTATCCTTTCTTGTCCTTTTTGTCGCGCTCTGCGCTTTTATCAGGAAGCGGCATAAAGGCTCCGCATCCGTATGGTCGGCGGCCGCCAGGGACGTTGTCCGTCCCTTTGTCTTCATTGTGGCGGCTATTGCTCTGCTGGAGGCCGTGTCCCGCATGCTCGCGATCCACGAAATCGCCACGGCGCTTCTCAAGACAGGCATCTTTCTTGCTGCGAGTTATGGGTTACTTGCTTATACGGGCAAGCGCTCCCCCTCCCTCCAGGGGATGGACGTAAGGAAGCTGTTCAAACGAAAGGGATGACAGGGATACAATTAAAAGTGATGGCACAAAGAAGAGGTGCAGAGGAGGAAGAGGCAGCAGGGGGGAACCCTCTTTCTTTGCGAATGGATTCCTCCCTGTTCTCAGGGGATCCTCTCATTCCCCTCCCTTGAGGGGAGGGGAGAAAGGGGAGGGTGTCCGGCCCCCACTGCTCTTCCAGACACTCGCGGCAGAGAAGAGGATACCCCCTGCCCTCGTCACACTCCCTTTCAGAATCCGTCACTCAGGGAGAAAGCCGGAGCCCCTCTACTCCGTCACCCCGGCGAAAGCCGGAATCCCTCAAAGCCGTCACCCCGGCGAAAGCCGGGGTCCAGAGTCTTTGATCTGGAGTCTTTCGGAAAAGGACTGGATCCCGGCTCAGAGGATCCGCCGGGATGACGGCAGAAGAAAAGAGAGGGGAGAGGAACCCCCTCTTTCTCTCTCTCCCGAAAGGAATACGTGTTTGATAAAGATGCATGATGAAGGAGAGGGGAGTCCTTGACAAGAATAAACCAGGGGACAGGGGGTGAGTGCTCCCTCTCTCAGAGAGGGGAGGAGGGGAGTTCTGAGCGGACCTTAGCTCTTGTTCGTCTCCTCTCTTCGTGAAACGGAGGGGCCACCACAGTGCATGCCAGAACGATGGAGGAAAAGAGGGGTCCCCGAAACAGTCGTAAGACTTTTCGGGGCGGAGAAGGCGAGTTTGCGCTGTGGTAACGGAGTGAGCGGTAGAGAGGCAGAACAAGAGGTCGGGGAGCGAAGGACTTCACGACTCCCTGACATAGGAGACGCAGAAATCTCTCGTGAGAGCGATGGCTCCTTGCTGACTACCATGACGCAAGGGATATGCGATCAGTTTTGATCACATCCGGAGACAGCCCGGGAAAGGAGAAAAAAGTTCATAAATGAAGACCTCCATCATTATCCCCACCTATAACAGGCCCGACGATCTGACAAAGTGTATCGAATCGATACGGAGGCAGACGGTGCTGCCGGACGAAATTATTATCGTGGACGACGGAAATCTGCAGGAACATCCCCTGCGGCGTGAATGCGAAGCAGGAGGCATCAGGTACCGGTACTTCAAAAAAGATGTCCCCGGACTGACCGCCTCGCGGAATGCCGGCATTGGGCTTGCCTCCGGCGATATACTCTTCTTCCTCGACGACGATGTCATTCTCTTTCCCGACTATGTGGAACAGATACTGGCCGTCTACCGGGAGGACGCGGAGGGCGCTGTGGGAGGAGTGGGAGGGGCCATCGCAAACCACAAGCCCCTGAACGCCGCGCATAAGCTGCGCAGGGTCGTCGAGCTCGTCTTCCTCGTAACCGGCATCAGGGAGGGCAAGGTTCTCCCCTCGGGGTTCTGCACCAACTACGGCATGACCTGCTTTCCCCTGAAGGAAAAGACAGAGGTCGATTTCCTGTCGGGAGGGGTAAGTTCCTTCAGGAAGGAGGTCTTCCGCGATTTTGCCTTCGACGCCGTGCGTTTCCGCAAATACGCCATGGGCGAGGACAAGGACTTCACCTACCGGGTATCGAAAAAATACCGGCTCATCTATCAGCCCGCGGCGCGGCTCCTCCACATGGAATCCCCCAAAATGAGCCCGGACAATTACCGGGAAGGACGGATGTTCGTTTTGTATCAGCACCTCTTTTTCGATCGCTATGTAAAAAAGGGCGTCGCAAGCCGCTTCCTTTTTTATTATGCGCTCGCCGGCTATACCCTCACCAGGGCTGTCATCTTCGCTGTCTCGCCGGACAGGGGGACTTTTGACCGGATGCGGGGGATCGTATCCGGCATCGGCGCTATACTGACCGGGAGAGAGGCCATCGTCGAGTAGAAGCTTTATTTAATGATCGGCTCACCGGTATAGAGGACCCTGAGCTTCGACGCCGGAATCTTCCCGATATTTTTATAAAAACCCGGGAAGAGGCTTTCCCATTTCGTCCGGTTCTTCTCCTCTCCCGGTCCGAGGAGCTGCACCTGGAGCGCCAGTGCCCCTCCGTTATCCCCCAGGAACATGCCGTATTTCTGGAGCGCCCTGGCCACAATCTTCCCCTCCCTGTTCAGCCCCCATGCAGTGAAGTCCCTCTCCGTGAGGGCAGGGTCGAGTTGAAAGCGCATCCCCTGGACGGGGTAGTGCCTGCCGGCATATTTCCCGTCGCTCCGGCATGCGGGGGGAAGGAAGAGGCTCCTCCCGTCGTCGGCCCGGCGGTTTTTGGGAAAAGTGAAGACGAGAGCATGGCGGATCTCCCCCGCCTGGAGCTCCTCCGGCCTGATGAGGCCGGCGATAAGAGGGAAACCCGACCCCCTGCCGCCGCGCGCCCACCACCGCTCGCCCTCGGGGGCACAGGTACCGCTACCGTATAGGTCCCAGATAGTAAAGGTCGTGCAGCGGGGGGCGGTCACTCCTCCCAGCGGAAAAAAACCGCCATAGCCGGAAAGCTCCCACGCCGTCCGCTTCGAGGGGTCCACGATGCTGATATGGCCGTCCTCGGTCGGCTCGCCCCACATCTCCTCTGTGAGGGGGATGCCGCTGTCGCTCCATCCGTCTTTATCCCTGTCCCATGTATCGAAGATCATGTCGCTCCTGACTTTCACCGGCTGCACTCTCTCGGCGTCGACCACCCAAAGGGGAACGGTGTATATTTTCGCCAGCCTGATAGTCTTCGCCTCCTTCAGTACGGTCGTCATTATAGCAGCCGAGTCGGGATGGGGCTTCGCGTCGGCAGGAAGGGGCGTGTTCCAGGCCGAGTCGTCGGAAAAGGGCCGCCATGTCCCCGGCAGGCTCTGCCCGGAAGGGAGGGCCTTCCCCTGGCTCCCGGACCGGGAGCCATAAGCACCCTTCTTTGGTACCGGTGCCGCCGTGCCGACAGGATTCGCCGTCAGCAGGAAAAGAATGCAGAACACCGCACCTCCCGAAAGAAGCAGCAGGGGAAGGCCGGTTCTCATGAATGCCGCCTCTCCCGGGAAAACTTCACTGGTGCCTCCCCCACTGCACCCTCGCTTCGCCTTTGATGCATATCTTCCTCCTTCCCGCCCTGTCGGATCATTTCTGAAGGACAATGGCTACGTAGCTGGCAAATTTTCTTGTCCATCTCACCTTTTCCAGCAGAAGTGCCTCGAGAGACCGCAGAAAAGGCACTTTGTCGCTCAGGAAACTCGTTTCGATGAAAGCGACATACGGAAAGTATTTCTCGAAAAGAGCGCGGTCCCCATAGGTGAGGGCATAATGGATCCCCTTCACCTTCTCAATATATTTATCTTTCAGGGAGCGATACCGATTCATAACCGGATTATGCCCGAAAGGCTCACAAAAAGCCGCCTTTCCACCTTTTTTCAAAAGTCTGGCTATCTCCGGAAGCACTGCAGCAAGGTCGAGATGGTGCAAAATGGCGTTGCCGAATATATAGTCGAAAGATCCGTCTTCAAAAGGCAGCCTTTCAGCGTTGCCCACAAAGGCCGAGAGGTTAGCGATCGAATTGTATTCCGCCTTCCTTTTGAGGACCTCGATACTACGGGAGGAGATATCGAATCCGTACACAAAGCCGGCTTTCTGGGCAAGCAGTACCGTCGACCATCCCGCCCCGCAGCCGAAATCCAGGATTACGGGATTGTCTTCATCCCGAAGGGCGAAGAACGTATACACCGGCTTCAACGTGTTCAGCCGCCTGAAAACACCCTCATACGTGTCCGTTACGGCAAGCTCCTCCACAGCGCGTACATACGCCGACGCCTTTTTGTCCCAGCGCTCTTTCTCCGGATCAGAGATGTCCACGGTATGTTTCCAACCCCCTCTCGTCCTGCTCGTCGAGTATCCCGTATACGCCCAGGGTCTGCGCAAGCATCCACCCGGGTGAAAACCGCTCTTGCACCATCCTGAACGCTGCCATGCCCATTGCCTTCGCCGCACCGGGATCGTCAATGAGAGCGCAGAGTCCTCCGGACAGGGCCTCCACATCCTCAGGCGGAACCAGTATGCCCGTCCTGCCGTCCTCGATAAGGCGGGCTATGCCCCCCACTGCGCTGGCGAGCACGGGAAGTCCGAGGCTGCACGCCTCCAGGAGAGCATAGGGAAGCCCTTCCGAGAGGGAGGGCATGCAGAAGGCGTCGCTTCCCCTGAGGATGTCGATGACATCGTCACGGAAACCCATAAACCGGGCATGCCGGCCAAGATCCATCTTTCGGGCAAGCGCCTCCAGCTCCGGCCGGAGTCTTCCCTCCCCCACGAAAAGACATCGAAGCCGCGGACGCTCCCGCACCGCGCTCCCGAGGGCCTTGATGAGGAATGCATGTCCCTTGACCGGCTCGAGCCGCCCCACCGCGGTCACCAGGTAGTCGTCCCCCCTCCAGCCGAGGGATTCTTTCACTGCGGGGGACCCGGAAAGCACCGGCCCTCCCGCAACCGGGACGGCGTTATGCACCAGGGTGATGCTCCGGGAGGGGATGCCGAGGCCGGGAAGGTAGTCGCGCACCGCCTCCGAGACGGCGATAAAGCGGCAGCGGAACAGGCGGTTGAGCCGGAGGACGCCCTCATAAAGCACCTTTTTCACCCCCCTGTCGGTCTGTCCGTAGGAGCTGTGGACTGTAGAGACCATTGCCGGCACACGGAGGGATGCGGCCGCCATGAGACCCCAGAACTGGGACTGGGGATTATGGGCATCCACCACGCTGAAATTTCCGGACCGGATCGCCCTGCGGAGGGCGAAAAACAGCCGGGAATCGCCCCGGCCATACGCAAAAGGCAGCACCGGACAGCCCGCTTCCGTGAGTTTGCGATGAAGGGGAGAGCCTTCGAGCACTGCGACGGCATGACGGCACCTCCCGCGCAGGGCGCCCGCCGTCTGGAGGACACGCACCTCCGCGCCGCCGAAACGGCGGGACAGGCAGACGATGAGCACCGCCGGGTCCGCCGATCGTCTCATGGCTTGCCCGTTTTGAGCGGAGTCCACCTGGCCGGCCGCCTTCCCATGAGAAAATCCGCTACGCCCCTCAGGGTTCCGTAGTTGCCGAGGCAGAAATAGAATACCGTGGAGCAGACCTTCGTAAGGAGGGGAATTTCCGGCAGGTGCCGGAGAAGAGCCCAATAGAGCAGGCCGGACAGATAAAAGGAGCACTGGAGACCGAAGAGGACGGCGAAGGCGGGATGGTCCTTCGCAAGCCAGCCGCTGCCGGAAAAAAAGATGAGCAGGAACAGGGGCAGAAGACGCCTGAGCACCTTGTTCACGGCAAGATGGAAGGAAAACAGGCCGTAGGAGAAAGGATTCAGGAGCGCCCGCATCAGCCAGATGCCTCTCAGGCTGGTAGAGACGATCCGCCTCCTGCGGACGATCTCATGGGCGGCGGTACGGGAGGGCACACGGATAAAAGCCCGCGCCTCCGGCTCGAAAACGAACCGGTACCGCTGTCCGACAACGGAGAGGCAGACATACAGGTCATCGGTTACTCCTTCCGGTATCTCCCGGTAGAGCTCCCTTCTGACAGCGTACAGTTTACCGTCGTTGGAGGAGATGCTTCCCCGTCTGCTCTCGAAGAGCTTGACAGCGCTGTCAAAGGCGATAAAACTGCTCTGGGCCTTCTTGAGTGCATGGGCGTCCTCCCCGATGACACGCCTTCCGCAGACCCCTCCGATTGACGGGTCGGAAAAGTGTTGCACGAGCTTCATCACTGCATCAGGCTCCAGGAGGGCGTCCGCATCGGAGAAGACGAGGATATCGCCTGAAGAGCGGCGCACGGCGGTATTCATTCCTTCGATTTTCCCCTTGTGGAGCGGAGACGCCACCAGGCATACTCCCTCTGAAAGATACGGGGTGACGCCCCCCTCCGTTCCGTCGGTGGAACCGTCGGAGTATACGATAATTTCATGCCGGCCGGAGGGATAGCGGAGGGAAAGGGTATTTTCCATCTTCCCGCCGATGATATCCCTGCCGTTGCGCACCACGATAATGACGCTCACCGAAAGTGCCGCACCTGTCCGCCCTGCAGCAGGAGCGGGGTGCCTTCCGGCACGCACGGAAGAGACCATGAGAAGCAGGAGGTTCAGCCCCAGGGGCAGCAGGATGCCCGCCGCCGAGAGCAGCACAATGACGTTACCCGCTGAAAGCGGTGTGTCCATGCCCGCCTCCTTGCCGCTCCGTTCTCTCCCGCGACAGCCGCAGCGCCAGCACCGAGACCGTAAGCGAAAGCAGCAGGTACTTGTGATACATGTCGCTGAACATCAACAGGTAAATGAGCAGGGAGAGAAAGGAAAGGCGGTATGCCTTTGTGACCGCCGCCATCTCCTCGTCCCCGCACGCCTGGAAGTTTTTCCCTGCAACGTGGAAGTTATGCAGGGCGCGCCACAGTATTCCCAGGAACAGGAGGAACCCGACGCCCCCCGTCCCGACGAGAACTTCAAGGTAGGTGTTGTGGGCAAACCGCCGCAGGGTTTCCCCCTCTCTCTGAAAGAAAAGCGCCACCTCTGTTTGAGAGAATATATCCCTGAAGGTACCGGGCCCGTAGCCGAGGAGGGGATTCTCCATGAAGGCCTGAAAGCCGACCGTGAGATAGGCACTCCTCCTGCCGATGGACTTATCCACTTTCTGGTCGAGAACACTCTTTTGCCGCTCCCAATAGGAGTCCGGGATGACGACGAGGGCTGTCGCGATCAGTATTCCCGACAGGGCGATCACGATTCCCATCCTTCCCGGCGTCAGACGCCGTATATGTCTGATGAGGATGAGGGCAAGAGTGACCACCAGTACGATTGCCCCGCCCCGGGAAAAGGTCAGGACAATTCCCGCAAGATTGACGACGAAGGCGCCGCAGGCGGCGATCCTGGAGCAGACGCTCCGCGCGGAAACGAAAGCATGGGCAATAAGAGGAAGGCTGAAAACCGCCATGAGGGAGAAGTTGTTCGGGTCCACCGTCGCCCCCGTGCTTCTTTTGAAGGATTCCGGGTCCATTGCAAAGAAAGGGAGAGTAAAAGTGTATCCGGCGATGCCGAGGAGCGAGTTGACGGTAATGCTGACAATCAGCACCAGGAGGAGATTTCTTCCGTAGTCCTTTGGAGTGGTGAGGAAAAAGATGCCGATGGCGATAAAAACATTTGCCGCGAGGAACAGCTTGAGTGTGTCGAAAGAGGTCCCGGGATACCGCGAGAGGAGGGCGGATACAAGACTTGTTCCGAAGTAGAGTCCCACAAGGGGCCATAGATTGGCTTTGAGCTGATCAAGGCATTCCTTGCTCCCGATAAACCGGAGGACAATGAGCAGAAGCAGCCAAAAACCGATCAGCCACGGGAGATTGAGGAGCTTGCCGCCGCCGAAGGCACGGTAGGCCCCGAAGGGTATCAGGAAGACCACGAGATAATAGCCGACCCGGGGATCCCGGCTGATCAGCAGCAGGAGCGCCGCGGCAAGCGCCGGTGCAACGGCATAGACGGCATGCTCCGTTGTCAGCAAATAGAGTGAGGCGGCGCCGATGAGAAGAAAGATCGTTCCTTCGAAGAGACCGGCGGGCGCTCTCCGTGCGTTGCCGTTCATCGTCTCACGCAGCGGTAGACGACAACCGCCAGGCAGTCGACAGCAAGATCCTTCACCGAGCAGGTACGGTACGGGAGGACCCCCTGGAGGACCTCGATGAGTGCGCCGAAAGCGACGAGAGCGGATATTTTCACCGCGGGCCGGACCCGGGGATAGGCGCCGTCAAACAGGAAAGAAAGGACGAGGAAGGCCGCAAAGTGGTTGACCACATCGCTTATGGAGAATTCATCCGGCAGGGCGCTTTCAGGGGTCAGGGAGAGGACGAAGACAGCGACGAGGACCGCGTAAAAAGCCCAGCGGCCGATCCAGGGGAGGATTTTTCCGTCAGTGCCGCTGTTCATAGAGGTTATTTGCAAACCGTACGGTATCGTCCCGGGGGTGGACCGTTTCCGGAGACTCCGTTGCCGCACTTCCGGCCGCCGGCGGCACATCATAGCACTCCCTCGTGAAGACGATCCTCTCATCGCAAAGGATGCGGAGCGAAGCCCTCAGATTTTCGGACGCCCTGCCGTCGTCCTGCACACCTTCGCCGGCCGGGCGTGCAGGGCGCGCCGGAGCCGTCATCTTCCCGTCGAAGGAGGGCTCGAAGGATCCTGCGTCGAATTCGGCGGCAAGAAAAGTGCGCACATACGAGAGGGCCCCGTCCACTCCCCCATGGAATGCCCGCAGAACATCGGGGGGGAGGCGGAAGAAATGCCACGCCGGTACCGCCGCTCCCAGGAAACAGACGATAAGAACAGCCGCGGGTGCAAGACGGCCGGGCTTGCCAAACCGGAACATCGGTCGGGCCGGTGTCTCGCTCATGTCGGGAATGGAAAAGAGTACCGGCAGCCCGCCATGCCGCTCCACATCGCCGATCCTCTTGAACGTATGGTCGAAGTACTCCCGGATGAAGGCGAAGCAGCACCCGGTGATGAATCCCACGACCAGCCCGAGGGGAATCACTACCCGCTTTTTGGGGAAAATGGGTCCGTTGGAGGGAAATGCCCGGCTCAGGATGCTCAGATAGGAAGAAGACGGTCCGGACGCTCCGCTGACAGCCTCTTCCTTCCGTTTGGCAAAGGTTTCGTACGAGAGCTTGAGCAACTCCATCTCGAGGGCGATCTTTTGCGTGTTGATATTCTGCTTCTGGAGCTCCACGTTCCGGTCGGTGATCTCCCTGATATTCGTCCTTGTCCTGACAATCTTCTGATTCAGGCCGTCCAGTTCCCGCGCAAGGCTGTCGCGGTACGCCTGCACCTCGGCACGAAGCACGGACAGATCCTCAAGAAGCTGCTTTTCCACCGGACGCGCCTTGTCGCTGGAGGGCTTGTAGGTGCGGAGGACACCACCGTACTCACTATACAGCCTCTGGAGCGACGCGCTCAGATTGGAGATGGCAATACGGTCGATAAAAGAGAAGAACTGGATACCTTTCTTTTCGAGGGCCTGGTTGAGATACTCGATGGAGACCTTTTTTTCGATCGCCGCATTTTCGAGGGTGGCAAGCTGTCCCTCAAGGTCCTTCCTGACATGAAGGTTGTTCTCTATTTCCTTGAGCGGGTCGGAGATGCGGTTCTTTTCGATGATTTCGATCCAGTCCCGCCGCTTCTTCTCCAGCTGCTCACTGAGTCCGCCGGCCTGTTCGATGAAAAACTCCCTCGTCTCCTCAGGGTAATACACCCGCATCCGGTACGCTACGTACTGGTCCAGCAAGGCATTGAGAAAAGTCACGGCATACCGGGGGTCGGAGTGGTAGTAGGTGACCTCGATGATGTTGGAGAGCGGGATTACTTCGGTCTTGAGGCTTTCCTTGATCCGGTATACCTCCTTGCCGCTCAGCCCGGCGGGGGAGTCCGAGAAATAGTGCCTGACAGCCGTAACGAAGCCGCCCAGGAGCCGCAGGGGAGAGAAAGTCCCCTCGTCGGCGAGCCTGATGTTCTTCTCCCTTAGATGGGATACAGTCCTCTTTATTACGTCATGGGAGGTGAGGATCTCCACCTCCGAGGTCAGATCCTCCTTGGTCACGATGGAAGGGGATACCTGCGCTCTCTCCAGTTCCTCGGGGCTCTTCATGGGCTTCTTGACCTTGACGAGCACCGAGCCGTAAGCGGCGTAGGTGGGAGGCCAGAAGAATGCGATGAGCAGGGAGCAGCCGAAGATCACCAGCGTCGTGGCGGCGATGATCCGCTTCTGGGCGAACAGGATGGTGATCAGTTCCTTTTTATAATCCTCCGATTTCATCTTTCCTCCTCACCTGCGCGTCGTCGGGGCGTCATTCAACAATCCTGGACGGCTCGCTGTGCAATTCCCAGTTGAAGCCCACGCTCCATCCCCTGAACTGAACAACCTCGGCCAGATCACGCACCAGCTCCGCAGCGCGGGTGATAGGCCGTTTGGGCACATAGACGATGTCGTCCGGGCTGAGATAGAAGAAGAGGTACTCCTCTTTCTCGCGAAAGGCCCGGGAGAAATCCACCCGGGTGGCGACCATCTTCTCCCCCTTTTTTCTGACAACGATTATGGTGTCTTTCTTCGCACCGTATGTGAACCCCCCCGCCATGGCCACCGCCTGTTCCACCGTGAGCGGTTTGGGCATTTCGTACACCCCGGGCCGCGCCACATCCCCGAGGACATAGAGTTTGGCGCCGCTGTGCTTCTCGAGAAAGAGGTCGCAATGCAGCCCCGCCAATATAGTGTCGTATTTTTCGTTCAGCTCCCGGTTCACCTCTTCGAAGGTGCGGCCTGCCACAAAGACATGGCCGATCATGGGAAAGGTGACATACCCGTCGGGACGCACGGTCACCAGCCTGCTCAGGCCGCGGGGCGCGGTGTGCAGGTCGGTCTTCAGGTCTTTGATGGAGGAGCGGTAGTCGGGGACGAGGACGTAAAGGTCGGGGTTCTGCAGAATCTTTCCATAGTACTCCTTCAGCTCCGCTGTCAGCTCCTCCACGGTCTTGCCGAGGACATAGCAGTTCCCCCGGTACGGGAGCGAGATCTTGCCGTCGGGCCTGACCTTCTCCTCCACATTCAATTCCGGGGCATGGACGAACTTTATGGAAATGACATGGTCGATCCCCAGGAGAAAGTTCTCTTTTTTCTCCCAGGTCCGCGTCTGGAACAGCACATCCAGCACATCGCCGGGGGCGATGCGGTACTCGGGAAGGATGGCGAAGGGAGCGTTCTTCCGGTCAAAAGAGAAGGAGGTCGTATCGTACAAGACCTCTTCCCCCTGAAGCAGCGGCTCTCCCACCGAGGCACATCCGGCGGCCCACAAAAGGCACCCGAGCAGAAATGCCGTCGTCAGAACCTTCATGCCCGCCTTCCAGAGTTCCCTATATCTTGCCATAGAGGTACCGGGGAATGTAATATTTACGGCGGTTCATCACCGTTCCGATAACATTGCCCCGTAGTTTCCTGATTTTTGTGACAGCCATCTCCAGGACCTCCCACTTGGTCTTCTCGCACTCGAGGACAACCAGCACCCCGTCGAAGTGCCGTGCCGCAACGGACATATCCGAAGTCCCCAGGATCGGGGCGCCGTCGAAGACGACATAATCGAACATGTTCCTGAGCATTTCCACCTTGCCGCCGAACAGGGGGGACCGGTAAATATCGAGGGGGTTCGTTATCGCCGAGCCGTGGGGCATCACCATGAAATTCTCAAACTCCGTCTCCCTGAAGACATTGCTGGCATCCTTCATGACGAAGTCCGCAAAACCGGGCTCCCCGGCAACGCTGAAAAGCGCATTGAGCCGCGGAGCCCTGAGGTTGCCGTCGACAAGGAGGACCTTCAGATTGGTCTCTTTAAAGAGTCCGTACGCGATGCTTATCGCGGAAAGCGTCTTGCCCTCCCGGGGATGACAGCTCGTAACAAGAAGGGTTTTAATATCCCGGCCGTTGCCGGCCATACTGAGGATATTCCCCTCGATACTCGAAAGCTCCCGGCCGTTCCCGGCAAGGATATCCTTTATTTCCTGGGATACTGTTCCCGGTGCTGCCATGCTCTCTCTTTTCAGCCTCCTGCTTCTTTGCTGCCCGTGCAAACATTCCGGCGGTCCGTTCCGGAAAGTGAAGACATTATACCAAATCCGCCGCTCCGAATTACCTCATCAGAACCCGTGAGGGGCGGAGGCGGCCCTGACGACAGCGGCCTCTCCCTCGCGCAGCCTCTTTTCCCTCAAGCGATGCTCTTGTCCAGGAAATACTGGTGCAAGACATAGAAATTCAGCGGAGAGGCGGGCTTATACTTTATGACGTATAAATAGGAGGCACCCTCTTTGATCTCTTTATATACCTGCCCCGCGCAATGGGCGATCTTCCTTTTGATATCTTTCCTTCCATTTCTTCTCCCGGGGCGGTATTCCGCCTGGAGAGTGAAGAAGAGCTCCCGTGCATTCAGCAGAGAGCCGGTCCTGATGAGGAAAGCCTCTTCATTGATGTCCACCAGCTCCGCCTCGCAGAGCGTCTGCTCCCCGTTGCTATCCGGGGAAATAAGCACCCGGGCATTGTTCAGCCGCACCCGCTCGAAGGTCCGCTTCTCCTCGTACTGTTTGAGGACTTTCATCCTGACGAGCTTTCCGATGAAGAGAGCCGTTTTCGTGAACGCCTTCCTGCCGATAACGAGCATGGTATACACAATAATAAGGAAATCGACCATGAGGTTCTGTTTATACCGTATGAACCGGTTGTCGATCATCGTCCTGATCTCCTTGGGGGTGCTGTGCGGCGTAAAGAGCTGGGAATAGCCGACCAGTCCCGGATTGACGGTGAAACGGACATCGTAATTCCTGATACGGCTCCCTATCCTGTCATAGATGATCGGCCGTTCCGGCCTGGGGCCCACGAAGTCCATATCTCCCTTCAGCACATTGAACAACTGGGGAAGCTCGTCCAGCCGCGTTTCCCGCAACAGCTTGCCGATCCGGGTTTCAAGCTGGAGTCCCGGGGAAAGAAGCTCTGCGCCGATGAGCCGTTCGGCATCGGGGACAAGGGTGCGGAACTTGTACATGACAAAAGGCTTTTTGTTGAGACCGAGCCGTATCCCCCTGTAGAAGACAGGTCCCCGGTCGGTCAGCTTTATGGCTGTCGCGATCAGCACGAACAGGGGAAGGGAAAAGACAAGAAACAACAGGGCGAAAGCGATATTGAATCCCCTGCTGATTGTCTTGTAGGCTTTCGCATAGCCGGTCTTCCGAAAGCCGCTCTTCTTGTTACTCATAGCACTCCTTTCCTGAACGGTACGTTGTCAGGAGCACCTGCGGAATTCGCTCTTACAAAGTTGAAATCATAACACACGACTGCAAAGATAACAATACAGCTTTCGAATAGGGAGCAAATTTGATGCCAAGATAAAGATATTCGGAGGGTGCGATGAAAAGTGGCAGCATGCCCCTTCTGGTAGGGGGTAGTCAGCAGGGGGGAAGAGCGATATCGAATAGGAATCCTCTGGTGTGGGGCATGGGAGAGGACTCTCTCTTTGCGAGCGAATTCCTCCCTGTTCTCAGGGGATCCTCTCATTCCCCTCCCTTGAGGGGAGGGGAGAAAGGGGAGGGTGTCCGGCCCCCTCTGCTCTTCCAGACACTCGCTACAGAGAAGAGGATACCCCCCTGCCCTCGTCACACTCCCTTTCAGAATCTGTCACTCAGGGAGAAAGCCGGAGCCCCTCTACTCCGTCACCCCGGAGAGAGTCGGAATCCCTCAAAGCCGTCACCCCGGCGAAAGCCGGGGTCCAGAGTCTTTGATCTGGAGTCTTTCGGAAAAGGACTGGATCCCGGCTCAGAGGATCCGCCGGGATGACGACAGAAGAAAAGAGAGGGGAGAGGAACCCCCTCTTTCTCTCTCTCCCGAAAGGAATGCATGTTTGATGGGCATGCATGATGAAGAAGAGGGGAGTCCTTGACAAGAATAAACCAGGGGACAGGGGGTGAGTGCTCCCTCTCTCAGAGAGGGGAGGAGGGGAGTTCTGAGCGGACCTTAGCTCTTGTTCGTCTCCTCTCTTCGTGAAACGGAGTGGCCACCACAGTGCATGCCAGAACGATGGAGGAAAAGAGGGGTCCCCGAAACAGTCGTAAGACTTTTCGGGGCGGAGAAGGCGAGTTTGCGCTGTGGTAACGGAGTGAGCGGTAGAGAGGCAGAACAAGAGGTCGGGGAGTGAAGGACTTCACGACTCCCCTGACACTGAGAGTAGGAGTCAGGGGTGACGCTCCCCGGAGGATACGAGCATCAGAATCAACTATCCGCGAGGGAATCACTACCTCTGTCGCATTGCAAGGACATCGAATCCCCCTGCCCCGACCCTCCCCCGAAAGAGAGCGCATCAATTAAGGAGACGCAGAAATCTCTCGTGAGGACGATACCTCTTTGCTGCCCCCATAGCAGAGGGGACATCCCCCACTTCTAATCACCCCCATATTCGGATCGTCGATTGCTTTAAAGGAGAACTGCAGTAAAATCGGCATTTCTCCCATGGACGGATTGGCATTTTTCCGGGCAGAATGGGCGGGATCGGGATGCCCATTATGATAGGGGCGGCGGACTTCAGCAGCCCTGTTCAGGAAGAGAGGGGGCTGCCAGAAAGGAGAAGAGCCGTCTACTGCAATCATACTTTTGCGGAGAGGTACTTTTCGAGGAGCGTAAACGCCCTGTCGACGGCACCGGCGTTCGTGCGGTAGAGCTCCTGCGCCTTCCCGCCCATGGCTCCGCGCTTTTCCGGCGAGCCGAGGAGCTCCCGCAGCGCGGAAGAAAGGGAACTCGCAGCGATCCGCAGCGCGCCTCCGTTGCGATAAAACTCCTCCACGAACGGGAAATTCTCCATATGGGGACCGCAGAGGATAGCCTTTCCCCACCAGGCGGGCTCGAGGGGGTTCTGACCGCCGTGTCCGATGAAACTCCCCCCCATCACCGCGATATCCGCGGCGCCGTACACCGAGGAGAGCTCTCCCATGACGTCGAGCAGGATAACCCGTCCCGACAGGGGGAAAGAGGGGGCTGCAGGTCCCTCCCCCGTGTTTTCGCGTCCGGATGCCATTTCCGACCTCTTCACCGGAACAAACCCACGCTTCCGCACCACCTCCTCCACCTCCCGGAACCGTTCCGGATGGCGGGGTGCGATGATGAGGTTCAGCCCGGGGAAATCCCCCCTCACTCTTTCATAGGCATCCAGCACCAGCTCCTCCTCCGTGGCATGGGTGCTTCCCGCGATAACCACCGGGCCTTGCAGCGCCTTCGTCCATGGGGGCGGAGGAGACGACGGCTTCGTGTCGAATTTGAAGCTCCCGATGGACAGCACCCTCCCGGGGGGTGCACCCAATTCCCGTATCCTCTCCGCGTAGATCTCGCTCTGCATGCAGAAGAGGCGCACCCCCCCGAGCATCTCCTTGAGGAAGAAGCGTACTCTCCGGTAGCCGTGGAAGGATTTGTCCGAGATCCTTCCGTTCACGAGGACCACAGGGACACCGAGCCCGCTCACCACGCGCACGGCATTGGGCCATAACTCGGTTTCCAGGATCAGGAAAAGGGAGGGGCGAATACGGGCGACGGCAGCGCGGATGCAGAAAGGGACGTCGAAGGGCGCATAGACGACCTCCGCCGTATCCCCCACTCTCTCCCGGGCAATCTTCTGTCCCGTATCGGTCACCGTGGAAACAACAATCTCCGCATCGGGAAAGGAGTGGCGGATCTTCCTGATCAGGGGCACCGCTGCAAGGGTCTCTCCCACCGACACGGCATGGATCCATACACAGGGGGACTCTGCGGCGCCCGTGCCGGGAGAGTCATAAAGGGCAAACCGCTCTCTCCTCCAGCGTCTCCTCACCTCCTTCGGCCTCTTCAGATATTCGAAGGGGAGGAGACAGACAAGGACAAGGCAATAGACCAGGGTATAGAGGAAGTAGAAAAAGCGCGCAGCGCCGGGAAGAGAACGGTCCTGCCTGCTGCGGCCGCGGAGGATCACCGGCCGTATCCCGCAGAGGAGAGCTGGAGGTCGTGCAGCTTCCGGTACATCCCCCCGCTCCGCAGGAGATCCTCATGGGAGCCGCTCTCCAGGATCCTGCCCTTTTCGAGGACGATGATCCTGTCCGCCTTCTGCACGGTGGAGAGGCGGTGGGCGATTACGAAGGTCGTCCTGTTTTCCATCAGGGTATCCAGCGCCTTCTGGACGATCATCTCCGACTCCGTATCCAGCGAAGAGGTGGCCTCATCGAGAATCAGAAGGGGAGGGTTCTTCAGGATGGCGCGGGCGATGGAGATCCTCTGCCGCTGTCCCCCTGAAATCATTACCCCGCGCTCTCCGATGACAGTGTCGTATCCCTTAGGCAGGTCGAGGATGAAGTCGTGGGCATGGGCCGCCTGTGCCGCCCTGACGATCTCCTCCTCGGAAGCGGCGGGATTGCCGAAAGCGATATTCGCCCTGACGGTATCGTTGAAGAGAATGATGTCCTGGCTGACCAGTCCTATCTGCCCCCGCAGGGAGGGAAGGCTCGCCTCCGCTATATTGACGCCGTCGATGAAGATCCCTCCCTTCGTGGGGTCGTTGAACCGGGGGATGAGATCGATGAAGCTCGTCTTTCCCGCGCCGCTCCTGCCCACAAGAGCGATGATCTCTCCCCGCTTCACCGTAAGGGTTATATCGCTGAGCACGGGGCCCTTTGCGTTCGGATAGGTAAAAGAGACGTTCCGGAACTCGATTTCCCTCCGCAGGGGCGCCAGCGTTACCGCGCCGTCGGCCTCCCTTTCCTTGCAGAACAGCTCATCCAGCCGCTCCAGGTACGCCTTTGCCTGCTGCAGGCCGTTGCTCGCCGTAGCAAGCCGCCGTGCAGGGGTATATACCATGAAAATGGCGGTGAGAAAGGAGAAAAACTCCCCGGGGGTGATCACCTCCCTGACGACAAGCCTTCCCCCGTACCACAACACAAAGGCGATGCCCATCCCTCCCACCACTTCCATCATCAGGGAAGTAAATTCGATAAGGCGGGCGGAGCGCATCAGCTCCCGGTAATATCCCTGGTTCTTCTCTCTGAAGAGAGCGGCCAGCACCCCCTCGCGTTCGAATATCTTCACCATTTTGATGCCGGAAAAGGTCTCGGTGAGGAACTCGGTGATGAGGGAAATCTTCTTCTGTCCCTCGGTGCTCACTTTTTTCAGCCTCTTTCCGAGTTTGCGGGTGCCGTACAGGGCTGCGGGCAGGACAGTAACGGAAATGAGCGCGAGATCCCATCTCCGGTAGAAGGCCACGGAGAGGAGGACAAGGACGGTGGCGGTTTCGACAAAGATATCCTTGATGGAATAAGCGACCAGGCCCTGCAGCTGTCCCGCATCATTGATCACCCGCGACAGGAGCAGGCCCGAAGACTCTTTCTTGAACTCGTTTACCGGGAGATACAGGACATGCCGGTACAGGCTGTTCCGTATGTCCCGCATCACTTTTGCCCCCGTGGACCTCATGAGGTAGGATTGAAAGAAGGCGAAGAAGCCCCTCATCAGGTAGAGGGCCAGGATCCCGAGAGGCAGTAATGCCAGGAGATGCGCATCCCTCCTGAGAAAGATCCCGTCCAGGGCGGGTTTTACGAGCCACGCAAGACCGCCGTTCAGCCCGGAGATGAGAAGGCTGAGGAACGCGGCGGCCACAAGCCGCATCCAATAGGGCTTTACCAGAAGGGCGATTCTTTTCAGTAGTGCCATAGTCCCGCCTGTCGCATACCGGCCGGAGAGGGGCTCTCCCCTTTCTACCCGCCTGCCAGATCCTCCACCATCTCCGCCGTCCTCAGCGACGCGCTCTTCCCGAGAAACAGCCTGCGCACCTTCTCCAGTTGCGCCAGCATCTCCTCACGGCGGGAGGCATTTCCGATGATCCCTCCCAGCTCCTCCATGACCCTTTCCCTGCCGGCCTTCCCCTGCAGGAGTTCCCCGATACGGAGGCCGGAATCGTCCGCGACCGATTTATCGAGGAGGATATTCACCAGGGATATATGACGCACCTGCACCAGCAGCCTGCCGAGCCAGTAGGTAAGGGGAGAGAGCTTATAGACCACCACCATGGGGACCCCCAGGAGGGCCGCCTGCAGCGTGGAGGTTCCGGAGGCGATGACCGCACTGTCGGCGGCAAGGAGCGTCCTTACCGCATCACGGGTAAAAAAGAGGGCGGGATGCCCGGCACCCTCCAGACTGCTCCGTATCGCGGATTCGGCAGCCCCGTCCAGGTTGGGGGCCACCGGGACCGCCACCTGGTAGTCGGGATAGCGTCTCCCCATCTCCCGGGTCGCCTCCGCCATTACCGGCAGAAGTCTCCCGATCTCATGAGACCTGCTCCCGGGCATGAGGACCAGCACCGGCCTTCCAGGGTCCATTCCCCGGTCTTTCCTGAAAGTCCTCCTGACCTCCTGCCTCCCGATATCCCCGACGCCGTATCCGGCGCTCCGGACCGTCTCTCCTATTTCGTCCATCGCCGGATGGCCGACGAACTCGCAGGGGACCCCGGCTTCGGTGTAGAGCTGTTCCTCAAAGGGGAACAGCACCGCCATCCGGTCCACAAGCTCCCCCAGCACCTTCACCCTCTTTCCACGCCATGCCCAGACCTGCGGGCTTACATAATAAAGGATCCGGATTCCCTCTCTCTTTGCTTCCCGCGCAACCCGCATGTTGAAATCCGGGTAGTCGATGAGGACGAGGACCTGGGGCCGGAAGGAACGCAGGGCCTCACAGACCTTGCGGAAGGTCTCCCTTACCCGGCGGTACGCCCCCACCGCCTCGACGATGCCGAAAGCCCCGGCAATCCCGGAGAGAAGCTCCACTCCGGCGGAGCGCATTCTCTCGCCCCCCACACCGGAGAGGCGAATCCCCGGATTACGCTCCCTCAGGGCCGCCGCGAGGAAAGAGCCGTACAGTTCCCCGGAGCTTTCCCCCGTGATGATCATTACCCTTTCAAGCATCGATGAACGACTTCCGCGGTGAGGCGTATATCCCCGTCGTCCAGCTCGGGGTAGATAGGGAGGGAAAGCACTTCCCTGGCCGCCTGCTCCGCAACGGGGAAATCACCCTCCCGGTGGCCCATGAAGGCCAGCGCTTCCTGCAGGTGGAGCGGAATGGGGTAGTAGACAACGGAGGGGATTCCGTTCTCCCTGAGCTGCTGCTGGAGGAGGTCCCTCTTCGTGCTCCTGATGGTGTATTGATGGAAGACATGATACGCCCCGTCCTTCTCGTGGGGGCAGGCCACCACATCGGAGAGCAGGCTGCAGTACAGGGAGGCCTTCTCACGTCTCTTCCTGTTGTACTCGTCGATCCTTTTGAACTTCACCAGGAGGATGACCGCCTGCATCTCGTCCAGCCTGCTGTTGTAGCCGAGGCACTCATGCCGGTACCCGCCCTTCGAGCCGTGGTTCCGCAGTTTCCGTATCCCGTCGGCGACACCGGAGTCGTCGCTGATGATCATGCCGCCGTCGCCGTAGGCACCGAGGTTCTTGCTGGGGTAGAAGCTGAAGCAGCCCGTATCCCCGAAGCTCCCGGTCATCTTTCCGTGCAGGGAGGCTCCGAAGGACTGGGCGCAATCCTCCACCACCTTGAGGGAGCGGCGCCGTGCAATCTCCATGATCCCTTCCATATCCGCGGGGTGGCCGAAGATATGCACCGGCAGAATCGCCTTTGTCCTCTCCGTTATTTTCTCCTCGATGCGCGCTCTATCGATATTATACGTTTCCGGCTCTATATCCACAAACACCGGCGTGGCCCCCACATAGAGGATCGCCTCGGCCGTCGCGAAAAAGGTAAAAGGGGTGGTGATCACCTCATCCCCCTTGCCGATGCCGAGGGAGCGCAGGGAGAGGTGCAGGGCATCGGTGCCCGAGGCCACCCCGATGGCCTCTTGCATCCCGTGATACTTCCTGATATTCTGCTCCAGCTCCATCACGTTCCTGCCGAGGACGTACTGGGAGCTCTCCAGCACTTCATTGAGCATATACAGGATCTCGTCTTTTATCTCCAGGTACTGTTTTTTCAAATCAAGCATTGGCTTCATTCTGTCACCCCGTTTTTCTCTTTCACCGTAAATTTTGATTCTGTCTCTTTATCAGATCCCCGATGCCCAGCGCCACCTTCAGTGCATTCCGCCCTGCCAGCGCACAGACACGGGGTTTGCTCCTGCTGCCAACACACTGTACAAACTCCCGCAGTTCCTCTTTGAGGGGCTCCTTCTTCTCTACGGGAAGGGCCTCCTGAATGATCTCGTTCCCCTCTTTGCGGTACCTCCTGACCTCCATGTTCTGGTAATCCACCAGGAGATACGCGTCCCGCTGGAAGATTTTGAGCGTCCTCGCCTTGGTGGGAGAGGTTCGGCTCGCCGTGACCAGGGCATTGATGCCGCCGTCGAACTCCAGCCAGGCCTTGGCCATGTCGATCCTCCCGGTCAGAACGTCCGCGCCTGTTGCTTTGATATCCACCGGGAACGGCGCCACGGGATCGGAGTGCCGGCCGAGGAGCGACAGGATGATATCGATATCATGGATCATCAGGTCGAGGGTGATATCCACATCCACCCCCCTGCCGAGAAAGGGAGAAAGCCGCTCCGCTTCGAAGAAACGCGGCTCCCCGATCAGGGGTGCAACAGCGGAAATTGCGGGGTTGAACCTCTCGAGATGTCCCACCTGGACAACGACTCCCGCCCGTTCCGAAGCGTCGATCAGGGCGTCCGCCTCTTCGATCGTCACGGTGACGGGCTTCTCGATGAGGAGGTCCTTCCCTGCCCGTATGCATTCCAGGGCGATTTCGTAATGCCGGGTGGTGGGGGTGACGATGCTGAAGGCGTCTACGGCGGCGAGGGCTTTACGGTAGTCCGTGTATGCCGCAGCCCCGTATTTCCCGGCAATCTCCTCCGCCCGTGCAGGGTCCGTATCCACGACAGCTGCGAGACGCACTCCCTCCAGCTCGGAAAAGACGCGCGCATGATGCTGTCCGAGGTACCCGACGCCGATAACCCCTGCTCTCATTGCCATAGCCGATCCATCCCCTCCTGCGATTCACTCTCCGCCAGCACAAAATATGCTGCACTCCGGGTACCGGAGCTCTTTCTTCTCCCCCGCCCTCCGGCGGAAGCTCCGCCGGCTCATGGCCGCTCCGGAGCTTCTTCAAGGGGAATGTTTCCTCCCCTCTTCCGGATCTTTCTTCCTTATGCCGGGGAAGCGCTCAAGCAGCTCTTCCTTCGCCCTCCCGAAACCGTCGCTGCGGAGCAATGCAAGGATCTCCGGCGAAGCGGCCCCCCTGAAGAACCGTTCCCGCTCCTCCCTGTCCGGCACCTCCCGCAGCGCCCGTTTCCGCAAGGCCCTGAGGAAGACAAGAAACTGCCCGAATTCTTTGCCGTACAGGAGCCCGATCTCCTCCCGCAGCGCCCTTGCCAGGGCCGGACTCGCCCCCGAGGTGGAGACCGCCACGGTCAACAGGCCCCGGCTCACCACGGAGGGGACGATAAAATTCGCCATCTCCGGCCTGTCCACCACATTGACAAGACAGGGGGCGTCCCCGGAAATCTTTCTGTTGGTCTCCTCGTCCGATGTTGCCGCAACGACAAGGAAAGCCCCCTTCAGGTCTCCCTTCCGGTAGTTCCTCTCCCGGTGAGCGATGATCCCTTTTTCTTTCTTCTTCGCGAGCGCCCCGGTCAGTGCGGGGCTGATCACCGTAACCTTCGCCCCGGAGCGAAGGAGGGAAGCCACTTTCCTTTCAGCGACCTTGCCGCCCCCTACGACGACACAGTGCATTCCTTGGAGGTTGATAAAGGCAGGATAATACGCTCTCTTTTCAGGGGGTGCGTTCCGGGTTCCGTGCTTCCTGTTCACGCCTGCTCTGTCTGTCTCAATCCGCAACCCATGCCGCTTACAACCTTTTTCTCGCCTCTGAAACGAGCTTGCTGGAAGGGTATTTCTCTATCAGTTTCCCGAACGCCTCTTTCGCCTTATCATTCTTCTTCAGCGCCTTGTACGCCTTGCCCAGGAGCAGCAGCGCTTCGTCCGCCCGCCTATAGTCGGGAAACTGCCTGAGCAGGTTCTCCAGCCTGAGCACCGCGGCAGTGTAGGACTCCTTCTTGTAATAGTACTCGCCCACCAGGAATTCGCCATCGGCGATAACGTTTCTGCATTTCTCGATCCTGAGCTCCACCACCTCGCGGTAGGGGTTCCTCGGGAAAAGCTCTTTCAGCCGGATGAATTCCTGCAGGGCTTTCCGCGCGGCGCCCAGTCCCCTGTCGGAGGACTCGATCTGGCTGAAATACGCCATGGCGATCTGGTACTGCGCATAGGAGGCGTTCTGGTTGGTCGGGTACTGGTCGAGGAACTTCCGGTACTCCTCGATCCCCGGCTCCAGGTCCGCATCCCTGATATAGGATTCGGCGATCTTGAGCTGCGCGAGGGGAGCGTACTGCTTGGTGACATCCCTGTTCTTCACTTCGAGGAGGACCTTTCTCGCCTCGTCGTATTCCTTGTCGGCGATCAGCGTATCCGCTCTCTGCAGGTACCTTTCGGAATCATAGACCTCCTCTTTCTTTACTCCTCCCTTGCCGCCTCCGCAGGCAGGGAGAAACAGAAGAAATGAGGCCGCCAGCACCAAAAATATACGTCTGATTTTTTCCATAAGGAGTATTAAAACCTTTAATACTCTTTTTAGTCAAGGGTTTTGACTTATGCTTCGTCCTTAAGATAAACTGTGTACATACTGAACCAGAATACAGGGGCATTTCCCTTCCGGAATTCTGCATATCGGAGGACACACAATACATGAACGAACGCAGCACACGAGCGATTTTCTGTCTTTTATGCCTCGCATTCCTGGCGGCGGCACCCCTTGCCGCCGGAGCGCAGGACCCCCCTCAAAAGAATCCTCCGGGGAGCGCATCTCCCCTTACAGAGCTGAAAGAGGAAACGCTTTCCTACTTTACTCCCCAGACGGGGAAGGTCCTGTCCGTGGAAGGCACCTCCGTTGTCCTGGAGGTCTCGTCCCCCCATGCTCTCCGGCCCGGGGTGCGCCTTCTGGCATTCAAGGAGGGCGCCAGCTTCATTCATCCGGTGACCCGGGAGTCGCTGGGGAAGATCGAAGTGCCGGTGGGGAGCGTGGAAATCACCGGGTCGGACGGGAAAGGGGCAAAAGGGATCATCGTGAGCGGAAAGCCCGGGGACTTTGTGAGCGCCCGGGTGAAGCTCCCCGGCACCGGAATAAAGGTCCTGTTCTCGCAGGGCACCGTAGAATGGACCCTTGGAGACGCGTATTACCAGCTCCTCAAGGAGAGCGGACGCTTCGAACTGATAGACACGGGGATGGGGGCCGACGCCGCCGATATCCCGAAGCTGGCGGCGGAGGCAAAGGCAAAGGGCGCGGAAGTGCTGCTGGTCCTGGAAAGCGAGGAGGCCCCGAGCCACACCGTGCTGAAGCAGAAGCTTTTCTGGGCCGGTGATGCAAAACAGTTTGCCGAGAAGAAGACCGCCGTCGACACCTCCCGCATGAAGGAACTGCGCTTCAAGGCAGGGCTCTTTGGCCTGAGGGACGGAGAGGCGCTCCTTTCCTTCCCCCTGCCCTCGAGGGCCAACCGTCTTGCGGTATCGGACCTGGACGGAGACGGCTCCCCGGAGATCCTTCTTGTCACCGGCAGCACGGTACGGGCCTATAGACCCGGGGTCGATCTCAAGATGACGGACGAGTTCACGATTCCGGATGCCGAAGAGGTACTCTGGATCGACACCATCGACAGCAACAGGAACGGGAAAGATGAAATCCTGCTCACCACCATGCAGGGGGGCTCGGTGACCGCCGGCGTCTACGAGATACGGGAGGCGCACCTCACTCCCCTCTGGAAGGCAAAGGACAGCTTCATCAGGAAGGCCGGGCACGAGGTGCTCATCCAGCAATTCAGCCGGGACGCGGGCTATGAGGGGGCAATCTCCTCCCTCGTGTATGACGGCGGCGCATACAAGAAAGGAGAGGGCCTGCAACTGCCGTCCGTCCTCAATATTTTCGATTTCCAGATTCTCCACTCTCCCGACGGGAAAAGGGCGATCCTGTCGTGGGATGAGAAAGGATACCTCAACCTCTATAATGAAAAGGGCATTCGCCTCTGGAGGAGCAGCGACGACTACGGAGGGTTCTCCACCTCTTTTAAAAAGGAAGCCCCCACGGTCATGGTGGACAGGGGGAGCTGGTCGGTGAAAGACAGGCTTACCCTGAAGGACGGCGAGGTCCTTGTCCCCAAGCGTATTCCCCTGGCGCGCATGAGCCGCAGCCTCGGCTATTCGAGCTCCGAAATAAAGAGCCTGTGGTGGAACGGGGTGTCCGTGGAAGAGAGGCCCTTTATCGAGAAGGCGAGTGGAGAGATCCTCGACTACAGCATCATGGGAGACAGGATCGTCGTTCTTTCCAAGGTGCCTTTCTACAAGAAAGCAGCCGGCCTGATAAAGGGGGAAAGCCCCTTCGGCAGCAGGGTCGTGCTGCACGTTTTCTCGCTGAAAGGAAGATAAAATACATTCGGAGTCTGGCGGCGAAGACGCATACCTCTCCGGAAGAAAATCAATCCATGAAAGAGGTACCGTCAGCCATAGGCCGATGAATTATAACTAAGAGCGTGTCGTAAAAGTCCTTCGTGACGAGGTCGAGCGAAGGTTTTCTGTGCAAGGCGGCAGGGGAAAAGAGCCCGGAGGCGTAGCAGAAGCTACGTTGAGGACTCCTTTCCCCGACAACGCAGCACGGGAAATCTGCAGCCGACCGCAGTAGAGGGACTTTTACGACACGCTCTTAAAAGGGGGTATTTTGAAGCAGAGGAATATACCGCGGCATATAGGCATCATCATGGACGGCAACGGGCGATGGGCAGAGATGAGGGGCCTTCCGCGCTTCGAGGGACACAAAAGAGGAGTGGAAAGGGTACGGGAAGTCATCGAAGCCGTCACGGGGATCGGGGTGGAGGCGCTCTCCCTGTACGCTTTCTCCATCGAAAACTGGATGCGGCCCGAGGAAGAGGTTTCCGTCATCATGGAGCTGCTCGAGTCCACCCTGCAGCGCGAGTTCATCAACTTCATGCGGGAAGGGATCCGTTTCAAGATCATCGGGAACAGGGAGAGGCTTCCCGAACATATCCGCGGGCTGATCGAGCTTGCGGAAAAGGAGACCGCCGGGAACCGGAACCTCGTCTTCCAGTGCGCCCTCAGCTACGGGGGAAGGGACGAGATCATCCGGGCGGTACGGAAAGCCATGGCGCAGAGGACGGCGCCGGAGGCCGTCACCGAAGAGTACCTGGCAGGACTGCTGGATACTGCAGGGGTCCCCGACCCCGACCTCATTATCCGGACCAGCGGAGAGCAGCGCCTGAGCAACTTTCTCCTCTGGCAGTCCGCCTATTCCGAATTCTACTTCACCAGCACCCTGTGGCCCGACTTTACCAAGGAGGAACTGCTGGAGGCGGTCCATGAATACCAGAGCCGGAGCAGGCGGTTCGGAAGGGTAGACAGCAGCAGGAACCTGCTGGCGGAAAACCCCTTCGGGCTGCCCGGCGCATAGGGTGAACAGGTACGCATGAGACGCGTGATCGTCGCAGCCATTGTGCTGCCCCTGCTGTATCTCTACATTACCCGTTTACCCGCTTCCTTCTTCCTGCTCCTCCTCGTCCTGGTTGCCGCGGCGGCGCAGGGGGAGTTCTATGTGATGTACCGCACGAAGAGGAGCATTCTCCTCCCCGGAATCCTCTGCGGCACCGGGCTGCTCGCCGGCGTCACCCTGTACAGCCACTACAGCGCAAGCGGCGTCCCCCCCCTGCTCTATCCCGTTCTCTCCATGCTCTCCTTCATGCTCATCGTCTCTTCCCGCCTTTTCTCCATCAAAGATCCTTCCTCATCGCTGGCCGATATTGCGCCGGCGGTGACCGGTTTTCTTTATATACCTACCCTGCTCCTCCCCCAGTGGTTCCTGAGACAGCAGGGATACGAATGGATACTCTTTCTCTACGGCTGCGTCTGGGCCTCGGACAGCGTCGCCCTCTATGTGGGCAAGGGACTGGGGAAGAGAAAGCTGTACCGTGAGGTAAGCCCCAACAAGACAGTGGAAGGCGCTATCGGCTCCGTAGCCGGCGGGGCGCTTTCGGGGTTGCTGCTCGGCTCTCTTCTCCTGAAAGGGGTCGGCATCCCCGCGTCCCTGCTCATGGGAAGCGCCGTCGGGGCGGTGACCATCCTGGGAGACCTCGTGGAATCCATGTTCAAGCGGGATGCGGGGGTCAAGGATTCGAGCAGCCTCTTTCCGGAGCATGGGGGCGTCCTCGATAAGATAGACGGCGTGCTCTTTGCAGGGCCGGTCCTTTTCCTGATAACATTGGGATTATGAAGAGAATCGTCATCCTCGGGTCCACCGGCTCCATAGGGAAAAGTGCCCTGAGCGTCATCGCCCGGTACCCCGAACGCTTCACCGTGGCGGGGCTTACCGCCGGCAACAATGTGTCCCTCCTGGCGGAACAGATCGGCCTCTTCCGTCCCCGCGTGGTGGCTGTTTCGTCGGAAAAGGCCTCGGAAGAGCTGAAAAAACTGATAAAAGGGGGCGCAGCACCTGAAATACGCTTCGGCACCGAGGGAATCTGCAGCGTCGCCGCGCTGCCGGATGCGGATATCGTCCTCTCCTCCATTATGGGGGCGGCGGGGCTGCTGCCCACCCTTGCCGCGATCAGAAGGGGAAGAACAGTGGCCCTCGCCAATAAGGAAACCGTGGTGATGGCGGGAGAAATCGCTTTGAGGGAGGCGCAGCGCAGCGGAGCGACCCTGCTGCCGGTGGATAGCGAGCATAGTGCGGTCTTCCAGTGCATGGCGGGATACAGGAAGGAGTCCATCCGTACCATCATCCTTACCGCCTCCGGGGGACCCTTCCTCGGAAAGACGGCGACCGAGCTGGAGCATGTCACCCCGGGGAGTGCCCTCAAACACCCCACCTGGAGCATGGGGCGGAAGATCACCATCGACTCTGCCACCCTCATGAACAAGGGACTCGAGGTGATCGAAGCCCATTATCTCTTCGGCTTTCCCGCGGAACAGATCGGGGTATTGGTGCACCCCCAGAGCATAGTCCACTCCATCCTGGAATTTGTCGACGGCTCCTGTATCGCCCAATTGTCCCGGCCCGATATGCGAAGCCCCATCGCCTACGCCCTGTCATGGCCGGAGAGACTGGAGAACATAGTGGAGCCCCTCCCGTGGGAGCGGATGGCGGGACTTACCTTCCTCAAGCCCGATACCGGTACTTTTCCCTGTCTCTCCCTCGCCTACGATGCCGTCAAAGCGGGCGGAACAATGCCCCCGGTGCTCAATGCCGCCAACGAAATCGCGGTCGAGGCGTTTCTCGACGGTATTATCGGTTTTACCAGGATACCTGTTATAATTAAGCAGGTAATGGATTCCCATGCGGTCCTCCCTGCCGAGAGCATTGAGAGCATACTGGATGCTGACAGGTGGGCGCGGGAGAGGGCGTTTGCGCTGGTACGGCATGGGTAGGGGCTCCTCGTGGCGTGTCCCGGGCTCCCTTCCTGAGCAGGGGGCGTCTGCGGGGAGCATATCTCATCGCACTTTCAACATATTTTAATAGATAATAGGGGAGGACCTTTTACCTATATGAGTATTTTATCAGCAATCCTCTTGTTCGGCTTTCTCATCTTCATCCATGAGCTGGGACATTTCATCGTCGCAAAGATAAACGGAGTCAAAGTCCTTAAATTCTCTCTCGGCTTCGGCCCTGCCCTTATCGGCAGAAAGATCGGTGAAACCGAATATGTATTGTCCGCAATCCCCCTGGGCGGCTATGTGAAGATGCTCGGCCAGGAGGATGTCGGAGAAGTCGGGGACGCGGAAGATGCCGCCGAGAAAGGACGCTCCTACCGGTACCAGCCCATCCTCAAGCGTGCCCTCATAGTCCTGGCAGGCCCCCTGTTCAATATTCTGACGGCAACGGTCATTTTCTTCTTCATTTATCTTGCCGGTGTCCCCACGCTCCTTCCGGTGGTGGGGGAGATAGTACCGGACTCTCCTGCGGCGAAAGCTTCGCTCAGGCAGGGAGACAGGGTCCTGGAAATCAACGGGACCCCGGTGAAACAATGGACGGACATGACCGATATCATCTATGCGAACGCCCTCAAAACGATCTCGATGAAAGTGCAGCGGAACTCGGAGCTCCTCGCCGTCACCGTCACCCCGGAGAGCAAGAAGATAAAGGACATCTTCGGGGAGGAGAGGGAAGTGGGCCTGATAGGGGTCAAGCCCTCGGGGGAAACCGTCACGGTACAGGAAAACGTCCCCAATGCGCTGAAGGGGGCGGTGGTGAAAACATGGGATGTTTCTGCCCTTACCCTGGTGGGGATTGTCAAGCTCATCCAGAGGATCGTTCCTGCCGACACCATCGGAGGGCCTATTCTCATTTTCCAGCTGGCAGAGAAGCAGGCCACCGCGGGAGCACTGAGCTATTTCCTCTTCGCGGCGGTTATCAGCATCAACCTCGGGATACTCAACCTCCTGCCCATTCCTGTCCTCGATGGAGGACACCTCTTTTTCCTCGGGATCGAGGCGATACGGAGAAAGCCCCTCAGCGACAGAACCGTCCAGATTGCCCAGCGTGTCGGGCTGGCGCTGCTCCTGCTGCTCATGGCTTTCGCCATGTATAACGACATTTTCCGGCTCTTCACGGGGAAACCCCTCCCGTAATGAAACCCGCGACCCTGAAACACCTTCGTTCTGCGGGCGGAGTCATCTTCAGGAAAAGAGACGATACGATCGAAATTGCCCTTATCGCCACAAAGGGCAGGACCGCGTGGACCCTGCCCAAGGGCATCATCGATAAGGGGGAGGCCCCCGAAGTCACTGCGGTACGGGAGATCGAGGAGGAAACCGGCCTTGTGGGCAGGATAATCGATTTCCTGGGAGAGAAGTCCTACTGGTTCTACCTCAAGGACGAAAATACCAAATACCGGAAGACCGTCAGCTATTTTCTTCTGGAACTTATCGGCGGTACCATAGAAAATTCCTGCTGGGAAGTGGACGAGGCAGTCTGGGTTCCCCTGGAGCAGGCCGTCCTGAAACTCTCTTACAGGAGCGACAGGGAGATCGTGGAAACGGCAAAGGAGAGATTGAGTACGCATGGGTTCCATACTGTCACGGGATGAGGCGGCGGGAGTTATCTCTTCCCTCAAGGCCGGGGGGAAGAAGATCGTCTTCACCAACGGCTGTTTCGATATCCTCCATATAGGGCACGCCAGATACCTGAAAGAAGCGAAAGGGCTGGGAGATGTGCTGATTGTCGGCGTCAACGCCGACTCCTCGGTGGGAAGGCTGAAGCCGGGCCGGCCCATCATCGGCGAGGCACAGCGGGCGGAAATGCTCGCCTCCCTTGAAGCAGTGGACTACGTTGTTCTCTTCAGCGAAGACACCCCCTACGAGCTCATCAGGTCCCTTATGCCCGATGTCCTGGTGAAGGGCGGGGACTGGAAGAGAGAGGATATCGTGGGGTCCGATATCGTGCCCGAAGTCCATAGCCTTCCTTATATTTCAGGGAATTCCACCACCGAAATCATCAGAAAGATTGTAGAGCAGGAGTGCCCCGGGAAGTAGACATTCCTCAAAGCTGTCACCCCGGCGGATCCTCTGAGCCGGGATGACGGCGATCTCCGACAAACGGGAACAGGCTCCGCGCTGCTTTCGAGGCAATGTCAAAGGAGAGAGGAGATGTCCTCTACGGAGTCTGCTGAATTAGAGCCAGTATTCCGGATATTTTCTGTCCTGTGAGAGATTGTTCACCACAAGGGCGACAAGAAGCAGGACAAGGGCACCGAGGCCGACAGGGATAAAGGCATACAGGAAACCGAGGGCATGCACTTTCGGTCCGCCGATCACCGCAATCAGGGCGGTGGCGCCTCCGGGGGGATGGAGCGTCTTGGTAACCAGCATCGCCGCGATGGCGAGGGAAACACCCAGCGCAGAGGCCATCCACAGGGTACCTCCGAACATCTTAAAGCACACAACCCCCACAAGGGCCGAGACAATATGGCCCCCCAGGACATTCCTCGGCTGCGCAAGGGGGCTCTTGATCGCCCCGTAGACAAGGACTGCCGATGCCCCGAAAGAACCGATGATGAGGGACAGATCCCGGGACTCGAAATAAGCGGAGGAGAGGTATCCGCAGGCTCCTATGCCGATGACCGCCCCCAGCCACGACCAGAGGACCTCTTTCAGACCTACCCCCGGAGGGCTCTTCGCCCCTCCCTTCATTTTAGAAAAATAGGCGGAGAGATTCATTCAGTTCGTGTCTCCCATTACCCTGACGACATCCGCCCGTGAAATCACCCCTATGAGCGTCCCCCTGCTGTCCACCACAGGGAGTCTTTTGATCCTTTTTCCATTCAAGATCGCTGCCACATCCTTTATATCGGCATCGGGAGTGGTGGTGATCGCCGGGGAGGTCATTACCTCTTTCACCAAGCATGCCGATACCGTATGTTTCGGAAGCGGCTCTCCGAGAATATGCCGCACAATGTCTTTGAAAGTATGTCCCCGGCCTACGCCCGCCATGGAAAGGACATCGGCTTCCGTCACCACTCCAATGACCCGGTTCTCCTCGTCCACCACCGGCAGGCCGCTGATCCGGTGCTGTGCAAGAAGGGAAGAGACCTTGTGGATATCGGCGTCTCCTTTTATACTGATGACTTCCCTCGTCATCACCTCTTCGACGGAAATCTTCCTGGAAAGTCTTTCCCGTGCATGCCTCAGGGCGATGGAATAGATCTTTTTGAGGTCCTCCTCCGTGATGTCGACGTACGACTTCATCTCCCGGAGGGCCGCCCTCAGGTCCTCGTCGCCAATTTCACACCTATCCATCTTCTGTTCGTCCTGTTCGTTCGTCATCGCAACGGAAAGACTCCTTTTGCCGCTATTATACATCTACCGGCCGGTCTGAAAACTATGACATACGTCATACGGGAATCCGCCCGGAACTGAAAAAAAGGGGGAAATCAGTTTTTTCACTTATGTGCTTATTTGTTTTTCTTATGATTTAGATCATAGCCACCCTTTTCTGCACGTTCTATAATCTTGACATATCAGCCGGAGTATCCGGCACGAGAAAAGAGGACGCATGCTATCTGGGGAGGTGTATCAATGAGTAACAAGGCAGCGAGAAATCTATTTATCTACGGCAGTATCTTCTTTTTCGTGATCTTCCTTGCCCTTACTTACGACACCATGAGTCAGCTTGACCAAAGGGCTCCGGAAATCACCGAGGAAGTGAATGCAGGGAAGATGGCGTGGCACAAGTACGACTGTATCGGATGCCATACCATTTTCGGGAACGGCTCCTATTTCGCCCCCGACATGACGAAGATAGCGGAAAAGAAGCCCAAAGGGTACCTGAAACAGTTCCTGCTGGATCCGAAAGCAGTCAATCCTAATGCGTCGATGCCGAAGCTCGGCCTCAACGCCACTGAGGCGGACAACATGATCGTGTTTCTTGACTGGATCTCGAAAGTCGACACCAATGGCTGGCCGCCGAAACCCATCCTCGCCGCGGCGACAGGGGCGGGAGGACAGGAACTTACCCCCGGGCAGAAGGTGTACCGTGCTCAGAACTGCGCCGCATGCCATACGCTCAACGGAATAGGAGGCACCACCGGTCCCGCTCTCGACAAGGTGGGAAGCAGGAGGGACAGGGCATGGATCCTCGGGCATTTCAAGGATCCGAAGGCGTTTGTGCCCAACTCCGCCATGCCGCCGTACGGGCATCTGAGCGAGAAAGATCTGAACGATTTAACCGATTACATGGTTTCGCTGAAATAGGAGGGGAGGTACAATGAGCATTAAATATGAAAGCCAGAAAATAGCTCAATATTTCTATACGTTCGCGGTCGTTCTGTTCCTGGTACAGGTGCTGGTCGGCATCATCGCCGCAGTGCAGTTCATGTGGCCGGACTTCTTTTTCCTCAATTTCAACACGATCCGCACCCTCCATATCAACGCACTGGTGGTGTGGCTCCTTGTCGGTCTGATGGGTGCTACTTATTATGTCATTCCTGAAGAGTCCGAAACCGAGCTCTGGAGCGTACCCCTTGCCCTCTTGCAGTTCTGGGCGACGGTCATCGCCGTAACCGCGGTGGTCCTCGGGTACATCTGGATGGGTCTCGACCCCCAGGCGAACAGCACGGTCCTGGGCACGCAGCTGCTGAATGAGGGGAGGGAATACATCGAAGCTCCCCGCTGGGCGGATATCCTCATCGTCGTGTCGGTACTCCTCTTCCTTTTCAATTGCTTAATGACAGTGCTCAAGACAAAAAAATGGACGGGTATCCAGGGGACCCTCCTCGGTGGTCTGGTCTTCCTTGCCCTGATGTATCTGCCGGGCATGATGTACATGAAGAGCATGGTCAGGGACCAGTGGTGGTGGTGGTGGGTCGTCCATCTCTGGGTGGAAGGCTCATGGGAAGTAATCGCGGGCGCGCTCCTCGCCTTCATGCTCATGAAAGTCACCGGCGCAAAGAGGGAAGTCCTCGAGAGATGGATGTACGTTGAGGTAGGCCTTGTGCTCTTTACCGGTATCCTCGGCACCGGCCACCATTATTACTGGATCGGCACCCCGGCATACTGGCTGTGGGTCGGCGGTATCTTCAGCTCCCTCGAGCCCATTCCCCTGCTCGTCATGGTGTGGGATGCCTTCAGAACCACCAGGGAACACAGGACCGTCGCCAACAGGCCCGGTCAATACTACACCGTCTCCCATGCCATCTTCAACTTCGTGGGAGCCGGACTCTGGGGCGTAGTCCACACCCTTCCCCAGGTCAATAAGTGGACTCACGGTACGCAGATCACCACCGCCCACGGGCACCTCGCTTTCTACGGCGCCTATGTGCTCCTGGTCCTTGCCATGATCTATGTGACCCTTCCCGCCATTCGCGGCGTGAAGAGCTTCAACGAGTCGAGGGCATTTCAGTCCTTCTGGTGGATGACCATCTCCATGGTATTCATCGTGCTGACCATCACCGGCGCCGGAATGGTGCAGACCTACATGGAACGCCTCATGGGGCTCGATTATGTGGCGGTAAAAGCAAACTATAACCTCTGGTTCTGGATACTCAGGACTATTTTCGGCGTCGGCTTCCTCATCGGCGTGGGGATTTTCGTGGTGGACTACTTCAAGCTCGGGAAAGAGCCCGCGTCCGCCGCTTCTCCTGCTACGGAGAGGGTGTAAGAGCCTGCGCATAAGCATAATGGGCAAATAAGGCTACGGCCGCAAGCCGTACCCCCGGTACGCAAGGGAGCCCCCTTCTCCCTTGCGTACTCCCCCTTTTTCCTCTATAATAATTCCCATGGAAAAACTGATCCCTTCCTTCATGCTGTCCCTTCTTTTTCTGCTCCTCCTCACCTCTCACTCCCATGCCACTGTCGAATACGCGAAACAGACACGCCTCCAATGCCTCGACTGCCATGTGGAGGCAGGAGGGGGGAGAAGCCTCACCCCCCGGGGGAAAGCGTTTCTCGGCGACCTGAAAGCCAGGGGGCTTGCCCGGCAGTTGTCCCCCACACAGAGGGTGGGGCGCCTGATCGTCGGGTATCTCCACATGATGAGCGCCATTGCATGGTTCGGTGCCATTCTGTATGTCCATATCCTCCTGAAGCCCGCCTATGCGGCGAAAGGGCTCCCCCGGGGAGAGCTGCGCCTCGGCTGGATCTCCATGATCGTTGTCTTCATCACGGGTATCCTGCTGACTATTGCACGGGTGCCCTCCCCCGATGTGTTCTATACGACGCGCTTCGGCATCCTCCTGGCGATCAAGATATTTCTCTTCATGATAATGTTCACCAGCGCGGTAATCGTGACGTTTTTCGTAGGCCCCCGGATGAGACGGAAACAGTGCGCCTCTCCGTCAAACGGCCCCGGGGACTGCTCCCCTGACCAGCTATCCCACTATGACGGAAGGGAGGGACGTCCCGCCTGCTTTTCGTATAAAGGGGTTATTTATGATGCCTCGCAGAGCAAGCTCTGGAAGGACGGCCTTCATATGAGAAAGCATACCGCGGGACAGGATCTTACCGATGTCCTCAAGAACGCACCGCACGGAGAGGAGAAGGTCCTCTCCCTGCCGGTTTTCGGAAAGCTCCTCTCCATAGAGGAAGAGAGGAAAAAACCTCTATTCTTGAAAGCTTTTTTCTGCATGGCCTACATGAACCTTTCCCTTACCTTTATTATCATCTTTGTCATCTCTCTCTGGAGATGGTGGTAGCCTCCCCGAACATGCCCGTTTAATGAGTCTCTCCGCATTATGATTTGTCTCATACCGCTCCCGTTCCGGGCGTGGTAAAGTAAAATCATTATGATGACCGAAAAGTTCCTGAAAAGAAGCCGAAGGATAACCCAGGTTGGTTTCATCCTGCTGATATTTCTCATTCCCGTTTTCGATATCCTGCGCTACGATACCGCCACGAAGGAACTGTTCCTGTTCGGCGAGGTATGGACACTGGGATTGAAAGAGGGGTTCTACACCGATCACAGCGTGACCGGGGCGCTGCATATTGCAGTGCAGTTCTTCCTGAAAGCCATACTCCCCTGGCTCGTGATCCTCGCCATTTTTCCCCTTGCAGGGTATATCGGGGGGAGGTTCTTCTGCGGCTGGCTCTGTCCCGAAGGGGCTCTCTTCGAGCTGTCCGATTATCTCACCCTCAAGCTTCTGGGGAGGAGGAGCCTCTATGGCAAAAAGCCCAATGACCCGGAGCTGCCCCGGGCGAACCGCTTTATTTTCGGAATGCTCGCCCTGCTCAGTATGATCGTCATCCCCCTCCTCGGCGGTATAGCGCTCACCGGTTACTTTGTCGCGCCCAAGACCATCTGGCACCAGATCCTCACCTGGAATTTCACCTTCGGCGTGAAGGCCGGCATCATCGGGGTATCCCTCTACATCCTCATCGGGTCCATTTTCGTACGGCATGTCTTTTGCAAGTTCGTGTGCGCTCCGGGACTCATGCAGATGCTTTTCGGATGGGTCAGTCCCGTATCGCTCCGGATAAAGATGGACACCTCCAGGATTTCCGAGTGCACGGACTGCAAGGGCTGTGAAAAGGCCTGCTTCATGAACGTGCTGCCGAGAAAGAACAAACGGGACATCTCCTGCGTAAACTGCGGGGCCTGCATCGCCGCCTGCCATAAGGAGCTCGGAGAAGGCAAAGGGCTCTTTTCCTTCCAGCGGGGGGAGAAGCAGGCCCTCCCGGTGCAGGAGCCGGGAGGAGCAAACGGGGAAAGGCACCACCCCAAGCAGAAGAGCGCCGACGGCGACACCGCCCGGGTGAAAGCGTAGCACTACTCTCATGGCGCACCATAGAAGCGGTGCGCCATGGTATGATACAGGAGACGGCCCCTGTGTCGCTTCGACAGAACGAGGGTGATTCTCATTTTTCTTGATATCGCTTTCTCGCTATTCAACTGTTTTAAGGAGGATTATGATGGAAATACTCGATTTGAAGAAGCTGATCACCTTTCATTCCAACCGGATTTCGCGGGAGATGCTTTCCGACAAGCCCGAGATGCGCATCGCCCTCATGTGTCTTGAGGCGGGACAGGAACTGACTCCGCATAAGGCCCCCCTCCGGCTTATGATGTACTGCGTGGAAGGCAAGGGAACCTTCACCGTGGGGGACGAGGAAGTCGTCGCCGACGAGAAGACGGCCATCCTGTGCGATCCCATGGTTCCCCATGGCTTCAAGGCAGACAAGGGGGAAAGATTGGTGGTAATGGCCGTGGTAACCCCGGTAGATTAGGGTCTGCTGCGACCGGCTGCCCAATATCCGCCCAATATCCGCCCAATATCCGGTAGTCCCCGGGGTGCGCACACGACCCTATGTGCAGCTCATAGCTCATGGTTTGTCCCGCGAACCATGAGCTATGCAGCCTGAATTTCTACAGTCCGTATCTCATTTCCTCATCGGACCGTACCCGCTCCGAAAAGGAATAATCGGCTACGACCTCCTTCACCACCAGGGAGGAGCTCCTGTCGAGATTCCTCAGCTTCCTGAAGGAGAGGAAGGAGAAGAGCAGAAGGGAACCGAATCCACCCGCCACCTCCAGTGAGGACTGCGCAAAATATCTTCCTGCTACATTGCCCGCCAGTGAACCGGCAAGGAGGGCGAGGAGGGGAACGACAAAGGAGAGCAGGTATCCCTGCCGCCGCACCCTTTTGTCCAGTCCCACTCGCACCGTGTCGCCTACGGCGCCTCCCCCCGCATTACGCGCCCTCAGCATACGGGCGTTTCCTCCGGGTTTGCAGAGGCCTATCTGCCCGGCGCCGCAGCCCTTGCACGCATGGCCTCCCTGGAGCAGAATCACGGCGGTATCGCCTTCCAATCGAACTATTCGTCCTGTTTCGGGTATCGATGGTTTCATATAGATAGGGTATACAAGGAGTCGCCCGTCCCTTTATGACACCGGTCATAAAAATAGAGGTAAAAGTAGAGAGAAAGACAGGGGGAGAGACAGAGTAAGGCAGCATGGGGAGAAGAGCGATGGGAGGAGTGACTGAATAGAGTTCCTTGGGTATGCTCACTGCTCTGCCTCACCTACTGCCTCTCTTCTGCCGTATCTGCTGCCTCACTCTGTCATTTATTTGCCTTATTCTGTCTTTTTCTTGACATCCTGCCCCTATCTGCTATCTTTTAAACAGAAGGCACATTCCTGCTCACCCGTATTCCTTCCCAAGGAGGATACAATGAAAAAGCCCGTTTCCCTTCTTGTCATTTCTACTCTCGTACTCTTCCTTGCAGGAGCATCAGGCAGTGTCTATGCCGTCTCCTCCGACCTGGACGCCTTCAACGCCCGCTACGGCACGTCAGGAACACCCCTGGACACCTGCACCGTGTGCCATACCAGCCCCCCAAGCCTGAACCTCTACGGTACCGCATTTTTGAACAGTAACCGCGATTTCGCCGCCATAGAAAATTTCGATTCCGATGGCGACGCCTTCACCAATATCATAGAAATCAACGCAAGGACTTTCCCGGGTGATGCCTCCAGCAGGCCCGCCACCGCGGATACGACACCGCCGACGGTGACCTCCTTCAGTATCCCGCTCACGTCCAACTCCCTGACCGTGCTCATCAGCGTTTTCAGCGCAACAGACAATACCGGGGTGACGGGGTACCTGCTCACCGAGACAGCCTCCACTCCCTCTGCAACCGATCCGGGCTGGAGCGCCACTCCCCCGTCAAGTTATACGTTCAGCTCGGCAGGAGCAAAGACTCTCTACGCCTGGGCAAAGGACGCCGCAGGCAATATATCGTCCAGCAGGTCCGGCATCGTAACTATTTCATTGCCGGCGGACACATCGCCGCCCGTGGTGACCGCCTTCAGTATCCCGCTCACGTCCAACTCCCTGACTGTTTCCGTCACCGTCTTTACCGCTACGGACAATATCGGCGTAACGGGGTATCTCCTTACCGAGACGGCTTCCACTCCCCTGGCGGGAGCCGCAGGATGGAGTGCGACGCCTCCCGCGAGCTTTACTTTTACCTCCTCGGGAACGAGGACCCTTTATGCCTGGGCACAGGATGCCGCAGGGAACGTCTCCCTCAGCAGGTCCGCAACGGTGAATATCTCATTACCCGCAGATGTGATCCCGCCCACCGTCGTCTCGGTAAACCCTGTCAATAACGCCTCCGGGGTATCCACCACCACGGTAATCGCCGCAACCTTCAGCGAATCCATGGATGCCTCCACCCTCACCCCCACCACCTTCAGGATCAACAACGGGGCGGTGGCAGGAACGGTGTCCTACAGCGATGCGAACAGAACCGCCACTTTTACCCCCTCTGCGGCCCTGGCAAACAATACCACCTATACTGCCTCCCTCTCCACCGGGATACGGGACCCCGCAGGCAATGCGCTGTCCACCACCTTCACCTGGAGCTTTCTCACCGCAGTCGCGGCAGCGGATTCCGATGGAGACGGGGTATCCGATCAGACGGATGCCTTTCCTGCGGACAATACAAGGGCGACCCCGCCGGCCGCTACCGGTACCGGCTCGATTACCATCGATGTATCTGTGAACAAGGGGGCTTTCCTTACGGAAGCCGCCGCCCTTTCCGATACCAGCGCGACCCTGAATCAGACGGGCAAGCCGACGGACTTTTTATTCACGCACGGGCTGGTAAGCTACAAGGTGCGCGGCATCGTGCAGGGGAGCACCATAACGGTAGTCCTCACCATGCCGGGCAGCATTCCCGCGGGGAGCAGGATATACAAGGTTGATGCGGCAGGATTCTCCGAATACCCCAATGCGGTGATAAGCGGCAGCGCCGTAACGCTGAACCTCATCGACGGGGGGAATGGTGATTCCGACGGAGCGACGGACAGCAGTATCACCGACCCCGTGGGGGTTGCCGTACCGGCCAGTTCCGGAACAGGGGGCGCCACGGTAACGGTAAGCGGGGGCGGCGGGGGTTGTTTCATTGCAACGGCAGCCTTCGGGTCGCCCCTCGATCCCCATGTCAGGGTATTGAGGGACTTCAGGGACTCCTGTCTTCTTCTGCATCCCTTGGGCAAACGCCTGGTGCAATTCTATTACCGGGTATCTCCCCCGCTGGCGGAATTCATCAGGAGGCACGAGACACTGAGAACCGCGACACGGCTCGCCCTGACGCCGGTGGTGTACAGCATCGAATACCCGCTGGGTACGGGGCTTCTGGCGTTTGCCGGAGCCGCCGCGCTACTACGGAAAAGAGCTACTCCTCCACCCGCACGACCTTGCCGGGCGGCACGCCGCAGAGGAGACTCTGCACCGCGGAGCGCAGGCACTCTTCGTCGCGGGATTCCATGGTGACCATGACGCAGTAGTCCCTCCTGTTGACCGCGGGATAGGACCCTATCTTCACGCCCCGATACTCCCTGACGATCTCGTTCAGGAGGGGGGCGAGCCGCGACTCATATTCCGTCAGGTATACCTTCCTCATACCAGGGGGCTTGCCATTGAAGATCAGCCGTGTAATGACATGAAACTTCTCCCGCAGGTACTCGGGGATGCCCGGGAGAATATAGATATTTCTGAACAGGATGAGAGGGAGGCCTATGCTTTTATCCTGTATCACTTCGGCACCTCCGGGAACCTCCGCCATGCGAAGCTGTTCGGGGGAGAGACAGAATCCGAAATGCTTCACCAGGAAATCCCGGAGTTTTTCATGGATGACCGGCTGCACTCCGAAGGCTCTTGCGATCCCGGGGATGGTGACGTCGTCGTGCGTCGGACCGATCCCCCCCGACGTGAAAACGTAAGCATACCTGCCCGAGATCTCCTTCACTTCACAAGCGATCTCATCGATATCATCGCCGATGACCGAAATGTGCCGGACATCGATCCCGATACGGCGCAATTCCCTCACCATGAAAAAGGAGTTGGAATCCTGCACCATCCCGGAAAGGATCTCGTCGCCGATAATGACAATGCCCGCGGTCGGTACCATCCTCTAATTCTACCACAGAACCCCCGGACAGAGACATGCCGCAGATACCCCGGAACAGCGCTTTTCCTTTACGAGATTCGACAGAAGCAGCACCGTCCAGCAGGAAAAAGCCGCTGCTGCAGGAGAAGTAGTCTGTCTGCATACCCTGCTATCCAATGAACAAGCGCAAGGTATTGGACAGAGAGGGGAAATCCCTGCTGCCCGCCCCATAGCCGATTGAGCCGATTGAAAACGACGGCTTCGGGAGATGTTCTGCATCCAATCCCTTGAGAAGTACCGCCCCTGTAGGAGTCGTCAGCTCAAAGGGGATATCCGACTGGTATACCGGAAAGCCTTTCAGCAGTTCCGCGGTGGCGGGAGCAGGCACCGGAAGAACGCCGTGGTCTGTTTCAACGGTGCCGCTGCCCACATTGATGGCAGAAGTGTACACTCTCTCTACTCCCAGGAGAGAGAGTCCGCAAAGGGTGCCGAAGATGTCCACCAGGCAATCGATGCCCCCCAGCTCATGGAGATGGACCTCTTCGAAGGGTTCTCCATGAACCTTTGCTTCCGCTTCAAAGAGGGTCCTGAAGATATGCAACCCCCTTTGCTTTACGGTATTCTTCAGGGTGGAGCTATTAATAATACCGGCAATATCCTCCCAGCGGACCGCTTTTCCGTGTCCCTTCCCTTTAAGGATGACATCGACCTTTGTGGCGGAGACGCCGTTGCGGGTCACTTTGCGGGAAGAGAGAGAATAGCCGGTTACGGGAAGGTCCTTGAGGGACTTTTCCAAGTCTGCAAGGGGAACCCCGGCATCCACGAGGGCGCCGAGGCACATATCGCCGCTGATACCGGCAAAACAATCGAAATAGACGCTTTTCATAGCACTATGGTAACCTCCTCATCGGTTTCCCTCAGTTTCGATTCGATCAAGGTCCTCAGTTCATTGAGCGAGATGAGGCAGTTCATCTTCTCTTTCACCTGGGTCTGGACCTTCACCAGGAAGTCATGCTCCACATCCATGCATAAGGGCTGCCCGGGATCTCCCACGAGCTTCACCTCGCACTGAAACTCTTCGGTCTTCTCCTTCAGTTTGATAGTGATCTTTCTCGTGACATAGGTAACGCGGTAGAAGATATGGGTGGTATCCACCCGGTGATACCCTGTTACCTTGAGCTCCTTTATCAGGAATTCGGCAATGACCTCCTCTTTGGCCGCCATTGTATCGATGAGGAGAATGTGCCCTGGCCGGTTCTTCTTGGTGATCGTGGGGATGAGCTGGACATTGTGTGCTCCCAATCCCATGATCCTCTCCACGGCAAACCCGAGGACTTCACCGGTGACATGGTCCGCCTGGGCAAGCAATAGCGCCGATCTCTTTTCCATAGATTTTCCCCTCCCTGCCTCAGAAGTCCAGGCCCTTCATGATGTCCGCCGTCATTTGCGCGGCCTTCTTGAGGCTGGGGGAGGGCAGGGCCATAATGACGTTCGCCGCTTCCGTGGCCTTCTCCGCGGCCTCTTTGGGATCCATGCCCCGGGCCACGGCCATGCAGGCGCAGACTACCACATCCATGGAGCAGGCCCCGGCACAGAGCAGCTCGATGATCGCAGGGGAGACGCAGGAGATGGCGTCGACGGTTTCCCGGT
>NSJL01000067.1 GCA_002634385.1 Nitrospira sp.
CGATGGGATACACCCCTTCCAAAGGCCTGCTCTGCCAGGCTTTGACGTCCTGCTCCACGGCATCCGTGACCGTGGAGATCAGGGCGGGGGAAACCTCCACGCCATAGATCTCCTGCAAATGACTCTGAATGTCTCGGGTCGTCAGTCCCCGGGCGTATAGGGAAATGATCGTATCATCAAAGCCGCTAAAGCGCGTCACTCCTTTGGGCACCAGCACCGGCTCAAAGGTCCCTTGCCGGTCACGGGGTATTTTGACGGGCATTTCCCCCTGCTCCCCGATGACCGTCTTCTCATAGGAGCCGTTGCGGCTGTTGCCGCTGTTTCTGCCTTCGGGGTCGTTCTTCTTATAACCCAAATGGTGCGTCAGTTCCCCCTGCAAACACCGCTCCAGTACCGCTTTGGTCAGCTGCTTGAGCAGTCCCCCTTCGCCCAAGATGTCTTCAGGTTTCTGGTAGTCTTTTACGAGTTCGTCAATCAGTTCAGATCGTATCTTCTTCATGCGTTCTCCCTCCGGGGTGGTCTGCTATTCTACCCCAGAAGGCTACTTACACAAAATATTTTACAGGCTCTCGTCACGCGACGATCCCTTCGGCGTGACCGGCTTTTTCAAGGCCTGCTATGCGGAGGGGCTACGTTCCTTCGAGATACAGTTGGGGTATATGGAAGTGGTGGACATCGAGGAGATTCTGAAAGAGGCCGAAATCGATGAGAGAGCCATTTTCTACGGTCTTGAGGACATCTCTACCCGGAATATTGTCTGGAAGATCTTCTCCCTCTTCAAGCGGCTGACCCCTGCCTACGTGCAGTTTTACAAGCTCCCCTCCCACAAGCTCCACGGCGTCATTACGCGGGTAGAAATGTAAAAGATAGAGTAAGACAGGTAAAGGCAAAGTAAAAACAAAAAAGAAAAATAAAGAATACGAGTTACGCATATTTCGTCACTCCGGTGAAAACCGGAGTCCAGAAGTTTTTGAAAACTCTGGATTCCGGCTCAACGGATCTGCCGGAATGACGGAGAGGGGAAATCCTTACCGTGCAGAGTCATTTATTGAATGTGCGTAAGTCGTGTAAAGAAGTAGAGTTGTCTTTTTCTCTACCTCTACCTCTACCTGTTGTTCTCTGTCTTTATTGTGGCGACCAGCTTGAGCTTCCTGCTTTAAGCCCCTTCGGTGTGACGCGCACCTGTCCCTCGCCGTTCGCCCTCATGAGATAGATGCTTTTCGGGCCGTCCCTGTCGGAGGTGAAGGTGATATAGCGGCCGTCAGGGGAGAAAGAGGGGTCCTCGTTGTTCCCGGAGATGGTGAGCTGCACCAGCCCCGAACCGTCGGGCTTGATAGTGAAAATATGGTGCCGCCCGCCGGCCCTGCTGACGAAGGCAATCCTGTCCCCCCGGGGGGACCATACAGGGGAGGTATTATAGTTCCCCTCGAAGGTGAGTCTCCGTATTCCGTATCCGTCTCTGTCGCACAAGTAGATCTGGGGCGAGCCGGACCGGTTGGAGACGAAGAGGAGGGAGCCGCCGTCCGCCGAGACGGAGGGGGAGACATCTATCCAGGGAGAGGAAATGACCTTACGCCCCTTCGAGCCTCCCGTGCTGCCAAGGTAGATATCGGGGTTCCCTTCCCGCGAGGAGGAGAAGAGGAACTCCCGGCTGTCGGGGAAGAATCCCCCCGCCATGTTCAGCCCGTTCAGGGTGAGGAGGTTTTTCTCCTTCATGGTATTCAGATCAAGAAGATAGATGCCCCATTGGCGATGCCTCTCCGCCGAATAGAGGAGCTTTGTCCTGTCCGGCGACCAACGGGGGGTGAGGAGAATGCCGCCGGTAATCCCGAGCCCCTGCACCCGGTGTCCGTCCCAATCCATCAGGTAGAGCTCCCGCGTACCGCCTTTTTCCCCCACGAAGACGATTTTCGTCTTGAAGATCCCGGGCTGGCCGGTAAGGAGGGTGTAGATATCATTGGCGATGGAGTGGCCCACCTGTCGCAGTATGTCCGCCGAAGCGGTGTATTCCTTCCGGAACACCTCTCTCCCCTCGGAAACATCGTAGGCGGCCACCACAGCGGCGATCCTGTCCGCCCCGGGCATGGTCACGGTGCCTTTGACCACGAGCTCGACCCCGAGCCCCTGCCAGCTTGCGGGGTTGAAGGGCTGCTCCGGCTGCTCGATCTGAGCCGGGTCCTCTATGGGTTCGAAGAGCCCGGTGAAGGCAAGATCGCCCTTCACCACCTCCGAAACCTCTTTCCCGCCGGTGAAGTTCTGCACGGCGATGGGGAGCTTCCGGAATCCCGGAGAGGTGATGTCGATATACACTTTGGCGCCGGCGGGGCGGATGCTCCCCATGAGCAGCACGATGAGCAGGGCGGCAAGAAAGAGGTGCCGCACGGGGAAAACAGCGAAGAGCGAAGCAGTACCCTTCATGCACCGGGCTCCGGAAATTTTACGATAGGTATTGTGTACTCCGGATATTCTCATTATGGTCTGAACCTCACGCCGATCTCTTCCACACCCGGGGGTGGGGCGGGGAGAGGGCTCGCTTTTGTAATGGCACTCATTACCGACCGGTCGAAAAGGCGGTTGCCCGAGCTCTTTTCCAGCCGGTCGATGGTTACGCTCCCGTCCTTCGCAATCCGTATGGAGATGACGGCTTCCACATCCCTGTCAAGGGTTTCGGGGTAGACCCACTGCTGCCGTATCTTGCTCACCACAAGGGAATAATAATCCGCACCTCCTGAAGGCGCTGCGCCGCTCCCCCCTGGTCCGCTTTCCTTCAACGGGGGGACGGGGAGCCTCGTTGCGGCGGGGGCGGCGCTCCCGCCGCAACGAGG